>JAHHRW010000023.1 GCA_020025575.1 Oscillospiraceae bacterium | reverse complement strand
TTATTCGTTTTATGCTCGAAAAGGCGCCCTGTGAACGCAGGGCGTCTTTTCTGTTGCCAAAAGAAAAAACCCGGAGGAAGATCCTCCGGGCATTTTCAGGGGAAAATTACTGCAGACCCTGCTCGTAAGCCTCAACCATTTTCTTGACCATCTGACCGCCGACAGAACCGGCCTCACGAGAAGTCAGGTTGCCGTTGTAGCCATTGCTCAGGTTCACGCCGACTTCGTTTGCAGCCTGCATCTTGAACTTGTCCATCGCTTCTCTTGCCTCAGGAATGTTGATCTGATTGTTGTTCTTCATAATATTTCTCTCCTTTTCTTATCTCTTGGGAAGAAGTCGTTTCCCAAGAGAAACGATTTCTTTCCGCACTCATATCTTGTCCAAGAATGCAATGCATATTCTGTGAAAAGATTTCCAGTTTGAGAAATGATTTTCAAGACACTGTGTGCAGTTTGATTTTGCTCAAAATTTCACGATTTCTCCAAAAGCAAAAATACCCAATCCTGAAAAAGCTCAGGATTGGGTATTTTTTCGAAACACAATGAAAGAAATTACTTGGAAAAAATGATCAGATTATCTCTGAATACGGCCGGAGCCATCGCCGCCAGCCAGCTTCTCAACTTCAGCAACGGTAACCATGTTGTAGTCGCCCTCGATGGAGTGCTTCAGAGCGGAAGCTGCAACTGCAAACTCAACTGCTGCCTGAGTATCCTTGCCGGACAGCAGGCTGTAGATCAGGCCGCCGCCGAAGGAGTCACCGCCGCCAACGCGGTCGATGATGTGCAGGTTGTACTTCTTGGAGAAGCAGTACTCGTCCTTGGCAACATTATAGAGCATTGCGCTCCAGCCGTTGTCAAATGCAGAGTGGCTCTCACGCAGGGTGATGGCAACCATCTCAAAGCCGAACTTGTCAGCCAGCTGCTTTGCAACGGACTTGTAACCCTCATGGTTCAGGGAGCCGCCGTAGATGTCAGTAGCCTCAGCCTCAATGCCGAAGACATCCTTTGCATCCTCTTCGTTGGAGATGCACACATCCACGTACTGGCACAGCTCGGTCATAGCAGCACGAGCCTGCTCACGGGTCCACAGCTTGCCACGGTAGTTGAGGTCGCAGGAAATCTTAATGCCACGAGCCTTTGCAGCCTTGCAGGCATCCTTGCAGATCTCCACAACATTTTCACCCAGTGCGGGAGTAATGCCGGTGAAATGGAACCAATCAGCGCCCTCGAAGATGCTGTCCCAGTCGAAATCGCTGGTGGAAGCTTCCTGAATAGCGGAATGAGCACGGTCATAAACGCAGACAGAGCCACGCTGAGAAGCGCCCTTCTCGTTGAAGTAGATGCCCACACGGTCGCCGCCGCGGACAATCTTAGAAGTATCTACACCATAGCGGCGCAGGCTGTTGACAGCGGCCTGACCGATGGCGTGGGTGGGCAGCTTGGAAACGAAAGCTGCATCCATGCCGTAGTTTGCCAGAGACACAGCAACGTTGGCTTCACCGCCGCCGAAGGTGAACTCTACATGGTCACACTGAACGAAACGCTCGTAGTTGTAAGGCTGCAGGCGGAGCATCAGCTCGCCAAAGGTAATAATCTTTGCCATATTGAAAAATCCTCTTTCTCTATCACATTAACCGAAAGCAGCCTGACGGGCTTCGGCGCACAGGGCAGTAATCTTTTCAAAATTGCCAGCAGCAATGTCAGCCTTGGGGCAAACCCAGCTGCCGCCAACTGCGTGGATGAAGGGAGCGTCAATGTACTCTCTCACGTTGGCTGCATTTACACCGCCGGTGGGCATGAACTTGACGCCCACAAAGGGTGCGGACAGGTTCTTCATCGCATTCAGACCGCCGTAAACATTTGCGGGGAAGAACTTAACAACCTTCAGACCCATGTTGACAGCTGCGGTAATCTCGGTGGGAGTGACACAGCCGGGGGTGACAGCAATGCCGTTTTCAATGCACCAGCCCACAACTTCTGCATCGAAGCCGGGGGAGACAATGAACTTGGCACCCATGGAGACTGCCAGCTTGCACTGCTCCAGATTCAGGATGGTGCCAGCACCAACCAGCATATCGGGGCAATTTTCGGAAACAGCCTTGATGGAGTCTGCAGCAGCAGCGGTACGGAAAGTGATTTCCATAACATCAATGCCGCCAGCGACCATTGCATTTGCAGTGGGCACTGCGTCCTTGGCATTTTCCAGAACAACAACGGGGACAACACCGGCATTTGCCAGTCTATTCAGGACATCCATGTTTGCTCCCCCTTACACGCCGGAGTAAGCAGCAAAGCCGCAGTCGATGGGCAGAACCACACCGGTGATAGCGGAAGCAGCCTTGTCGTCGCACAGGAACAGGGTACCACCCAGCAGCTCACTGGACTCAACAAAACGACCGGTGGGGGTGTTGTTCAGAATCTTAGCGGAACGAGCGGTGGGAGTGCCATCCTCGTTGAACAGCAGCTTCTCATTCTGAGCGGAAACCAGGAAGCCGGGAGCAATTGCGTTGCAGCGGATGTTGGTACCAGCAAAGTGGGTAGCCAGCCACTGAGTGAAGTTGGAAATAGCAGCCTTAGCAGCGGAGTATGCAGGAATCTTGGTCAGAGGGGTGTAAGCATTCATGGAAGAAATGTTCAGGATGCAGCCATGCTTCTTTTCAGCCATGTCCTTAGCAAAGGTCTGAGTGGGCAGCAGGGTACCCTGGAAGTTCAGCTTGAAGACAAAGTCAACGCCGGAAGCGTCCAGATCAAAGAAGGACTTGCCGCCTTCCTTAGCCTCGTGATGGTACTCGTTATCGGTGGTAGCACGGGGATTGTTGCCGCCTGCACCGTTCACCAGGATATCGCAGGGACCCAGATCCTTCAGGACAGCCTGATGGACTTCTTCCAGAGCCTCAGCTTCCAGAACGTTAGCCTTGTAGCCCTCGCAGATAAAGCCTTCAGCCTTCAGCTCGTCAGCCAGCTTCTTAACAGCCTCCTCGTTCAGGTCCAGAGCTGCAACCTTAGCGCCGCTCTGAGCAAATGCACGAGCCATAGCGCCGCAGATCAGTCCGCCAGCACCAGTAACAACAACAACCTTACCAGTGTAATCAATGTTCAAGGGAAGATTCATCATGATTCATTACCTCCAAATATTTTATATACAATATTTTGATGATTCAATATTAGTTTTTGCCTTCCAGTCTGTCCAGCATATCCCAAACACCCAGCATATACATGATGCCCAGTGCTCTGTCATACAGGCCGTAGCCAGGACGGACGGTGCCAGGGCCTTCGCCCCACAGGTGGCGGCCGTGGTCAGGACGGATATAGCCTTCGTAACCGCAGTCGTGGTATGCCTTCAGGATCTCCAGAATGCCGGTGTCGCCGTCGCAGTCGCGGTGGCTTGCCTCGGAGAAGTCCCCATTTTCAAAATGCTTGACATTGCGGATGTGAGCAAATGCGATGCGATCGCAGTGCTTACGGACAATGTCTGCAACATTGTTGTTGGGGTCTGCGTTGAGGGAGCCGGAGCACAGGGTCAGGCAGTTATACTCATCGTCAACCATCTTCAGGAAACGGTCAATGTTCTCTGCATTGGTCAGCAGACGAGGCAGGCCGAAGATATCCCAGGGGGGATCGTCCATGTGGATGGCCATTTTGATGTCGCACTCCCGGCAGGTAGGCATAATTGCTTCCAGGAAGTACTTCAGGTTGCCCCACAGCTTTTCGTGGTCAACATCTGCATATGCCTTGAACAGCTCGTCCAGCTTGGCCATACGCTCAGGCTCCCAGCCGGGGAAGGTCATATTGTACTTCTCGGTGAAGTCCAGGATATACTTTGCCATGGAGTTGTAGTCATCCTGAATCATGTTCTTTTCATAGAACAGTGCGGTAGAACCGTCACCCACGGGGTGGAACAGGTCCGAACGGGTCCAGTCGAAGATGGGCATGAAGTTATAGCAGATAACCTTCACACCGAACTTGGACAGATTGCGGATGGTCTGCTTGTAGTTTTCGATATACATATCGCGGGTAGGCAGACCGATTTTGATGTCGTCGTGGACATTGACAGACTCAACAACATCCATGTTGAAACCATACTCGTCCAGCTGTTTTTTAACCTCAGCGATTTCTTCTACTTCCCAGATTTCGCCGGGCATCTTGTGGTGCAGTGCCCAGACAATGCTGGTAACGCCGGGAATCTGCTTGATGTCGGACAGCTTGATGTTGTCGTTGCCTTCGCCGTACCAACGGAAACCCATTTGCATTGGCATAAATGATCCTCCTATATATTTTTTCGTTCTTTGAATTACAGATTAAAGTAGCGCTTTGCGTTGTTGGCGCAAATATCCTCTACCAAAGAGCCAAGGAACTCCATATCCGCAGGATACTCGCCGTTTTCGACCCAAGTACCAATCAGATTGCACAGGATTCGGCGGAAATACTCGTGGCGGGCATAGCTCAGCAGGCTCCGGGAATCGGTGAGCATGCCGATAAAGTTGCCCAGAATGCCCAGATTGGCAAGGCTGGTCAGCTGATCCTGCATTCCGGTCTTGTTGTCATTGAACCACCAGGCAGAACCGTGCTGAATCTTACCGGGAATCTCGCTGCTCTGGAAAGCGCCCAGCAGCGTATCCAGCCACTGATCGTCGGCAGGGTTCAGGCTGTACAGCACCGTCTTAGGCAGGCTGTTATCCTTTTCAAGTGCGTCCATCAGGGCGTACAGTGCTGCGCAGCTATCGGTGACAGCCATGCAGTCAAAGCCGCTGTCTGCACCCAGGGTGGCAAAAGCCTTGGAATTGGGATTTCTCATGCAGCTGAAGTGAATCTGCATGACCCAACCCAGACGGGCATATTCCTTGGCGCAGTGCACCAGCAGATAAGTCTGATATGCCTCGATCTCAAACTTGGTCAGCTGCTCTCCTGCCAGAGCCTTCTGGAAAGCTGCCTCAATCTCCTCAGCAGTAGCCTGCTGGTAGATCACATAGTCAAGGCCGTGGTCCGCAGCGCGGCAGCCCATGGAATCGAAGAACTCGATGCGCTCTGTCAGTGCCTTTGCAACATCGGATGCGCAACGAATTTCCATCTTGGCAGCTTCTGCCAGTTTCTTTACATAGGATGCAAAGCCGACCTTATGAAGGTTCAGTGCAGGGTCAGGACGGAAACTGGGGCAAACCTTGGTTGCGAATCCGGATTCAGCAATCAGCTTGTGATACTCCAGATTGCTGCAAGGATCGTCCGTGGTGCCGACCATTGCAACATTGCTCTTGGCAATCAGGCCCCTTGCGCTGAAACTGGGATCAGCCAGTTTCTCCAGTGCCAGATCCCACACCTTTTGTGCGGTCTCGCCATTCAGGGCACCCTCGTAGCCGAAGTAATTCTTCAGCTCCAGATGGCACCAGTGGTACATAGGATTGCCGATGGCTCTGGGAAGAGCTTCTGCAAATTTCTGGAATTTATCCCGATCAGATGCCGCGCCGGTAATATATTCCTCCGGCACGCCATTGGAGCGCATGATGCGCCACTTGTAGTGGTCTCCTCCCAGCCAGACCTGGGTGATATTCTCGAAACGGCGATCTTCGTAGATATCCTTGGGATCAATGTGGCAGTGGTAATCATAAATGGGCATGTGTGCTGCATGCTCATGGTAGAGCGTTACAGCGGTGGGATTACTGAGCAAAAAATCCTTACTTAAAAAAGGTTTCATGTCATGCGCTCCTTTTCTTTTGATACATTCAGTATATCACAAAAAATTCGCAATCAAAATAACAAATATTGTTTGACACATTGCGTTTCTTGCTGTAATCTAGCATACAGGAGGTGGCTGACATGGCAACCAAGGCCCAAAGCTTCGATTATCGCCAAAGCATGATGAATAAACAGTTTGAAGTATTCCACTATCGGGACAGAAAAGGGGAAAACATCAGCATTCATCACCATGATTTTTTTGAAATTTATTTTCTCTTAGAAGGCAATGTGGATTTTCTGGTAGAGGGTAAAACCCACCACCTGGAACCCGGAGATCTGCTGCTCATCAGCCCGCAGGAACTTCATCAGGCGCAGATTCGTCCCAATGCAATGTACGAGCGAATCGTACTGTGGATCGATCGAAACTATCTTGCCGGACTGGGTGGAGATTTTTCAGATCTCACCGGCTGCTTTGATCATGATTCCCCAATGCACACAAACCTACTCCGCCCGGATAAAATCCGCCGCGCAGCACTGCAGGATCTGTTGGAAAAACTGACCATTGAATTTTACGGTGGAAAACCCGGTGGCGATCTCTATGCTCAGGGTTTGCTGCTGCAATTTATGGTGGAAGTAAATCGTCTGGTTCGCAATATCACGACCCAGCAGCCACGGCAGGAGGAGCCCGACCTTGTCAGTCAGGTGCTTACCTATATCGGCAGCCATTTTCAGGAAAATATCACACTTGAGAATCTTGCGGCAGAATTTTATGTGAGCAAATACTATCTTTCCCACGAATTCAGCAAACGAGTCGGTATCAGCATCTATCGGTATGTGATTTTCCGCAGACTGATGCAGGCAAAGGAACTGATGGAAGCAGGAAATGCCCCCGGCGCCGTTTACCAGACCTGCGGTTTTGGCGATTACGCAAACTTTTACCGCGCCTTCAAATCCGAATACGGCATCAGCCCAAAAGCTTACTTTGCAGAGGTCAATTCCTGACGTCATTGATCAGAACAAAAGCGAACGGCCACCGTCATCAGACGGTGGCCGTATTATGTTAGGAATGTTTCTTAATGAAAGCAACCATAGCCTCGGTCAGTGCCTGACGAACGGGCACAGAAGCAAAGTTATGTCCGCCGCCGTCGGTGGTCATGATCTCTGCTTCGTTGTAGCAGGCTGCATAGGTCTGCACAGTGCGCTCATCAACCAGCTGATCGTCGCTGGCACGGACGATGAATGCAGGACCCTCATAACCCTTTGCCTCTTCAAAAGGAACGGGGTGGTTGGCCATATCATAGTTGAAAGCCATCTTGTACTTGAGGCCTTCCATATCGACCCAGTCCTGACCCATATCGACAACTGCATCTGCACGCTGGGAGCAGCCAAACCACATACCAGCACCAGGACACAGCAGCAGCAGGCCCTTGGGATTTACTCTGGGAGCGCAGGAAGCAGCAACATAGCCGCCCATGCTCTGACCAGACAGATACAGGTTCTCAGGATCTACAAAGCTCTGCTTGCTCATCCATGCAAACATATCCTCGGTATCTTCGTAGAGGCCTGTGAAGGTGAAGTCTTCAAACTCGCCGTCGCTTTCGCCGTTGCCGTAAAAATCAAAGCGAACGCAGGCGATTCCCTGAGCTGCCAAGCCACGTGCAATGCTGGTGTTCAGGCCCTTGTGGCCGTAAGCATTACCGGTAAATCCATGGAGCAGCAGCACGCAGGGTGCCTTCTCCACTCCATCAGGGACAGTTGCAAAGCCACGCAGAGTGTGGCCATGCCGATTTTCAAAAGAAACTTGCAATGTGTTCATTATTAAGATTACTCCTCAGTTTTAGCTGCGCGGCGAGCCTTCAGCTCATCCAGCATTTCAGCGGTTTTCTTTTTGCTTAGCGGGTACAGCAGAGCCAGAACGACGACTGCCAGACCATAACCCAGAACATACAGACCAGTGTAGCCCTTCCAGATGGAAGCGACGACTTCAGGGGTCTGGACAGCTGCGTGCACGTTGTAG
This sequence comes from Oscillospiraceae bacterium, assembly GCA_020025575.1. Taxonomy (GTDB): domain Bacteria; phylum Bacillota; class Clostridia; order Oscillospirales; family Oscillospiraceae; genus Faecousia. Next base: position 7,249 of record JAHHRW010000023.1, on the reverse strand, counting down.
CCGACGATACCCAGAGCGAAGCTGGACATAGCAGCGGATGCAGCGTTAGCGAGCTTGCGGAAGAAGGAGTAAGCAGCGTAAACGATACCTTCATTGCGCTCGCCAGTCTGCAGCTCGTGGTAGTCAATGGCATCGTTGACCATTGCCCAAACCAGAACCTGCATGCCGGAAGCACCGATGAAGCAGATGCCGTTGATGATGATGAAGGTCATGGGGTTCTTCAGAGGAACGAAGAACAGGACTGCAAACACCAGAGTGGAGAAACCAGCACCGATGCAGCACCATTCCTTCTTGCCCAGCTTGTTAGCAAGGGGCTGAGTGATTGCGAAAACGATGATTGCATAGACAACATTCAGGGGGCCGGAAACAGCCTGGATCTTAACATTGCCGAAATAATCTCTGAACAGGTAGGTGTTCAGGCCGTTGACAACGGATGCGCCGATCATACCGATCAGGCTGAACAGCATAACGCCCAGCAGAGCGCGGTTCTTGGAAATTTCCTTGATGACCTTGCCATAGTGGATCTTCTCACCCTTAGGACGCTCAGGAACAGCAACACGCTCCTTGCACCATACGCAGGTGATCTGCATGCACAGCAGGCCAATCAGAGCGAAGATTGCTGCCAGCATCAGGAAACGGCCAGCAACAGGCTGGTTGTCCACGTACAGGAACATGGGGCCAACGAATACGATAGCGGTCATGAAGATGGTGCCGCCCATGGAACGGTAACGGGACAGAGCGGTACGATGGCTGGCATCGTCGGTCATAACACTGGACAGGGTACCGAAGGGAACCTGAACGCAGGTGAAGACAGCCTCATACAGAACATAGGTGATGAACATGTAAGCAAGACGCAGACCATAGGCCCAGTTGCTGACATTTACGAAGCCCAGCACAGCCAGGATTGCCATGGGGAAGGAGAATGCGCGAATCCAGGGGATGAACTTGCCGCTCTTAGTAGCTCTGTGAGAGTCCACCAGAGCACCGATGATGGGATCGTTGACAGCATCCCAGATCTTGGTGATCATCATCAGGATACCGACATGGAACGGATTGACCTTCAGAATCAGCGTGTAGAAAACGGTCAGGTACATGGCGCGGAACTGCTCGGAACAGCAGCAGCCCAGGTCGCCAAGGGTGTAGCCCAGCTTGTCGAGCATGTTAAACTTGCGCACGGGCTTGTCTTGTGTTTTGCTCATTTCAATTCCTCCTAAAAACTTTTCAATGTGTTTCGGCACATTTTGTTCACTTTTTATTATATTTTTTATTTAAAAATTTCATATGCAAAAATATATTGAAAACTATCAAAAGTTGATGTATAATACAAATATGAACTATTTGCACAAAAATTATGTCGAATTTGCAGCACATTGACCATATACAAGGACGGAGACACTCATGAATTACTTAGTTCAGGAACTAAATCTTGACCATCCTTCCAAAAAAAGGATTGCAACCGGCGAAAGTTACGGCATTTTGTTGGTACTTCGCGGCTTTGCATACGTCGCAAAACGGTGGAAAATCGGCACCGATGACCTGCTGATTTGCAAACCGAAACAGGTAATGGTGCTGGAAAACACCAGCGATCGCTTTCCCCTGTCGGCCCTGTGGGTTCGGCTATCCACCAATTTAATGAATACTTGTTCCACGGAAAAAACAAACGTTATCGAAAGTTTTTCCATCAACCCGGAGCCTGTGGTGCGTATCCGCGGGCAAAGTGAAATGCTGTCGCTCATCAAAAGCCTCGCCTCGCAAATGGCTGTGCTGTCCAATGAATCAGACCGATACGCCGCTGATCTGCTGGAGGAAAGCTCCGTTAAAATGTTCTTATCTATGGTCATTCGTACCTGTATTCAGTCTGACCTGCATCGGGTGCAGCACAGCGGGCATCTGGCCATTGACGAAGTATTCCGATATATCCACGCCCACCTCACAGAAGAGCTCACCCTGGAACAGCTGGAGAAAGAATTCTTTGTAACCCGTCATCACCTGATTCGGCAGTTTAAGCGCCGATGCGGCATGACAATCCATCAATATATTGTAAAGGCTCGACTGGATCTGTGCCGCAATTATATTGAGCAGGGGTATTCTATCACCGAAGTTTACCGCATGGGCGGTTTTGGCGGCTACAACCATTTTTTCCGTGCCTTCAAACAGGAATACGGAATGACCCCCAAGGAATACTACCATACCGTCTATCCCCAATTCAGCGATAAATCACCTGATGCTAACCCCTGACTGTCCCTGTATTCCGTATCAGCAGCCCTGCTGGCCTAGAAAAACCGCCCCACAGCCGACTTGGCTGTGGGGCGGTTTCGTTGTCACACTACTATATTATGTATTATTGAGCTGGAGGGAAAAATACCGCTTGGGCGAAACGGTCATTTTTTCCTTGAACACTTTCGAAAAATGCTGCTGGCTGCTGAACCCCACATCCAGTGCAAGTTTGGTCAGGGGATATTTGGGGTTGGAATACATAAAATCAATGGCCTTGCTGATGCGCACATGGGTGATATAGGCGGAGACGCCCATATCAAAATTTTCATTGAAGAGCTTGGTCAGATATCTGGAAGAAATTCCCGCCGCCTCTGCCACGTCGTGCACCGTCAATTTCTTCATATAGTGCTCGCTGATAAACAGGGACGCATTCAGCAGATACCGGTTTTGATGTATAAAACCAGAGGTACTGGTGGCGAGCACCTCTCGTGAGAGGAAAATATTCAGCTGAGAAAGGTACAGCTGCACCAACTCATCCGAATCGGTCAGCCCAGACTGAATCTCTGTATAAATTCCATTTACACACGCCTCCAGCTGGGGGCTGCATGCTGCCTTAAGATACTTCCGTTTTCCCAGAGAAAGTTCAAAGGCAAAGGCAGACTCTTCCCGAGGGCGCCGGTCCGATGCCACCTCTGAAAACGGGCGGCTGTGAAAATGAATCTGAATGAACGTACAGGGAACATTGCCGGTAATGGTAATGGAGTGCGGGATATCCGGAAAGTACACAAAATATTCCCCCGGGGTCACCGGAATATCGTTGCCCAGTATGGTTACGGTCACCTCACCTTTTCTGCAGATAAATAATTCCACCGTATGGTGCAGATGGGTTGGAAAATGGTAGCCAGGAGACAAGCACTGGATCACCGCATTGTCAACCGTGGTGTGTGGTGAGGTATTTGGTTGCAGGTTGTCTATTAAACGCATCACAATCATACCGCCTTTGTTCATATTCGAGCTATGTTTCTGAATCATATCCCACTTATTTCCGTGAAATTGTGCAGGAAAGATTTGCGTACTGTATTTGCAGTTACATTGCAGCAAATCACAAATTACGCTTTTTTGTTTTATTTTACAAGAAAGATAAAGCAAATTCAAGGTCGCGAATTGTACGAAAACAGGTTGTTAAAAGTGCACAAAAATATACATTTGTATTTGTATACTAATATCGTACCTGTAGCAAGTTTCAAAAGAATAGTGCGCAAAAATATAAAAGGATTCCATTTATATCATTTTTGTGAAAGTTTTTACAGAAACCATGCGATATACTGAGAAACGCAACCAACCTTTTACAAAGCGAGAGATTTATAGAAGATCCAAGATTTCTCGCAAAATGCGTTCTAAACGCTTTTTATTATGGCAGAAGGAAACATATCTGTTTCTTTATGTAACATATTTAGGAGGTAAAAAAATGAAAAGACGAATCAGTCTGGCCCTTGTGGCTGCCATGATGCTGGCTATGTTTGCCGGTTGTGGTAATTCTCAAAAGCCCGCTGAAACCACCAACGGCGCTACAGACGGCGCTACCGTTGGTGCTACCACCGAGGCTGCTGCAAACACCGACGTAACCATTAAGGTTGCTGCGATCGAGACCGCTTACGGCTCTCAGTGCTGGAAAGACGTCTGTGATGCTTTCACAGACGTCACCGGAATCAAGGTTGAGCTGACCACCAACAAGAACCTTGAGGATGAGATTGGACCTGCTATGCAGGGCGGCGAATTCCCCGACGTGATTCACCTGGCTACCGGTCGTCCCGCTGGTCTGACCGAGCAGTTCATCAAGGACAACAACATCGCTGAGATCACCGACGTTCTGTCCATGACCGTTCCCGGCGAGGACAAGAAGGTTTCCGAGAAGATTGCCGGTGGCTTCACCGAGACTTCTCTGACCAACCCCTACGGCGACGGCAAGACCTACCTGGCTCCCATGTTCTACGGCCCCTGCGGTCTGTTCTACAACGCAGGCCTGTTTGAAGAAAAGGGCTGGACCGTTCCCACCACTTGGGATGAGATGTGGGAACTGGGCGAGAAGGCTAAGGCTGAGGGCATCTACCTGTTCACCTACCCCACCGCTGGTTACTTTGACACCTTCCTGTACGCTCTGATGTACACCGTTGGCGGCCCCGAGTTCTTCGACAAGGCTACCCGCTATGAAGAGGGCATCTGGGACACCGAGGAGGCTAAGACCTGCTTCGAGATCATCGGCAAGCTGGCTTCTTACACCAACCCCATCACCCCTGCTCAGGCAAACAACCAGGACTTCACTCAGAACCAGCAGCTGGTTCTGGACAACAAGGCTCTGTTCATGCCCAACGGCACCTGGATCGTCGGCGAAATGGCTCAGGCTCCCCGTGCTGAAGGCTTCAAGTGGGGCATGACCGCTCTGCCCACCGTAAAAGAGGGCGGCGACCGCTACTCTTACTGCTGGTTCGAGCAGGCTTGGATCCCCGCCGGTGCTGAGAATGTTGACGCTGCTAAGCAGTTCATCGCATTCCTGTACTCCGATACCGCTTGCGAAATCTTTGCCAACGCAACCAACGACAAGGGCGAGCCCACTCCCGCTATCCAGCCTGTTCTGGGCATCGCTGATATGCTGCAGGGCGACAACAAGCTGTTCTACTCCATCTACGACAACGGCGCTAAGTCCGCTATGGGCAACTTCGCTGCTTTCCAGGCAATCCCCGGTGTTGAGGTTGCTTCCGTCTTCTTTGACCCCATCAACTCTCTGGTTTCCGGTGAGCTGACCGTCGAGCAGTGGCTGGAAAACATCAAGCCCGTCAGCGACCAGATGCGTGCAAACCTGAAGTAATTTTACATTGTTTCTCTGATTCCGACAGTGACCTCGGTTGCTGTCGGAATTTCAAAGAGCGGCCAATAGGGGTTTGACACGGTGAGGTTTCCGATTCCGACTGTCAAATCCCTATTTCTCTACATAATTCCTCTCAATCCTGTTAATTTCAGAAAGGAGCGGCATTTATATGAAAAAGAGCATGGGGCGCAGCGGTTTTATTACGTTATGCGTCGCTCCTGCAGTGATTCTGTTCACTGTATTCATGGTCCTGCCAACATTTAATGTTTTCCGTATGTCCCTGTTTCAGAGGGGCGCCTACTCCCCTGAGGAGACCTTCGTAGCATTTTCTAACTTTTCAATGCTGCTGAAGGATACCACGTTTATCCGTTCAATGCAGAATACCATCATGCTGGTGGTTGTGGTTACCGTAATCACTTTTGGCTTTGCGGTTCTCTTTGCCGCAATTTTGACTCGCGAAAAAATCAAAGGCCAGGGATTCTTCCGGGTGGTGTTTTACATCCCCAACATCCTGTCCATTGTTGTTATTTCCGGTATCTTCTCCGCGATCTACAAACCCGAGAACGGCATGCTGAACAGCATCATCGGACTGTTCACCAACATGACCGATCCCATCTTGTGGAAGGGCGAGAAGCTGGTTATGCTCAGCATCATCATTGCCATGATCTGGCAGGCCATCGGTTATTACATGGTCATGTACATGGCCTCCATGTCCAGCGTCCCTCAGAGCCTGTATGAGAGCGCAGGTCTGGACGGTGCCAACCGCGTGACCCAGTTCTTCCAGATCACCATTCCCCTGATCTGGACCAATATTCGTACAACCCTGACATTCTTCATTATTTCCACCATCAACATGGCATTCCTGTTTGTAAAGGCCATGACCGCTGGCGGCCCCAACGGCGCCTCCGAAGTCGCCCTGAGCTATATGTATGGTCAGAAAGATGCAGGTCTGTACGGCTACTCCATGGCCATCGGCGTGGTGATTTTCCTGTTCTCCTTTGCTCTGTCTGCACTGGTCAACAAGGCCACCAAGCGTGAAGTGCTGGAATTCTAAGGAGATTGCAATATGAATAACAAATCTTATTCCGGCGAGAAGCTGTATAAAGTATTTATCTATCTGGTTCTGATTCTGCTGGCAGTCTCCATTCTGGTACCTGTGGCATGGGTGTTCATGGCATCTGTCAAGCAGAATGCTGAATTCTACGGAAATCCGTGGACACTGCCCGCCTCCTTCCATTGGCAAAACTTTGTAGAGGCATGGACCACCGCAAAGATGGGCAGCTACATGCTGAACTCCGTCTATGTCACCGCTCTGGCGCTGGTCATCCTGTTGGTGGTGGCACTGCCTGCCTCCTACTGCCTGTCCCGTTTCAAATTCAGAGGTGTCAAGTTCCTAAACGGCGCATTCATGGCTGGCCTGTTCATCAACGTCAACTACATCGTTGTTCCCATCTTCCTGATGCTGCGTGACGGCGATGTGTGGATCAAGAAGACATTTGGCAGCACATTCCTGCAGAACAATCTGACGATTCTTGCGCTGGTCTATGCCGCCACTGCCCTGCCCTTTACCATCTATCTGCTCAGCGGTTACTTTGCAACGCTGCCCCACGATTTTGAGGAAGCTGCTTACATCGACGGTGCCGGATATCATAAGACCATGTTCCAGATCATTTTCCCCATGGCAAAGCCTTCCATCGTGACCGTCATTCTGTTCAACTTCCTGTCCTTCTGGAATGAGTACATCATTTCCATGACCCTGATGAATTCGGCGAAAGGGCCCAAGACCCTGCCTGTTGGTCTGCTGAATCTGATGCAGGCACAGCAGTCTGCTGCCAACTACGGCCCCATGTATGCAGGTCTTGTGCTGGTTATGCTGCCTACCCTGATTCTTTACATCTGTGTGCAGAAGAATCTGACCAAGGGTATGACCGTAGGCGGCCTGAAAGGATAAGGTGATACAATGCAACAGTTTTTGAAAGACCATAGCGCACTGCGCATGATCCTGATTGCCCTGACGTTTGTGCTGGGTATGGTTCTGGTTTTTGTAGGCTGGAAGATGACCGGTCAGCTCAACGGCCTGTGGCTGATGCTGGGCGGCGTGGCATCTTTGGTCATTTCCCTCTACATTTACAACAAACCCTTCCAATAAACCATGTAAGTCTTTAT
>JAHHRW010000022.1 GCA_020025575.1 Oscillospiraceae bacterium | reverse complement strand
ACGGCAACCTGACTTCTCGTGAGGCCGGTTCTGTCGGCGGTCAGATGGTCAAGAAGATGGTTGAGGCTTACGAGCAGGGCCTGCAGTAATTTCCCCTGAAAACGCCCGGAGGATTTTTCCTCCGGGTTTTTTCTTTCTGACAGCAGAAAAGACGCCCTGCTTTCACAGGACGCCTTTTCGAGCATAAAACGAATAAAAGAGAGAGGTAGGAAGATTCAATGAACAAACACATAAGATCAATTCGGATTACGGCTTCCGTATCAATCTCATGTCTAAAGGATAATCGGAATTTTTGAATATGGTATGAATAAAGATAAAACAAATTCTTTAGAATTATGAAGAAGCACCCTTTCGGGTGCTTCTAACAAAAAATCACTTTTTGATTGCTTTTTTGAGAATGGGCACAATCAGCATCGCCACAGCGCCGCCAATCAGTGCGGTAATCAGCTGGGGTACAGAGAACATAGCGGTGAACTTTTCGATCTGGGGGGGCTTTAGGGGGAGCACACGGCACAATAGCTGAACCACCACCAGATACAGCGCCAGCGCCTTTGCAAAGGATGCGCACAGCCATGCAACCACACGGCTGGAAATGGACTGCTTGGTCAGCAGGGAAAGCAGCACCACATATACGCAGTTACCCAGCGCAATGGCAGGCACGATGGCGATGATTTGCGGGCCGATGCCCAGTAAAAATGCGCAGAACGGGGAAATGATGGCTACGGTCAGGCCACAGGCCAGGCCCCCAAAGACTGCTGCAATGGCCAGAACGGCGTTTACGCAGGAACCGGTTACGAGCTGACCTGCAGGAGCAGTCGATGCCTGCAAGACCACCAATAGAGCTGCAAGTACAGCGGTTTGAGTAATCCAATAAGCTTTTGATTTCATAAGATTCGCCTCGCTTTCAGTTTCTGTCCTTATTATAATATGACTGCAGCGGGAATGCAATGAAAGAATTTTCCATAGAGAAACAGCCTCAACATCCGCCGGATATTGAGGCTGTCTGTAAATTGCAATTATAGGAATTTTTTGTTGGCAGCGCGGATCATTTCTACGCACTTGTCAACCTGGGCCAGATCACCATCTTCCAGATTGGACAGGGGCGCGCGGACACCGCCAATATCGGGGCCGCCCATCTTGCGAATGCATTCCTTGATGACGGCGTACATATTGCCCTTGCAGGCGCACAGTGCGTAAATAATTTGCAAACAGGCATCCTGCACGTCACGAGCCTCTGCAATTTTGCCTTCCTGGAATAGATTGTAGATTTTAATATACAGCTCGGGCATAGCGGCATAGGTTCCGCCGATACCGCCCACTGCGCCGGCAACCAAACCGGACAGCAGCTGTTCATCGGGGCCATTGAACACGATGCAGCCCTCGGCACGCCAGGTTTCGATATCCTGAACGGGCATGGAGGAGTTCTTGACGCCGATGACTCTGGGATTTTGCAGCATGGTTCTGAGCAGACTGGTGGTCAGTGCTGCGCCGGCCAGCTGGGGAATGTTGTAGATGATGAAGTCGGTGTTGCTGGCGGCAGAGGAAATGTCGTTCCAGTACTTTGCAACGGAATGCTCCGGCAGGTGGAAGTAGATGGGGGGAATGGCTGCGATGGCGTCCACACCCAGAGATTCTGCATGAGCAGCCAGCTCCATGGAGTCTGCGGTGTTGTTGCAGGCCACATGGGCGATGATGACCAGACGGCCTTTGGCTGCTTTGACCACATGCTCCAGAACCAGCTTACGCTCGGCAACGCTGTGATAGATGCACTCGCCGGAGGAACCGCCTACATAGACCCCGTTGACACCCTTTTCAATCAGGTATTCGGTAAAGGCTTCTACACGCTCAGGGGAGATGCTGCCGTCTTCAGCGTAGCAAGCGTAGAATGCAGTGAAAATTCCTTGATATTTCTTCAAATTCTTGTTCATAATGATTTACTCCTTCTTTAACCCTTGACAGCACCCATGGTGATGCCCTTGGTGAAATATTTCTGGAAGATCAGGAACACGATGATGATGGGAACCGCTGCCAGTGCGGAGCCGGCCATCAAAAGACCAAAATCGGTGGAGTTTTCTGCCTGCATGGTGGCAATACCCAGAGAGATGGTCAGGTTTTTGTTGGAAGTCAGCATAATCAACTGCATGAAATAGTCGTTCCAGGAGTTGATAAAGGTGAAGATTGCGCAGGCGCCCACACCGGGTTTGATCATGGGGAACATGACATCGGTAAAGGTTCGCCACTCGCTGGCACCGTCGATGCGGCAGGCCTCCACCATTTCGGTGGGGATGCCTTCAGCGAACTGTTTCAGAAGGAATACACCAAAGGGCCAGCCCACGATGGGGAAGATGACCGCCCACATGGTATCATACAGGTGCAGACCGGACATTTCCCGCAGCAGGGGAATCAGAATGACCTGCTTGGGCAGTGCCATTGCACATACGATCAGGCTGAATACGATGCCCCGGCCCCAGAAATTCTTCTTCGCCAATACATAGCCGGCCATAGCTGCGGTCAGACAGGTCAGCAGCATGGAAGAAACGGACATGAACACCGTGTTGACCAGCCAGCGGATTGCAGCGGGAACCACGGGGCCTGCGATGACGAACTTTCCAAGTGTAAGCTCAAACAGGGGAGCGGTACGCTTGCTCATCAGGCGGTTAAAGTTGTCCATGACCCATTCGCTGGGAACCCATACGGGAGTAGTTGCATTGATTTCAGCACCGGTCTTGAATGCACCGGTGATAATCCAGTACAGAGGAAAGGCAAATGCGATTGCCACAATGGATACAAGCACAAAGGAGATGATGTAATATGTTTTTGTTTTTGCAGCGTTTTTTTGAATCTGATTTTGTTGCGTCATGTGAACATCCCCTCCTTACTTTTCCTGCCCCAGTTTGAACTGGACCGCAGAGAGAACCGCAATGATGATTGCCAGAATCACACCCATTGCATTGCCGTAACCGTATTTGTACAGCTTAAATGCATTGTAGTAAATATAGTACATGATGGTCATGGTGGAGTTGTTGGGACCACCGGAAGTCAGCAGCTGAATCAGGGCAAAGCACTGGAAGGAGTTGATGGTGGTGATCACCAGAATGTACAGGGTGGTGGGCATCATCTGCGGCCACTTGATCTTCCAGAAGGCCTGCATCTGGGTTGCGCCGTCCACCTCAGCCGCCTCCACAAGGGACTTGTCCACATTGTCCAGAGCGGATACATACAGCACGATGGGCTGACCCACAGAGGTGGTCAGCAGGATCAGGATGATACAAGCCAGAGCGAATCTCTCGTCACCCAGCCAGTTGATGTTCTTTTCCAGCAGACCGGTATTGGTGCCGATGTAGTTGAAGATACCGTAGTAATTGTTGAACATCCATTTCCAGACCATGGTAACCGCCACGGAGCCGGTGACCACAGGCAGGTAGAAAATACAACGGAATGCAGAGGTAGCTGCCACATGCATCTTGCTGATGACGGATGCGACCCACAGGGAGAAAATACAGGTGAGCGGAACAGACACCACAACGATAATCAGGGTGTTCCACAGAGCCTTCCAGAAAATGGGGTCATTGAACAGGGTTACGTAGTTTTGAAATCCGATAAAAATGTCTTCTCTGCCCATGGTTGCATCAAAGAAACTGGTGAACAGGCACATGAACATGGGATAGATGACGAAACCCACAAAGAACAGCAAAAACGGCAGCAGGAACAGATAGGATGTCACCGTTTCATGGATCATAAGTTTGCGGGTCTTCTTATTGTATGTTACTTTTTGATTAGTCAAGGAGATCCCCCTTTCGATTCAGAGGCAAAAGTGAAAAGTGAAAAAGAAACGAAATCTTCGCCTTTCACTTTCACCTCTACCCAGTCCAATGCCCCTCCCCTCGCTCAACACAGAGGGAAGGGGCACTTTGTTATGTGATATGGTTACGGTTTCGCTTCAATTAGCCAGCGGTTGCAGCGTTCGCGTTGGTGTCAAAAGCAGCGACAGCAGCTGCGATGTCTTCGCCAGCGCCGACCTTCTGCAGCATGTTCCACCACTCGGTACGTGCAGTTGCCCAACCGGGGATGACCTGGTAGTATGCACCCAGGAAACCGGACAGCTTGCTGTACTCGTTCATCACAGTCTCGGAAGTCTCGCCTGCGTAAACATCCTTAACGGAAGCCTTGACAGGGAAGAAGTTGGAAGCCTTAACAGCAGCGGTGGGGTTTTCGTCGCACATGTACTTGATGAAGGTCTTAGCAGCCTCGATCTTGGCATCGTCGCCGTTGTTAAACACGCCGAAGCCCCAGATGCCGCCGCACAGCTCGGGAACATTGTCGTCAGAGGGGAATGCCATAAACATGATTTCGTCGCCGTTGTTGGTACGGCCGGCCTCAGCATTCTCGCTCTTGAGCTGCTCGCCGATGTTCCAGCAGAAAGCCATCTGCAGGGTGCCGTTACGGAACAGAGTGATTTCGTCACCGCCAACGATAGCGGGGTCGAAGTTGATGCCATCCTGCTTTACCAGAGTTTCCAGAGCCTGGATGTTTTCGGGGGTGTTGATGGTGTAGCCGGAGAAATCTTCATTGGTGAAGTGACCGCTGTACAGATTGTTGACGATGGCACGGGTGCCCTGGTCGCCGCCCTGGCCGCCGCAGAAGACTGCGCCGACGTTCTCGTAACCAGCGTCATAGACAGCCTGAACTGCCTTCAGGAAGTTTTCGGTGGTCCAGGTGTGGGTTTCTGCGTTGATGTACTGCATAGCGCCGGCCTTCTCAAAGACGGTCTTGTTGATGGCCATGCAGTGGGTGGTCATGCACAGGGGGTACTCGTAGTAAGCACCGTCGGTCCACTTACAGGCAGCTGCCACAGCAGCGTTGTTTGCCTCGATGTCAGCCTTGGTCTCGTCGGTCCACAGGTCGGAAAGGTCGACCATCTTACCCTTTGCGCCCCAGTTGGCAACCAGACGCTCGGGGCCTTCCATGATCAGGTCGGGAGCGGCATTGCCTTCGATCGCGGTGTTTACCTTGTCGTCGCCGTCCTGATAGGTCAGGTACTCAACATTGACTTTGATGTTGGGGTAAGCTTCGCTGAAGCTGGCCAGCAGCTCATTGACAGTGGCCTGGTCGCCCCACTTGCCGATGGGATATGTCCACAGAGAAATTTCAACAGGAGCAGCAGCGGCAGTGGTATCGCCGGTGCCGTCAGTAGACACAGGGGTCTTGCCGTCGGTGGCGGTGGTGGAATCTGTGTTGGTCACAGTACAAGCACCCAAGCTCATTACCATGATCAAAGCCAGTGCAAGTGCAATTAACTTTTTCATAATAGCCTCCTACATAATGTTTGTTTTGGTTTATAATCACAATAGTTGTGTTTCGAACCATACACATATTAGCGAATTTGAACAGAAAAGTCAACGCCTTAGAGTAAAATTTATTTCAAAATAAGCGGTATATGGAAATTTGTTGCAAGTCGCACAATGAAAACTGTCTTTCAATCTTTTTCGACATCGGAAATTTGGTTAAATTGTCTATGCCATTTTTCGGTGTGGGGAAGTACCATGGACCGTGATGATACAAATAAAAAAGCCCCCTGTCCGGGGGCTTTTTCAAATCAAACGTGCCGATCGGCCAAGGCATCCGCAATGCGTCTGCGGACTTTTTGACACTGATCCAGATCCTTCCGGGAAAACTCTGAAAACAGGATATCCAACAGATACATCTGGGCGATTCTTGCGGCAATAGAGCCAGTTTGCAAAGAATTTTCATTGGCGCCGCATTGGAGCACCACATCAGATAGCGCTGCGCCGGGAGAATTGGGGAATCGTGTCACCAAAATCACCTTGCCGTGCTGCTCCCGGGCCAGCGTCAGTGTTTTCACCATTTCCTTGGTGGAGCCGGAGTAGGAGAAGAAGAAAATGATGTCCTCCGGGTCCATGGTGGCAGCAGTCATGGCCTGCAGGTGGGAGTCGCCAATACTTGTGAACTTATTGCTGAAGGTCGAAAACAGGTGCGCTGCCTCGTTGGCGATGAGCAGAGAGCCACCCTGCCCCATGCATATGACCCGACGGGCACTGTGCAGCATGGCGGCGGCCTCCCGCACGGCATCCAGACTCAGCAGTTCCATGGTTTGTGCCATGGCTTCCGTCTCAGCAGTGAAGAGTTTTTTACAGATGTTTTCCAGAGAATCCTCTGCGGTGACTTCACCGGACAGGGGATTGTCCCAGGGCTGTGGGTGGGGAGATGATTTGGCCACAGCCAGCTTAAATGCATTATACCCTTTGTAGCCCAGCCGGCGGCAGAAACGGGAAATCGTTGCCTCAGCTACACCGCTGGCATCTGCCAACTCGGAAATGGACATAAACTGTGTGCCGCCTTGGTTGGAGAGAGCGAAGTCGGCCACCTTCTTTTCCGATGATGTGAGGGCGTAGTATTCGCTGCTGATTTTTTCAAATACGCTTCGATGTTCCGGGGGCATTGTATCGCATCCTTACTGGTTTAAAATTTCTGTAATCATGGAATCCACCATGCTGAGCATTCTGGGCAGATGGAAGGGACCCTTGAAGGTAGAACCCTTGCACGGGGGCATTGTGGGTTTGCCGTCACGGCGCAGATAGCCGTACCATTCGCCGTATTTTTCGTCTGCCAGATAGGTCTTGCAGTAATCCAGGGTCTGATAGAACCAATCTAAGTATTCTTCCTTTCCGGTATCCCGGTAGAGCATCATAGAGGAAATCAGGATTTCATTGTGGGGCCACCACAGTTTCATATCATGCTCGTAGGACTCAGGCGGCATGCCCATGGCATCCACAAAATACAATAGTCCCCCGTATTCTTTGTCCCAGCCTGCGGTGATCGCCCAGTTGAAAATCTCCTCTGCCTTGCCAATCAGTTCGGTGTTTGCTGTGCGCTTGGCATGCTCCAGCAGGAACCACACGCCCTCGATATCGTGTCCGGGGTTTACCACACGCCCCTCGGTGTAGTTCAGACGGGCTTCGCCGTTGGGGCCCACATTTTCAAGCACGCATTTCAGTTCCGGATGGACATGGTACTTGAAGATATCCTCCACGCAGGCGTTGGCGCGTTCTTCGTATAGGGACTTGTTTTCCGGGTCAACACGCTGGAAGACGCTGGTCACATTCAAATAAATCATGGGCAGGCCAAATGCGCGGCCGGTACGGGTCTCGGGAATGGTCTTGGGGCCCAGCCCGGTGGGGTCGGGGGCACCGTGCCACAGATCCCAATAAATATTGTATGCCTTCAGAGCCCGGTCCAGGTATTCCTTCTGCCCGGTGAGGCCATAGTATTCTGCATTTGCCATGGCATAGAACGCCTCGGAGAAATAATAGCGGCGCTGACGCAGGGGCTTGCCGTCCTCGGTGACGGTGAAGTACATGCGGTCGCCGGCCTCCCGGTTGATGCAATACTTTTCCATAAAGTCCAGACAGCTTTTGCTTGCCTCCATCCACTCAGGGCGCTTGCCATATACATGACACAGCCATGCAAAGATCCATCCGCAGCGTCCCTGCATCCACACGCTCTTGTCGGTGGAGAAAACCTTGCCTTCTCGGTCAAGACAGGTGTAAACACCGCCGTGCTCGTGATCCATACCATTTTTTAGCCAGAAATCTGCACAAGTATCCAGCTGGGAACGAATCCAGCTTTGCGCTTGTAGAAGTTTTTCTCGATCCATAATGAAAGTGCCTCCTAATCATAAATTCAGGGCGCCCCTGATTTTCTTGATATCATAGTATCACAGCGGAAATGGATTTTCAACATGCAATAAGTACGAAAACTTTTACCACATACTAGTGACATATGACGAATATTGTGGTATGATATGCATAAATCAGATGCGACAAAAGGCAGTCCATTTAGGAAAAAACACATGATGCATTTGACGAAGAAGGGCTATGCGGCGCTGGCAGAAAAACTGGCAGAAATCATTCCGGGGCTTGTGGAGGAATATGGCAAGATTTTTTAGCAATGAAAACTGGATATGGAAACCCTTTGACTACATCGCGGATGTGTTCCTGCTCAGCGGCATATGGTTTGTGTGCTCCCTTCCTGTGATTACCATAGGAGCGACCACCACAGCGCTGTACGATTGCTGCGCCCGGTGCGTTCGTGGCCATGACCGCCAGATGTTTGCAAGGTATTTCCGAACGGCAAAGCGGGAATTTGTTCCGGCAACCTTGAGCGTGCTGCTGTGGTCGGCAATTGTTTGGTTGGGGTATCTGTTGGTGAAAGCCTATGGGAACCATGTGGCTGTTACCGATGCATCCGTGGCACTCACCACGGCAATGCTGTTGCTGCTGACCGTTGTGGTGGGAATTGCCGGATGGGTACTGCCGCTGCTTTCCCGATTTACCTTCTCCATTGGACAGTTACAGATCACGGCGGTGAAACTCGCCCTTGCCCACCTTCCCCGCACCATGATTCTGGGGATCGTGACGGTGCTGGCAGGGTATCTGTGTATCCGGTTTTGGGTGCCTTTTATTTTCCTGCCGGCGGTGCTGGGGCTCATTTGCACATGGATCATTGAGCCGGTGTTCCGGGCCTATATGGAAGAAGAAACGGAAGAAACCGAATAAAAAAGACCGCTGCATCCCTCAGGGGGTGCAGCGGTTTTGCAATATACAATGACAGGTTAGTCCTGATCCCAGTTGTGCCAGACATTCTGCACATCGTCGTCATCTTCCATGGTATCGATGAGCTTTTCCATCAGCTGGCGCTGTTCTTCGGTTTCCAGTTTCTGATAGTTCTGGGGAACCATCTCAATCTGAGCGGAAGCGAAACCGTAACCCTTGCCAGTCATGGCGTCAGCAACGGTGTTGAAATCGTCAGGATCGGTGTAGATGGTGAAGCAGGTATCCTCAGCCTCAAAGTCATCTGCGCCGCAATCCATGGCATCCATCATCACGGTGTCCTCTTCGTAATCCTCGTCCTCGTTATCGATGACCAGAACACCCTTCTTGTCAAAGCTCCAACCCACGCAGCCGGTAGCACCCAGGTTGCCGCCGAACTTGTCGAAGTGGTGGCGCATGTTGCCGGCGGTACGGTTGCGGTTGTCGGTCATGGTCTCAACGATGACGGCAACACCGCCGGGGCCGTAGCCTTCGTAGGTGATGGTATCGTAGTTGTCGCCGGTGCCGGAACCGGCAGCCTTCTCCAGACAACGCTTGATGTTGTCGTTGGGCATATTGGCAGCCTTAGCCTTGGTGATGACAGTTGCCAGACGGGAGTTGTTGTTGGGATCGGTGATACCGCCGCCTTCCTTTACAGCAACGATGATTTCTTTTGCAATCTTGGTAAAGGCTGCAGCACGCTTTGCGTCCTGTGCGCCCTTGGTCTTTTGGATGTTATGCCATTTGGAATGTCCAGACATGGTTCAATCTTCCCTTCTATAGTTTCGGGCGCTGCCCGCAAAAATCTCAATTTATTTTATCATATTCATTAGGAAGAAATCAACCGTTTATCAAAAGAATTTCATGCAATCGGTGTGATTTTGGGAAAATTCCACCTGAATTTCCGGGAAAGTGTGCTGTAATTTTTCAGCAAGCATCTTTGCGGCCGGATTTTCTGTGTAGAAGTGCCCAGCGTCAATGAGGTTCAGTCCCAGATATTGGGCATCCCAGAACTGGTTGTATTTGATGTCGGCGGTGATGAATGTGTCACATCCTGCCTGCACCGCCTCCATCAGCTCACTGCCGCAGGAGCCGCCGCCCACAGCCACCTTGCAGACGGTTTTTCCACCGTCCACATACCGCAAAACCGGGGTGCCCAAAGCGCTTTTGACCTGTGCAAGAAAATCAGAGAGGGGAGCAGGGGACACCGTGCCGCTGCGCAGCAGCCCGTAGGGGGAGCCATTGGCATCGCTGCCTACTGGGTTTAGAACGGTAATGTCCGAAAGCCCCAGTGTCTGGGCAAGAACATCGTTGACACCCCCCGGTGCCAAATCCAGATTGGTGTGGGCGTTGATGGCGGCAATGCCGTGCTCCATCAAAAGCATGGCGCAGGCACCGGGCTCTGTGTCTTCGGTGATGGATTTCAGGGGTGTAAAGATCATGGGATGGTGGGTCACCAGAAGATCGGCACCGATTTCCACAGCCTCGTGGCAAACCTGTAGAAAAGGGTCGAGGGCCACCAGAATTTTATGGACCGGCTGATCTTTTCTGCCGCAGAGCAGCCCCACATTGTCCCAGCTTTCTGCCATGCAGCTGGGGGCAATGGATTCGATATACTGCGCGATATCATGTACGGTTGCCATGAATCTGTCCCTCCAGTTTTTCAAGATCAGAAAGAAGTTCTTCAAAAATGGGCAGTTGATCGTTGTTTGATCGGCGCAGACCTTCTACGGTGGTTCGCACGCCGCCTATGATTCGGTCATAGAATGCAGGCAGCAGAGGGTGGTTGTCCGCCAGCAGCTGGGCAGAGAGGTAGGTTTCGGCAGGGGTAGGACCGGGGGCGGGGCCGAAAGTGACCTCCATGACGGTATAGATAAACTTTCCATCCTGCGCAAGGGTTTCTCTGTCGATATGGTAGCCGGCATCATACAGCCATTGCCGCAGTTCCGGGCGACGGGACTGGCACTGCAAAATCAGCCGATATTTGTCGTCCTTCAGCCATGGTGCGCTGCTTAAAATGGAAATGATGGTATCCGCGCCCATGCCGGCGCACACCATGGTGTCAAAATCTCGTGGGATGCTCTGGGCACCATTGGATCGGCAGAAGGTCATTTTACTTGCCACGCGGAATTTCCGGGCATTGCGCTTGGCGCACTCCAAAGGCTGCTCGGCAACATCCGATTCAATGGTGGTGGATGCGATGCCGTTGGTCAGCAGGTAAATGCCCAAATATCCGTGGTCACAGCCGATGTCTGCCACCCGTGCGCCTTTTTTCACATAATTGCAGCATGCCAAAAGCCGATTGCTCATGGGGATTTTCATAACGAAACCTCCTTAAAATAAAGATAAGGCTCCCCAATATCAGGGAGCCTTAGTTGGGACCAGATTACTTCTGCTCTTCCTCAGCAGCCTCCAGAGCCTCCAGGAACTTGTTCAGCTGAGCGATGAAAGAGTCACAGTCGATGCCGTGAACCATGCAAGCTTCCTCCACGGTTTCGCCGCGGGAAGAGGGGCAGCCCAGGCAGTGCATACCGATTGCCATGAACAGGGGAGCGGACTGGGGGGCGACATCCAGAATGGAGCCGATAATGGTTTCTTTTTCAATTTTAACAGCCATATTGATATGACCTCCTATAATTTAATCGAATCTTTGGTTATTATATCCTTATCCCGCGAAAAAAACAAGAGCGAATACAATTTCTTTAAAATTTGTTCTAAAAAACCGCTGCAGAAAATTCTGCAGCGGTTTGATGGTTACAATATCATATTGTAAATCAGCAATTACTTGCCAGCGTTTGCAATCTGAGCTGCAACTTCGTCAGCGAAGTTCTCTTCCTTCTTCTCGATGCCCTCGCCCTTAACAAAGTGGACAGCGTCAACAAACTTGACGGAGCCGCCCAGCTTCTTAGCAGCGTCAGCAATGTAGCCCTCAACAGAGCCCTGGAACAGGTCGGAACGGACGAAGTCCTGCTGCAGCAGGCAGATCTCCTTGTAGAAAGCGTTCAGCTTACCAGCAGCGATCTTTTCCTTGATCTGAGCGGGCTTGTTAGCCATCTTGGGATCGTTGTCCATCAGAGCAACCTGGACGGACATCTCGTGGTCAACGTCAGCCTGGGGAACCAGGGACTTATCCCAGTACTTAGCGCCCATAGCAGCGATCTGCATAGCAACGTTCTTGCCGATCTCGGTAGCGTCGATGCCGCCTTCCACAGCCAGGTTGACCAGAACGCCGTGGGAACCACCAGCGTGGACATAGGCAACGGAAGTGTTCTCAGCAAAACGAGCAAAACGGCGGATCTGCATGTTTTCGCCGATGGACATGACCTTCTCCTGCATGACCTCGGTAACGGTCAGGTTGGAGCCGGGGAACTTGGAAGCCTTCAGAGCCTCTACATCAGCAGGGTTCTCGGTAGCAACAACAGTAGCCAGGTTCTTAACCAGATCCATGAATGCATCGGTCTTAGCTGCAAAGTCGGTCTCGGAGTTGACTTCGATCACAACGCCAACACCGTCGATAACGGTAGCGTAAGCAACGCCCTCAGCGGCAATGCGGTCAGCCTTCTTAGCAGCCTTAGCCAGACCCTTCTCGCGCAGCCAGTCGATGGCCTTGTCCATATCACCGTCGGTAGCAGCCAGGGCCTTCTTGCAGTCCATCATGCCAACGTTGGTCATTTCACGCAGTTTCTTAACATCAAGAGCAGTAAAAGCCATTTTGGTATCCTCCTAAATATAATCATCGGGGAAGCGCCCACAAAATTGTGGGCGCTTGATTGGTGAGATTACTCCTCGACAGGAGCCTCTTCAGCGACAGTGTCCTCGCCCTGACGGCCTTCGATGGCAGCGTTTGCCATGGTAGCAGCGATCAGACGGATAGCACGGATTGCATCGTCGTTGCCGGGGATGACGTAATCGATCTCGTCGGGATCGCAGTTGGTGTCAACGATAGCAACGATGGGAATGTTCAGCTTGGTAGCCTCAGCGATTGCATTGCGCTCCTTGCGGGGGTCAACGATGAACAGAGCTGCGGGCAGCTTCTTCATTTCCTTAACACCGCCCAGGTACTTCTCCAGCTTAGCGATTTCAGCCTGGTGCTTGATGACTTCCTTCTTGGGCAGCATTGCGAAGGTGCCGTCCTCTTCCATCTTTCTCAGCTGAGCCAGACGGTCGATACGGGTACGCATGGTGCGGAAGTTGGTCAGCATACCACCCAGCCAACGAGCGTTGACATAGTAGCCGCCGCAGCGAGCAGCCTCGTCCTTGATAGCGTCCTGAGCCTGCTTCTTGGTGCCGACGAACAGGATGTTGCCGCCGTTAGCAGCAGTGTCACGGACAAAGTTGTAGGCCTCTTCCAGCTTCTTAACGGTCTTCTGCAGGTCAATGATGTAGATACCGTTACGCTCGGTGTAGATGTAGGGGGCCATTTTGGGGTTCCAGCGGCGGGTCTGGTGACCGAAGTGCACGCCGGCTTCCAGCAGTTGTTTCATAGATACGACAGCCATTTTAATAATCTCCTTTTGTTTTTCCTCCACCCCGATCATCTCGCATACCCGCCTGAAAATCAGGCACTTGGGCAGGCGATCCCCGGGTGTGTGGCATTATTGTGTCATGGGAAATTCGCCCATGCTGAATCATTATATAAGAATCACTCGCTTTTTTCAAGTACTATTTCCATATTTTTTCACATTTATTCCGAAAAAATGACCTTAAACAAAACAAGGGCCCACAAAACGGTGGGCCCTTGTGCAGTGTGTCGAGAAAGCTGTATCCGGTCAGTGCAGCCAACCGGTTTTTGGTCGTGGTTTGCGGCAGTCATTGGGTCTGCAATCCACCAAAATAATATCATCGCCGATGCGCCGGATATTGCACCAGGGGATCACATAGTCGTCCACGCAGCAGAAAAGCCCCCAGAACTTATATTTGCCCGGCACGATAATGGCACAGACCTGTCCGGAGGGAATCTCTACTTCCACATCCGACACAAATCCCAGTCTTGCCCCATCTGAGATGCAGACCACCTCTTTGCAATGCAGATCCGTCACCCGAATTCCCATATCCACACCTCCATGTTTTCTGGTTGAGTGTATGACGATGGGCATGGGGATATGCATCAGCAGGCTTGGGTATTTACATATTTTCTAAGGCCGCTGATGGCGCCCTTTTCCAGCCGGGAGACCTGCGCCTGAGAGATATTCAGCTGACGTGCCACATCCATCTGGGTTTTGCCATCGTAAAAGCGCAGGGAGAGGATCTGCTTTTCCCGGTCGGAAAGCCGGCGGAACCCCTCCTGCAGTGTAATATGCTCCATCCAGTTAAATTCCGTGTTTTTGGTGTCCTTAACCTGATCCATAATGGTCAGGGGGTCTCCACCGTCGGAGTAGACGGAATCAAACAGGCTCACCGGGGCACTGACTGCATCCAGGGCGTTGCTGATTTCCTGAACGCTGATGTCGATTTGTTTGGAGATATCCTCCAGCGTCGGCTCTCTGCCCAGTTTTAGCGTCAGCATCTCCTTGCATTGCAAAACTTTGTACGCCACGTCCCGCAGGGAGCGGGAAACCCGAATGGGACTGTTATCTCTGAGATACCGGCGAATCTCACCGGCAATCATGGGCACACCATAGGTGGAAAATCGAACCTGCTTGTCCGGGTCAAAATTAGAGATGGCCTTTAATAGCCCCACACATCCCACCTGAAATAGGTCGTCGGGGCTTTCCCCCCGTTTGTCAAAGCGTTGGATCACCGACAGCACCAGTCGCAGATTCCCCTCTACCAGAGCTTGCCGGGCATTTTCATCGCCGTTTCTGGAGCGGCGGAGCAATGCGTCCATTTCCTTGGCGGTGAGGATGCGCAGCTGGGATGTATTCACCCCGCACAGTTCTACTTTGCCTTGCATGGATCTTCCTCCGTATCTGTTTGATTTGTCATAATCTCAGTATTTCCCGCCCTTCCAGTTTGATACATAGAGACTTTGTAGATATTTCACAAAAATTTGTGGGGCACCCCTGAAAAAGCCAAGGGTACAGGCCTGAAAAATACCGACAAAATGAAACCATTTGGGCCAATTTACCGGAAAAAAATTAGGCGGGAATCGGTGACGTAATTACAGCTGCTGCACAGTTGTCCAAAGGATATACACGGGCTTATCCACAGTTTTCCACCGGCCTACAAAAAGCATAAAGGCGGAAATAACTGTTGATAACTGCTTGTTTTCCACATCCTGCACAGGTTTGTCCACAGCAGTTATCCACAACAGGGGGTAGATGTGGATAACAGGGTTTTGCGGGATAGTTGTTTACATAACACAAAATCGCAATAATCGACAAATTGTGCATTTTCTCAATGAATTTCATCCACGCAAAACATGCAGGTGCATTTTGGGCAAATTCCCACTTGACAGACCTGCATACAACCGGTAACCGGGAAAGGCGGTGCTGCAAATTTGGATTTTCGGGGGCTTTTTTTATGAGAAAATTCAAAAGATGTGAAATATTTTGAAAAAAGGGATTGATTTTATTGGGATGGTGCGCTATAATGTGTTACTGCATAAAAGGCTGTCTAGGCCGAAGATTGTGGAACAGGAGGTGTAATCCATGCCCAACATCAAGTCCTCTAAGAAGGATGTCATCAAGTCCAAGATTGCTTACGAGAAGAACAAGGCAAACAAGTCTGAGCTGAAGACCGTGCTGAAGAAGTTTGACGCTGCTATCGACGCAGGTGTCAAGGCTGACGCTGAGGTTGCTTACAAGCAGGCTGTTAAGTGCGTTGATCAGGCTGCACTGAAGGGTCTTCTGCACAAGAACAATGCTGCACGCAAGAAGAGCAGCATGACCCTGAAGCTGAACAAGCTGGCCTAATTGAGGTTCTCTGAAAATATCTCCTTCCGATTTTTCGGAAGGAGTTTTTTCTATATATGGGCAGTGCCCACGTCCAATGCGTGCCCGGCTGGGCGGTAATCGCCAGACCATAGGGCATCGCTCGGTAT
>JAHHRW010000021.1 GCA_020025575.1 Oscillospiraceae bacterium | reverse complement strand
TGGAATCGTACTTCAGCAGGTGAGCCAGCATCTTGGGAGAGGTCAGGTCGTTGATTGCAACAATCTCAAAACCCTCAGCACCGAACATCTGACGGAAAGCCAGACGGCCGATACGGCCAAAACCGTTAATAGCAACTTTAACAGACATAGTAATTTCCTCCATTGTAAATGTCACTGTCGTAACAGTGTATTTGATTGGAAAATTGTTCGATATTTCGGTAAATCTCGAACGATTTCATTATATAGCATCCTTGCCCAGTTGTAAAGCATAATCTTCAAAATAATTCCACTATTTTAAGAGATAATTTACCAAATTGGATGATGCGCAGGGATTCTTCGGGGGATTTCCCATTTTAACGGCAGGTAAATCCATGGAAAAACGCTGTAACCGCCTCCCGGGATGCACGCAGGCTGCCCTGCTGGAACTGGGGTTTTCCACCGCCGCGGCCATCCAGAGCTCCGTTCATCTCCTTGACAAAGCTGCGAAGATCGCCGTTTCTTGTGACCAGACAGTAGTGATATCCGGCGGAATTTGACCCTGACAGCACCGCCGCCGTACCGCCGCAGCGCTCCGCTGCCAGATCGGCAAGCTTTCGCACATTGCCCGAATCCAGATCCTGAGCAAAAATCAGCACATCCCCCACATCCTGACAGTCTGCGGCAATGTCCTCAAAGATCTGCTGCTGAAGGCCTGCGATTTTGAACTTCAGTTCATCCACCGTTTCGTTCATTTTCTGGGCAGCAGCGCCTGTTTCCATGAGTTTGGCAGAGAATGCCCGGCTGACCAGCAGGTTCTGTTCGTAGGCTCTGCTCAGATAGTCCAGCGCCCGCTTGCCGCAGATCATTTCCATCCGCACACCGCTGCGGAACCTGATGCAGCTGAGCAGCTTGATGAGTCCCACTTCGCCGGTGGATGCCACATGGACACCGCAGCAGGCGCAGCTGTCATACCCCGGCACCTGCACGATGCGCACCGGCCAAGGCAGCGCCCGTTTGGTGCGGTAGGTCACCCCAGGCAGCTCCTCCGGGCTGGGAACCCAGATTTTCAGGGGGATGTTTTTCCACACCGCATCATTGGCCTGACGCTCCAGCTCCGGCAGATCGGATGCAGGAATCTCCCCATCAAAATCAATGGTAATGACATCCGCCCCCATATGGAATCCCGTGTTGTGACAGCCATACTTTGCATAAATCAGCCCGGAAACGATGTGCTCGCCGGTGTGCTGCTGCATCAGGTCAAACCGATGGGCATAATCGATCTGTCCGTGAACTGCCTGTCCCACCATCAGCGGGCCGTCGCACAGGTGAACCACCTGCGCCCCTTCTTCTGAAGCATGGAGCACATGAACATCCCCAAGGGTCCCCACATCGCTGGCCTGGCCGCCGCCTTCCGGGTAAAATGCCGTCCGATCCAGAACGATCTCCCAGAATTTCTCTTTTTGAACGCAGGATAGCACCTGTGCATGAAAATCATGCAGATGGCAGTCCTGGTAGTATAATTTCTCCGTCTCCATAAAAACGCTTTCTCCAATCCAGACATTTTATTCATTGTATCATAAAATCCGTCTTTTCACATAAAGAATTTTACAAAAAGCACCTTTCATCTTTTGCCCGTCCGTTGTAAAATAAATGCCAAACAGACGACGCATAAAAATTTTACATTCGGATGGTATCAGTCAAATGAAACGAATTCTTACAATGCAGGATTTATCCTGTCTTGGAAAATGTTCTCTAACGGTGATTCTGCCGGTTCTCAGCACCATGGGGGTGGAATGCGCCGTACTGCCCACGGCAGTGCTGTCCACCCATACAGGGTTTCCAGGCCCCCATGTGATCGACCTGACCCAGCAGATTTCCCCCATCATCGACCACTGGAGCACCCTGAATGTGGCGTTTTCCGGCATTCTCACCGGGTATCAGGCAAATCCTGCTCAGGCCGCCATGGCACAGTCCCTGATTGACCGGTTTGGCGGTGAAGACTGTCTGACCATTTGCGACCCCGCCATGGCAGACCACGGCAAGCTCTATTCCGGTCTGACCCCGGAGATGGTCGGTGCCATGCGGACGCTATGTCTGAAGGCCGATTTGTGCCTGCCCAACATCACAGAAGGCGCTCTGCTTGCAGGCCTGCCCTATCGCCCCACCGCCGACGAAGGCTACTGTCGGGAAGTTGCCCAGGCACTCCACGGCAAGGGGCTTTCCAGTGTTCTGCTCACGGGCATGGAACAGTCACCGGGGAAAACAGGCTTTTTCTGGAGTGACGGGCACAACACTTACGCCCACAGTACGGACAAACTGCCCCGAATCTGCCATGGCACCGGCGATCTGTTTGCAGCCGTGGTCATGGGC
This sequence comes from Oscillospiraceae bacterium, assembly GCA_020025575.1. Lineage (GTDB taxonomy): Bacteria > Bacillota > Clostridia > Oscillospirales > Oscillospiraceae > Faecousia. Next base: position 15,019 of record JAHHRW010000021.1, on the reverse strand, counting down.
GCCCGGATGCGTGGACTGGATGTGCCAAAATCCGGTGCGCTGGCAGCAGAATTTGTCAAGCGATGCATCGCAGGCACCGGAGAAGATTCCCGGTACGGCGTTGCCTTCGAGCCGGAGCTCAAATGGCTTGCAAATCAGCTGGATTGCCATGTGTAAATGACATTCCGATCATCGCCCAACGGATCTAACAGGCCTTCCGAATCAGAGGAAGATTTTTAATTGCAGCTAAATTCCGATTCATCCCCGTATCCGGTTAAATCAATCCATCAGCAATTCCCTCGGGGGTTGATTTTTCCCTTGATATGATATATTTTACATGTATAGACTGTAAACCGGGTTCATGCAAAACGAAAGGGGGATACCCATGAATATTGGCAGAAAACTGAAAGGCTTTGCGGTAATGCTGCTTAGCTTGATTCTCTTGATCGGATTTGATACCCTCAGATCGATAAGCTTTAGGTGGAGATATGTTTTCTCCTTTACTTGGTCGGAGGTTTGGATGATTGTGGGTTTTATCGGTTTTGTCATGGTCGTATGGGACGGTAAAAAATCAGATAAAGCCCAAAAGGGGAGCAGCGATTCAGAGACTGAATCGACTGAATAAAAAAAATCCGCCCATCAGAATGCTCTGATGGGCGATTTTTTTAATTTTTATTGGCCGCGGGAATGGGGTCTTCGTCGTTGCGAATCTTTGCATCTGCAATCAGGTGCTTGGGACATACCGTTGCACACAGGCCGCAGGACACACACTTGCTATAATCGATGGTAGCAAGGTTGCCATCGACCTTGATTGCGCCCTGAGGGCAGATTTTTGCGCACAGGCCGCAGCCGATACAGCCGGCAGAACAAGCACGGGTGGTAACAGCGCCCTTTGCGTTGGATGCACAGGCGATGATCACATCCTTGCCGTATTCCATAGGCACAATCAGTCCACGGGGACATTCCGCAGCACAGGCCATACAGCCCACACACTTCTCCTGATCGACCTTTGCCACACCGTCTACGATTTTCAGTGCGTCATACTTACAGGCAGCCACACAGTTGCCAAAGCCCAGACAGCCAAATTTACAGGCCAGAGGGCCACGTCCGGCGACCTTAGATGCTGCCAGACAGTCTTCGATGCCTTCATAGGGGCCCTTCATCTTGGCTCCGGCAGTCTGAACGCCGTTTTCGTCAAAATGCTTTGCGCCAGAGCAGCGAACCAGTGCCACCTTGCGCTCCACCTTTTCCACCTTTGCGCCCATGATTTCGGCCATTCTCTCAGCGCACTCATTGCCGCCGGAAGAGCATTTGCCGATGGGTGCCTCACCCTTCAGCACAGCCTCTGCATAGCCGCCGCAGCCGGCATAGCCGCAGCCGCCGCAGTTGGCACCAGGCAGACATTCATTCAGCTGATCCAGACGGGGATCGGTTTCCACATAAAACACCTTGGATGCGATCGCCAGAACCAGGCCAAAGGCCAGTCCCAGTCCACCCAAAATTCCAATTGCAATCAAAATTTCCATTTTTCCGCCCTCCTTAGAAAATCTTCAGGCCGGAGAAGCCCATAAACGACAGGGCCAGCAAACCAGCGGAAATCAGCGCAATGGGGAAGCCCTTGAAGCTCTCGGGGCAGCTGGACTTGTCTGCACGCTCACGAACAGAGGCAAACAGCACGATTGCCAGTGTGAAACCCAGACCGCCGCAGGTGCCAAACACCACGCTCTGCAGGAAATCGTAGTCCTTCTGCACATTCACCAGAGCTGCGCCCAGAACGGCACAGTTGGTGGTAATGAGCGGCAGGTAAATACCCAGTGCCTGATACAGGCTGGGGATTGCCTTCTTCAGGAACATTTCGACCACCTGAACGATGGATGCAATGACCAGAATGAATGCCACTGTCTGCATATACTGCAGATTCAGCGGAACCAGAATGTAGTTGTTGACCGCCCAGGTAGCGGCAGATGCAATGGCCATAACGAAGGTAACAGCCATGCCCATACCGATGGCAGTATCGGTTTTCTTGGAAACGCCCATAAAGGGGCAGATGCCATAGAACTTCACCAGAATGAAGTTCTCGGTTAAAATTGCAGACAAAAGGATGCCCAGCAAGCTCTGTACATATGCACTCATACCTCAGCTGCCTCCTTTTCCTTCTTCTTTTGCTCCATACGCTTCATGAGCCACTGAGAACCGGCAATCACAAAGCCCAGTGTCAAAAATCCGCCCACAGGCATGACCATGTGCATAGCGGGGATGCCTTCCGAAATGATGCGGATGCCTTCTCCGCCGTTCAGGATACCGCCGCCGAAGGTGCCGGCACCCAGCAGCTCACGGATGATGCACATGAGGCACAGGGCCACGGTGTATCCAATGCCCTGGCACAGGCCATCCACAGCAGAGGCCAGCACACCGTTTTTGGAAGCAAATGCCTCTGCACGGCCCAGAATGATACAGTTTACAACGATCAGAGGGATAAACACGCCCAGGCTTTCGGAAAGGGCCGGGACAAATGCCTGCAGCATCAGGTCAACGATGGTAACAAAGCCTGCAATAATGACAATGTAGGCCGCAATGCGGATCTGGCTGGGAATCACCTTACGCAGGGCAGAGATCAGCACATTGGAGCAAATCAGAATGATGGTAACGGAAAGTCCCATGCCGATGCCGTTGAACAGGCTGGTGGTAATGGCCAGAACCGAGCACATGCCCAGCAGCTGCACCAGAACCGGGTTCTTGGTCAGAAGACCTTCATGAAATTGTTTCTTGAAATTCATAACGATGCTGCCTCCTTAACCCAGATTTGCAACACAGGCAATGGCTGCATTGACGCCGGTGGTCACTGCACGGGATGTGATGGTTGCACCGGTCAGTGCATCGATGGTACCGCCATCCTTGGTCACTGCCAATTGACCGCCCTGGCCCACGAACTGGCCGCGGAAGGCTTCGCCCTTGGCATTTTGCGCTGCAGCAACTGCACCGAGGCCTGCGGTTTCTGTATGGGAAATGACAGAGATTCCCAGAACCTTGCCCTCTTTGTCCACGCCAACCATCATGGTGATGGCGTTATCAAAGCCGTTGGGGGCAACCTGAACGGCATAGGCAGAGTCAGAAGTATAAACCGCTGTGACAATGCCGGATTCGTCGGAGAATCCCTCCATCTGCTTGGCGGTATCTGCGTCAGGAATGACCGCAGACAGGGCCTTGGTGGTTTTTTCTGCTTTTGCAGCGGCAATGCGGGGTGCTGTAATGGCGTTGACGCCAGCCAGCAGACCTGCCACCACGCCGGTAATAATCAGCAGTGTCAGGCTAAGTCTGAGCACATACTTGAATGTGGATTCTGTTTTCATGATTTGGCAGCCTCCTTCTTGGGTGCGCCGAACTTTTGGGGACGGCCGATCTTGTCCAGAAGTACAACACAGGCATTCATCACCAGAATTGCATAGGAAACACCCTCGTTATAGCCGCCGAAGTAGCGGATCAGCATGGTCAGTACGCCGCAGCCAATGCCGAAGATGATCTGTCCCAGCTTGGTAACAGGGCTGGTGACATAGTCGGTAGCCATGAAGATGGCACCCAGGAACAATCCGCCGGAGAACAGCTGCGCTGCCATCCATGCAAAACGCTCGTTGCCCTGGGGGAACAAAAATGCAATCACAGCCACGGTTCCGATGTAGGACAGGGGAATCCGAACGGTAATGACCTTGCGCACCAGCAGATATGCAAAGCCAATGAGCAGCAGCAGGACAGAGGTCTCACCGATGCTGCCGCCGATGTTGCCCAGGAACATATCCAGAATGGATGCCTCGGGCATTTGGCCCTGATGCATGGATGCCAGGGGGGTAGCTGCTGTAACAGCATCCACAGTAGAGAACACACCGGCTGCATTGTCTAAGCCCACCTTGACCCAGGTGCTCATAAACACGGGCCAGCTGAACATGAATGCTCTGCCAGCCAGAGCCGGGTTCACAAAGTTCTGGCCGATGCCGCCGAAGAGCTGCTTGACCACGATGATGGCGAAGAAATCACCAATGATAATACACCAATAGGGAATGGTGGGGGGACATACAAATGCCAGCAGCACACCGGTGACCACAGCAGACAGATCATAGGCTGTGGAGTCCAGTTTCATGAGTTTCCGGTAAATCCACTCAAAGAACATGGCAGATGCAGCGGAAATCATGGTGACCATCAGGGCACGCAGTCCAAAGAAATATACGGAACCTGCCAGTGCAGGCAGCAGCGCAATGAGAACATCACGCATAATGGTACGGGTGGTAATGGGGGAATGGGCGTGGGGAGAGCTGGAAATCGTCAGCTCATAAAAATATTTCATCTGTGCCAATGGATTCCGCCTCCTTACTTATTTTCTCCGGCCTTAACAGGCTCGGGCTTGGGTGCAGCGGGCTTGGGGGGCATGGCATCACGGATTCTGTGCTTTGCAGAACGGAAGGACAGAACCAGAGGAATGGTAGCCGGACAGGTGTATGCGCAGCTGCCGCACTCGATGCAGTCCATGATATTCTGCTTTTTCATCTCATCCAGATCGCGGTGACGCTCCGCCTGATACATCATCAGGGGCATCAGATGCATGGGACATACATCGATGCACTTGCCGCAGCGAATGCAGTGGGGCTTATCCACAGCGAATTGATTTTTATGACCCAGAATGGTGATGGCATTGCATGCCTTAATGACAGGCACTGCCAAATCGTACTGAGCCGCGCCCATCATGGGGCCGCCGGACAGCACTTTATAGGGATATTCTGCGTGACCGCAGGCCTCCAGCAGATCATTGAAGGAAGTACCCACGGGAACCATCAGGTTCTTGGGCTCCATGACAATATCGCCGGATACGGTGACGATTCTGCGAATCAGGGGCATACCATCATACACAGCATCGTGAATGGCCTTACAGGTGGCTGCGTTAAACACGGCGCAGGCCACGGCAGCGGGCAGTCCGCCAGAGGGGACTTCCCGTTTTGTGATGGCATAGATCAGCTGCTTTTCAGCACCCTGGGGGTACTTGCAGGGCAGGATATCCAGCTTGATGCCAGATGCGGGGTCGATATTCTGCCGGAGCACCTTGGCAGCAGCAGGCTTGTTGTCTTCCATGCCGATATGTGCTTCCTGAAGACCCAGGATCTTCATAAGGATCTTGATGCCGCTGAGCATCTCGGGTGCATACTCCTGCGCCAGACGGTCATCGGCGGTGATGTAGGGCTCACACTCAGACAGGTTGATAATGATGGTATCCACCTTGCCGATTCCGGAGCTGAGCTTTACATGGGTGGGGAAACTGGCACCGCCCATACCGACGACACCCGCCTCGCGAATGATGTCCATAAGCTCTTCCGGAGTCAATGCATCCACCTGCTGCTGGGTGCGCTTTTGAATGTCGGGACATAGGGTGTCCAGATGGTCATTTTCAATGACAACGCTCATTACAGTGGTGCCATTGGTGTGCGGACGCATTTCCACAGCCTTGACCTTGCCGGATACGGATGCGTGAACCGGGACGCACATCCCCTGATTGTCACCAATTTTCTGTCCCATGGTCACCAGGTCACCCTTTTTGACCAGAGGTTTGCAAGGAGCACCGATGTGCTGAACCATGGGAATCACCAGCAAATCTGGTTCTGGGAAGGTCTGCACGCTGCACTCCTCGGCGTAGAACTTATTTTCCTTGGGGTGAATACCACCGAAGAAGGAAAATGCCATAGGTCGATCACCTCTTATGATAATTTTTCCGCGTATTTTGCCTGCGGCAATGTGATATTTCTATCATAGCGCAGTTTGTTGCTTTTGTCCACTATAATTCCGTCAAAATAAACAAAACTCGGTTAAAAAGTATGTTTATATCGATATATATTGTAGCAAAATACATAAAAATGCATATTTTGCATTTTGGCGCGGTTTCTGGGGCAGAAAAAAACGCCGTTCCAGTCGGAACGGCGTTTTCACAATTATTTTTCGGCCACATGGCCCTTTCGATGGATGGTCTGCACCACCTCATCCACAAATCGCTGGCAGATTTCATGGCTGGGAGCCTCTACCATGACACGAACCACCGGCTCTGTACCGGATTCCCGAACCAGGATTCGTCCGGTATCGCCCAGCTCCTGAGCAACACGCTCAACAGCCAGCTGTACATCCGGATCGGCCTGGGCAATCGCTTTATCGCGAACACGAACATTCTTCAGCACCTGGGGGTAGATCACCAGATTCTCATGGAGCTGGCTCAGGGTCTTTTTCTTGGCCATCATCACTTCCATGATCTTCAGGCTGGTGAGGATACCGTCACCGGTGGATGCATGTTTCGAGAAAATGATATGGCCGGACTGTTCACCGCCCAGACGGCATCCGTTCTTCATCATATACTCATAGACATACTTATCGCCCACAGCGGTCTTGGCATAGTCAATGCCCAGCTCGTCAAAAGCCTTATACAGGCCGAAATTGGACATGACGGTGGTGACTACGGTGTTATTGAGCAGTTTGCCCTGCTCCTTCATGTGGCGGCCGCAGATATACAGGATGTGATCGCCGGTGACCACCTGCCCCTTTTCGTCCACACACAGACAGCGGTCGGCGTCGCCGTCATAGGCAAAGCCCACATCCAGACCGTTCTCCAGAACGAACTTCTGCAGTACCTCGATATGGGTAGAACCTGCATTGTTGTTGATGTTATAGCCATCGGGCTCTGCGTTGATGACATAGGTCTTGGCACCCAGCGCATCAAAAACGCTCTTTGCGATATTCCAAGAGGAACCGTTGGCACAGTCCAGACCCACCTTCATATTCTTAAAGGAGTACAGTCCCAGAGAAATCAGGTAGCCGATATAGCGGTTTCTTCCGGCAACATAGTCAACGGTTCTGCCGATTCGGTCACGCTTGGCAAGGGGAAGTTCCTCCCACTTGCGGTCGAAGCAGTAAAGCTCCCCATCGATATAAGCCTCGATCAGAGAAATCACAGATTCCTCCATCTTCTCACCGTTGCCGTTGATGAGCTTGATGCCGTTATCATAGTAGGGATTATGGCTGGCAGAGATCATAATACCGCAGTCGAAATCATCGGTGCGAACCACATGGGCAACCGAAGGGGTGGTGGTCACATGGAGCAAATAGGCATCTGCACCGCTTTCCACCAGACCTGCCACCAGCGCATACTCAAACATATAGCTGGAACGACGGGTATCCTTGCCGATGACGATTTTTGCAGGTTCCTCAGAGCCGGACCAGCGTTTCATCTGACCATAATACCATCCCAGAAAACGACCGACCTTATGTGCATGCTCTGCCGTCAGATTGCGGTTTGCCTCACCACGGAATCCGTCTGTACCAAAATATTTACCCATTATCTTTGCTCCTTTTTCACTACGATACCGCCGGTTTTCCAGATGCTCCCCTCGGCAACTACGCCGCGGACACAGCTGGTGGGGTAGATGTTGCTGTTTCTTCCAATGACGGTGCCGGGGTTCAGGACGCTGTTGCACCCAACTTCCACGAAGTCACCCAGCATGGCACCGAATTTTTTTACCCCGGTTTCCATACATTCCTGCCCGTCCTTCACCACAACCAGAGTCTTGTCAGACTTCACATTAGAGGTGACAGAACCGGCACCCATGTGGGACTTATAACCCAGAATGCTGTCACCCACATAGTTAAAGTGGGGCACCTGAACGTTATCAAACAAAATTGCATTTTTTAGCTCCACGCTGTTTCCCACAACGCAGTTTTCTCCCACCAGGGCACTGCCCCGAATGAAGGCGCAGTGGCGCACCTCGGTATTGGCACCGATGATGCAGGGGGCACCCAGAAATGCGGTGGGTGCTACGGATGCGGTTTTATGTACCCATACCTGAGGGGATACCTCTATATAATCTTCCCCTAGATTCGCCGCCAATGCAAGAATCATATCCTTGATCCCCTTCAGCGCCTGCCAGGGATATTCGTACTGGGCAAGATATGCACCTGCCGCAGAATGTGTCAAATCAAAAAGCTGTGTGGTCTTTAACAAAAGATTCCCTTCCTTTCATTTACGCAAGATTCGGAATTGTTTCTTCGTTCGTACACTATACAATGATGACCGGCCTTTGTCAACCATTTTAGATTATTACTGTACATAAACCGACTATATTTTATGATTCACCAGGCGTATTTGCCAATGTGAAACAGCACCGCCCCGGGATTGGGGCGGTGCTGTAATTCTTTAGCGCACGTACTCAATGACCACACGGCGGTTGGGTTCACTGCCGGTGGAGTGGGTGGTGATGTTGTCCATATCCTGCAAGGATGCATGGATCACATGACGCTCATAGGCATTCATCGGCTCCAGCGTGGTGCGGCGGCGGTTCTTCAGAACCTGCTGTGCCTTCTTGTGGGCATAGCGGCCCAGAGACTCCTCACGCTTCAGGCGGTAATCCTCTGCATCCACATTGATGCGGACATGACCGTCCAGGTTGTGGTTGACAGAGTAATTTGCCAGATGCTGAATGGCATCCAGAGTCTCACCACGGCGGCCGATCAGGTAACCCAGATCCTCGCCGGTCAGGTCAACACAATAGTTGCCCTCGCCCTCTTGCCATGCATGAGGAACCGCCTGAGAACCCATGTTCTCCAGCAGGCCCTTCAGGAAACTTTCAATCTTCTCCTCATTGCTGCCGGCAGCGGCGGGTGCATAAGTACGCTGAACCTTGGGTTCAGCTGCTTTCTCTTGCTTGGGTGCCTCAGCCTTGGGCTCAGGCTTCTTCTCAACCTTGGGAGCCTCAACCTTAGGCTCAGGCTTCTTCTCAACCTTGGGAGCCTCAGCTTTAGGCTCGGGCTTCTTTTCGATTTTAGGCTGCTTGGGCTTGGAACGAGATGCAGAAGACAGGGCAACTCTGGGTGCCGCAGGCTTCTCATCCGGGGCCTCATATGTCACCTGAACCTTGGCATCGGTTCTGCCGATGCCCAAAAAGCCTGCTTTTGCCTGCTCTAATACGGTGACGCTGACACTGTCACGATCCATGCCCAGCTGCTGCAGGGCGGATTCAATGGCGATATCGATGGTTTTACCAGTGGTAATGATACTCTTTTCCATGGTTTATTCCTCCACATTGCCGTTATAACGATTGGGGTCATAGGCGCGGCCCTTGCAGTAGGGACGCTCGACAATTCCGGACATTACATCGATGACATCGTCATCGTCCACGACCTCGCCCTTCTTTGCGGCGTATTCCTTGGCAGCTGCAGCCTTGGCTGCGGCCTCTTTAGCCTGCTGCTCTTTCTGCAGCTTTTTCTTGCTGGTGTTGGTGGTGATGCCGTCCGGGTTTGCTGCACGGCGCTCAGCGCGGATGCGCTCCTTTTCCGCCTCGATGCGATCCTGCTCCATTGCTTTCTGCAAACGGATGGCATCCTCTGCGTCATAGATGGTGCGGTACTTCTTGGTCAGCATCACATCCTGGGCGGTACGAACCACACCGCCAACCAGCCAGTACAGGCTCAATGCGGTGGGAACGGTGAAACCGATCCACAAGCTCATCAGGGGCATCATATACATCATGGTCTTGTTGGTCTGGGCCATCTGGGAGTTATTGGCGGTTTCCTCGTCCTGCACACCCTTTTCGTTGGTCACAACGGAATTGTTCATCTTGGTGGAGATGTACATGGTCAGCACCTGGCTGGCAGCAGACAGAACGGGGATCAGGAATGCGCCGATATTTGCCCAGCTAAATGCGCTCCATGCAAAGATGTTGAACTGAGGAACAATGCCCATATCAATGCCCAGGAAAGAGAAGTTGATACCGGCCATGGTGCTCTCGTTCAGAGCGATGCCTGCTGCCTTCAGCTCTTCCAGAAATTCAGGGATATGCTGGGCAGCGATCATTTCATGGTAAAAGGCGTTACCGGTAAACAGCTCCGGGGCTGCCTTGCTCATGGTGGCAATGATCTGCTGAGAAACTTCTACCGTTTCATGCAGCATATAGGTGATGGGCTGACGGACGACGGCATACAGGGGAATCAGGATCAGCATGGGAACGAAACCCCACAGGCAGCCGCCGGTCATGCTGACGCCCTCTTCCTTATAAAGGGCCTGCATTGCCTGGCTCTGCTTGACCTGGTCATCTGCGTAGCGTTTCTGGATGTCCTGCAGTCTGGGCTGCAGACGGGACATCTTCATCATGCTCTTTTTGCTCTTGGCCGTAATGGGCGTCATAACCACCTGAACCAGAATGGCGAACAAAATAAGGGCCAAGCCATAGCTGTTGGTCAGGTTGTACATCCACTCCAGCATGTAGCCAAAGGGAATGGTAATCAAGTCTGATAACTTAAATGCTAAAAACATGTAGCTTTCCTCCTAATGGTGTAGCAGCTAGGGGACAGGGTCATAGTAGTCCCCCTTGTAAAACGGTTGGCACCGAAGCAGACGCTTTAGCGTCAGCCACCCGCCTTTTGCTGCGCCGTATTTTTCAATGGCCTCCATTGCATAAGCAGAGCAGGTCGGTGTAAAACGGCAGGTGGGCGGGGTGTACGGAGAGATACTTGTCCGGTAGAATCGGATCAGAGCCAGTAACACGCGTTTCATGGTTCTTCCCCCCGGAGCAGTCCGGATTTTTTGGCAAGGGCCAGATATGCCCTCCTAAGGTCTTGAAAGCTTGCATTCACGGCTCGGCTGCGGGCCACCACAACGATGTCCCATCCGGGCAGGAAACGACTCTCACTGAGCCGATAAACCTCCCGCAAGCGGCGACGAACCCGATTCCGAACGACAGCTTTTCCTAGTTTTTTACTGACAGTCACACCGATCCGGTTCACACCCATCCGGTTGGGGCGGGCATACATCACCAAAAGGTGATTGGCATGGCCCTGGGTCCGGTAGAGTCTGCGGAAAATGTGATTCAGTTTTAGGGATTTAGAATATTGCATCGAAATTCCCTCCCTAACAGATTCTTTCCCCAATAAACAGGGAGCGGGGCGAATGGTATTCATTCGCCCCGCACTTGCTCCTGAAAAGCGTAAAGCGGCGTCTATGGTTAGCCGACGAAACGCTCACACCCTAAATCAGGCAGACAGGACCTTACGGCCCTTAGCACGACGGCGGGCCAGAACCTTACGGCCGTTGGAAGTAGCCATTCTCTGGCGGAAACCGTGAACCTTGGAACGGTGACGGCGGCTGGGCTGGTAGGTACGCTTCATTCGGATACACCTCCTACATTAAATTACAATGCTCATCAGCTCGATTACAGCTGTAGCAAATCCATTTGATACACGACTCCATGGTCATGCTAGGGTATTATAACCGAAAAGAAACTATAGGTCAACAATTTTTTTCGGTTTGTTGTTGGTTTTCGTCAATACCGGGCTTGGGATTCACATATACCGTGCGGTAAGTATAGTACACAACCATACCCGGTTTTGCGCCGCTGGGCTTTTTCACCTGCTTTACAGGGGTCACATCCACCGCCACATTCTGTCCCTGGGCCGCCTCGGAGTGGTAAGCTGCTAGCTGCGCTGCCTGGGTGATGGTATCGTCGGGAACCTCCCGGCCGTTGGCGGCAATGATCACATGGCTGCCGTGGACTTTCTGGGCATGGAGCCAGATATCGTCCTTTCGTGCCAGTTTGAAGGTCAATTCATCGTTCTGTCGGTTATTCCGCCCCACATAGATGCCGATTCCATCGGTAGACTCAAAGCGAATGGGCTGCAGTTTACTCTGCTTGATGCGCTTTTTGCTGTTGTCCTTACGCAGATAGCCGCCGGCCTGCAGCTCCTGGCGGATTTCTTCCAAAGCCTGCTCGCTGTCGGCACGGCTCAATTCCTCCAGAACGCTTTCCAGATACGCCAGCTCTCCCGTGCCGATTTCCAGCTGGTGTTTCAGCTCCCGCTCGGCATTTTTCATGCGGGTGTAGTCTTTATAGAATTTCGCCGCATTTTGCTGGGGGGACAGGACTTCGGACAGGGGGATATCGATGATTTTCATGTCCTCATCGTAAAAATCCTCCGCCTGCAGCACCTTTTGTCCCCTTTGAATGGAGTGAATGTTGGCGGTAACGATGTCGCCCAGCTGGCGCAGCCGTTCCCGGTCATAGGTGGCAGCCAGTTCTTTTTCCTGAATTGCCATTTTCCGCTTGAGCCTCTGGCAGAGGTTGGACACGGTCTTTCGCACGCTCTGGCTCTTTTGCCGCATGGCATCATTGCGATCTCTGGTGATATAGAAGCTATCCAGCAGAGCCGTAAAACTCTCGGCTTCGCGGCACATACCGTATTGTGTAATGGGGCAGAAGGCAAACTGCTTGGGAGTTCCGTCTGAGGTCGCATAGAAATAGGGCTTAGGGTGGTTCAGGTGTTCCCCAAAAAACAGCGCCAATTTCTCGGCAGCCGTCCCCTTATCCATATTTTCCAGCCGTGCATCCATGTCACCTGCGGCGAAAATGGCGGCTTCCCGACAGACAAGAGGGGACAGGCCGCCCAAGGTGTCCATCAAGCGGTCACTGAGCTTGTCCGCTCCGGGGCAGGAAAGCAACGCCTGAAACCCGGATGCATCCAGATCTCTGGGGTTCTGTTTCTCAATGGGGTCTGGGTCTTGATAGTATAGCCCCGGAAGTGCCTGACGCTTGCTGGATTCGTCCAGACCGACTCTGCGCAGGCAGTCGATGATCCGACCGTCCGGGCCAAGCAGATAGATATTGCAGGTTCTGCCCATCAGCTCTGCCACCAGACGTTTCTGCACGGGATAGCCCATTTCGTCGGTGCAGTCAAAGGTAAATACGGCGCAGCGCTCCATGGGCGGCTGCTCCACACTAGCCAAACGGCTGCCGGAAAGGTGCTTGCGCAGCAGCATACAGAACATGGGGGGCTGATCGGGGTTTTCCGGATTTGCGGTGGTCAGATGAAGACGGGGGGCCGCCGGATTGGCAGCCAGCAGCAGCTTCTGCCGGCCGCCGTCGCACCGCAAAAGCAAAATAACCGTATCCCGGCTGGGCTGATGAATTTTTTCCACCCGGGCACCTGTGGCCTGGGTGCGAATCTCATCCAGCACTGCCGACAAGAAAAAAGCATCAAACGCCATAAAGCTCCTCCATGACTGTGACAAAAATCTCGTTGATCCGCTCTGTTTTTCCGGCCAGATATAGACCGCCGAACATGGCCTCCACCCCCGTTGCCTTGGCATATTCTGCCGGAGTGCAGGATTTTGGCACCGCATGAACATGGCTGTTTTTGCCCCGGCGGTACAGGGCCAGCTCCTCTTCATTCAGGTGCGGACGCATGGCGTCGGCAAATTTTGCCTGAGCGGTGGCTTTTACCAGTTTGATGGTCTCCGAGTGGAGCCGTCCCACCGTCAGACCGCCGTGACCACACAGCCAAGACCGGCACAGCAGTTCAAACACCCCGTCACCGATATGGGCAAGTCCCAGATTGGAGATGGCATCAATTTGATTTTTCTCCATATGCATTTGGAAGTAGTTTTCCATTATCTTTTCAACCTTTCCGTCAGGAATTGTGCACACAGGCCGGTAAATGCCCCTGTGAAAATACCAATAAAAATCATCACCGGAAGATATACAAGCAGGCCCGGTGTCAGAGTCACGCCTACGGCCACCCCCATCTGCCCGATGGAGTGGGCAATGGCTCCCAGAACGCCTGCAATCCAAATCTGTTTTTTCGTCAAGAATTTTCTGGAAAGGATGGTCACCAAAATGGACAGCGCCCCGCCGGCACCGGAATAGAGAATCGTACTCATCTGTCCGGAGAACACCGCACCCAGAAACACTCTGCAAAACAGAATGGTGGCCGCTTTCTTTGGGCCCAAAACAAACACCGCATACACGGTAACGATATTGCTCAGTCCCAGCTTGATTCCGGGAATGGGAACCAGCCCCGGGATCTGCGCCTCCACCATGAAAATGGTCAGCGCAATGGCAGTGAGCAGCGCCATTTGCGTCAGTTCTTTGGTTTTGATACGGAATCCACCATTTTTTGCTCCGGAATCTCCCACAGGCCAACCTCTCCCATAATAAAAGTAGATATATTGTAGCACAGCCAATCCAAAAAAGCAATTTTTGTGGTATTCTTTCCGTAAAATTATGATAAATTAAGATGAAACCGTCTTTACATAGTCCGGATAATACGATAAAATATTCCTTAAAGGAGTGTTGTGCATGAGGAATCCTTATCAGAACGAAAATGATGATTTAGATAATCTGCTGCGACAGGTAGATGATCTTCTGGTATCGTCGGAAGATGATACCCAATATAACCCCCAATATGGTGCCACGAATTCAGGCGACTTTGACCCGGATGATTTTGATTCCGGCCATTTTGACGATCTGGACGACGACGATGAGCCCATGCTCTATCAGAACTATTCCAACAACTACGGCGCCAATGTGCAGAATTTTGCCAATGGCTATGGCGGACGGCAGGTTTGCCCTGCGGCACCTGCCCAGGCAGGCCCCAGCATTCCGGCGTACAATGCCGATTTCAAAAAGCAGGCATCCCGCGAACCCGTAAAGCCCAACCGCAGCCCCCGACAGGACTCAATGAGTCAAAAAGCCGTCCGCAAAAAACAAAAAAACAACAACACGGACGAGTCCATTCCCACACAATATGCGCCAAAGCCCCCACAAAACAAGAAACGGAGCAAAAGGGGCTGCGGCTGTACCACGGGACTGCTGATTCTTGTGATTTTGGTGGCAGGGCTGTTTGGATTGTTCCATATGATTTGCCGCCCGCCCAAGGCCGATACCGCCATCGGCAGCCGAAAGCGGGATACCGCCACCATTTTGCTGTGCGGCGTGGACGAGGGTGGAACCCGAACCGACACCATGATGCTCATGTATCTGAGCGGTTCGGAGAACAAAGTCGGTCTTTTAAGTATCCCGAGAGATACATATTTTGTCACTTCCGGCGGATATGATGCCAAGCTAAACGCTGCCTACGGTCTGAACAACTGCGGCGAAGAGGGCATGGAAGGGCTGTTCGATCACATTGAGGATCTCATCGGTTACCGCCCGGACGGCTATCTTCTGGTGGACTTCAGTCTGGTGCCCCAACTCAC
>JAHHRW010000020.1 GCA_020025575.1 Oscillospiraceae bacterium | reverse complement strand
CCCGATGCATGCAGGGATTTGCCTGCTCCCACCCACGCCTTCATTGGAGGCAGCTCCGGAAACATGCACGAAATCATCACGCTGCTGCTGCAAAAGAATCCGGGTGTGCGCATTGTGGCTACCGCCATCACGCTGGAATCTGTGGCAGAGCTGACTGCCTGCCTCAGCGCATTTCCATTCACCGAAACCGAAGTGGTGAGTTTGAGCGTTGCCCGTGACCGAAAAGCCGGCAGCTACCATCTGATGACCGGGCAGAACCCCATCTATATCTTCACCATGCAATCAGGAGGACAAGCCCTATGAAATGGTCTATCCTTGCGCTCATCATGGGATTTTGCATTGACCTGATGGTGGGTGACCCCCACGGCATTCCCCATCCTGTCATCTTCATTGGCAAACTGATTTCGGGACTGGAAAAGGCACTCCGCAGGGTGTTTCCCAAAACCGCTTTGGGGGAAAATATTGCAGGCGGCGTACTGTGGATTCTTGTGGTCACCATCCCCACCGCCATTGCAGCAGCCCTGTTATGGGTGTGCCACAGCATCAGTCCTTGGCTGCGTCTGGCGCTGGAAAGCATCATGTGCTGGCAGATTCTGGCCACAAAATCCCTGAAAGACGAAAGCATGAAGGTGCTCTCTGCGCTGCGCTCCGGAGACATTCAGGCATCCCGCCATGCGGTATCCATGATTGTGGGTCGGGATACGGCAGAGCTGGACGAAGCAGCCATTACCCGCGCCACCGTGGAAACCATAGCAGAAAACACTTCTGACGGCATTGTTGCCCCGCTTTTGTTTCTTGCCATTGGCGGTGCGCCCCTGGGATTTTTCTACAAGGCCGTCAACACCATGGATTCCATGCTGGGCTATGTGGAGATGCCCTATAAAAACATTGGGCTGATCCCGGCAAAGATGGATGATGTGATGAACTACATCCCTGCACGAGTGTCCGCACTCATCATGCTGGCAGCCGGCTGGCTGCTCAAATTGGATGTGAAAAACGGCTGGAAGATTTTCCGCCGGGATCGGTTCAACCACGCAAGTCCCAATTCTGCGCAAACAGAGTCCGTGTGCGCAGGGCTGTTGGGTCTGCGTCTGGCAGGGGACGCCTGGTATCACGGTGTCCTGCACAAAAAGAAATATATCGGCGACGAACTGAGCCCAATTGAACCGGAGGACATTCCCCGTTCCTGCCGCCTGCTGTACACCACCGCAGTCCTTTCCCTGTTTCTTTTTGTTGGTATCAAACTTCTCATTCTGGGGGCGATATAAATGCTGTATCAAACCAAAAATCCCCACGGCGGTGATATTTATTCAGAACCGATCACCCTGGATTTTTCTGCAAATACCAATCCCTTTGGCACGCCTCAGGGGATCATGGATGCCGTCAGCGAAAGCTTAAAGAATATGCATCGTTACCCTGACCCCTACTGCCGGCAACTGGTGCAGGTAATCAGCGAATTTGAACAGGTTCCCAAATCCTACATTCTATGCGGCAACGGTGCCGCGGAACTGATTTATGCATACTGTGAGGCCGTAAAACCGAAACGGGCTGTGGAACTGGCGCCCACCTTTTCTGAATATGCGCTTGGGTTACAGCGGGTGGGCTGTCAGGTTGAACGCTATACCCTGCAGCAGGACGCAGACTTTGAACTTGGGGACGATTTTCTGGACTTTCTGAATGCCCAAAAGCCGGATGCGGTATTCCTTTGCAATCCCAATAATCCAACGGGAAAAACAATTTGTCCACAGCTGCTTGGCAGGATTGTTGATTTCTGCCGAGCATACGACATCAGCCTGTTTGTGGATGAGTGCTTTCTCGACTTGACCGACCATGGTGAAAGCTTAAAAGCACACCTTGCCTCCACCCCTCAGTTGTTCCTGCTGAAGGCATTTACAAAAAGCTACGGCATGGCAGGAATCCGTCTGGGATACTGCATGAGCGCAAACGAGGCACTGCTTTGCAAAATGTCTGCCTCTGTACAGCCGTGGAATGTATCCAGTCTTGCGCAGGCGGCAGGGATCGCTGCGCTGCAAGAGCAGAAATTCCTGCAAAACACCAAGCATCTGATTCAGCAGGAACGCCCCTGGCTGAAAGCGCAGCTGGAGCGTTTTGGATTCTGGGTCTGCCCATCGCAGGTGAATTTTTTGCTTTTTCGAGGCCCTGAACATTTAGCCAGAGCGCTGAAAGCCCAGGGCATCGCCATCCGAAACTGCGACAATTACCATGGGCTGAGCAGCGGTTGGTATCGAATCGCTGTGCGGCTCCATTCCGAAAACGAAGCACTCATTCACGCAATCTCCAAAACTCTGGAAGAGGTGTAACCATGGCAAAGAATATTATGATTCAGGGCACCATGTCCAACGCCGGAAAAAGTCTGCTGTGTGCAGGACTGTGCCGGATTTTCAAGCAGGACGGCTATCGGGTCGCCCCTTTTAAGAGTCAGAACATGGCGCTAAATTCCTTTATTACGGAATCGGGCGGCGAAATGGGTCGTGCGCAGGTGGTGCAGGCCGAGGCCGCCGGAATCGCCCCCGATGTGCGGATGAACCCCATTTTGCTCAAGCCCACCACAGATGTGGGCAGTCAGGTCATCGTCAACGGTGTTGCCTATGGCAATATGCGGGCCATGGAATATAGCAAGCGCAAGCGGGAGTTTATTCCCGACGTGATGGAAGCTTACAATTCCCTGGCTGCAGAAAATGATATCATTGTCATCGAAGGCGCCGGCTCTCCTGCCGAAATCAACCTGAAGCAGGAAGATATTGTCAACATGGGCTTTGCAAAGCTTGTGGATGCGCCGGTTCTTCTGGTGGGTGATATCGACCGGGGCGGTGTATTTGCCCAGCTCTACGGCACCGTTGCCCTGCTGGAAGAGGACGAAAAAGCACGGATCAAGGGTACCATCGTGAATAAATTCCGTGGTGACCGGGCGATTTTAGATCCGGGTCTCGATACGCTGGAAGCGCTCTGCGGTGTGCCCGTGGTTGGGGTTGTCCCTTACGTGCATGTGGATATTGACGAGGAAGACAGCCTTTCGGAGCGTTTTTACCAGCCTCAGACCAGAAAGCTTTTGGATATTGCCGTGATTCGGCTGCCCCGTATCTCCAATTTCACGGATTTCAGTCCCTTTGAGCGGTATGAAAATGTTTCCCTGCGATATGTGGACAAGGTCGCAGATCTGCATAACCCGGATATGATTCTGCTGCCCGGAACCAAGAGCACCATCGGCGATCTGATGTGGCTGCGCCAGTGCGGACTGGAAGCCGCTATTTTGAAGGCCGCATCCGCAGGAACACTGGTATTCGGCATCTGCGGCGGCTATCAGATGCTGGGAAAATCCATCTGCGACCCTGAGCAAGTGGAAGCCGCCGGCGTAACGGAAATCGCTGGACTGGGACTGCTGGACATGAACACCGTATTTCGCGGAGAAAAGATGCAGACCCAGGTCAGTGGACACTTTGAAAACATTCCGGGTATGCTGTCGGGCCTAAGCGGTCTTGCTTATGAAGGATATGAAATTCATATGGGCAGAAGTCAGCAGAAACTCCCACCGCTTACCAACAACCAAAATGTCTATGGCAGTTATGTCCACGGTATTTTTGATGCCCCCCAGGTGGCACAGACCATTGTGCATGCACTGTGCACGCAAAAGGGGATTGATTTTGAATCCATGGGCAGTTTTGATCTGCACGAATATAAGCAGCAGCAGTATGACAAGCTGGCTGATGCCGTTCGCAGCGGACTTGACATGGACTATGTCTATCGGGTTCTGAATCATCAGGCATAAGCAGTCTGCCTCTTGCAGAATGTGTTTTTATCGGACGATTGAAGATATCATTCAATCGTCCGATATCTTTATATGCACACAGAAAAATCCATGCAAAAATAGTCAAAATACCCCCATTTTCGCCCCTTGATTTTTTCATAGATGTGTGTATAATTGGCTGTTGGTTAAAACTTTAGGGGGGTATTAGAGGTTTATGGATATGGAAAATGATCTGGGTCGGGAGCCAATCCCTCGACTGGTTTTGAGAATTGCAATTCCCAGCATGCTGGCGCAGTTCGTCAGTGTGCTTTACAGCATCGTCGATCGCATATTTGTGGGCAACATTCCGCAGTTCGGTGATTTGTCATTGGCTGGTGTGGGTGTCTGCGGTCCCATCGTTACCATGATCGGCGCATTTGCTTTTCTGGTTGGCATTGGCGGAACCCCATTGATGGGCATTGCCCTGGGAGAGGGAAACAGGGAAAAAGCATCCCATATCCTGGCCAACTGTTTCGTGCTGCTATGCGGCATCGCCGTGATTGTCACCGGAACGGCAATGCTTTTCAAGGAGCCTATGCTGCGGCTGTTCGGTGCCAGTGATACCACCTATCCCTATGCCGAATCCTACTTCACCATATACATCAGCGGAACGATCTTTTCTCTGCTGTCCGTGGGCATGTACCAGTTCATTATCGCTCAGGGATATGCCAAAGTCGGCATGTGCTCCGTGATTCTGGGCGCTGTGCTGAATATCATTCTGGACCCCATATTCATCTATGCCTTGGGCATGGGTGTCCGGGGCGCTGCATTCGCTACCGTAATCAGCCAGGCTACCAGTGCAGCTTTTGTACTGACTTTCCTGCTGAAAAAGGCCAATATCACCATCTCATTCGGCGGATACAGCCTCAAAACCATGGTTCGTGTGCTCCAGATGGGTTTTACCCCCTTCGCCATTATCGCTGTTGACAATATCATGATTATTGCCATGAACGCCCTGCTGCAAAAGTATGGCGGTGCCCAGGGCGATACGCTCATTACCATTAACACCATTGTCCAGAGCTTTATGCTGGTTCTAACCATGCCCCTGGGCGGCATCAGCGGCGGAACCCAGTGCATTTTAAGTTATAATTATGGGGCCGGTCATTCTGATCGAGTGATGAAGGCCCAGCGATATATCGCAGGGCTCTGCATTGCCTATACGGGGCTGCTGCTGCTAATGGCGCGACTGGGCGGATCTGCCTTCGTATCCCTGTTCACCAGTGATCCCAGTCTCAATGCCCAGGCCTGCCGGGCCATCAACATCTGCACCCTGACGGCAGTGCCTCTGGGTATCCAGTATGCGATTGTAGACGGTTTCACGGGCATGGGCCAGATTCAGATGTCCCTGCCCCTGTCCTCATGGCGCAAAGCGGTGTACTTTATCGCTGTATTTTCCATTCCTGCCCTGTCGGATGCATCCATGATCTTCTATGCACAGCCCATTTCGGACATTTTGGCGGTATCGTTATCGATCCCACTGTATTTTTTGATGATAAAGAGAATTCTGAAAAACCGGGAATCCATTCTCGGTGCATAAAAACTGCCGGGACGCACCAGTGTCCCGGCAGTTTTATGTTATTTTTCCGCTGTCATGTCACCAGTTCTGCCACCCAAATATCAACATTTTACAAACTTCATATATGGAATACTTTAATATGGATTGCACCTTTTTGCAAAATATAATATAATGGATTCAATCTTTTATTTTTGCCGAAGGAGGTAACAACCATGAAACAATCGTTTTCTGAAATCACACCCTACATCCAAAGTATGGCTGACCTGTCCACACGCAATAACCATATTCAGCCTGAAATGTATTTGGAACATAAAGTGTTTCGGGGACTTCGTGACCTGAACGGCAACGGTGTTGTTACCGGTCTGACGGAAGTTTCCAGCATCAAAGCCAAGGATGTGGACGAAAATGGCAATGTCATCCCCTGTCCGGGCAAGCTTTGCTATCGAGGCGTGAATATCCGGGATCTGGTTCACGGTTTCCTGCATTCTGACCGTTTTGGTTATGAAGAGGCTGTTTATCTGCTGCTGTTTTCTGAGCTGCCCAATCGGGAGCAGTTTGATCGGTTCACCCAGGAACTTTCCGATTTTCGCAGCCTGCCAGACTCCTTTGTCCGGGACATGATTCTCAAAGCCCCCGGCAAGGATATGATGAATATTCTTTCCCGGTGTGTGCTCGCACTGTATGCCTATGATGAAAACCCGGATGATATTTCGATTCCCAATGTTTTGCGCCAGTGCATGCAGCTGATCTCTGTATTCCCCCTGCTGTCGGTATATAGCTACCAGTCCTATCAGCACTACCACCAATCCAAGAGCCTGTTTATTCACCTGCCGAAACCTGAGTACTCCACCGCAGAGAATTTGCTTCACCTGCTGCGAGAGGACGGTTCCTTCACCCCGCTGGAAGCAAAAATTCTGGATCTTGCGCTGGTGCTCCATGCAGAGCACGGCGGCGGTAATAACTCCACCTTTACCACCCATGTGGTGTCCTCCTCCGGAACCGACACCTATTCCGCCATCGCAGCTGCCCTGGGTTCACTGAAAGGCCCCCGCCACGGCGGTGCCAACATCAAGGTGGTGCAGATGTTCGATGACATGAAACGCTCCATCGATACCAGGGATGAAGGGGCCATCCGGGATTATCTGTCCCGGCTGTTGGACGGCGACGCCTTTGACCATGCGGGCCTCATCTACGGGTTTGGCCATGCAGTTTATTCCCTGTCTGACCCAAGAGCGGATATCCTCATGGAATGCGCCCAGTCCCTATCCGTTGAAAAGGGATTCCAAGAAGAATACAAGCTCTACTGCACCGTGGCAGAAATTGCTCCGCAGGTCATTACCGAAAAACGAAAGATCTACAAGGGTGTCAGCGCAAATGTAGACTTTTACTCAGGACTCATCTATCGGATGCTGGATCTGCCCTGTGAGCTGTTCACGCCATTGTTTGCAGTTGCCCGTATTGCAGGATGGAGCGCCCACAGAATTGAAGAAATTCAAAACGCAGGTAAGATTATCCGCCCTGCCTACATCAATGTCAAGCCAGAGCAGCCCTACGTGGATTGGGATGTACGATTCTGATTTGCCTCAGTCCTCGCCATATATTGTGGTGGGGACTGTTTCGCTCCATTGCCCAAACACTCAGCAATATGAACAGTTCCACCCCCAAAAACCTTGTGCAGAATTGGCAAAGGTCAAAAAATGTAAAATAAATGTGAAATTTCAGTAGAACTTCCGAAAAAATATGTTACAATAAAGCTGTATGCATATAACCCATATATTTTCCATTTCAAATTACACATGATATAGAACGCATATAAAAGTGATGGAGGAGACAAAGATTATGTCCAACAACAGTGTTAAGCCGTCTAGCTTTTTCAATCCCGAAAGTCAGGTTGCAGATCTGGCTTTGATCGCTTGTCCCGGTGCTGAGGAATTTGCTCAGCTGATTGATGAGCATCTGGTTACTTGGTCCAAAGAAGTCGGCATTGAGAGGGAGACCTACCTGATTCCCTGTGACTGCCCTCGTTTTCAGAGCGGTGATGCCAAGGGTCTGGTAAAGGAATCTGTCCGTGGCGACGATATCTTTCTGGTCGTAGACCCCGGCAACTACAGCCTGACCTACAACCTGTTCGGTCATGAGAATCATATGTCTCCGGACGACCACTTTGCAAACCTGAAACGCCTGATTCAGGCTGTTGCCGGTCGTGCCCACCGTGTTACTGTCATCATGCCCAGCCTGTACGGCGGCCGCCAGCATCGCAGAATTGCCCGCGAAAGTCTGGACTGTGCAGTTGCTCTGCAGGAACTGCAGTCCATGGGTGTTGCCAACATCATCACCTTTGACGCCCACGACCCCCGCATGATGAGCGCTGTCCCCCTGATGAGCTTTGACAATGTCATGCCCACCTATCAGGTTCTGAAAACTCTGCTGCAGAATATGCCCGGGCTGACCTTTGACAAGGATCACTTCATTGTCATCAGCCCCGACGAAGGCGCCATCAACCGCAATATGTACTTCTCCAGCGTGCTGGGCTGTAATCTGGGCATGTTCTACAAGCGCCGTGACTACACCCGCGTCGTCAACGGCCGCAACCCCATCGTTGCCCACGAGTATCTGGGTGAGAGCGTAGAGGGCAAGACCGTCTTCATCGCCGACGATATCATCGCATCCGGTGAGAGCATGCTGGAAGTTGCCCGTGAGCTGAAAAAGCGCGGTGCAAAGCACATCATTGCAAACGCCACCTTCCCCCTGTTTACCAGCGGTCTGGAGAAATTTGATGCCGCCGTTGCAGAGGGCGTGCTGACCGCCGTTGTGGGCACCAACCTGACCTACCGCCAGCCTGAGCTGCGGAACCGCGACTGGTACATGGATGTTGACTGCTCCAAGTACACCGCTTACTTTATTGCCGCCATCAACCATGACATTTCTGTGGGCTCCATCTGCGATCCCATTAAGAAGATCGAGGCTCTGCTGGCAGCCCGCGGCTAATCCACGACAAAACTCTGTACAACGAACCGAGAAAAGCAAACCTGCTTTTCTCGGTTTTTTGCGTTGTATCCTGTAACCCGCTCCGCCATCTGTCACTCTGCCGGTGCACATGTGAAAAACCGCATTTCGAAATACTTGCTTTACAAACTTGGTATCATAATTGTAGACGGGTGATATTCTAAATTTTGGGTTTCCCTTTGCAAATATCGGAAATCGTAGTATAGTAAAAATAGAAGGAGTGTGATTCCATGAAACTGACATTTTTAGGCGCTGCCCATGAAGTAACCGGTTCATGTTCCCTGTTGGAAGCCTGCGGCAAACACATCCTGATTGACTGCGGCATGGAGCAGGGGGCAGATATCTACGAAAACTGTGACCTTCCCATTGCCCCCAGTGAGATTGACGCCATCTGCCTGACCCATGCCCATATTGACCACTCCGGGCTGATTCCTGCCATGGTTGCTCAGGGCTACAAAGGCCCCATTTACGCAACAGAAGCCGCCCGTCGGCTGTGCAACATTATGCTGCGGGATTCTGCTCACATTCAGGAATCTGAGGCTGAATGGCGCAACCGAAAGGCCCAGCGCGCAGGCGGACCTGCCTATGTGCCTGTTTACACCATGGCTGATGCTGTAGAGGCACTCACCCTGTTTAAGTCCTATGGCTATGGCACTCCAGTCAAGATTTTTGACGGAATTACCATCACTTTCTCCGATGCAGGGCACCTGTTAGGCTCTGCCAGCATTCTTTTGGAAATCACAGAATCAGGCGAAACCCGAAAAATTCTATTTTCCGGGGACTTGGGCAAT
Source organism: Oscillospiraceae bacterium (assembly GCA_020025575.1). Taxonomy (GTDB): domain Bacteria; phylum Bacillota; class Clostridia; order Oscillospirales; family Oscillospiraceae; genus Faecousia. The sequence goes on along the minus strand of JAHHRW010000020.1, from coordinate 13,317 downwards.
GTGGATCGCCCTCTGATACGAGATCCGTCTACCCCGCCGGATGCGGATTATGTGGTCATCGAATCCACCTATGGTGACCGTCTGCATGGCCCCCGGCCGGACTATGTGACCCAGCTTTCGGATATCATGCAGGAAACCTTCGACCGGGGCGGTAATCTGGTGGTTCCCGCTTTTGCCATCGGCAGAACTCAGGAACTGCTCTATCTCATCCGAATCATTCGGGAACAAAACCTCATTAAGGGTCATCCGGATTTTCTGGTGTATGTAGACTCGCCGCTGGCAGTAGAGGCCACAAAAATCTATCAGGACGGATTGGTGGAGTATTACGATCAGGAAACTTTGGATTTGCTAAGTCAGGGTATCAACCCCATCGCTTTCCCGGGACTAAGACTCAGCATCACCAGCGAAGATTCCAAAGCCATCAACTTTGACAATACGCCCAAGGTAATCCTGTCGGCATCGGGCATGTGTGAGGCCGGACGAATCCGCCATCACCTGAAACATAACCTCTGGCGCAGCGACAGCACCATCCTTTTCGTGGGTTATCAGGCGGAAGGGACACTGGGCAGACGGCTTGTTGACGGTGCCAAACACGTGCGCCTGTTCGGTGAAGAGATTCAAATTCAGGCAGCCATCGCCACCTTAGAAGGCATCAGCGGTCACGCTGACCGGGATATGCTGCTGGGATGGCTGGGCGCTATGCAGAAAAAGCCCAAACAGGTCTTTGTCAACCACGGCGACGATACCGTCTGCGACCTGTTTGCAGGAACCATCACCGACAGGCTTGGTCTCACTGCAATCGCTCCATACAGTGGTGATGAATACGACCTTCTGACCAGCGCTTGCACCGCAAAGGGCAAGATTGTAAAGGTCACCAAACTTTCCGACGGCCGCCGCAAGGGCAATGCCGCATTTGACCGTCTGCTGGCCGCTGTAAATCGTCTGGCGCAGGTGGTAGAGGTAAGCCGTGGACTGAGCAATAAAGAGCTTTCAAAATTTGCAGACCAGATCAACGCTATTTGCGATAAATATTTAAGAAAATAATCGGGATTCAAAGGCCCCTGTTTTCGATATGCGAAAACAGGGGCCTATAATAAACGGAAACCTCCCTCAGTCGAGGGAGGTTTTTTGATTACGCAATAATATATTCGCCGTCGGCGCTCACCGTCAGGGTACAGGAATAGAATTCTTCCATGGCCTTCACCAGATATGCAAGGTCCTTGACACCGGCAGTTTCGTAGCAGGAGTGCATTGCCAGCTGGGCAAGGCCAATATCTGCCGTGGGAACAGAAACCTGATTCAGGGAAATGTTGCCCAATGTAGAGCCGCCGGCAATGTCTGCACGGTTGTAATAGCTCTGCACAGGAATGCCTGCCCGATTGCACACGCTGCGCAGCACAGCCGCGGAAACAGCATCCGTTGTGTAGCGCAGGTTGGAATTGAACTTCAGCACAATGCCCTCATTTACAACGGGTGCATTGTTTGCATCGGCATACTCCGGATGGTTGGGGTGAACCGCATGGGCATTATCCGCAGAAACCATAAAGCTCTGGCTCAGCAGCTGGTTCAAGTCCAGATTCATCGCCTTGCAGATTCTGCAGAGGGTGTCTGCCAGCAGTGTGGAGGCTGCGCCCTGAACAGAGCTGGAACCAACTTCTTCACTGTCGAACACGCAAACCACAGGAATAGAGCCAGACACACCTGCGTTCAGGAATCCCTTGACAGTGCCCCAAGCGCACTCCAAATCATCGATGGCCTGGGCAGAAATATACTCCTCATCAATGCCCCAGACCGTTGCAGGCTCCCGATTATACAAATACAAATCGTGGGCCAGAATCTTTCCGCCGGCCTGCTTCTCCAGAAGTGCCTCAAACTTCCCCTTGGCATCCTTGCCGCCCAGCAGTGGGATGGTGTCCACAGCAGGATTGTAAGTGTAACCGTCGTTTGCCTTGCGGTTCATATGAATGGCCACATTGGGAATCATCATCAGATCCCGGTCGATGTTCACAAGTTTCGTCTTTGCCCCGGTGGGCGTCTCCACCAGAACACGGCCTGCCACACTCAGGGGGCGGTCGAACCAAGGTGCCATCAGCATTCCGCCGTATTTTTCCGTGGCAATGCGAATATATTTGCTCTCCAGTTCCCCATTTTCCTTAATTTTAAAGGTAGGACGGTCAGAATGGCTGGCAGTCATCATAAATCCCTGAGGCTGGGCACAGGGTACCCGGAACGCAAGGATTGCACTGCCGCCACGGGTCAGATAATACTTGCCGCCCACTTCCACAGACCACTGCTTTGCCTCATCCAGACGGGTATAGCCTGCTGATTCCAGCATATGCTTCAGGCCTTCCACTGCATGATAGACGCTGGGTGCAGCGTCCAAGAATTGCATCAGCTCGGTCACATTCTGATTTGCCATTTACTTCTCCTCCACGATCTTGCAGAACAGGTCAATCTGGTCTGCAATGGTCTGCAAAGCGCTGCGCCAGAAGTTCCTGTCGGTCAGGTCAATGCCTGCTACCTTTGCAGTGTCCTCTGCAGTAGCCACAGTGGTGGTACGGAGCAGACGCTTGTATTTTTCCACAAAGGGAGCACCTTCAGCCTCATACTGGGCATACAGACCCCGGGCAAACAGACCGCCGAAGGCATACGGGAAGTTGTAGAACGTAGAGCCATAGTAGTGACTCTTGCACAGCCACATAAACGGATGCATCTTGCCATTGTCCAGACCATCGCCATAGGACTGCTTCTGCGCCGTGGTCATATAGTCACACAGGGTTGCTGCATCCATGAATTTCTCCTCACGATTTGCAAACACCATGGTCTCAAACCGGTAGCGGGAGTAGATATCGCAGATAATCTGCGTTGCATCCTGCAGCTGGGACTCGATCAGCGCCAGACGCTCGTCATCGTCCTTGGCAGACTGAATGGCAGCAGCCATGACCACGCACTCGTTAAAGGTGGATGCAGTCTCTGCAACCGGCATGGAGTAGTCCTTGTTGAGCGGACGGTGATCCCGGATGCACTGATTGTGGAACGCATGTCCCAGCTCATGAGCCAGCGTCACCACATCGGTGAACATTCCGTCAAAATTGGTGAGGATGCGGCTCTCGCCCAAGCACTCGATACCGGAGCAGAATGCACCACCAGCCTTGCCATCCCTGGGGAAGAAATCAATCCATGCATCGTCAAATGCAGTAGCCACCATCTGGGCAAGCTCGCTGTCAAAGCCGGAGAACAGATTCACAAGGAAATCTCTGGCATCCTGAGTGGTGAACTTGGTGGATGCATTGCCCATGGGTGCAAACAGATCATACCAGGGCAACCCGTTTTCGTGGCCCAGAGCCTTACCCTTGACCTTTAGATACTGCCAGAACTTGGGCAGATACTCGTCCATCGCGCCCAGCATGGCATCCAGTGTTGCACGGGACACGAAGGACTGCTTGAGGGTGCGATCCAGGGGGCTTTCATAGCCACGCAGCTGGCAATCGGTAATGGTTTCCAGCTTGATAGAGTTCAGCGCAAATGCCACCGCGTCCTTGACCTTGTCATAGGCAGCCAGCTCCGCCTCGTATGCATCCTTACGCACCTGAGGGTCAGAATCATAAGCAAGGTTCCGAATTGCAGACAGGTTGGTGGTGGTACCGCGGTAGGATACCGAAACGGTACTGGTCAGATACTGCTGCAAATCGCTCCATGCACTGCCGCCGGACAGCTCCATCCGAGCCATGATCTCTTCGCCGCAGCCGGGCAGCAGATAGCGGCTGGAGTCTGCCATATTGGCAAACAGGAAATGATAATCCTTCAGATTATCGTCAGAATCCACCAGCTCCATCAGGTTGGGCAGCTTGCTTGCCCAATCCTTGAACGCAGCCTCAGGTCCTGCCAATGTGCTGTACACTGCCATAATTCTGCCCATCTGAGAGGCCGGCTCCGGGTCCTTGGTGCTGGCAGACTGGCGCAGAGATGCATACTCGGCCAGCTTGCCCACCAACTGACTGATTTTCTCTTCAAAGTCAATGCCCTGTCGCAGGGTGTCGATTCTGTCGAGGGAATCGAGGTTTGCGGTGAATGCAGTAAATGCAGCCACCTGCTCTTTTAGCATATTTAGATCCTGTTCAAATGCAGGATCGTCAAAACCCTTGTAAATTGGGTCCAGGTTCCATACTTCGTTCATAACCAGGCTCCTTTTATTTGTAATATGTGTATATTTTACACGATGGGGCTGTTTGCGTCAACAGAACAAGCGGCCAAAGGCCCCTTCATTTTTCTCCTATTTATCTCAAAAAAGTTCGTTTTTCTACGCAGTCATGTCGAATTGTGCCATCTTTCGTCGAGCGATTGTTTGGTGTTTTTTCTTGCAAAAAATGATGCCTCATGCTATCATTTATTTGTCACAGCGACAAGTGCGGGGTCGAACCCCGAAGCAAACCAACTATTTGAAGGAGAGGAATTACATGGACAAAAGAACAAGCGTTCTCATCGCCGACGGTTCTGAAGAGTTCTGCAACGCTTTGTGCAATGTACTGCAGCGCTCAGACCGTTTTCAGTTGTCCGGAGTCGCCAATGATGGGGAACAGGCGATCCGCATGTTGGAGGAAAAAAAGCCAGATATTTTGGTACTGGATTTGATGCTTGCCAAGCGGGATGGCCTGAGCGTCTTAAAAACCATTGCATCCAGCGATCATCAACCGGCCATTTTAGCTACATCCGGATTTGTCACCGACTACGTTGCCTCTGCTGCAGCCAGTCTCGGTGTCATGTATTTAATGCTGAAACCCTGCGACATGGACGCACTGGTAGATCGTCTGGAAGAAATTCAGGGCGGTGAAAATCAAAAAAACATGCAGCTTCGCAAGCCTTCCCAGACAAATATAGAGGCTATGGTCACAGGCATCATCCACGAAATCGGTGTCCCTGCCCACATCAAGGGCTATCAGTACCTGCGAGAGGCCATCATCCTGGCTGTTGAGGATATGGATGTGATTAACGCCATTACCAAGGTGCTGTATCCGCAAGTGGCAAAGACCTTCTCCACCACCCCTTCCCGGGTGGAGCGTGCCATCCGCCATGCCATCGAAGTGGCATGGGATCGCGGAGATCTGGACACCCTGCAGCGTTTCTTTGGCTACACCGTATCCAACACCAAGGGCAAACCCACCAATTCTGAATTCATCGCCCTGATTGCTGATCGCCTGCAGCTGCAGTTGAAGAATTCCAACGTGGCACAGTACTGAATGCGAAATCCCCGATTGTGTTTGTGCAATCGGGGATTTCGATTTAAGGATTCTTTTTGAGCAAGTCCGCCAGGGAGATATTTTGGAAGTAATTCTGCACCAATTCATCCAGCCCCTCCCACATGGGTCTGGTGGCGCAAACATCGGATCTGTCGCATTCCCGGTCACAGCCCACCGTCGTGAGCCCGCCCTCTGTCAGATTCAATATCGATGCCACAGTATAATCTTTCGCCGGTTTATTCAGCCGGTATCCACCATTTTTGCCGTGGGATGCATCCACAAGGTTCCCCTTGCTGAGCAGCGTCATGATGGATTCCAGATACTTTTGAGAGATCTGCTCCTTCTGGGCCAGCTCCTTCAGAGGGATGTATCCATCTTCTGTCCGGCTTGCAAGGGCAAGCATCACTCGCAGGGCATAGCGTCCCTTTGACGATACAATCATAGCTCAGTCCTCGTTGGGAACATCGTGGTCGTGATCGTGGTCAAAATCAGGGAAATCTTCTTCGTTATAGGGGATGTTGTTCTTTTCAAAGTAGTCCTGCAGGGCACGCTTAATGGCCTCCTCTGCCAGAACGGAACAGTGCATCTTAACAGCGGGCAGCCCGTCCAGAGCCTCAGCAACTGCTGCATTGGTGACCTTCATCGCCTCATGGATGGATTTTCCCTTAATCATTTCGGTTGCCATGGAGGAAGATGCAATCGCACTGCCGCAGCCGAAGGTTTCAAACTTTACATCTTTGATGATTTCATCTTCAATCTGCAGATAAATCTTCATAATATCGCCGCACTTGGCATTGCCTACCTCGCCAACACCGCTGGCATTTTCCAGAACGCCCAGGTTACGGGGGTTCATGAAGTGATCCATTACTTTTTCGCTATATAGTGCCATGATAATTCTCCTCTTATTCTTTCGTGATAAACTGCCGCTTGCCGGTTGTCAAATCTCGCCAAACAGGGCTTATATTTCTCAAATACTGTACAACTTCCTTCACCGAGACAATGATATGGTCCATTTCCTCTTCGGTGTTTTCCTCGCACAGGCTCAGACGCAGCGAACCGTGGGCGATTTCGTGAGGTCTGCCAATAGCCAACAGCACATGGCTGGGATCCAGACTGCCGGAAGTGCAGGCAGAACCGGAGCTTGCGCTGATTCCCTTGCTGTCCAACAATAGCAGCAGGCTCTCTCCCTCAATGCCCTCAAAACAGAAACTGACATTGCCGGGAAGACGATTGACAGGATCGCCGTTGAGCACACAGTGGGGAATTTCAGAAATACCGGCAATCAGCTTGTCCCGCAGGGCAGTGACCTTGCGAATATTCTCATCCATATGCGCACAAGCCTCGTCCAGAGCCTTTGCCATGCCCATAATTCCGGGCAGATTCTCCGTGCCGGGACGCTTGCCCCGCTCCTGTGCACCGCCCTCCATAATATTCACAGGGGGCAGACCCTTGCGGATATACATTGCACCCACGCCTCTGGGGCCATGGAACTTGTGACCGGAAAGACTCAGCATATCGATATTGTCTTCCACCACATTTATGGGCAGGTGGCCGGCAGCCTGAACTGCATCGGTGTGGAATACCACCCCTGCCTCCTTACATACCTTACCAATTTCCCGGATGGGAAGAATGGAGCCGATCTCATTGTTGGCGAACATGACGGTCACCAGAGCCGTATCCGGACGAATTGCATCCTTGACCTGCTGGGCACTCACCGTTCCGGTTTCGCCCACATCCAGCAGTGTCACCTCGAATCCCTCTTTTTCCAGCTTTGCAAGGGTATGCAGGACTGCGTGGTGTTCAAAGGCAGTGGAAATGATATGGCGCTTATTCTTTCTTGCGCCAAAGAACGCTGCGCTGCGGATGGCCATATTATCCGCCTCCGTGCCGCCAGAGGTGAAGTAAATCTCTCTGGGTGTGCAGCCCAAGTGCTTCGCAACGGAAGCTCTCGCTGATTCCAGCGCTTCCTTGGCACGCTGTCCATCAGAATGCAGACTGGAAGGATTTCCATAGATTGTTGAAAAATAAGGCATCATCGCCTGAACAGCCGCCTCGCTTGTCTTTGTGGTTGCGGCATTATCGGCGTAAACTTTCATTTTATTTACCCCCTTGGTTAGTAGGTTAATTTCCTTGATGAGGATACCACGAATTACCTACCATGTCAATAGGTAATTTACAAAAAAGGCGAAAGCGGTCAAAAAAAGCCACCGATTCTATTCTACCCAGAATCGGTGGCTTTCTTCAAATGATTTCAGGGAAAATCCCCAGGATTGCTTTTACTGTGCCAGTTTGCGAATGCTGATATTTCCAGACACACCGGCCACATCAATTTTACAGCTGCCATCGCCGTAGCTGTAGCTGCGCCCCTGTTTGGTCACAGGGAAGTCGGAATTGAGATCTCCGGTAGCGCTGTCCAGGGTAACCGTGAAACCTGAATTCTCCGGCATAGTCAAATCAACATCACCGGAAACGCATTCCATGGAAACCTCGCTGGGCACCTGATTGGTCACAATCGTGCAATCACCAGACACGGTATTGCAGTCCAGTTTGCCAAGGCTGCCGGAGAATTTCACGTCGCCGGATACACTCTCACCAGTATAATCCGCTACCACACAGTTTTCAAAATCAGCAGCACCGGAAACACTGTTCATATCCACCTCTGTAATGGTCAAATCAGAGACATTCACATCAGCAGAAACGGAATCGATCTTCAACTCGCGAGCAGCCCAATCCTTGGGAACCGTGATAACCAGATCTTTGCTGTAGTCATTGAACGGGTACCCAAAGTACACACGGTGGGGATGCTCACTAAACTGAATCAAAAGTTTGTTGCCGGCCTGCTTCCACACCATGGGTTTTCTGTCATTGCCGGTTTCAGAAAATTCGATCTTCTCTGTGTCACCGGGCACGATGGTAACAGAGCCACCAACCCACTGAATCTCCAGATCCGACACCTGATCGGCAGCCACCGAACCTGCATTGGCAACCGTTCCGCCTATAATCCGATCACCACCGTCATTTCCATCCACACTCTGGACATAGCTGTCTGTATGGGTTTCTGCCCGGTGTCCAAAAAACAAGAACGGAATCCGGGCGAACAGGATGCCTGTAATCAGCAATCCAATCAGCAAAACCGCAACCACACTAAAGATTACAATTCGAATAATTGCATTTTGTTTCATATTACTCTGCCTCCTTTAGATCCATGCAGGCACTGACAAGGCCATTGATTGCGCCCACAATGGGGAAAACCAGCCAGGTGATATACCATGCGCCTGTCATGAAACTGATGATAAAATAAATCACCAAGCCCACTGTACCCACCGCAGAATGAATGCTATGGCGCAGCTTCTGCTTGGGTGTCAGATGAATTCCGTACAACTGTCCGTACAACTGTCTTCTCTGGGTACCGGCAATGATGATCAGAGCGGTTGCAATTGCCACCATTGCAAGCAGCAGGCACACGCCCACCTCATTGTGAAGAACGACCACCGGAACAGCGCACAGAATATACAGCGCAACTGCAACGGCAACAAGCACCTTACTGATGGTCTTTTTCTTCTGTGCTCTAGCAGATGCCCCCGCATCAGCCCGGTCATCTGTTGTGCTCTGCGAAGCTGTGCGGCCGATGATCTCGCTGATATCGCCGATACCGGAGATTGTCTGGCTGTATGCCTCCTCCGGCGTTTTGCCCTGTGCAATCAGATCATCATAGCGATCCAGGGTGTTCTGCAAAATTTCCTGCTTGATGTCCTCTGTGTCGGGATTCCCGGCAAACAGCAGATCAATATATGAAATCAGTTTGTTTCTCATATCATTCCCTCGTTTCCAATAATTTATCCATAATATCCTTTGTTTCTTCCCATTCCTCCGTCAGTCGACCGGAGGCTTCGCGTCCAGTGGGTGTAATGGTGTAGTAGCGTCTTCTCGCTCCGGCGCCGCTGCCGCCCCAATAGGATGTAATGTAGCCAGCCTCCTCCAGCCGCTTGAATGCGGTATAAAGGGTGGCCTCCTTTAGTTCAAAGCGTCCGCAGGATAGTGTGGATACTATTTTGTTAATCTCATAGCCATAACTATCTGACCGCAGCAATCGAGCAAGAATGATCGCATCGGTATGTCCGCGTATCAGATCACCTGCAATTGACATATTGGTTTCCCCTCCTTACGGTCTACATACTAACACAAGATACCTCACCTGTCAAGGTACTTCACAAAATATTTTTGCAATCATTTTTTACCGACCGTAAGATTCCGCTGTTCAAATACCATGATAGCATTTGTGCCATAAAAAAACTGCAAAATTTCGTGCAGATACGCCTGTTAAATATATGTACTATGCTCTAAATCTGTGATATCGAGAGACGTTCATGATTTTGATGGCGTAGATCAGCCATCATCAAACTCTGACTTGCACCACATCCCTTACCATGTAAAATGGCTGGTTCTATTTTGCCTTTGTAGAAAAAAGTCGTTTGAAACGATATAACCGCGAATGATCTCCAAAACGCAAAGTGAAATTGTACAAATCAAGTTGTACCGAATTGGCACTGTTCACAAAAATGCTTGAAAATACTTTACAAAATTATGTCATAATGATACCATATTTTCACCTTGAGACAGATGTCTCACAATACAAGGAGGAAAACAAATCATGAAAAAGTTGATTGCAATTGCTCTGGCTCTGGTTATGGTTTTGGGCCTGGTTGCCTGCGGCGGCAACACCAACGAAACCACCGCTCCGGCGAATGCCGATGCTACCGGTACCCAGACCGATGGCGGCAGCAAGCCCGCCAGCGACCTGAAGGTTTCCACCTTCTGGTACGAGGAAAGCGACGTTTATCTGAGCTCTGTGCGTAACGCTCTGAACAAGGAGCTGGACGCTCTGGGTGTTACCCATGACGATCAGTTTGCTGCCAACGATCAGGCTAAGCAGCTGGACCAGATCCGCACCGCTATTGCTGGCGGTTCCAACCTGCTGGTTGTCAACGTGGTTACTTCCGGTGCCCCTGACACTGCAAAGGACATTCTGGATGCAGCAGGCGACATCCCTGTTATCTTCTTCAACCGTGCAATCGGCACCGACGGTGCTGATGTTCCCGTTCTGACCGAAGCTAAGAACGCAGCCTTCATCGGCACCGATGCTCCTGAGGCTGGTCATATGCAGGGTAAAATGGTTGGTGAGTATGTGAAGGAAAACTTCGACAAAGTTGACCTGAACAAGGACGGTAAGATTTCCTACGCCATGATGAAGGGCGACGAGGCCAACATCGAGGCTATCTACCGTACCCAGTACGGTGTTGAGGATGCTGACAAGGTCCTGACCGAGGACGGCAAGCCCGCTCTGGAGTACTTCGACGCTAAGAACACTGACAAGTATCAGGTTGACCAGGGTGGCGCATGGTCCGCTACCGCTGCTAAGGAATACATGGACACCAACTTCGTTACCTACAACGAAGCTGCTGGCAACATGATCGAGCTGGTTATCTGCAACAATGACGGCATGGCTGAAGGCGTTGTCGCTTCTCTGCAGGAGAAGGGCTACAACAAGGAAGGCGCTCACACCGTTCCTGTCTTCGGCGTTGACGCTACCGACAATGCCAAGGCTCTGATTGCTGAAGGCGCTATGACCGGTACTGTTAAGCAGGACGCAGAAGGAATGGCTGCTGCTATCGCTCAGACCGTTTCCGCTATCTCCGGTGGCAAGACCGCTCCCGAGGCTCTGGCAACTCTGTCTGACGACCGTTTCAGCATTGCATCTGACTGCGCTGCAAAGCTGTACATCGCTTACGCTCCCTACACTGGTGAATAAGCACTGCTAGACGAAGAGAAATGAGATTTTGGCAGCTGTCGTTTCGGCGGCAGCTGCCTTTCTTCATACTGACATCCATGTTGCCGGAAGACGGCGAAAGACCTTCCATAGTCCCAATCGGATCTGGGAAGTTTTTCGCCGTTTCCTGTCGGCATAGAGCTTAGATACGAAACGAAACTCTGCAAGGGGAGGAACACACAATGGAACATGATGTCTTACTAAAAATGGTAGACATTACAAAGACTTTCCCCGGTGTCAAAGCACTGGACCATGTTTCTCTGGAAATCAAACGAGGTACCGTTCACGCACTGATGGGTGAAAACGGCGCCGGTAAATCCACTCTGATGAAATGCCTGTTCGGCATTTACAACAAAGACAGTGGACAGATTTTTCTGGAAGGCAAGGAAGTCAACTTCAAAAACAGTAAAGAGGCTCTGGAAAACGGTGTCGCTATGGTGCACCAGGAACTGAACCAGGCGCTGAAACGCTCGGTCATGGATAACATCTGGCTGGGCCGCTACCCCAAGATTGCCGGCATTGCCGTCAACGAGCGGAAGATGTACAAAGATACATTGGATGTCTTCAAAGAATTGGACATTGACGTAGATCCCCGCCGGATCATGAGCACCATGCCTGTTTCCCAGCGGCAGATGGTCGAGATTGCCAAGGCCGTCTCCTTCCATTCCAAGGTCATCGTATTCGACGAGCCCACCTCTTCTCTTACGGAAGAAGAAGTAGAACACCTGTTCCGGATCATCAATATGCTCCGGGCACGGGGTGTGGCGATTATCTATATTTCCCACAAGATGGCAGAAATCAAGCGAATTTCCGACGAGATCACCGTCATGCGTGATGGCCAGTGGATCGCTACCAAACCTGCCGCAGAGCTGGAAATGAACGATATCATCCGCCTGATGGTCGGCCGTGAGCTGACCAATCAGTTCCCCCCGAAAACCAATATACCCGGTGATGTTTATCTAAAGGTCGAGGGCATGACCGGTATATACAACCACCTGCAGGATGTATCCTTTGATGCACGCCGGGGTGAGATTCTGGGAATTGCGGGTCTGGACAGCTCCGGCCGAACCGAAACCCTGGAAAGCATCTTTGGCATCCGCAGCCGAAAATCCGGCACCATCACGCTGGACGGCAAGGTATGCAAGAACCGCAGTGCCGGAGAATCCATTAAAAACGGCTTTGCCCTGCTGACAGAAGAGCGCCGGGCCACCGGTATCTTCGGTGTGCTGAACATTCGTGAGAATACGGTGATCTCCAGTCTGAAGAAGCACAAGCGTCTCGGTTTCTGCCTAAGCGAAAAATCCATGCGGAAAGATACCCAGCAATATATTGACGCTATGCACACCAAAACGCCCTCTCAGGAGACAAAGATCCGCAGCCTTTCCGGCGGCAACCAGCAGAAGGTCATCATCGGCCGCTGGCTGCTGACCAATCCCAATGTTCTGCTGCTGGACGAGCCGACCCGCGGTATCGACGTTGGTGCAAAATACGAAATCTATCAGCTGATTCTGGATCTGGCAAACAACGGCAAGACGGTTCTGATGGTTTCTTCCGAAATGCCGGAGCTGCTGGGCGTATGCGACCGCATTTTGGTCATGTCCGGCGGTCGTGTTGCCGGTGAAGTAGACGCAGCTCATACCTCACAGGAAGAAATTATGACCTTGGCTGCTAAGTATGTATAAGGGGGAAACAAACCATGACAAATCCTGTAACAAGGCTTCATGCCACTGCAGAAGAATTTAAGCAAAAGGACGGCAAGGATAAAAAGCGTTATATTGTAGACACCATCCTAAATAATGCGCTATACATTCTGATGCTGATCTTCATCATCTACACCGCTGTCAAGGAGAACAACTTCCTGACCTGGGGTTCCTTTGCAAACCTGATTACCCAGGTTGCTGCTTACCTGCCTCTGGCCTTGGGTATCGGCGGTTGTATCGTTCTGACCGGTACCGACCTTTCTGCCGGACGTGTGGCAGGCCTGACCGCCGCTGTTTCTGCGGTACTGCTGCAGAAGTCTGACTTTGCAAATAAGATGTTCAGCAACCTGCCTGCAATTACCCCCGGTTGGATTCTGGTCTCCATGCTGGTGGTCATCGCCATCGGTGCTCTGATTGGTCTGGTCAACGGCTTCTTCGTGGCAAAATTCAGCCTGCACCCCTTCATCGTTACCCTGTCCACACAGCTCATTACCTATGGCATCATCCTTTGGTTCTTCGGTCTGAACGGCAACAACGGTCAGCCCATCTCCGG
>JAHHRW010000002.1 GCA_020025575.1 Oscillospiraceae bacterium | reverse complement strand
GCGGACATATGTGGTATTCTCCTGCATCCGGTTAAGTACATACTCAATGTGCGAAATGTTCAGCTTCAAAAACCTGGATTTGACTACCTCCGCTGGATAGTCATCTCCGGCAATGCGGATCACATCACGCCGAGAACATACGGTATCCACCATAAGCTCCACCAGTTCGTCCAACCGGTCACGATCCACATGGTCTTTCTGGCAAAGAATGTCGTACTCGATATTTTCCAAAATCAGTTCTCGATAGCTGTTTCTCTCCTGCATCCCATCCCGTCTTATCCACTCCTCACCCCTGGGGGGTGGGGGACTTGATTGGATAGGATTTGATATTTGCGTAATTGATAAATCCGTATTTGATTTTTGGTTACTTGATTTCTTAGTATTTAATTGTGCGGGATTTTCCTGTTCAGGTTCTCCCAAGACAGGTTTGCCCAAGACTGGATTTACCTGAACTGGTTTTTCCTGTTTAGGTTTTGGCTGTTCTGGTGAACCAGAACGAGGCTGCTCCAGGATGGTATATTCGATACTGCCCAGCTGACCATTGGCATTGCGTATGCGCTGCCGAATGACATACCCGGCATCCTCCAGTTCCTTTACCGTGGCACAAATGCTGTCCACTCCGTCCCGGCATATTCGGGCAAGACCTTTGGTGGTGTAGTCCCAATCCTCTGGCAAGGACAGCATGAGGGACAGCAGCCCCTTCGCTTTCAGAGACAGTGCGGTGTTTCTCAGGTGGTGATTTGCCATCACCGTGTAGTCACGGGTTTTCTCAATACGAAATACTGCCATGTTCGGCACCTCCTTTCTTTGGTTCTAAAAAGTGTTTGTTTTGAGGGGAAATGCCACCTCTATGCTGTCCAAGCATCCCAGATAAGGAATACCTATGGGCGGCGGTCTTTCCACCATTTGTAGAAGATAAAACATTGAATTTTCCACCTCTTTTGATACAGTTTTGTGCCACCTGTTGTTGGGCATGAAAAAACGCCATAGGTTTGAAACCTATGGCGTTTGGGGCCAAAAAGATACCCTCCAGTATTTCACATCAGCATTTTCCTATCAGTCTTTGCCGCATACGAAACATTGCACTACAGACATCCTAGAAAAAAACAATTGTGTGTTCTTCCACTCAAATTGGTTTGTAATCATAGGAAATTGATTTTACATCATATACCTTTGTACTTGTACACTTAAACAAATCACGATCAAACACTGCCAAATTAAATCCTTGCTTGCGCATAGTACTACCATATTCGATTCCATCGTAACCTTTGCTACGGATAAAATCACTAATATACTGAGTCGGTAGATAGTCTAATGCATTATCGTTTCGAAGCGGTTTTGCTAACTCCTGCGCAATCATTTTAAGATGTTCAATGTTCATAGCGTACTGTGTAAGATCAAAACCATAATCTATTCCGATAAAAGGACTAATACGATCTATGTTAGCAAGGTTGATAACCTCAATATCTTTGAGGAGCTTGAAACTCCCTACTGTGACATAGTCGTATACACCTGCGCGAATCTCATATAATGTCGTTTCCCTTTCATCAGCAAGGTACAATATACTAATTCCAACAGGATTAACACGTCCTCCCTTTGCCTTATCATTTGGCGGGGGCCCCATTTCTGTACGTTTGAATCCATTTTCATCAGGGCAAATACGTGCGCGAAATAGCACCTCTCCTTTACGATGAGTTTTTACTGCGCATCGCAGGAATGTGAAGAGTTTTTCCGTGTTAATATAATCGCTATGGAAACGATTCTCACGTTTAATACCTTCTACAAAATCAGCCCAACGGTTATTCTTCAGAATAGAGTTTTCCTCTAAATAACCACGATCTTGGCTCTGTCTAATTCCAACTGGGCTATCAAAAAGTTCTGGTTGCTCTTTGTATCTACTAGCACAAATTTCCGTAATTAAATGATATATACTATCAGGTTTCAAGTTGAAAATATTCCAATTGTTGTAAAGAATATTTTTCATAAGGTCTGTCTGACTGCGAGGAAATCCGTCCGGCAAATCTGATACAGGAGTATATATATCCAGCAATCCATCAAGGAGTTCGGCGATTGTTGAATCTTTACCTATCTCATAAACTGGAACATTATGGCTTCCACAGAAGTCACAATTTCCTGTTTTTTTGTTACCATTAATAATTGCCTTGATTTCAGCGTCAGCAAAACAATTGCTGCAACAGAACATCTCTTTACACCTCGCTTAAATACTTGCCCATCAATTCAAGGTGGTGCATAAGAGAAAGCTTTTTGACTGTTCCCAGTCCTGGATAAGACTGTTGCTCGTAATGCTGTAAAAAAGCCTTCAAGCCTGAAGTCAATTCCACTGGGTGAGGATTAGAATTATACCATGTAGCAAGCTTAGAAACAGCTTCATAAAACTTCAATGCAGGGTTTGTAATATCTTCGTTGGAGTCCGAAACAAAGTGTCTCACCCGTAAAGATTTATCTTCTGCAAAATACACGATATGGATTGCTACTGCATAAGGTGCAAATCCAGCCTCGAGATACTCATTACCGACAACAGAATAATCCGAAAATCCAATAAATCCATCCTCTTTATAGTACAAATGATCATCTGAGAAGAATTCATCCTGGCACTCCCGATAGTCAGCATTGCGTTCTTGCTTTTCAAACTTATCATCTAACAACACTTTATGATGTCGCACTTTTCTCCTGAAGACACTTTCGTCCGGCATCAATGCAAAGCGTGGAACCGTTGTCCCAAACATAGCCTCGTACACATCCAAATAATCTCGATCAGTATTTATTACAAGTAAATCTTCCTTATTTACTCCTTGCTTATCCCAATGATTTAGCAAGGACTTGGCATTTCTTTGCATAATTAAAGACTTGATTATTGTTGGGTTTTCATACTGCTCAATGAAACGCTGTTTATACCCAGCCTCTCGTGTTTCATCTTGAGCATCCTGCCAATCAGACATGAATGTACCAACAGCAGGATTACGAATTATAGAAACTGGATGACTGACCTTAATGAAGTCGGCCATAGTATTCACAAGGGTAGGAGATAATTTTACCGGCTCGATAACGGGAATAATGCAATCTCCAAGCAAATTACTGGTTGCAAGTTCACGTAGCGCAAGCAACTCATATTGCCTGCCGCGTAAATAGGGAAAATACATAGCGTTAACCTCCGTACTTCTTATTTAAAAATTCATGTAGATTCTGTAATTCCAGTTTCGTTGGATTTACAAAATAGAATAAAGATTTCAACTCATACGGGACTTGATTAATTTCGCTTACTTCAATACGATTTCGTTTTTTAAGTTGTTTCAACGACATTGCATAGGCTTCTAAAATAGGAATCTTAGAAAACTGATTCAGGCATTCTCCGTAATAAAACACTTGTGAAGTTTCGGGCAGCGTTCCATAATATTCAAGTAAAATATGCTCAAATTCACATTTATGTAGAATTTTAAAAATTGTTGTATGATCCAAACTGGAGTTGTCTTCAATCGGTTCCTTTCGCAATGTAGAACTGATTGTATTTTTTGATGTCAGAACATATATTCCAACAGGGGTATTAGCAAGAAGTGTTTTTGCTCGCTCATATTGTCTTTCAGACGTTACAACACACACATGATTAAATCCTTTATAATAATCACGAAGTTGTGTTTCAAGACGGTCAAAACTATCCAATTCCGTCTTAATTTCATATACCACAGCTTTTCCGTTTATCAAGATGAAATCTGCTTTTGACTTACTTATCGGAATCTGTGTTAATGCTGTCGTCGTATTAACACTATGCTTCCCAAGCAAAAGTTTATTGAGTAATGTATTCTGATAGAAGTATTCATTTCTGTACGACTTAGACATAAAACGATATATTTCACTGATTAATGTTTCATTATCTCTGTCCTCTGGATCATTTATAAACCGTTGAATTACGGTCGCATATGTGGTATTGTTACCTACACCTGAGCGAATCAAATCGAGAAATACATTTTGGGTGAAAAAGCGATTTAAGATAATATTATTTTCAGTCAAACAATCACCCTCTTTCATCTAATTATATTTACTCATTGTTATTATAACACAAGAATCTAGCATTGGGTATCTTTTATACAAAAAATGCTCACTTTTTTCTTCCTTTGATTATATCTGTGGCCTCCAAATACAGTTGTTAATACTATGACTTATAAACATCAAGATACGAAAGTATGTTATTTATAGAGATTGGAAGTATACTTTGGTGCAAAGAGCAGAGAATCGGGCTTTCTTACCATTTCATACTCTAGAGACCATCAACATACTTTGTGAATGCACCGCCGCAGACATTCCTCGTTTTTCTTTCTAGAAATATTGATTGCATTACCAACCAACATAATCTTGAAGTTCCCATACTTTTCTAGGTTATAGACCTAAGAAAGGGCGAGTTGCAGAATGTTTCTCTGCGACTCGCCCTGAGAACTATATATTAAAGGTCCAGACTATCTAGCCATTCATCGAAGGACTTCTTGGAAATGCGGATGGCATTGCCGATCCGTACCATCTTGAAATGACCTTCCTTCACCAGCAGATAGGCTGATGTACGGCCGATATTGAGAATGGCTGCAACATCATCAACGGTATAGGTGCGTGCCTCCGGCCGGGTGCGTTTTTCTTGAGTATCCATATTTGACCTCCATTTTTCTGTCGTCATTTTGACTATGACATATTGCACAGCACGATAAAATCAGGCCGTTTTGAGGGGATTCTTGCTAAGAATTTGCTAATTTGACACCTCAAAAACAGCGTCAGCGAACGGCTTTTTGTGCAATTTTCATCATAAAAATCATGTACTACGGACTATTCCTTAAAAAAGGAATGATTGGAAGTCACATCCGGTTCGTGCGGCATTGTGCACGCCTAGCTCCTAAGGGTCTGTTGTGGGTTCGATTCCCTCAGGGAGTGCCATAAAAGGACTGAAAACGCAATGTTTTCAGTCCTTTTTATTTGTTTTTATATTTTCTGCTTTCATCACTGTTCACAGAATAATTATAACTTTTTAGCGAATATTCTGCCTACAGTTTTCCCTCTAATGCTCCAGAATTTCTGATTCTGCCTACGCATGCCTACAATTAACTATTTTGATGGTGGTTTTTGCGTGTTATTTGGTCCCCTTCAGTATTTCTGCTACTAGGTCTGGATGTTGCTGAATCAGCACTCTGAGTGTCTCAAGTGTATTTGTATCTGGTTCTTGTTTCTGGCTCGCACCCACCTTAGCAAAGAAACCTGTGTCCATCTCCTGAGCAATTAGCTTACGATCTGCATCAAAGCTATGGGCATATGTCTCTGTCACCATACGCGCTTCTGCATGTCCGGTATCACCCTGCACCGCCTTTATGTTGCCTCGACTTAGTTTCAGCTTTAGAGACGTGCTGGAATGCCGAAGGGAGTGAAACACTACGGATCGGAAATGATTCTCCTTGATTAGTTTTGCAAACTGCTTATCAATCACTCTGTGCTCATAAGGGTGTCCGTTGAGCTGACATACCACTAGATCATAATCGTGGTACTCATCTCCCAGCAAGCATTTATTTTCTTCTTGCTGTCTTTTGACCTTGTTCAACTCTTCAGCTACCGTCTTTGGTATGTAAATTGTACGTACACTGCTTTCCGTCTTAGGCGCTTTTAGAACCAGGGTTGTTGTCCCCTTTTTTGGCATAACTTTGGGGAATTTAAATAGAATCGTACTGCGATTGACCCGTTCAAGTTACTCAATACTTTCATTACTACACCGGTTTAACTCTCTATGTACATAGAGATAAGCTTGACATTTTCATGGCTTGGATGACAGAACATTGCCAAGGCATGTGTAGGCTTTTCAATATATTCCTGGAAATCAACCGGAACATTAAGCATTGATAGTAATGTCGATATATGCTTAATACATACCTCAATATCTTGATCTGGAACATCAGTCCAGTCTAATGTACGATGAAATATGTTTATATGCGATTTCGCACGGTTTATTGTCCTGCGCTTCTTCCGTTTCACCGAAAGCGGTGCGGTTCACATGGATGTGCAGACCACAGGTTCTGGCCTGGTGGGATGTGTAGCCCATGGATTTTGCCTTGCTCAGAAGTTTATCCCAGGGAAAGTGATTCAGGTGGTAGTCCAGAGTCATGGGATGGGTCACCAGTTCAAAGCCGTCCTCCAGAGAACCATCGTGCTTGCAGTATAGATGCTCGCCCTTTGCATTGGCGATTTCCAGAATCTTTCTGGCGGCTGCATTGCTTTCGCCGGCTCCGTCAATTTCCAGCTCTACACCAAAATAGCGGCTGCCGTCACCATAGAAAATGGGTTTTGGTTTGTAATAGTAATCGTGAATTGGTCGGCTGTCCTGATAGCGGGTATTACATTCCTGGCACAGCGCTTCGTCACAGTCGCCATCCTGGTAGAAGGCATCCATCTCGCTGATCACCTGACCGCAGCGTGAGCACCGGGTGTAGTAGCGGTCATAGCAGCTCTGACACAGGTGAATGTGCTCATCCCCGGCGTTGTCGTCTGCCCAGATCCGGTCACCGCACCGGTCGCAGAATGTGGTTTCGCTGGACAGGCAGTCATCGCACAGCAGCTGATCGTCAAACTCGTACAGCTCCTCCATCGGGTGCTGACACTGGCATACGCCACAAGGTATGATTTCCATTTATACTTTACCTCCATAAAATAAGATAAGCCCGGAGTTTTTTACTCCGGGCTTTCATAGAGATAATATGTGGTTGAAATACGGAACTTTTGCATTTGTTCCAGATGATATATCGTTTTCTTCCTGAAAGTTTAAGCTTTCCCAACTTACCATTCAACAGCCAAAACATGAGCAAATTTCTACCAAATAGTTTTGTACACGCTTCTCGGTCATTTTATATATACCTTGTAGCGTATCTGTTTTTAATCGTTACTATGCCGAGATAAACGCCCATATTCATCCTTCTCTTATAAAAATGGGTGTCGTTCTATATATGCACCTGCCGGTCAGCGGACGATACAAAACATTTTATAAAACGAGGCTTATCTGCATTACACAGGTAAGCCTCGTGATCTTTTTCAGGGGGAACTGCAAAATTTCCGGCATAGGCCAGTTAAGCTCTTTTAATAGCCTTCAATATGGAGCTGAGCTTCAGGGTTGTACCATACAGCAAAACGCCCACACGGTATATTTTTGCAGAAATAACACCCACACCGATTACAGAGCCGATCAGGATTGCGATGGAAATTACCACCTCGTAAATGGGAACCGTGCTCATAGCCAGACGTGTGAACATTGCCATGGGGGAAGTAAACGGGATGAAAGAGCATACCTTCATCAGCACAGTGTCCACGTTACCAGAAGCCATAGAGAACATAACCACGCAAAAAGCAATGACAAACAGCATCGTGATCGGCATAACGGAAGTGTTGATATCTTCCAGCTTGGAAGCAGTAGAGCCAATCGCTCCGTACATGAAAGCGTAGATAAAGAAACCGAGGATAAAGAAAATCAGCATATAAACAAACAGATCCACCGGCATATCAAAAATTGATGAGATCATGGGGTTATCTGCCCAATAATCTTTATTCAGGTTGAAGCAAACCAGTGCCGAGCCAAAGATCGCCACCAGCTGAATCAGACCGGCGATGCAGGAGGAGATCACCTTTCCGAACATCATGCTGACAGGCTTTGCACTGGTAATCAGCAGTTCCATAGCACGGGAGCTTTTTTCCGTTGCCACATTTGTTGCGACCATCTGACCATAGAGCAGAATGACCATATACAGTGCAAAAATCATAATATACGTGTAGAAAAAGTTCTGGATTTGATCTTTGCCGAGATTTTCCGTGCTGTGCTGAATCTGGACGGAAAGAATACCCTGCGCCTGCTCTGGAGTCATTCCGCCGCCGATCATAGAACTGATTTGATAAATGTTCTGCAACACAGCATCGGCAGCTAAGGAGTTGCTGTCGTACATAGAAAGATTATTGACATAGTATGTATAGGATGTCAGACTTTCCAGAACAAAGGCACATTCCACCTGTTCAGACATGATTTTTGCCTTGACTTCCTCCACACGATCATTGGAAAAAATCACCTGATAATCCTCAAAAGCGGCAGTAAAGCTTTCTTCAATCAAGGCGTTGTCCTGCTGCGTATCATTTACCACCAGCATGGTTGGCAGTTCAGCGGGCTGCTCAGCGTCATCACGTTGGAAAGACTGCGTGATCCTAGGGAAAAACATCACTACCATAATCGTAGCAACAAGGAATAGGGTGACACCTAAAAATACCTTGTTTGCAAAGTAGTTCTTCGTCTCGAATTTTAGTATCTTAGCAAATTGTTTCATACTGTGGCCTCCTTATACTGCTCTCCCGCATATTCCACAAAGATGTCGTTCAAAGAAGGCTCAAACACTTTGATTTCATCTATATCAAACTTATCCGTCAGCATTTTCATCATCCCCTGCTTTTCGTCCGGCGATTGCAACGTGATCATAAGGGTTCCGTTTTCTTGCACGGTACATTCACTACCCAGTACGGATTTGATCTTCTCACGCTGCTCGGAGTGTACGACCAGACGATTTCGGGGATAATTACGTTTGATTGTATGCAGATCGCCAGAGAGAACGATTTGCCCCTGATTCAAAATGGCGATGCTGTCACAGAATTCTTCAATATAGCTCATCTGATGGCTGGAGAATAAAACGATTTTTCCCTTGGCGATTTCTTCCTTGACCACATCTTTCAGGAGCTTTGCGTTCACCGGGTCAAGCCCGGAGAAGGGCTCGTCCAATATCACAATCTGTGGGTCATGGGCAAGGGCGGTGATCAGCTGTATCTTCTGCTGATTGCCCTTTGAAAGGGTGTCAAGCCGTTTGGTGCGATACTCCGTCATTCCCAACCGCTCCAGCCAATAATGCACAGAAGCTACCGCAGCTTTGCGGCTCAGTCCCTTTAGCTCTGCAAAGTAAATCAGCTGATCGAGGATCTTCTTTTTCGGATATAGACCTCTTTCTTCGGGCAGGTAGCCAAACTGGACTTTATTGTAGTCAATGGGGCTGCCGTCAAAGAAAACTTCACCGCTGTCTGCCGGGAAAACATCCATTAAGATACGAATGGTGGTTGTTTTACCGGCACCGTTTCTGCCAAGCAGACCAAAGGCTTTTCCGCCCTCTGCAGAGAGGGAAATTCCGGTTAATACCTGTTTTTCTCCAAAAGACTTCTGAATGTTTTTGATTTCTAATTTCATCGAACATTCCTCCACCGATAGAATACACAAATTATTTTTACCATATGAATCAAATAATGTAAAGAATTTTGATACGTCGCCCTGATAATTTCTACATCACGCGGATGACAGGATGCAGACATCAAAATATTACTTTCCTTCCAATCTGCCGGAATCACTGGAATTCTTTCGTCTGCGTGGCCTTGCATTACTGGATTAAAAGGTTTATCCTTATTTCTGTATTACTCCCTTATCTGGCATATGCAAAATCGATAAACTCCTTTATCATTTGAAATCTCTCAAATGAACTCGAATTGTTTTAGCGCTTTACTGTACTCTAATAAGCATTTTATTATCACCATTTATGAAAATCCCGTCTCCGTCATTTAATCTGATTACATGCTTTGAATTGGATTTTTCATATTTTACACATCGCTCTTCAAAGTCATGAAATCTACTGACAAATCTACTGTAATGGGGTAATACTTCAATTTCAGTCAGACTTAGCCCTGATAGATCAGTCAGACCTACAATATTCATTTCTGGTGAATACTCGTTCACCAGATCTAATGTGGGTCCAAAAACAAATGCAGCTGCACTCCAACCTATTAGAATTTTTTCAATGCTAATCGGTTTAAGGACACCCTCAGCGCCGTTCCTTCTGATAGAGTTAATCAGATAAAAAGGATTTCCACCAATAAACTCAACCACATCATATTGGAGAAGAATATGAGGATCTGAAACATCTATATCAATTATATCAGTAGATAAACCTAACTGTTCCAATTCTTCAACGCATCTGGGAATATGGTAATTATTTTCCTGATATTCATTGTCCGCAGTAACAACCAGAGCGGCTTTCGTAAATTTCGCTACATACCTTTGCATTTCAGATTTCAAAGCATCACTGCTCAATCCGTTTGAACATAAAACAAGCATTCCAATTCCTCCCCAAAAGGCCATGTATGATTGTTAAGTTAATTTTGATTTATAACTTTGGCATGATTATAGCATCAGCAAAGACTGAAAGCAACATTGCGATTATGTGTTATTTTTACGAAGATGCCAGTTTTAATCCCCCATAGATATAAGCTAGAATTTTATTCTAACATAGCATTAAACAGCCTTAAAGGAGATGAAAATGCTATGCTAGAGCAATACGAATCCGTATTAACCGTCGCTGATCTTCAAGAAATTCTGGGCATCGGTAGGAACACTGCCTATGCTCTATTAAACTCTGGAGCGATCCCTGCAATCCGAATCGGAAAGAAGTGGCGGGTTCCTAAGGACGCCGTTCTACACTATCTTGGGCAGTGGAATGGCTCTAAAACGTGATATTGGAATGCCTCCAGTGCGATTGCACTGGGGGTATTATTCATAGACCTCATTGTGCTTTCGTGTGTCCGTAATTAGCCCGTTTATGCCATTTGAGCGCAGGGCAGATTTTGCACACCCAACCAATGCATAATAGTCCTTTTTAGAGCCGTGATATTTGTTTCAGGTGGCATAGCTAACAGAATTATAGACCATATGGATGTGGGGGTGATCAGTATCTTCATGAACAGCATACACCGTCTGGTAAGTTTCCCCAATCTTTCCGCTGATTTGCTCCGCCACCGCTTGAACGACGTTAAGAGCGTCCACTTCATCCGGGTGGAATGAGATTACACAATGGTGCAATCGGATTCGGGAATCCTTGCCATGGGCTTGCGCAACCTGCGCCATACTTTGAGCAGGGTTATTCATATCTACTTCTACGCCACCTACCAAATGATGCGGTGTTTTTTCTGGTTGCAGAATATAAGAAATTACGTCTTCACGTGCATTGGAGTCATGATATTTTCCGGCTCCATTCAGTGTTTTCAGTGTAGGCATTGTATTACCTCCATATGTGTATTATTACATAGTATAATTTGTATATATAGGTATTTAGTATGTATATATAATATAGTATAATTATACTATATTATATTAATAATGAATATACTTATCTTATTTTATTGACCGCAAGGGGTAGCAAAAATGCTACCCCAGGGGCCCCTAATATACTGTTCGTTTTATCATAAATCTTTACGCATTATTTCGTCCCTTTTGATATTAGAATTTATTGTGCTTATCCATTTAGCACCTATAAATTGCAAAAAATCCGCTGAGTATGACTGTATTTACAGTCTATCAGCGGATTTTTGATTAGATTATATGCACCGGAGTCATCAGAGGGCTGTGTCTTACCATCGACATTGACTTATAAAATAACCATTGTATTGGATATTTAATAACGTATAATTATGCTCCAAAGCTCCTTAATTGCAAAAGTGAACATTAAATTTTTGTGCTAGGCTGATCTTAATCTTTATATTATAAATGTGTTTTCTATCATTTTCAAATGGATAAGCTCCTTGCATGTTTTCTTTGAAAAGATTATAATTAATTTAAGCAATGTTATGTCTAAACTTGTAACATATGCAGTTTTTTACAAGACCATACGAAATTTGACAAATGAAGTCGAGCTTTCTACTAAGAATGCCCCAAAGACATTTCTGACCGAAGTGGTAAACTAAAACCGGACACAGAGGGGGTAGAAATTGGACACGGGAATGCAGTATGATAGATACAGAAAGATTTCCCGTGGACAGGCTCTGCTCCGGCAGTATGCCAGAGTCGGAGATCACTGCAAAAGCATTCATCTGTAGGCAATTATAGTCATGAAAACCCAAAGGTTCATGCTGAATCACACGCTTGTCCAGCTGGAATCCGGTAGTCTCGATGCGCTTTTTGGAACGTGGATGGCAGGAATAAAGAATGGGCATATCGTCCTTTTCTGCAATTGTATTCCCCTTTTTCATTCTTTCCTTAAGGAACTTTATCCGCCGTTTTGGATCATATTTACCGGGCAAAAGCCAGATTTATGTAAACAAAACTCCTCGGTTAAAGCCGAGGAGTTTCCTGATTCTTTTATATCCTCGTGACCAGATTATAAAATCTGTTTCCCCTTAGGAGAAACTGAGGAAAGTTGGAAATACTTAGAAATTGGGAATAAAATACACCTCGTACCCCAACAGCACCGCAATCCGAAATCCGTCTCTTTTTACAAAAAACGCCCAAAATACGGTGAAGTTATACGGTTGTATTACACATTATTTTTCTTCCGAAATCAAGTATTCCGATTGGAAGAAGGCGCAGCTTATCCCCCGATGGCGGCACGCGACCTGCATTTTCGCCCCACTTTATATACAAAATCCGCTTGAGATGGCCGCCCGAATTACTGCTCCATGTACTGAGAAATCTGCATCAGAATCGCAGCCGTCTGGGCACGTGTAACCGTTCCCAATGGATTCAGCGTATCTGTGTCGCTGGCAGGAAGGATGTTCTCGTTCACCGCCCAGTCCATGGCCTCCTGCGCGTATGGGGCAACCTGGTCTGAGTCCGAGTAGTCCCGGGGCTCCTGACCAGCCTGTGCGGAACTCACTCCGTTCTTCTGGGCGCAGCGGAAAATCATCGTCGACAGCTGTTCCCGGGTTACGCTGTCATCCGCCCCAAAGAGGCCGTTGCCATATCCGACTGCAATCCCCTCGCTGGCCGCCCAGCGAATCGATTCTGCGTATTCGGCGCTTTCATCTACATCGCGGAAGTCCATTGCATAATTGACCACTGGCTCGCCCGCAATCTTCCAAAGGCCATATACCAACTCTGCACGTCCAGCAGATCGATCCGGAGCAAAAGCATCCGTAGAGACACCGGACATGAGCCCGTTTTCATGGGCATAGGCCACAGCGTCATTATGCGCTGCGTCCTCTGCCACGTCGGAGAAGGGGTGAGCGGACAGGGGCTCTCCCCCCACCTGATAGACCGCCATCGTTCCGGACACCTCACAGGCAGCCAGCAGCAGAGCCTCTCCGGTGACACTGTCTCCAGCTGGGATAAACGCCAAACCTTCGGGGGCTACCTCACCATGTGTAACCCACTTATCCAGTTCCTCCCCATCATACTCCTCAGAGCCAGGAACAATGGACGCAAAGTCCCGGGTGTTGATATAGTTAACAAAAGAGGCGGAGGTGGGATCGGTCACATCGTAGACCATAATACCACCCGTGCGCTCCAGCGCCACAAAGGCATAGGTTTTGCCCCCGACCTGACCCACTGTCACATTTTCCGGCTCGGGGCCTTTCTTGCCGGAGCGATCATCAATCGCTGCGTTGTCGTTAGAGACGTTGAAGTATTCCGGGAGATATTGAGCAGTCAAGGACTCAAAGTCGTCCCCGCTGGTGAATAGCTCAGCAAGACCGTCCTCTGTCACCTCATAGATGGTGAAGGAACGACCGCCGTAGAGATAGTCCTTGTCTGCCGCCAAACCATCGTAGTCGGCGCTGTTGAAAAAGACCACTTTTCCCTTAAGTCCAGAATTTTCTGACGTGATAGCCCCGGTGGGAGAGGTCATTCCCGCCTCACCAAAGTCTCGTGCATCCTCATTGAGATAAGCAGTGCCCAGCTCCTCGTCGCCCCACTCCCGAGCATCTCCCTCGTTGGCGGTGATTAGATAGGTTCGATCGTCTGCGGAAAAGGCAGAAATGCCGTCCGGCATACGGACCCCCAGCAGGTTCTCATATGTCTTGGGGGCGTAGGCGTGATCCTTCTTGTCAATATCCACAGGGGTGGTTCCGTACTCCTCAAAGCCCACGGAATAGATGCCATCATAGGTCTTGGATGCGATGTCCAGAACCGCTATAGCGTTTGCCTCCTGCAGTGTGATAAAGGCTTTTCCGCCGGAGACGGCGACGTACTCCGGTTCCAAGTCGGCAGATGGTTTGGTGTCCTTTTGCAAGATTACCTGCCCATTGGTCAGGCTCTCACGCTGGCTGTCAAAGGTGTCAAAGCCTACCACGGTTCCGGTCATAGAGACAGCGTCAATGACCGTGACCGAACCCTTGGGGTCGACCACTTTTGCACCATATCCCATTCTAGGCTCACCTTCATCAGCGGTGAGGACTGTGTTTGCATCTGCAAAGATGGCCATATCGGGCTGTATACCAGTCTCCACCAGTCCCTTGAGGGAGATGGTACCATCCTCGTGACAGGTAAAGACCGCCACACGGCCCGGCTGGTCGTATTCCTCCGCCTGAAGGGCAATGGCCAGCGTTGTATTGTCCGGAGAAATAGCCACAGAGGTCATATCTCCATAATGGAAACTGCTGTCTTCTGCCTCTACCAGAGCCTTTACATCAATGTCCGTTCCGGTGAGCTGGTCTACCCTGCCCCCCACGGTCATACCAGAGAGCGGAATGGCGGTCAGCAGGCCGCTCTGACCATTGATCGCATAGGCACAGCCGTTCCAGCTGTTGTAGGACACGATCTCCATGACGCCGCCATCCACGTTAAACTGGCCGGACGCATACCTGCCAATCTGACTGATATTTAAGGCTGTTCCATTTTCATAGCCAGCCGCAGGAGCGGCGGCGGAGCCCACAGTGGAAAGCTGGACTCCCAGGGCCAGACATAAGCCCACCGATGCGATTCGTTTGAGATTGAATTTCAAATCATTTCCCTCCTCATTGATTGACCTGTATCAACAGGCAATAGAATCTACATCGTATTTTAAATCTTTTTCGCTCCCTTTTCTGCCGCCTTTTTGTAAGCTTTATGTAAAAACATGAGCAATGCCTGTCACTTATTGTGGAAGGCACTCTCCATGTACTTCCTGGAACAGCGTTTCAGTAAAATCTGGTTTTCACTGAAGTCTTCCAAAGAAAACTAAAAAAACTGGGAGACATGATATTTATCATATCTCCCAGTTTTATTCTAACCTAAATCAAATCTCTCATCGTGTGTCTTATTTTAAGTGCCAGATTTCTTCATTATACTGCCGGATGGTACGGTCAGAGGAGAAGAACCCAGACTTTGCGATATTTACAATCATTTTCTTAGCCCACTGTCTGAGGTTGCCATAGTCATGGATCGCACGCTCTTTCACCGCAATGTAAGCCTCTACATCCAATAGAGCCATGAACCAGTCTTTTTGTTTCATATCACGCCACAACTCGGTAAGTTTCACAGGATCCCCAATTTGGAGCAGTTCCTGCGATATGATGAAATCCACCAGCTTTTCCACAGCAGGACGGTGATAGTAGTCAAGGGCCTTATAGCTTGCATGATCGTACAACCCAATGACCGTGTCGCTGTCTGTGCCAAAGGTGTAGATATTGTCTTGTCCCACCAGCTGGGCAATCTCCACATTGGCACCATCCATGGTACCCAGTGTTACCGCACCGTTCGCCATCAGTTTCATGTTGCCGGTGCCGCTGGCTTCCTTGGATGCCAAAGAAATCTGCTCAGAGATATCACAGGCCGGAATCAGGCGCTCTGCCCAAGTCACATTATAGTTTTCTACCATAACAACACGCAGCCAAGGACGAACCTCAGGATCATTCTCCACAAGCTGTTTCAGGCACAGAATCAGGTGGATGATATTCTTAGCCATTACATAGGCAGGCGCAGCCTTGCCGCCGAAAATCACTGTGACGGGACGCTCTGGACGAACACCAGACTTGATTTGCTGATACTGATAAATCACATACAGCGCATTCATCTGCTGGCGCTTATACTCGTGCAATCGTTTGATTTGAATATCGAAGACAGACTCAGGATTCAATTCGATTCCCTGTTCATCCTTCAGAAAGCGGCACAATCTGTTCTTGTTCTCCTGTTTAATATCCAACAGACGCTGCAGGACGACATCATCATCGGCAAACTCCAATAGCTTGCTGAGCTTTTCTGTATCCTGCCGCCACTGCTTGCCGATGCACCCATCGATCAGCCCAGCCAGTGCAGGGTTGCAAACCTCCAGCCAGCGACGGAATGTGACACCGTTGGTCTTGTTGTTGAACTTACTCGGATAAATGTCCGCAAAATTCTTCAGCTCAGAATTCACAAGGATATCGGTATGGAGCTGGGCAACACCATTGACAGAGAAACTATAGTGAATATCCATATGGGCCATGTGTACCAGATTCTGATCATCCACAATTGCAACCTTCGCATCAGGATATGCCTCTTTCACTCTACGATCCAGTTCCATGATAACAGGAACCAACTGGGGCGCAACCTTCTCGATGAAGGAAATGGGCCACTTCTCCAAAGCCTCTGCCAAAATGGTGTGGTTGGTATAGGCACAGCTGCGGCGCACCTGTTCGATGGCCGCACCAATCTCCATTCCCCGCTGCGTCAATAGACGAACCAGCTCCGGAATGATCATAGATGGGTGCGTATCATTGATCTGGACCACAACGTGCTCAGACAGTTCCTCTATGGGATAGCCACGCTCCTCCAGCTCTTTCAAAATAAGCTGAGCACCGGCAGACACCATAAAATACTGCTGGTAGACACGCAGCAGGCGGCCTGTTTCGTCGCTGTCATCCGGGTACAGGAAAGAAGTCAGATTGTGGGTGATATCGGTCTTGTCAAAATCAATTCCCGATAGAGGCTGGGCACCTGGATTTTCCACATCAAACAAATGCAGACGGTTGGCATATTCATTCCCTGCACCGGGCACTGCCACATCATACATTTTTGCAGTCAGGTCAAAGCCCCCAAACGAAACCGTGAAAGCGGCATCCGTCGGGATGAGCCAGCTGTTCTTCTCAATCCATGCATTGGGCAGCTCCATCTGCTTATTGTCCCGGAACTTCTGCATAAACAGGCCATAGTGGTAATTGAGCCCTACACCGTCACCGGGCAGCCCCAAAGCGGCAATGGAGTCCAGGAAACAGGCAGCCAGACGCCCCAGACCGCCGTTACCCAAGGAAGGCTCCGGTTCCACGGACTCAATGGCGCCGATATCATGGCCCATTTCTGCCAGCAGCTCACGAACCTGATCAAAAATACCCAGAGCCAGCAGATTGTTAGACAGCAGCTTGCCAACCAAAAATTCTGCAGAAAAGTAGTATAGTTTGCGTCCGGTTTCAGGAGCAGAGCGAGCCTGAGCCATGCGCTGGGTCAGAACCAGCAGTACTTCATAAAGCTGCTGATCGTCACACGCTTCAGGAGAACAAGAAAACCGTTCCTGTGTCAGATTTTCAATCATCTTCTTCAATTCAACCATTTCCATACAATGTTTCCTCCATGCTCAACTCTTCTGAGCAGATTTTTTCTGATTTTTCTGAGGAAGTCTCTGATACACTTCCATATCCCGGTGCAGTTTCTTTGCAAGCTCAGCAGTACAGGCTCCGGGCAATACGCGCCATTGCCAGTTTCCGCCCAAGGTGGAGGGGATATTCATTCTGGCCTCTGTTCCCAATCCCAGCACATCCTGGAGCTGCATTACCGCCAAATCGGCGGCAGAGGCCCATGCTCCACGCATCATGCCCCAGTGATATCCCTCTGCCTCGTTTAGCCGCAGATACTCCTTGGCATACGCCACATCCTCCTC
Organism: Oscillospiraceae bacterium; assembly: GCA_020025575.1. Lineage (GTDB taxonomy): Bacteria > Bacillota > Clostridia > Oscillospirales > Oscillospiraceae > Faecousia. The sequence goes on along the minus strand of JAHHRW010000002.1, from coordinate 190,557 downwards.
AGGCGCATTGACCATCCATCCCATGATTGTATCGTTATCATGGGTGCCTGCATAGGACACGCAGTGTGGCCCGTAGCAATATGGCAGGTAATCGCTGCCCGTTTCCCGGCTGCTGAAGGCAAACTCCAGCACCTTCATTCCGGGATAACCGGTTTGCCGCAGCAGCTTTCTGACAGAATCCGTCAGAAAGCCCAGATCCTCTGCAATGATATCCCGCCGGCCCAATTCGCGATTGACCGTCCGGAAAAAGTCGATTCCGGGGCCGGTTCTCCAACGACCGTTCCGAGCCGTCTGATCGCCATAGGGGATGGCATAATATGCATCAAATCCACGGAAGTGGTCGATGCGCAGCGTATCATAGATGCGGAACTGAAAATCGATTCGGCGCAGCCACCACCGGTATCCATCGCGTTTCATGTATTCCCAGTCAAAGAGCGGATTTCCCCACAGCTGACCGTCTTCGGAGAAGTCATCCGGGGGACATCCTGCCACCTCAGTGGGATATCCATTCTCATCCAGCTGGAACTGTTTTGGGTCAGCCCACACATCTGCGCTGTCCGCCGCCACATAGATGGGCAAATCACCGATGATGGTAATGCCCTTGTGGTTTGCATAGCGTTTCAGCGCATCCCACTGCCGGAAAAACAGGAACTGCACCGCCTTCCAGAAGTCCAGTGCATTCTTTTGCTCCTTCCGAGCCCGTTCCAATGCATCCGGATGGCGCAGACGCTCCTGTTCCGGCCATTCAAACCAAGAGGCAGAGCCATTCTTTTCCTTAATCGCCATATACAGGGCGTAGTCCTCCAACCAGTAGGCATGCTCCCGGCAGAAAACAGCAAACGCGGCATCATTTCTTTCCACAAGCCGTTGGCAAGCTTTTTGCAAAACCGGATAACGGGTAACATATTGCAGTGCATAATCAACCTTCTCCGGATCATCCCCCCAATTGAGATTCCGGTACTCCTCTGGCATTAAAAGTCCATCGGCTGCCAATTCATCCAAGTCAATAAAGTATGGATTGCCTGCATAGGACGAAAAGGACTGGTAGGGTGAGTCCCCGTACCCCGTCTGTCCCACAGGGAGCAGCTGCCAGCAGCTCTGCCCTGCCTCTACCAAAAAATCTACAAAATCACGAGCTGCCTTCCCCATCGTCCCAATTCCGTATGCAGACGGCAGGGAGAAAATCGGCATCAGGATCCCAGCTTTTCTCAAAACAAATCATTCCTCTCTAGACCATTTACTTACCCTCTGATGAGGATGGCGATGATTCCGGTCAGCAGGAGCAAAACCGGATATGCACCGTATTGCAGGAATCGGCTGCCCTCTCCCCTGTTTCCGTGGTAGAGATGCACGGCAATAAACCCCATAGGGGATGCCAGATAGAACGGCGACATAAAACTGCACACAACCGCCGCTGAGGCACCGATAAAGTTCCGATAGAGTGTATTCCTCCGAAACAGCCATAACACACAAATGACCAAAATCAATGGTACACCCTCGTCCACATGGAGCATGATGCACCAGCCCAGCGCAGCTGCCGTTACCAGGGTCCTGACAAGTATGTTATTCCTCTGATAACGATCATAGAAGTACAGAACCATCAGCCCTAACACCAGTCCAAACACCGGATTGCAGCTGGATACATCAATCAGCTTTCCGTGCATTGCAAGGTTATATGGGATTTCACCGACAACAGCCAGTCCGCACAACCAAAGCAGATCCTGCAGGAAGTTTTCCGTATTCGCAAATCCCTCCACCAGCAGCATAGAAAAGATTGGAATTGCACAGGTGGAAACGGCCTGCAGCACAAGCGCGGCCGTGGCCACTGCCATCATCTGGGAAGAAGTTCCCATCATCTCTAACAACTGCTGGGGTGTCAGACTTCCTACGCCTAGGATGCCATTTTGTAAAATACCACGCCCGATCATTCCCGCTGCTGCAAAGACCAAACCGATTGCTTTCAGCGTGCTGCCGCTCAAGCCAGAGGGGCGTTCGTCCATTGTGTGTGTCATAAAAACTCCTTATTTTTCAGGGAGCAGCACGGCTGTACCATAAGCCGGTAAATGCAGGATGTTCCCCTTGATAGTCACAGGATTCCCATCAGCTGACAACTGGGCAGCCAAATTCCAATCTTGATAATTGGACAGGTCTACATCAGCCGCAGCACCATCAATATTCATTAGGATGATACAGCGCTCATCGTTCCAAGTCTTACGCACCGCACTGACACACCCCATGTTCAACGCTGTTTCCACCGATGGCTGTCCGTGGGAAATAACCGGCAGTGCATTTCGGATGGCAATTGCCTGCCGATAATAGTTATAAACGGAATCATCATCACTGCGCTGAACTTCCAAACTGCCCATGGGGTATTCCTCTGGGATGGTACAGCCGGGAGGCGGCTGTGTCATGCCCCGATCTGCTGTATCATTCCAGAGCATGGGCCCGCGGTATGATGGGTCATCAATGGCACCGCACACCATTCCCAATTCCTCACCATAGTAGACGAAGGCACTTCCAGACATGAACAGATTCATAGCCCCAGCCAATTTCGTCTTCTCTGGATCACGCCCCACAAATCCAGCAATCCGTCCCACATCATGGTTCGACAGGAAGGGCGAATCCATATAGTCCGGATTGTTTTTTCGGTAAGCCGCATCCGCTTTTTGCAGTGCTGCTGCATAGGTACTGACAACGCCGGCATTTCCTGCACCTTGCAATACTTTGATAATTTTTCCGTTGTTGTTTCCAAATGGATAGTTAAAAATGCTGTTGATACCGCTCTTATAATACTGTGCCAAGGTATCGAAACCTTCCCACACTTCTGCCACCAGATAGCAGTCGGGCTTGATTGCCGTGGCTGTCTGCTGAATCCAGCGCAGTACCTGCACATTTTCCTCGGTCTTGCCCGAATAATACTCCTTGGCCGCATCCAGTCGGAACCCAGCCACGCCCTTATCCAGCCAAAAGGCCATCATCTTTTCAAACTCTCCGCGCAGTGCATCACTGCCAAAATTTACATCCGGCATTTCATGGCTGAAACGCCCTTCATAGAACCAACCGGGTGCCCCGCTGACTGGGCAGTAACCGCTTGGACAATCTTCTGCTTGCACAAAATTGTAATAATCCACATAGGGGCACGCATTCAAATCCGGCTCTGCGCCCTCAGGAAGATTTTGCAAATAAGAAACTGCCTGCTTAAACCAAGCATGCTCACTTCCCGTATGATTCAGCACCAGATCCATAATGATCTTGATTCCTCTATTGCTGCATTCCTTGATTAGGGTTTCAAAGTCCTCCATCGTTCCGTAATCTGGATCGATTGCGTAGTAATCCGTCACATTATATTTGTGATAGGATGTACTGGGGTGGATGGGCATGAGCCAAATGCCACCCACGCCCAGCATCTCCAGTTCGTCCAGCTTGGAAATAATACCCTTGATGTCGCCGATTCCGTCCCCATTGGAGTCGCAATAGGAATAGACAAAGATTTCGTACCACACGCGGTAGTCATCCTCTGGACTTTGGCCAAGCTTTGCGATTTCTGTCAGAGCCTGTTCCGTTTTTTCAGCCTTTGTGGCGGAATGGACTTTCCCATCCGTTCCTGTGGTTGCTGCAACGGATGGATTTTGTTGGGTATTGGTCAATGTACAACCAGCTAAAAGCATCAGACTCAGAAAAAGACTCACTGCTTTCACGATTTTCTTCATGGAATCATCCCTTTACAGAGCCGCTCATGGCCTCCCGATAGAATTTCTGGGTAATCATAAATAAGACTGCAATGGGAATCGACACCAAAACCGCACCCGCACAGAACCGAACAAACCAGGTATCTACATACTCCTTCTCGAGCATGCTCCACAGTCCGATGGACACCGTGAAGTATTTCGCCTCGGTGCGCACAATCACCTTTGCAAACACGAAGTCCACCCAGGGACCCATAAAAGAAGTGATAATCTGATAAACGATCATAGGCTTGGACAGCGGCAATGTGATTCTGGTAAAAATCTGCCACCGGGTACAGCCATCCAAAGCTGCCGCCTCATCCAATGCCTTGGGAATGGTATCCATATAACCCTTCATCACATAGAAGTTACTGCCCGCTCCGGCAGAGAATACAATAATCAATGCCAAGGGAATCATCTTTCCTTCGGTCATACCCAAAGCTTTCAGAATGAAGTATACCGCAACCATGGACATAAAACCAGGGAACAGATTCAGAATCATCGCCATGTTCATATAAGGCTTGCGCATTTTCCACTTCAGGCGGCTGGTGCAGTAGGACACGCTGAGCACAAAGAATGTGCTGATCACGCAGCTGCAGCAGGCAATGAACAGGGTATTCAAGAACATTCGAGGGAAGTTCATAACATTGAACTCTGTAAACAGCGCCTTGTAATTATTGAATGTGTATTTCTCCGGTAGGAACGTGCTGATAAACTGTCCCTTGCCATCGCGGAACGACTGCATAATCAGCCAAAAGAAGGGTATCAGCCACACGATGCTCACAATTACAAGGAACACATAGGTGGCCACATCCCCTGCAATCCGCCTTTTCCGAATGGAATGCGATTGTTTTTTCGCCATCATCTAAACCCCTCCTCATCTTTATAAGATCCGGTACTCCGGTATGTAATCAACGAAACCACCGCCAGCACGATAAAGGTAAAGATACCGATGACCGCCGCCAGATTGTACTTCTGCTGATCCACCGATAGCTTATACAGCCAGGTAACCAGCAGATCTGTCTCGCCGGCAGAATTGCCCACACTCAGCGGTTCGCCGCGGGTCAGCAGATAGATCACATTGAAGTTATTGATGTTACCGGTGAACTGGGTAATCAGGTACGGCGTAAGTACAAAGAGCATATATGGCAGTGTGATGTGCCGGAACTGCTTGACCACACCTGCGCCGTCTATTCTAGCAGACTCATACTGTTCTGCCGGAATGTTCTGCAAAACACCCGTGACCTGCATGATGGTATATGGGATACCCACCCAGAGGTTTACCACAATGACCAAAATTCTCGCCCAGGTGGCATTGGTTAAAAACGGCAGCGGCACATCAGCGGGAATCAGCGATGCATTCATCAGCATCCGATTCACAATACCATTGGGCTGCAGCATCGAACGAATGACCAACAGAGAAACGAACTGCGGTACTGCGATGGTCATGGACAGGCAGCCTCTCCACAACCCCTTTAGGCGAATGGTCGGACGGTTGATGATGATTGCCATAAACGTACCGAGGAAGAAGTTCAGGAACGTTGCAAAGAATGCCCAAACCAGTGTCCAAGTAAGAACACTCCCGAACTGCTTTCCTATGACCGATCCGCTGTCAAAGATGGCAAAGAAGTTGGACAGCCCCACCCAATCGAACAAGACCAGATGGTCACCCTCTTTTGAGTAGTTGGTGAACGCCATACTCATCATATAGATCAGAGGCAGGATGGTAAAGATCGCCAGGCAAACGGTTGGCAGTGCCATGAGCAGCTTGTGGATGTTTACATCAAACAGGGACTTGATGTCGTCTACGATACCAGGCACATGACTTCCGCTCTTTTTCAGACACATTGCTTGATACCCGCTGCGCACAGAAGCCTGCCATACCAGAATGAACACCGCAATGATGCACAAAGAGGCAATGCCATAGAGCAGAATCAGCTGAGACTGATCGCCTGCCACATATTCGTAAATGAACTTTTCTTCATTCCAGACCTTCTGCTGCTCGCGCCAACCCAGACTGGGAAGCATAGAGATCCAGTAAAGGCCACCACCCGGACTGAGCAGAAAGTAAAATGTGGCTGCCTCGATTGCAAAGAACAAAATGCCCTTAACCAACTGTCCACAAACAATATTTCCCAGACCCATTACAAGGCAAGACAGCCAGATCACCGGGCCGCCGTTTTTGAGCGCACTTGCCAGCGAATCGGACTGCGTCTTTTTTGCCAAAGGGCTTGACATGGTATCATCTCCTCTTTTCTTGATAAAAAGGCGGCAGTTGGAGTAATTCCAACCACCGCCTTCATTTCTTCGATTAGAAAGCGGTAATCGAATTACAAACCGGCGTTATTCAGAGAAGCAGCAAATGCTTCGGTCTTTTCAGCAGCATTGTCGGCGGTGATTTCGCCGTTCACAAGTGCCTTGCCCATGGATTCAGCAGGAGTCCAGTAAGCACCCATCTCAGGGATAGAGGGCTGAACAATCGCAGTGTTTGCAACGGTATTACCCTGAGCCACTGCAACCACGTCGGTCTTGATTGCATCGTCGGTCAGCACAGAAGTGGCGCAGGGGATGATTTGACGCATCTCGTAGTGAGCCTTCTGGGCATCGGCGGATCCCAGATATACAGCCAGAGCAACAGCGACTTCAGGATTTTTGCAGTTGGGGTTTACGCCAACTGCCTTGGAGCCAGCAAATGCCTTCAGCTGCTTTGCCTCACCGTTCAGGGTGATGGTGGGCAGCTGGGCAGCACCAAAGTTCTCACCCAGAGCTTCCTGCACATTTGCAGCATCCCAAGTACCGGAGAAGATAGCGGAGATGTTGCCATTACGCAGGCCATCCAAGCCAACGCCATCAGCATCGTTTACAAAGTTGGGGTTAGCAGCCAGATTTGCCAGATAAGCGGTCACAGCAGTGCCGTTTTCACCACCGAACTGAATGCCTGCGGTAGCGTCAACGCCGTTCTCGCCGAACAGGGTGCCGCCGTTGGCAACATAGAAGGAAGCCAGATACCAGGCGTTGGTCAGGGGGAAGGCAACCTTACCCTTTTCCAGCATGGTGTCCAGACTCTTAATATCTTCCTCGGAGAAGACAGACTTGTCATAGTACATGAACCAGGTGTTTGCGGTGAAAGGAACACCATAAACGCCGCCGTCGGTGCCGGTAACAGAGGCGATCATAGAATCGGAGTTATCTGCAAGGACTTCGTCCAGATACTTGCCGCCCAGCTGTGCGATTGCATTTGCCTGCATCAGCGTACCCAGCTGGTCATTTGCGTAAAAGTAAACATCAGCAGCTGCAGAGGGGTCAGCGGTTACATTCTTACCTGCGTCACCTTCGGAGCAAACACCGTACTTCCAGGTGATGTTCCATTCGGGATGTGCAGCAGCAAACTTCTGGCACATGGTGGGCAGCCAGCCATTTTCATCCGCCTGGTCCTCCTGAGGACCCCAAACAGTCAGAGTCACGTCAACAGGATCAGCAGCTACAGGCTCCGTGGTAACTGTACCGGAATTCGTGCCGGGGGTCTGTGTTTCGTCAGTGGGTGCTGCGCCGCATCCGGCAAACAGACCGACTACCATAATGCCAGCCAGCATCATCGCTAAAAACTTTTTCATTGTTTTTTCCTCCTTAAGAAAATCAGTATGTTTATTATCCCAGCAAACTACATCAGCAGAATGCTGCGAAAATCATCATTATGTGCTTTCTTTTTTGCTAAACAGGTGGTTTCGGTTGCATCCTGCCACAGCAGCATTCTTGCCTCGTATGGTCGAAGATGGTCGCTTTCCCCCGAATCGTTTCCTATGATTTTCTGGGCATCTGCAAACTTCTCAGGAATTTGAAATATCACTTCCCGATCCGTAAAATTGCAAATAACCAGAAGCTGCTGATGCTGCGTGCTGCGGATATAGGCGAAAATCTGTTCATCCTCAGGACACAGCAGCGTGAAATCACCATCCCTGAACACGGGATATGTCTTGCGAAGCTGAATCAGTTTTTGATAATAGTGAAAGACCGAATCTGGGTCACTCAGCTGCTGCCGGGCATTGACCTGATGATAATTTTCATTCACCGGCAGCCACGGTTTTGTATCCGAGAATCCGGCATAAGCCTCATCCGTCCACTGCATAGGGGTCCGCGCATTGTCCCGGCCTCGCGCCCAGATGGACTGCATCACTTCATCAGGATCCATGCCTCTTTCCGTGCGCTCCTTGAACACATTGTGAATCTCAGGGTCCACATATTTATCAAGGCTCAGCCGAATATTGGTCATACCCAATTCTTCGCCCTGATAGATATATGGCGTTCCCTGCATACCGTGAAGCATTGTTGCCAGCATTTTTGCTGACTGGACACGGTACTTGCCATCATCGCCCCAACGGGAAACGATGCGAGGCAAATCATGATTATCCAAAAACAGACTGTTCCAGCCCTTTTCATGCAGCCCCTGCTGCCAACGGCAAAAGCAATCCTTGAGCCTCGGAAGCGACAGCGGTGCGATGTCCCACTTTTCTCCGCCGGCCTGCTGATCTAAGCAGATATGCTCAAACTGAAACACCATGCTCAGCTCACTGCCATCGGGTGCACTGAAAACCTGAGCACGGGGAATGTCTGCACTCCAAGTCTCTCCAACCGTAACAATTCCCTCACGGGAAAAAGCCTCCCGGGAAAGCTCCCGGAGAAATTCGTGAAGGCGAGGCCCATTGGCTGTAATTTTCTGATCTGGCTCTTTGGCGATCTGATCGATGACATCAAGACGGAAACCTTCCACCCCCTTGTCAACCCAGAAACGAATGGCTTTGTAAAGTTCCTGCCGCAAATTGGCATTTTCCCAGTTCAGATCCGGTTGTTTTTCCAAAAACTGGTGGAAATAGTACTGACCAAGGCTGGGCACATAAGTCCAAGCAGAGCCGCCGAACACCGCCTTCATATCGTTGGGTGGGCAATTTTCTTCTCCATCCCGCCAGACATAGTAATCATGATACGGATTGTCTTTGCTTTTCAGCGCTTGCTGAAACCAACGATGCTCATCCGAGCTGTGGTTGAGCACCAAATCCATAATAATGGAAATTCCACGTTTCTTTGCCTCTGCAATCAGATGCTCCATATCCTGCATGGTGCCGAACATGGGATCAATTGCGCAGTAATCAGAGATATCATAGCCGTTATCCGCCTGAGGAGATTGAAATACCGGGGACAGCCAGATCCCGTCAACCCCCAGCTCCTCCAGATAATCCAGCCGTGATAGAATCCCCTTCAAATCACCGATGCCATCCCCATTGGTATCCTGAAAGCTTTTGGGATAGATTTGGTAGAATACCGCCTCTTTCCACCAGCCCGACTTTCTTTTATCCAGTGCAAAACTTGCCATTGGTTTTCCACGCACCTTTGTCGATTTTTTCCACCGCTTCGTACACACGAAGTAATTCACCTACACTCCATGCCTGGGCATAGCAGCCTTTTCCATCACCGGGTGTGCCCCCGTCATAGATTTCCGGAAGTTGTCCGACACAGCCCTGCCGCAGCATGGATTCCAAGGCTTGCAGCTGACTTTTTACAGTCTGCGCCGCTTCTTTGGTGTTACCATGGGTTTTCAGCCATGCCAAATAGTAGGCTCCCATTGGATAGACCCACACCGTCCCCTGATGATAGGCAAGATCCCGTTTTCGCTGCGTTCCACCGTAAAACGGCTTGAACTCCGGGTCAGATGGGGAAAGTGTCCGCAGTCCGCATGGCGTATAGAGGTGCCGGTAAACGGTATCCACCACACGTTTTTCCTGTTGTGCCGACAGCATGGTAAATGGCATCGAAACCGCCCATATCTGATTGCATCGCAGCTGCTCATCGGCCTTGGTTCCTGAGAGCACATCCTTCAGGTACCCTTTCTCCTCCATATAGAACTTTTCACAAAAAGCGTTTTTGACACGCTGCGCCAAAGTTCGATAATCGTTGCTATGATATCCAAACTTCTCTGCAAGATGCTCCATAATGCAAAGCGCATTATACCAATAGGCATTTATCTCCACCGGTTTTCCATGACGAGGTGTGGGCAGGATGCCATCCACGCACACATCCATCCAAGTCAGCTGATCAAGCCCGCTGCCTGCAGAAATCAGGCCATCATCGTCCATGCCGATGGCGTGATCTGTGCCATTTTGATAGGCACTGATGATTCGCTCCATGACTGGGTAGGCTTTCTTTCCAAAATCCCAATCGTCTGTTTTTTGCAAATACTTCCACACACCGTCGATCAGCAAAAGTGCCGCATCGACCGTATTATACATGGGTGCATTCTCACCCTCTGGGAAAAGATTCGGCACAAGGCCGTTTTTTTCATATGCTAAAAATGTTTCCAGAATGCTTTTGGCATCTGCAAAGCGTCCGGTGGACAGGCAGCAGCCACCAAGTGCAATCATGGTATCCCGTCCCCAGTCACTGAACAGCGGATACCCTGCCACAATTGTTTTCCCATTGGTGGAAGCCCGCTGGGCAATATAGGCATCTGCAGCAACTGCCAGCTGCCGAGCCACAGGGTCTTGCAAGCCGCACCCATCCTCTAACTTTGCCAGGCGTTCCTGCTGTTGTGCCAGAATCTGCTCGCCGGACTGAACATGCTCATTTATAGAGAACACAATCTCTAATTTCTTCGTGGTGCCGGGCAGAACCGTTGTCTCAATCTTGCAGCAGCCAGCCGCAAGCCCCCGCTCCGCTCTGCCGTCCTTGGCATCCTCGGGATAAGCCAGCCATTCCCAACGAATGGGAGTCATCTGCACATCTGCATCCGTATGGATATACAGTGTGTCAGTTTCGTCATAAACCGCATTACCCTTGACCGTAAACCGCTTTTTTTCAGTAAGTGCCGTTTCCTTCGGCGCAAATTTCAGCATTGGTTCCACGGACAAGGTGCAGGTTTTCTCTGAATGATTTTCCAGTATGTAAATCACGGCGGTGTCATTTTTTTCCCAAGCCATACCACACCGTCGTGTCATCCGAACGCCCAGCACATCGTAACACCATTCCGGTTCATATTCATAAGAAAAGCGGCTCAAGTATCGATACCCCTCTTCTGCAGGCCTGCCATCTGCAAATTCCTGTGTTGAAAGAAAGATCTGCGAATCATTCGCTGTCAGCGTCTCCCGCAGCCGGTGAACCACGGTCATGCGCTGGTTCGGCGCTTTGATTGCTGCATTCAGGATTCCGTGATCACAGCGCGTTACAGAAAATGCTGCAGTGGCAGAGGCATATCCGCCCAGACCATTGGTGGACAAAAACATGGTTTTCTGTGCGTCAGGCAGGCTTAAAAAATCCCGTCTTTCGTAACTGAAATTCATTTGCCCACCCCTTTCATCCGTCCAGTCTGCCACAGTGTCTGTGCAACTGCGTTTTTTCGTTTTGTTTCGCGCAAAACATCATGAGATCTTTGATACTAGAATAATTCTTTTTTCCTTTTTCGTCAATACAATTGCCAATTATAATTATATTTTCAGCACTTAGACCAAATACATATTCTGATTTTCGTTTACAATAACAATCATCTGCATTGCCCAGCATCGTTACGAAACAAAACGAAACAGAAATTCCTGTTTTTTCGTTGCGTTCTGCGGCACTTCATGCTATAATACCCACAACATAATTCCCGATTTTTAGATTGGGCAGAAGGAGGAATGGTCATGACGACCCTAGAGGATATTGCCCGTGCGCTGGGTACCAGCAAAAGCACCGTCTCAAAGGCACTCAATGGCGCAGACGATGTGAGCAAGGCCATGCGGCAGGCCGTGCTGGAAAAGGCAGTGGAAATGGGATACAGCCGTCGCACACGCACAAAATCCGCCCCCCGTATCGCTGTCTTCGTCACAAACATAGAGTACCGGAAACCCAGTGATTTCGGTCACGATATTGTTCTGGGATTTCGCAAGGCAGCGGAGCCAGAGGGGTATGAGGTCACGCTGATTCCCCTTGATATTGAACTTCAGCAGCATGAGGCCTATGATACCTACATGATCAAGCACAATTTCTGCGGTGGTTTCTTTTTGGGGCTTACCCCACTGGATCCGTGGCTGAAAGAGTTTGAAACCTGCAAAACCCCCACCGTTCTTTACGACAATCATGTCAGTGGAAACCCCCACATCTCTCATGTGGGCATCGACAACGCTGAGGGCATGAAAATGGCTGTTTCCTATATGAAGTCACTGGGACACGAAAAAATCGGTTATCTCAGCAACGCACTGGAATCCTATGTGTATCGCCAGCGGCTAGTCTGTTTTTTGCAGGCAGTGGAAAGCTGCGGTCTGAAACCTGACCCATCGCTAACCGGCAGTGCCTACCATGTATCTGACTGTCTTTCCCAGCACCTGCCCCGGCTTTTGGAGCAGGGCTGTACCGCATTTGTATGCAGTCACGATCTTTTGGCCAGCAACGCATTGGTCTACTGTGCTGAGTTGGGGCTGTCCGTGCCCAAAGATATCAGCATTCTGGGCTTTGACGATATCCCATTGTGCCAGCATACCATTCCGTCCCTGTCTACCATTCGGCAGGATCGGGATCTTCTCGGCAGAAGTGCCTTTTATGCCTTTACTAGCCAGTTTCATCACATCGCCATTAGCACACTGCTGCTGCACCCACAGCTGGTAGAACGAAACAGCTGTGCACCCCTGGCGGTGGTTGGAACCTGATCTCTTCACAAGGAAGGATGTAATCACTGTGAGGAAAGCACTTCGACTGAAGAAAATCTACCAGAGCAGCGAATTTCGTCAGGATTTTACCTATGATGGAGACGATCTGGGTGTCAGGTGTTCCGACACGCAGACCCGTTTCACACTCTGGTCGCCACTTGCCAAAAGTGTCACACTCGTGCTGTACCGGGACGGAGATTTTTCCCCCGCATTTGCATCGATCCCTATGGTCAAAGAGGACAAGGGGATATGGAGATACTGCACTGCAGAATCGCTGCATGGTATATACTATGAATATTGCATCGATCACGGCAGAAATACCGTAACCACTGGTGATCCCTACGCCCGGGCATGCGGTCATAACAGCAAGCGGTGCATGGTGGTCGATCTCAGCAAAACCGACCCGGCAGGCTGGTCTGAGGACAAAAGCCCTGATACGCCTAATGAGGACATCATCTATGAGCTGCATGTGAAGGAGTTTTCCTGGCAGCAAGCCGGTGGTTTCCCAGAAGAATATCGTGGGAAATACAGAGCCTTTACCTGCGGCAGTACCACACTTCACAGGGATGGGGTCCACCCCACAGGTCTTGACTATTTGCAGGATTTGGGCATCACCTGTATACAGCTCATGCCTGTTTATGACTTTGGCTCGGTGGATGACGAATCCCCCACAGACTTTAACTGGGGTTATGACCCAGTCTACTATAACATTCCAGAAGGCTCCTACGCCTCGGATTCCCACCACGGGCAGGTGCGTATCCGCCAGTTCAAGCAGATGGTGCAGGCTCTCCATCGTCATGGCTTTCGGGTGATTATGGATGTGGTCTACAACCACACCTATCGGCTGGACTCTGTCTTCCAACAGGTCGTACCCTGGTACTACTATCGGGTAGACAGCCGCGGTCTTCCCTCTGACGGCTCTTGCTGTGGCTGCGACATGGCAAGTGAGCGGCCCATGTGCTCTAAATTCATTCTTGATTCCATTCTCTATTGGGCCGAGGAATACCACATCGACGGTTTCCGATTTGACCTGATGGGTCTTCTGGATGTGGAACTGATGAATGGTATCCGTAGAGCACTGGATGAGCGTTATGGAAAGGGCAAAAAACTTCTCTTTGGGGAACCTTGGGCCGCCGGCCCAACAGCCATGGAGAAAGGTTCTATCCCTGCCCTAAAAAAGAACATGGCCCTGCTGGATGAAAATGTGGGTATGTTCTGCGACGATACCAGAGATTCCATCAAAGGACATGTGTTCCATGCAAATGTACCGGGCTTCGTCACCGGCGCTCCAGAACTGGAACGAAAAATAATCCACAGTGCCATGGCTTGGTGTGTGCAAAACACCGGCATAAAAGCCCCCTCTCAAATCGTTTCCTATGTATCTGCCCACGATAATCTAACCCTGTGGGACAAGCTGGCGGTCACCGTACCTGACGAACAGGAACGGATCCGACGGAACAAGCTGGCAGCGGCCATCTACATGACCTGTCAGGGAAGGCTGTTTTTGCTATCCGGTGAAGAATTTGCCCGCACCAAAGACGGACTGGACAATACCTATAACGAAAGCATTGCGCTGAATCGTCTGGACTGGGAAAGAGCGTACGCATTTGAAGATCTCCGAACCTACTATCAGGGGCTCATCGCCCTGCGAAAGCTGTGCCCCGGCCTTTGCGATAAATCCTCTAAAGCAAAGGATCGCTTCCTGCACACATGGAGCAAGCCGGGTATTGTCGGATATTATCTAAACAATCAGGGCCAAGCCTCCAGCTGGGACACCCTGTGTGTCATCTACAATGGCAATATCGATGCAGCAGAACAAACACTGTTACCGGGCAACTGGGAGATTCTCGCCGATGGAGACAGCAGTTTTCTCTGGCAGTCTCCGCAATTGACATCCGGCGTGGTTCGTATTCCCCCGCTCAGTGCCCTGATCCTCGGAAAGAAGACATAAAAAAGTCCCCATCTGTTAGATCGTGTCACATACGTTCTAACAGATGGGGACAGTTCAGATTGCCGGGACTGTCTTATTTATCGATTCTGTGTTTCCCTTTATTAACATTTCTAATCCGAAATTCTGTGCCGTTGAGCATTCTGACAAAATTTTCCTTGTGCTTGTACGCGATCACCGCAGTCCCAACCAGCAGGATGATTGCCAATCGGAGGCTGTGGCACATAATCCCCAGAGAAACAGGAACCACCACAATCGTCGTAATTGTTCCTGCCACAATATAATCCGTAAGCCAGGCAATCACAACCACCAGAACCAAAACAACCAGTGCAAGTTTCCAGTTCAGCGCCAGGGTCATGCCCAGATAAGAGGCAAACCCCTTTCCTCCCCTGAATTTCAGGTAGAATGGAAAAATATGCCCCAGCACAGATGCGATCCCGGCCACAGGCCCTACGTACTCAAGCTCTGGAAACATGGCCATCGCCAGATAAACTGCCAGCGCAGACTTTCCAATGTCATGGGCACCCACAAGGATACCAGCCTTCCATCCAAGCAGCATCGTTGCATTGGATGCCCCCAGATTGCCGGAGCCTGAGGTGCGAAAATCAACGTGCTTCCACCTTGCAATGTAATATGCCAGGTTCGAGCTGCCAATCAAATATGCCATTACAATGGCAATAATATATCCCATAGAAGAATTACCTTTCAAACGTGTATTACAACATTTTGTCGTCTATTTACCTATAAAGTATATCATACTATAGATTCTCGGGCAACCAATCCGACTGTATTTTTGTTGTAAAAACTTTTTTCACTTTTTTGTAAATTTATGCTTGACAATTTAATGTCTATGATATATACTAATGAAGTCGTCGGGCACGGCAAAACAACACAGAGTTGCTGCTATAGCTCAGTCGGTAGAGCGCATCCTTGGTAAGGATGAGGTCGCCAGTTCAAATCTGGCTAGCAGCTCCAAAAAGTCCTAGAGTCGTAACGGCTTTGGGACTTTTCTTTTTTCCGTTACAGTTTCACCACTGTAAAAACCGACACAAAAACTGACACGGATCGTATTTGACCGGGCAAGGGTTGCACCTGCCCGGCTTTTATTTTATGCCCATATACAGAAATACAAATCTTTAAGTTACACTATTAAAATTATATTTCCGTATCTTGATAACAAATACGAATCTCATTATTAAATTAACGATAATCATTAAAAAGTAATTGACAAATATGTATCCCCGTGGTATACTCGCCTCATCAAGAGCTGCTGTGCTTTTTGGGCGGTGCAGACCGGTCCGCCTCCAAACCGTTTGAGCAGTGAAGCCAAAAGGAGGAAACGCTTTATGGAAAATCATAAAATGATCAAGTTGGCACAAATTCTGGAAAAAGTCTTTACTGTACTTTTCTGGCTTTTGATCGCAGGAAGTGTTCTAGCCGTAATCTTCGGTGCTTACATCATGTACAACCCGCAGCAGATTACGTTTTCCCTGATCCTAGGCCCCGTCTCACTCACGCTTCAGGATGGCCTTTGTCGCAGCATCAGCTATGTAGAAATCATTGCGGTTCTGCTCTTTCTGCTTTTACTGCTGCCCCTGCTGCTCGCTTTTCTGTGGACCCTCAAGGCCATCTTCCGGCCTATTTCGATGGGGCATCCCTTTGAAAATGTAGGCAAGCTGATCCGCCGTCTGGCGTGGCTAGAACTGGCCAGTGGATTTCTTTTCGTCATCTTCACCTGGTTTTCCCAGCGCTGGATGTTCCAGGCCTACCAGATCGATCAGCTGCTGCTCAATGACAGGATTCAGGCAGTCTCCTATAGTCCCCAAGTAGATCTGAATTTTCTTTTGTATTTTGCAGTGCTGTTTTTGTTGAGTTGGGTGTTTGACTATGGTAAAAAACTTCAGCAGCTTTCGGACGAAACACTATAATGAGGTGATAAAATGGCGATTATCCTACGGTTAGATCGGGTAATGGCAGACCGAAAAATGAGCCTGAAAGAGCTGTCGGAACGGGTTGGGATTGCGAATGTAAACCTATCTAAAATCAAAACCGGCAAAATCAGCGCGATTCGTTTTTCCACGCTGGAGGCAATTTGCGATGTACTGGACTGCCAGCCTGGTGATATACTGGAATTCCAGCGAGATTCAGAAAAGCAGGATTGAATAAACTGGAATAAAAGCATAAGCAGTTTGGGTCGGGTTCAAAAGTGTTCATCCGCTAACAAACCCACATACGAAAAATACAGCAGGGTTCCCCAGGGAATCCTGCTGTATTTTCATATACAAATGGAAATTTGCGGTTGCTCTACATTCTGAATGTACATGAAAATCACACCCAAACGGAATGACCCTAATGAATGATTCAGATTCCACGGAAAGAGAACGTAAAGCAAAGCTTTTGATCCTTCGGAATCAGATATTCGTCGTGGGTTCTTGCTCCCCAGCTGTTATCTCCCCCAACGCCCATCTGCGCCATAGCGACCCGCACATTCGTGTGAACGATTCTGGGCAGTTCATATGGGTGGGCTGCCTCCTCTAACTGGTGTGGCGTGTATGGAAGGGCTGAGAAACAGAAATTTCGATTATGTTCCGATTCAAACAAAATACCCCTTCCTCTTGTATCCGTGACCGAGGCAAAACGAACCTCCTCTTTGTTTCCACATTCCTGGGGCACCAGATAAGGGGGCATATTCTCATGCACCCGACTTCGGTACAAACCAACTTTTGCCCCGTGTTTACGATCTGCATAAGTATCATCAGGGCCAAGACCGTACCATGTAAGGCAGTCAAAATCCGCTTTCAGTTGGAAAAGAACACCAAATTCCGGCATCCTGCTCAGCCCCGGAACGGGATCGTATTGCAGCGTGATCGTAACTTTTCCATCCCCAAATACTTCATAAGAAAGATCGCAAAATGATTCCGGCGCAGTTGGCAGCCAGTGGCGCATACAAATCAGCACGCTATGTTCCTTCTCTTCCAAATGCCAGGGAAGGGATTGCACATTCTCCCCATCAATCCTGCGATTATCCAAATACAAGCTGGCAAGTTTCCACTGGCCATAGCGTGCAGCCATCAAACTGCCCAAGTCGTTATCAGTAGGTGCCCGCCAGAAGTTTGGTTTGGGCATTGCATCCAGCAGCTCCTTTCCGCCGTATCGGTAGGATACCAGTCCGCCTTTCGTGAGAGAGAACAGCACCTCAAACCCTTCTCCACGGACACCAATATTACGCTTACTTTTGATAACGGTAATCGGAGATTGCTCAAGTGACTTGGGCTTGGCTATTTCGTAGCAGGTCTGCCCAAATGCGATCTCGTGTCCTGCCTTTGCCCAGCATTCATCATTCCGAAGATGAAAAGAAACCGTGATCGTATAGCTGCCTGGGCGCGTTTGGGGCTGCAATTCCAGAGGATATACTCTCACCCCCAAGGGCGCAACATCGGTGCAGAGCACCTTTCGCTGGACGGTCGTGCCAAAGTATTTTACCTCTACACGGCATTCCCAGTTCCTGGTGTTTGTAAAGCTATTATTGTTGCGGATCTCCACCTGGTCCTGTGAAACCAAAAGGTCAATATTCTGATACAGGAATTTTACCTCCTGCATCTTGGGCGTCAGACGCCGATCGCCGCTTACAAGACCGTTTCCGCTGAAATGATAGTCCGTAGGTCGATCATCAAAATCCCCTCCGTAGGCAAAATAATCCTCCCCAAAGCGATTCTTCGTCAGAATTGACTGGTCTGCAAAATCCCAGATAAAGCCCCCCTGATACAGCTGTTCCCTCTTGGCTAGATCCGTATATTTATGGAGCGCACCACAGGAATTTCCCATTGCATGCGCATATTCGCAGCAGATGAATGGTTTGTCCCGATGGATTTTCAGAAATTCTTCTATGTCTTTTACCGGCGTATACATCTGACTTTCTATATCGCTGGTATCCGGATACCGCCTGTCGTTGCCGATTCCCTCATAGTGCACCAGCCGAGTCGGATCTTCCTTTCTGAAGAATTGAGACATTTCGTAAATGACACTCCCGCCGTAAGACTCGTTTCCGCAGGACCAAATCAGCACCGACGGGTGATTTTTGTCCCGTTCATACATGGAACGAGCACGCTCCAAAAGCATATTTTTCCATTGCGCATGGTCATTGGGAACAATGTTGGCAACATCTTCAGGACCACGGACTACATCCCAGGTTCCATGGCTTTCCAGGTTGGTTTCATCCATCAGGTACAGACCGTACTGATCGCACAGCCGGTACAGCCATGATGCATTGGGATAATGGCTGGTGCGGATGGCGTTGATATTATTTTGCTTGATGATCCGCAGGTCTTCTTCCACGTCCTCCTTCAACAGGCTGCGCCCCCGGAGACTGTTAAATTCGTGACGGTTCACTCCCTTGAACACAATTCGGTGTCCATTGAGATACATCACGCTATCTTTCAGCTGAAACAGCCGAAATCCCACTTTTTCACAAATATATTCACATTCCGCGCCAGTTTCGTCAGCAAGCGTAATTTTACAGTCATATAAAAAGGGATCTTCGCAGCTCCAAAGGCGGGGTGATGGAATGGATGCCGCAAAACGTATCAGCCCCTCTGCTTTCTGAACCTCTTCGTATAGGGTGTTACATCCATCAGACAATGATACCGTCATTGTGCCGCTGCCATAGACTTGGGCATCCACCGAGAATTGAGCGGTATGGAAATCCTCCGCAGGAATTGCCTGTATGTGCAGATCCCACACATGCGTAACTGGAATGCTGTACAGATAAACATCCCGGAACAATCCACTGAATCGATAAAAATCCTGATCTTCACACCAACTGCCCTGACACCACTTGAACACCTGAACTGCCAGCTTATTTTCTCCCGGACATAGATACTTCGTCATTTCAAATTCTGCATGGGTGAAGGAATCTTCATGATAGCCTACAAAAGTACCATTGAGCCAAACTGCCACCGCACTTTCGGCACCCTCCAGCATCAGAAATACCCGCTCTGCCTCCATCGTGTGGGGGAGCGTAAAGTATTTCACATAGGTTGCCACCGGATTGAAATCCTCTGGTATTTGGCCAGGAACCAGGGATTCGTGTCCCTCCCAGGGATATTGGGTATTCACATATTGAGGCGCATCATATCCCTCCATCTGAATATGAGAAGGCACCCGGATGTAGTCCCAGCTTTTACAGGAATAGTCAAGCTTTTCAAATCCCGGCACAATTTGCTGATAGTTCTCTGCATAATGAAACCGCCACAGTCCATTCAGATCATATCGGAAACTGCTGGTTTCAGCATCCTGCTCCGCCTCCGTTCTGTAGAAGCGGTGATCCGAATGCAGCGGGACACAGCCCTGCTTATAGCAAAGAGGGTCGACGATCATATCATAGCGAAATTCCAAAATAAATCCTCCTTGTTCGATGGAGTGGTTATGATTAGCGCCCCTCTCCAAGGGCTGTACGTTGTGATGTCCGGTATACAAGAAATGGGACCATTTCCCTCACCAAAAAGACGGTTCCCAATAAGCTCCAACCATCCCCGCTTAAGGTTTTGCTAATCAGATTAACACTTCCAGACGATTTTTGTATAATCGGGTTTCATAGGTAACGTATTTGAACAATCAGCACCAATAATTTACCGACAGCTACAGCATACCACAATCATGCGTTAAAGTCACCAATCAGATTTCGATTTGACTAGGTATTTTATAAAGCAGCAAGCATTCACTCTATGGCAAAGCCGCCCTGCATTGCGTTTGCAGAGGATTCTTCAAGCGCGGAACATCTTACCGAAACAAAACCGATGCTTTCACAATATCCAGAACCAGATAATCGTAAAGTGCCGGATTATACCGACACTTTCAGATACGTTTTGCTTCGTACTACTTCTATATTTGAGAAAAGCCTACAAAAAAACGGTGCAGTAAATTACTGCACCGTTCATTTTTATCAAATGCCTTTTGGAATTACACCAGCTCGATGACTGCCATTTCAGCAGCATCACCGCGGCGCTCACCAATACGGGTCACTCTGGTATAGCCGCCGTTACGGTCAGCATACTTGGGAGCGATCTCCTTGAACAGCTTTTGAGCAACATCTTCCTTGGTGATGTAGCCCAGAGCTCTACGGTAAGCAGCCAGGTTGCCCTTCTTGCCCAGGGTGATCATCTTCTCAACCACAGGCTGGATTTCCTTAGCGCGATAGAAGGTGGTCTCCATCTTGCCGTGCTCCAACAGATCGGTGACCTGCTGACGCAGCATAGCTCTTCTCTGAGTGCTGGTTTTGCCCAGCTTACGAGTGCCAAACATGAACGTTTCCTCCTTACTTGAAAGGTTAACTTAGTTGTTGCTGCCAGAATCGTCACTGGCCAGGGACAGACCCATCATCTCAAGCTTCTTCTGTACCTCATCCAGAGACTTCTTGCCCATGTTACGAACCTTCATCATATCCTCGCCGGTCTTGTTGATCAGATCAGCAACGGTGTTGATGTTGGCGCGCTTCAGGCAGTTGAAGCTGCGGACGGACAGATCCAGCTCGTCAATGGTCATTGCCAGCTTGGCATCGGGTCTGTCAGAAGTCTTCTCCACCACAGTGGTGCTAGCGCCCACTGTGTCAGACAGGTTGGTGAACAGGCTCAGGTGGTCAGCCATGATCTTTGCACCCAGGCTCACAGCATCGCGAGCAGAGATGGTGGAATCAGTCCAGACCTCTAGAGTCAGCTTATCAAAATCTGTCATGTTACCCACGCGCGTGTTTTCCACGGTGTAGTTCACCTTGTAAACAGGGGTGTAGATGGAGTCGATGGGGATTACGCCGATGGGAGTCTGCGGGTTCTTGTTCCGATCGGAGGACACATATCCACGACCGTGGCTCATAGTGATCTCCATGTTAAAGGTGGCATCGGGGCCCAGGGTGCAGATCAGAAGATCCGGGTTGAGAATCTCAACTTCCCCATCGGCCTTAATGTCGCCGGCTCTGACTTCACAGGGGCCGACAGCATCGATATAGACGGTCTTAACGCCCTGACAATGAAGTTTTGCAATAATGCGCTTCACATTCAGAACAATTTCAGTCACGTCTTCCTTCACACCGGGAACGGTGGAGAACTCATGCTGAACGCCGGCGATCTTAACAGAGGTCGCCGCAGTGCCAGGCAAGCTGGACAACAGAATCCGACGCAGGGAGTTACCCAGCGTGGTGCCGTAGCCGCGCTCCAGAGGCTCAACTACATACTTGCCGTATGAGACATCCTCAGCAGAATCCATACAGGTAATACGAGGCTTTTCAATTTCTACCATGAATCAATACCCTCCTTGTAGTGTGGGGTGGAAGTAACCACCCCACCCGAAATGCATACGAACGAAATGAGGGGGTCGATTACTTGGAGTACAACTCGACGATCAGGTGCTCGGCGATGTCGAAGTCGATGTCCGCCTTAGTGGGCATAGCAATGACCTTACCGCTGAGGGTATTCTTGTCACGATCCAACCACTTGGGAGCAGCAACAAATGCATCGTCTTCCTTCAGCTTCTTGAAGAAGTTGCTGGAAACGCTCTTCTCGCACACAGCAATGACATCACCGGTCTTCACCAGGAAGCTGGGAATGTTAACGCGGTTGCCATTGACAGTGAAGTGGCCATGGTTCACCAGCTGGCGAGCCTGGCGGCGGGTGTTGGCAAAGCCCAGACGATAGACAACATTGTCCAGTCTGCGCTCCACGTAGGTCAGCAGCACTTCACCAGTGTTGCCCTCTGCGCGGGATGCCTTTTCATAATAGTTACGGAACTGCTTTTCCTGCACACCGTAAACAAACTTGACCTTCTGCTTCTCAGTCAGCTGAGCAGCATATTCGGACTTCTTAGCTCTTCTCTGGCCGCCGGGGTTCTTGTTGGAAGTCTTGGAATAACCCATTGCGGCAGGAGAAACGCCCAGAGTTCTGCAACGCTTCAGCACGGGCTGCATATTCTTAGCCATAACGCAAAATTCCTCCTATTGCAAAATCAGACACGACGTCTCTTGGGAGGACGGCAACCATTGTGAGGAATGGGAGTCACGTCCTTGATCATAACGACTTCCAGGCCTGCGGACTGCAGTGCACGGATTGCAGCTTCACGTCCCTGGCCGGGGCCCTTAACATAGACCTCAACGGTCTTCAGGCCGTACTCCTTTGCAGCATTGGCAGCAGTCTCAGCAGCGCTCTGTGCAGCAAAGGGGGTGGACTTTCTGGAGCCACGGAAGCCCAGACCGCCGGAGGATGCCCAGCTCAGGGCATTGCCTTCCAGGTCGGTAATGGTGACCATGGTGTTGTTGAAAGAGGAACGGATATGTGCCGCGCCCTTCTCAACTACCTTGCGCTCTCTGCGGCGCTTTACAACCTTCTTAGTAGCTTTAGCCATGTTACATATCCCTCCTTACTTCTTCTTATTGGCGATGGTCTTCTTGGGACCCTTACGGGTACGAGCGTTGGTCTTTGTACGCTGACCATGCACGGGCAGACCACGACGATGACGCAGACCGCGATAGCAGCCGATTTCAGACAGACGCTTGATGTTCATAGCGGTCTCTCTGCGCAGATCACCTTCGATGGTGTAGTTATGCTCAATGGCTTCACGGAGCTGAGCTTCCTGGTCTTCAGTCAGGTCCTTGACGCGAGTGTCAGGGTTGATGCCAGTCTTCTCCAGAATCTCCTTAGCGCGAGTAGCGCCGATGCCGTAGATATAAGTCAGACCAATTTCAATACGCTTTTCGCGGGGCAGGTCAATACCAGCAATACGTGCCATACTTTTTCAGCACCTCCTATTAGCCTTGTCTCTGCTTGTGTTTGGGGTTTTCGCAAATTACCATAACGCGACCCTTGCGCTTGATAATCTTACACTTTTCGCACATGGGTTTAACGGACGGTCTTACCTTCATACTGTTTAACCTCCATATGAGAACGAATCTCTGTTTTACTTACTTCTCCAGGTGATCCGACCCTGAGTCAGATCGTACGGAGACATTTGAACGGTTACCTTGTCACCGGGCAAGATTTTGATGAAGTTCATCCTTAGCTTGCCGGAAATGTGTGCCAGAATGGTGTGACCGTTGCCAATGTCAACGGTAAACATTGCATTCGGCAGCGCATCGACAACGATGCCCTCAATTTCGATTACGTCGTCCTTTGCCAAGATTTTAACCTCCTTGGTTATGACTGTTTACCTCCTGGCTGATATAAGCCAGGTCCTTGCGTAATTCGCTGTTGAGTACTTTGTCGCCGCTTCGAATCTTTGCAGCAACTCTGGTCTCAGCGCGAAGGACTTTCTTTACGTGTTTTATTTTCTTCAGCTTGGGCTTTTCCAAGGAGCGATCCTTACCGTTTACAAGCTCCACATACACACCATCTGTTCTGATTACATAGAACAGTTGACCGGAGTCCCTGCCTGCGGTGGAAGCCACTACATCCGAAATACATATATCAGGTTTGCCTGGTTCCATAATCAAAGCCCTTCGATGACGGTGAGTATTTCCGGCTCGCCGTCGGTGATGAGTACAGTATTTTCATAGTGGGCAGCCAGTTTGCCATCGGCTGTGACGGTAGTCCAGCGATCCTTGAGAACACGCACTTCATAAGTGCCCACATTCACCATAGGCTCGATGGCAATCGTCATGCCCGGCAGCAACCGGGGTCCACGTCCCGGAGCGCCAAAATTCGGCACCTCGGGTTCTTCATGCAATTGCGCGCCGACGCCGTGACCTACGAACGAGCGCACAACTGAAAAACCGTTAGACTCCACATGCTTCTGTACGGCGTGGGAGATGTCGGACACGCGGTTTCCGCGCTTTGCGTACTTCAATCCTTCAAAGAAACTCTGGCGAGTCACATCAATGAGTCGCTGTGCTTCGTCGGAAATCGTACCGCATGCAAAAGTAGCAGCACAATCGCCATGAAATCCCAGATAGTATGCACCCACGTCAACACTAACGATGTCACCGTCTTTTAAGACATATCCACCGGGAATACCATGGATCACAACATCATTTACGCTGACACAAGCGCTTCCAGGAAAGCCGCCATAGCCGAGGAACGACGGTTTCGCGCCCTGGCTCACAATAAAATCGTGAACAGCTTTATCAATCTGCTTCGTCGTAACGCCAGGTCTTACCATTTCCCCTGCCAAAGCACGGGCTGCCGCGGTAATCTTACAAGCCTGACGCATAGACTGAAGTTCATGTTCATTTTTGATTGAGATCATACTTTTGCACCAATTTTTTCCAAGATATCAGATGTGATCTGCTTGATTGCCTGATTACCCTCTACCATACGCAGGTTACCGCGCTTGGCATAGAACTCTTTCAGGACTTCAGTTTCTTCGTGATAAACCTTCAGACGCTTCTGAACAGTTTCAGGAGTATCATCCTTGCGAATCACAACTTCAGCCCCGCAAGCATCACAGATACCTTCAACCTTGGTAGGATTAGCAACAATGTGATAGCTGGCGCCGCACTTGGAGCACACACGCCGACCGGTCATACGGCCTTCAATCACAGAGTCGTCAATCTCGATAGAAACAACATGGTCGATCCGGACGCCCTTAGCCTCCAGTGCTTCGGCCTGGGCCAGGGTGCGAGGCACCCCGTCCAAGATAAATCCGTTTGCACAGTCAGGCTGAGCGACGCGTTCTGCAACGATGCCGAGAATGACTTCGTCAGGAACCAGCAGACCGTTATCCATGTAGTGTTTGGCTTGTTTGCCAATCTCCGTGCCATTGGCGATTGCCTCACGGAGCATGTTGCCGGTGGAGATGGAGGGAATACCCAGAGCTTCAACCAGAAGTTCTGCCTGAGTACCCTTACCAGCACCGGGTGCACCCAACAGAATTAAATTCATCCTACTGCACCTCTTTCTTAATCGAGGAAACCCTTGTAGTGACGCATCAGCATCTGGGCCTCAATTGCCTTCACAGTTTCCAGCGCAACACCTACGACAATGATGACGGAGGTACCGCCGATAGCCAAATTCCGCACAGAATCCATAATGTTACCTGCAATGATGGGCAGCAGAGCTACCACAGACAGATATACAGAACCAAAGATCACGATTTTACCGATGACCTTCTGGATGAATTCAGCAGTGGGCTTACCGGGACGGAAACCGGGAATGAAACCACCGTTCTTCTTCAGATTATTGGAGATCTCTACGGGATCATACTGGATGGCCGCGTAGAACCAGCCAAAGAAGAAGATCAGGATGAAATAGCTAAACGCATAAAATGCGGAGTGCTGGTTGCTGATGTTAATCAGGAACTGCACAAAGCCATTTTCAGAGGTACCGGTGGGATTGGTGAATGCAAAGATGGTGGGCATGATGCTAACGATGGACTGAGCGAAGATAACGGGCATAACACCGGACATGCTGACCTTGATGGGCAGATGGGTGTTCTGACCGCCGTAAACCTTACGGCCAACCACGCGCTTTGCATACTGGATGGGAATCCGGCGCTCTGCATCATTGATGAAGATGATGAACAGAACCAGTGCAACCATGCCGACCAGGACGATCAGCACATGCCACCACACCATGGTGAACATGGTGTTAATCATAGCAGGCAGACGAGAGACGATATTCGCAAACAGGATCAAGGAGATACCGTTGCCAATACCAAACTCGGTGATCTGCTCGCCGAGCCACATAACTGCGGCAGAACCAGCAGTAAATGACAGGATAATCACAAGAGCAGGCATGAAACCGCTCTTGGTAACAATGCCATAGTTGGACAGCATTGTGTAGTAGGCCCAGCCCATCAGCAGACCCAGAGCAACGGTGGTGTACCGTGTGATCAGGTTCAGCTTTTTCTTACCTTCCTCGCCCTCTTCCTTGGCCATGCGCTCCAGAGCGGGAATGGCTACGGTGAGAAGCTGGATGATAATGGAAGCATTGATGTAGGGCTGAATGCCCAATGCAAGCACGGTTGCCTGTGAGAAGGCAGAACCGGACATTGCATTGTACAGACCCAGAATGGTGTTGCTCAGCACATTATTAAAATAAGTGGACAGAGCATTAACATCGATATAAGGAACAGGGATCACATTACCGATGCGGTAAAGCAGCAGTACGAGCACGGTAAAGAGAAGCTTCTTGCGAAGTTCGGGAATTTTCCAGGCGTTCTGCAGCGTGCTTAGCACTTAGACCACCTCGGCCTTTCCACCTGCCTGCTCGATTTTAGTCTTAGCAGATTCGGAGAAAGCCGCAGCCTTTACAGTGATCTTCTTGGTCAGGTTACCATTGGACAAGACCTTCAGACCGTAGGGGCAATCATGGATGATACCCTTTTCGATCAATGCAGCGGCATCGACGACAGCGCCATCTTCAAACTGATTCAGGCAAGCCACATTGACAGCAGTCAGGGGCTTTGCATAAATATTTGTGAAGCCACGCTTGGGGATACGACGAACCAGAGGCATCTGGCCGCCTTCGAAACCGATACGAGTCTTGCCGCCGGAGCGAGCATGCTGACCCTTGTGACCGCGGCCACCAGTCTTACCGTTACCGGTACCGACGCCACGGCCCTTGCGCTTGCCTACATGAGTAGAACCAGCGACAGGAGAAAGTTCATGAAGTTTCATTCCTAGCTCCTCCTTATTCAACTTCGGTGACCTGCAGCAGGTAGCCGATCTTAGCGATCTTACCGCGGGTCTGGGTGTTATCAGGCTGGATGGTCACATTGCCGATCTTACGCAGGCCCAGGGACTCAGCGGTAGCGATGTGCTTTTCCAGTCGGCCGTTCAGGCTCTTAACCAGCGTAATTTTCAGGTTTGCCATGTTAATTGCCCTCCTTAACCAACGATTTCTTCAACGCTCTTGCCCCGAATCGCAGCGACCTGCTCGGGGGTGCGCAGGGACTCCAGGCCAGCCATGGTAGCCTTTACCACGTTCTGGGGGTTGTTGGAGCGCAGGCACTTAGCGCAGATATTCTTGATACCCACAGCTTCAACCACAGCACGGACAGCGCCGCCTGCGATAACGCCAGTACCTTCGGGAGCGGGACGCATCAGAACGGTGCCTGCACCAAAGATACCAATAACTTCGTGGGGAATGGTGGAGCCAGCCAGGCTGACCTTAACCATATGCTTCTTTGCGTCGGCAATGCCCTTGATGATAGCTTCGGAAACCTCAGCTGCCTTACCCAGGCCATAACCAACGGTGCCCTTACCGTCGCCAACGACGACCAGAGCAGAGAACTTCATAACACGGCCGCCCTTGACAGTCTTGGAGACCCGGTTCAGGTAGACGACCTTCTCAATGAGCTCGGGAGCTTCATTGTTAGACTTATTGTAAGCCATATCTTTTCCTCCTCTACACTTAGAACTGCAGGCCGCCTTCGCGGGCGCCCTCAGCCAGAGCAGCGACACGGCCATGGAAAATATAGCCGCCGCGGTCGAAAACAACCTCTTCGATGCCCTTTTCCTTGGCACGCTCAGCCAGCACCAGGCCAACCTTCTTTGCACCTTCGCAGTTGCCGGTAGTGCCCTCAAATGCCTTTTCCAGTGTGTTGGCGGAAACCAGAGTAACACCGTTCACATCATCGATGATCTGGGCGTAAATATTCGCATTACTACGGAACACATTCAGGCGGGGACGCTCGGGGGTGCCGGAAATCTTGCCACGAACGCGGGTATGACGCTTCAGGCGCATTGCATTCTTATTGATCTTGCTAACCATTCTAGCACACCTCCATTACTTCTTGCCACCGGTCTTACCAACCTTACGGCGGATGACCTCAGTGGTATACTTGATGCCCTTGCCCTTGTAAGGCTCGGGGGGACGCTTAGCACGGACTTCGGCAGCGAACTGACCGACGACCTGCTTATCAATGCCCTTAACGATAATCTTGTTAGGGGTGGGGCACTCAACCTTGATGCCCTCGATCTCATCCATGATAACCTCATGGGAGTAGCCCAAACGCATAACCAGCTGCTTGCCCTTCATCTCAACACGGAAACCGACGCCATTGACGTCCAGTTCCTTGGAGTAGCCCTTGGACACGCCCTCGATCATGTTTGCGATCAGAGTACGGGTCAGGCCGTGCAGGCTCTTGTGCAGATGCTCTTCGTCGGGACGACCAACAGTCAGGACATTACCTTCAACATTGATGATCATGTCAGGATGCATGGTCTTTGTCAGTGTGCCCTGAGGGCCAGTGACAGTGATAACATTGCCCTCAGCAACGTTCACAGTAACGCCTGCGGGAATTTCAACAGGCTTCTTACCAATTCTAGACATACCGCAACCTCCTTACCAGACAAATGCCAGCACTTCGCCGCCGATGTGCAGCTCGCGTGCCTTCTTGTCGGTCATAACGCCCTTGGAAGTAGAGACAATGGCGATACCCAGACCCTTCAGGACCTTGGGCAGCTCCTCAGCGCCAGCGTACACACGCAGGCCGGGCTTGGAGACACGGCGCAGGCCGGAAATAACGGTCTGCTTCTTTGCCAAATACTTCAGAGTGATGTGAATCATGCCCTGATTGCCGTTGTCAACAACGGAGAAAGACTTGATGTAGCCTTCCTCAACCAGAATCTGAGCAATTGCCTTCTTCAGGTTGGAAGCGGGGACATCCACAGTTTCGTGCTTTGCAGAGTTAGCGTTCCGGATACGGGTCAGCATATCTGCTACGGGATCGGTGATTTGCATGTTTAATATCCTCCTTAATGAAGTTACGGGCTAAACCCGTTAAGACAAGGGGGTATCGAGTGAATGCGACCAATTCGAGGATCAGTCCATCTTCACCCGACTTCCCGTGCCTATTTTACATTATAAGTCGACCTTACCAGCTAGCCTTGCGAACACCGGGAATCTCGCCCTTGTAGGCCAGTTCACGGAAGCAAATACGGCAAACGCCGTAGTCGCGCAGGTATGCATGGGGTCTGCCGCAGATCTTGCAGCGGTTGTAGCGGCGGCTGGAGAACTTGGGCTCAGCCTGCTGCTTCAGAATCATAGACTTCTTTGCCATGTTCGTTCCTCCAATCAAGCGTAGAAGGGAGCGCCGAGCTGGCTGAGCAGCTCCTTGGCTTCCTCATCGGTGGTAGCAGTGGTGCAGATGCAGATATCCATACCACGGATCTTGTCCACCTGGTCGTACTCGATTTCAGGGAAGATCAGCTGTTCCTTCAGACCGAAGGCATAGTTGCCACGGCCGTCAAAGCTGTTGGGGTTGATGCCACGGAAGTCACGGACACGGGGCAGCGCAATGCTGAACAGACGGTCCAGGAACTCGTACATCTTGGCACCACGCAGGGTAACCTTAACACCAACATTTTCGCCCTCACGGAGCTTGAAGTTTGCAACGGACTTACGAGCCTTGCAGATCACAGCCTTCTGGCCGGTGATGATGCCCAGATCCTTAACAATTGCTTCAATCTCCTTGGCGTTGTTCTTGCTCTCGCCGCAGCCGACGTTGATAACAACCTTGTCCAGCTTGGGGATCTGCATAACGCTCTTATAACCGAACTTCTTCATCAGGGAAGGAGCGATCTCTTCAGTGTACTGAACTTTCATTCTAGGTGCATTCATTGATTTACTCCTCCTTCATTAGATTTCGGCGCCGCACTTGCGGCAAACGCGGACCTTCTTGTCGCCGTCGATCTTGTGACCGACACGGACACCCTTACCGCACTTGTCGCAGAACAGAGCGACCTTGCAGGTACGGATGGGGGTTTCCTTCTTCACGATGCCACCGGTCTCGCCCTGCTTACGGGGCTTGGTGTGGCAAGTGGCGACGTTAACACCCTCGACAATGACCTTGTTCTCGGCGGGCATGGCCACCAGGACCTTGCCCTTAACGCCCTTGTCCTTACCGGACAGGACAATAACGGTATCATTCTTCTTAATGTTCATCCTTCAGTACCCCCATTAGATGACTTCGGGAGCCAGAGACAGGATCTTCATGTAGTCTCTGTCACGCAGCTCACGTGCCACCGGTCCAAAGATACGGGTGCCACGGGGATTCTTGTCGTCCTTGATGATAACGGCAGCATTCTCGTCGAAACGAACGTAGGTGCCATCCTCACGACGGACACCACGCTTGGTACGGACGATGACAGCCTTAACGACATCACCCTTCTTCACAGTGCCGCCGGGAGAAGCCTTGCGAACGGAAGCAACGATGACATCACCGATGTTACCGTACTTACGCTTGGAGCCGCCCAGGACACGAATGGTGTGGATTTCCTTAGCGCCGGTGTTGTCGGCAACCTTCAGATAGCTTTCCATTTGTACCATAGTTGTCCGACCTCCTTACTTAGCCTTTTCAATGATATTGATGAGTCTCCATCTCTTGTCCTTGGACAGGGGACGAGTCTCCATGACCTCAACGGTATCGCCGATGCCGCACTCGTTGTTTTCGTCGTGTGCCTTCAGCTTGTAAGTCCGCTTCATGGTCTTCTTATACAGAGGATGCTGATAGCTATCCTCAACCGCAACCACAATGGTCTTGTCCATCTTATCGGAGACAACAGTACCAATTCTGGTCTTGCGGAAAGCTCTATTCATTTCATTCATAATTGCTTACCTCCTCAGACGTTGGTCTCTTTCTCACGAATAATGGTCTTGACGCGGGCGATGTCCTTCTTGACTGCCGCAATCTGCATGGGGTTTTCCAGCTGGTTGGTGGCATGCTGCATGCGGAGCATGAACAGATCCTTCTTCAGGTCTGCCAGCTTCTTGCTCAGCTCTTCAACAGACAGGTTCTTGATTTCCTTTGCCTTCATCATTATTCACCACCAATCTCAGTAACAGGCTCTTCCTTCTTGATGATGCGGGTCTTGATGGGCAGCTTATGCTGAGCAAGTCTCAGTGCCTCGCGGGCAACTTCCTCAGATACGCCGGCAATCTCGAACATCACCTTCTGGTTCTTAACCACAGCAACCCAACCTTCGGGAGCGCCCTTACCGGAACCCATACGAGTACCCAGGCCCTTCTTGGAGTAAGGCTTGTCGGGGAAAATCTTGATCCAGACCTTACCGCCACGCTTGGTGAAACGGGTCATGGCAACACGGGCTGCCTCGATCTGGTTACCGGTGATCCAGCCGGGCTCGAGAGCCTGGATGCCGAATTCACCATAAGATACGGTATTACCACGGGTGGCGGTACCGGTCATACGGCCACGCTGCACCTTGCGGTACTTAGCTCTTTTGGGCATCAGCATTAGCGGTTACCTCCTTCGCGGTTATAGTTTCTTCTGTCGCCCTGACGACGATCGTTGCGGCGATCACCGTTGCGACGGTCGCGACGCTCACGGCGCTCACGGGGAGCGGGCTCGGGAGCAGCAGCGCGCAGAGTGGTGTTCAGGACTTCGCCCTTGTAGATCCACACCTTAACGCCGATGCGGCCATAAGTGGTAGCAGCCTCAGCAAAACCGTACTCGATGTCAGCACGGATGGTCTGCAGAGGAATGGTACCTTCGTGATAGCTCTCAGAACGAGCGATTTCAGCACCGCCCAGACGGCCAGCACAGGTAACCTTGATGCCCTTGGCACCCAGGCGAGTAGCCTGCTGCATAGCCTTCTTCATTGCACGGCGGAAGCTGATACGCTTCTCCAGCTGCTGAGCGATGTTCTCGGCAACCAGCTGTGCATTCAGGTCAGGGCTGCGAACCTCGATGATATTCAGAGCAACGCTCTTGCCCAGACGGGCTTCCATATCCTTACGCAGGTTCTCGATCTCAGCGCCAGCCTTGCCGATGACAACGCCGGGGCGAGAGCAAACGATGTTGATCTTTACCTTGCCGTTGCTGCGCTCGATCTCGATCTTTGCAACGCCAGCGGAGTAAAGCTTATTCTTCAGATACTTTCTGATGTTGAAATCTTCAACAACCAGATCGCCAACCTTGTCTTCACGGGCGTACCAGCGGGAATCCCAATCCTTAATAACGCCAACGCGCAGACCATGGGGATTAACTTTCTGTCCCATAGCTACCTCCTGTTAAGCCTTCTCGCTCACACCGATGGTGATGTGAGTGGTTCTCTTGAGAATACGAACGAAACCGCGTCTGGATGCGATTCTGCCGCGCTTCAGCACAGGGCCGGGGTTAGCGATCACAGTGGAGACATACAGGTTATCCGCATTCATGCCGTTGTTGTGCTCGGCATTTGCCACAGCGCTCTTCAGCAGCTTAGCCATGGGCTCACAAGCAGCCTTAGAGGTCTGGCTCAGATATGCGGCAGCGGTCTTAACGTCCTTGCCCCGGATCATGTCGCAAACCAGCTTCACCTTACGGGGAGACATGCGGACGTACTTTACATGTGCAAAAACTTCCATTTCAGTACCTCCTTACTTGCTATTGGCAGTCTTGCTGCCAGAGTGACCACGGAAGGTTCTGGTAGGAACAAACTCGCCCAGCTTGTGACCGACCATGTCCTCAGTGACATAAACGGGCACATGCTTGCGGCCATCGTGGACAGCGATGGTGTGACCAACGAAGGAGGGGAAAATGGTGGAAGATCTGCTCCAGGTCTTCAGAACCTTCTTTTCGCCAGCCTTGTTCAGCTCCTCAACGCGCTTGTACAGCTCAGGAGCTACGAAAGGGCCTTTTTTAATACTTCTGCTCATTTCATTTCCTCCTTACTTGCTGTTTCTACGCTTGACAATGAACTTGTCGGTGCGGTTCTTGGTCTTGCGAGTCTTGTAACCCAGTGCAGGCTTACCCCAGGGAGTAACAGGTCCGGAGCGGCCGACAGGTGCGCGGCCCTCACCACCACCGTGGGGGTGGTCACAGGGGTTCATAACGGAACCACGAACGGTGGGACGGATACCCATATGACGGGTACGGCCAGCCTTACCGATGTGGACGTTCTCGTGGTCGGTGTTGCCGACCTGACCAATGCAAGCGGTGCAGTTGGTACGGACGTAACGAACTTCGCCGGAGGGCAGACGAACCTGAGCCAGGTCGCCTTCCTTAGCCATCAGCTGAGCAGCGGTACCAGCGGAACGAACCAGCTGTGCGCCGTAGCCAGGCTGCAGCTCCACATTGTGGATAACAGTACCAACAGGAATGTTGGCGATGGGCAGGCAGTTGCCGGGCTTGATGTCGGCGGTAGCGGAAGAGATAACCACGTCGCCAGCCTTCAGGCCGTTGGGAGCCAGGATGTAGCTCAGAGTGTTGTCCTCGTATTTCACCAGAGCGATGAAAGCGGAACGGTTGGGATCGTACTCGATGCGCTGCACGGTTGCAGGCATGTCAGTCTTCTGACGCTTGAAGTCGATAATACGATACTTCTTCTTATTGCCGCCGCCGCGATGACGGACGGTGATGTGACCGTAGCTGTTGCGACCGGAGTGTTTCTTCAGGGTCTCAACCAGGCTACGCTCAGGTTTTGCCTTCTTGTCCACGCCTTCAAAAGCGGAGACAGTCATGCCCCGGCGAGCGGGGGTATAAGGCTTAAAAGTTTTAATAGCCATTTTGCGTTTACTCCTTTATTGAGATGTGGTTTAGACCATACCCTCGAAGAACTCGATGGTCTTGGAGTCAGCAGTCAGGGTAACGACAGCCTTCTTGAACTCAGGACGGCGGCCTGCGGGATAAGCACCGGTGCGCTTCATCTTACCCTGCATACGAATGGTGTTGACCTTTGCAACCTTGACACCGAAGATCTCTTCCACAGCGGCCTTGATCTCGGTCTTGTTGGCGTTGACATCAACCATGAAAACGTACTTCTTATCAGCGACAGCCTCCATGGACTGCTCGGTGATAACCGGTCTTCTAACGATATCGTAAGCGTTCATTATGCGAATACCTCCTCGATCTTGGCCAGAGCAGCCTGATCGACAACCAGCTTGTTAGCATTGACAACGTCGTAGACATTGATCAGGTTGGCGAAGGTGACAGCGCAGCCGGGGATGTTGCGGCCGGACTTAACGATGATCTGGTCAGCCTCAGCGGTAACAACCAGAGCCTTCTTCTCAGCGCCTACTGCGCCCAGGAAGTTAGCGAAGTCCTTGGTCTTAACGGAATCCATCTTGATGGAGTCGATGACAACAACATTGTTGTCCTGAGCCTTAGCGGACAGAGCGCTCTTCAGAGCCAGACGCTTCACCTTCTTGTTCAGGGTGTAGCTGTAATCTCTGGGCTTGGGAGCGAACACGATACCGCCGTGGGTCCACTGAGGAGCACGGGTGCTGCCCTGACGAGCGCGACCGGTACCCTTCTGTCTCCAGGGCTTTCTGCCGCCGCCGGAAACTTCGGCGCGGGTCAGAGCGGACTGAGTGCCCTGACGGCAGTTTGCCAGGTGGTTCTTGACCACATCATGGACAACAGCGCCATTGGGCTCAATGCCGAACACAGCTGCGGAGAGTTCGATCTCGCCGACCTGCTTGCCGGACATATCGTAAACATTAGTCTTAGGCATGATTTAAGCTCTCCTTTCCTTAGCCTCTTGCGGAAGCCTTCTGGGGGTTTCTGCCGGAAGCCTTCTGCGGGTTCTTGCTGATGCCGGTTTCGACATTCTTGACCTTGTTGTTCTTAACGGTGTTGCGGATGAAGACCAGACCGCCCTTGGGGCCAGGAATGGCACCGCGGATTGCGATCATGTTCAGCTCTGCATCAACCTGAACGATATCCAGGTTCTCGATGGTAACCTGCTCATTGCCCATCTGACCGGCGCCAATCTTGCCGGGGAAGATACGGGACTGATGAGAAGATGCACCCATAGAACCTGCATGGCGATGGACAGGGCCGCCGCCGTGAGTCATATCGGTGCGATGTGCGCCATGGCGCTTGATAACGCCCTGATAGCCGTGACCCTTGCTGATGCCGGTCACGTCAATCTTGTCACCTGCTGTGAAGACGTCAGCCTTGACAACGTCGCCGACATTCATCTCAGCTGCGTTCTCCAGACGGAACTCCTTCAGGTGACGCTTTGCCTCAACGCCAGCCTTCTTCAGATGGCCAGCCTCAGGCTTGGACAGCTTGTGCTCCTTGATGTCTTCGAAGCCCAGCTGCACGGCAGTGTAGCCGTCGGTCTCGACAGTCTTCTTCTGAGTGACAACGCAGGGACCTGCCTCTACAACAGTGACAGGGATGACCTTGCCGCTCTCATCGAAGATCTGGGTCATGCCCACTTTTTTGCCGATGATTGCTTTCTGCATTTTGGTTTTCTCCTTTTAAAATAGGTTATTGGTTGACTCAGGATCATTGGGTATCCCATGTCAACATGACCCGTCCGCCCGATGCCAGACAGTGCGGGCAGCTATAATTGTGACGAGCAATTACAGCTTTATCTCAATCTCAACGCCAGCAGGCAGATCCAGGCTCATCAGAGCCTCAACAGTCTTCTGATTGGGGTTGAGAATATCGATCAATCTCTTGTGGGTTCTACGCTCGAACTGCTCACGGCTATCCTTGTACTTGTGGACAGCGCGAAGGATCGTCACAACTTCCTTCTTGGTGGGCAGAGGGATGGGGCCAGAAACAGCAGCGCCATTGCGCTTAGCAGTCTCCACGATCTTTGCAGCGCTGGAGTCGATCAGCTGGTGATCATAAGCCTTCAGTCTGATACGGATCATTTCTTGGTTTGCCATGGTTGTTTTCCTCCTTGAAAACGTACTCAGTTTCTTTCGTGCCTGGGTACGGTGAACTATTTGTCCGCGCCTCCGTGCGTATCATTCTAGCCTATGAAAAATGGCCGACGCAAGCCGACCCTCCTTCAGATGCAGCGATATACGCAAGCGCAATCTGAACAGTTCAGCCGCCCGATGACCGGACATACTCCGCAGAAGTTACCGTCTAGGACGCAATCTCCTGCATCATCGCATCGCATGCATAGCTTTCCCACACATGCTCAACCATGATACCACATCATTTCCCCTTTGTCAACCACAATTTCAGAAAATACCACAAAGTTTTCATATGAAATTCAGTCAAAATGGAGAAACCATTTTTAGGGCCAATTTCCACCGTTTCCTTCCCTGTCCGCGCTGAAATATGGTGTACCATATCCATAAAAAGCCGCCCCCCGGACTGAAAATCAGTACGGGGGGCTTGGTTTACTTCAGTTCCCATTGTTTGATCTGGGAGGCTTTTTCATAAAGTCGCAAATAACTTTCATATCGGCTCTTGCAGATTTTTCCTTCTGCCAATGCCTCAGTCACGGCACAGCCCGGTTCTTTTCGGTGAGTGCAGTCCCTGAATTGGCATTTCCCGATGTAGGCGCCAAATTCCGGGAAGGCGTATTGCAAATTCTCCTTCAGGATGACTTCCATTTGATCGGTATCAAAGGATGAAAACCCCGGAGTATCCGCAATAAAGCTATCTGTGCCGATCTTGTAGATTTGCACATGGCGGGTGGTGTGCCGTCCCCGTCCCAGTTTCTCGGAAACTTCACCCGTCTGTAGGCGAAGTTCCGGGTCAAGTACATTGAGGATGCTGCTCTTGCCTACACCGGAATTTCCTGTGAATGCTGCGAACTTTCCTTCCACCTGACGGCGAAGTTCCTCTACTCCAAGTCCAGTTTCTGCACTGGTCTGAATCACTGTGTAGCCTGCACTGCGATAGATCTGCGCCAGATCATCGCCTGCATCCATATCACATTTATTGATGCAGATGCATACCTCTACCCCCTGATCGCCCGCAATAGCCGCAACACGGTCAATCAAGAATGGTTCTGTTACTGGATTTACATTTGCGGCAAAGACCACCAGTAAATCCAGATTCGCAACCGCAGGGCGAACAAAGCAGTTTTTTCGGGGAAGAATCTGCTCCAGCATTCCCTTTCCCTTTTCTTCGCTGATTTCCACCAGATCACCCACCAGTGGGATTTGTCCCCTGCGGAGATGTCCTCTCGCCCGACAGGTGATAACCTGTTCCTCTGTCTGGACATCATAAAATCCACTCAGGGATTTTATGATGCGACCACTGTGCTTTTTAACCACCAAAGTCCACCTTTTCTGTACGGTTGTATTCACCGTCGATATAGATTTCGATATAACCTGTGCCTCTGCCACTGAGCTGAACTGCATAGCTTGCAGTACCAGGCTGAATCTCCTGATCATCCACAATGGTTTTTCCTTCCAGCATGATGGTCAGCTTGTATGGATTCTTCCGATCCATCGGAAGGCTGATGGTCTTATAAACCGTCTTTTCCGGTTCGGTAGCCTCTGTCGTGGGTGGCTCGGTTTCCTTGGGGCCATCAGAAACATACAGCACAATCTCTGTTGTCACATCGATTTCCACACCTGCGGAAATGGACTGACGGAACACCATGTCTTTTTCTGCAGGATTTTCCTCCGGGACAACGGAAATTTTCTGAAAGCCCAGATCGTTCAGCTCTTTCTGCGCCTGATCATAGTTCTTACCCACCAAATTGGGAACCCGCTCCCGAACAGTTCCCTCGGAAACATAGATCACAATTTCGGTGGTCACATCCAGCGTTTCATTGGTCTGCACAGAAAGCCGTGTGACGGTATCCTTGGCCTCTCGGCTTTCCTCTGTTTCGACTCTGTAAGTCACAAATCCATTATTGGCCAGAATCGCTATGGCAGTATTCTTGTCCTTACCGATGACATTGGGAACCTTGTTCTTCTTGATCTCCGGGCCCATGCTCAGGTAAATTGTAACCGTCTGACCTTTCTGAAGTTGTTCTCCCTTGGCTGGTTCTGTCTTCACAACCAGCCCCTCTTTCACTTCATCGTCATTGATTTGTTCAAACTGCGGGATCAAATCTCCCTTCAATACATTCAGATAATTCTGGGCTGCATCCTGGGTCATGCCACGCAGATCTGCAATGACGGGCAGCTCATCCTGTTCCTTGCCCATACTTACATAGACCCGCACCTGCCCGCCTAGAGGAATCTGCTCCTTCGGCTTGGGACTCTGATCCATGATTCTACCCTCTTCATAGGTATCGCTGAAAGCGCGATCTCCCGGAACAATCTCAATATTGGGGTATTTGGTACGATCCAGCTTTTCATAGATCTGTCCAATCAGATTGGGTACTTCCACCACCTGTGCGTTGTTTCCAAACAAGCCGCCATTCAGCAGAAGAACCAGAAAAATCAGAATTGCGACCACCGCAATGGCAGAACATACTGCAATCGCAATGGTGACGGTACGGTTCCGATTGTCCCGTTCTTCCCCGCGCTCCCGCCTGATTGGACGGTTGGCACTGCGTCTCATCTCTGTCTCCCGGTTGCTAACGGGTCTGTTTCCACCTTCTCGTCTGGTGCGCTGGGGCTGTGGTGCAGCAGGTCTAGCCTGTGCAGGACGCTGCGGATGGACACCGGCAATCCGCTCTGCCGTTGTTCTGGGTTGGGCAGGAATCCCCCGCTCCTGAGATGCCTTCAAATTGTTCAGCATTACGGCTGCATCCACATCAGATTTATCTTTGAAGTCAAAGAGAATGCTGGGATTTTTGCGGAACTCCTCTAAATCATACAGCATTTCGGTGGCCGTACTATATCTGTCATCTGGATTGATCGACATGGCCTTCATAATGATTTGCTCCAGACCACCAGGAATATTGGGGTTCAGGGTCGAGGGCATGGGTGCGCCGCCGTTGATATGTTGGATCGCCACCGCCACGGGGGACTCTCCGTCATAAGGCGCTCTTCCGGTCATCATCTCATACATGACCACACCCAGCGAATACAGATCCGAACGAGCATCCACTCTGCCGCCCTTTGCCTGCTCCGGAGAAATATAATGTACCGAGCCAAGTGCCTCTTTTGTCAGGGTGTTGCTCTTGGACATAATTCTGGCAATACCAAAATCTGTTACCTTGACACTTCCATTTTTCAGCACCATCACATTGTGGGGTTTGATGTCTCTATGGACGATTCCCCTGCTGTGGGCATGCTCCAGAGCCTTGGCAATCTGCATGGAGAAGTGCAGGGTTTCCTTCCAGTTCAGCGTTCCCTTCTTTTCCATATATTGTTTCAGGGTGATGCCATCGATCAGCTCCATCACAATATAATCTGCCTCATCCGAGGTGGAAACATCATATACAGACATAATATTGGGATGGCTCAGCATAGCGACTGCCTGACTTTCCGCATGGAAACGGCGGCGGAATTCCTCATCCTGGGATAGGTCATCCTTTAGAATCTTAATGGCAACCAGCCGGTTCAGACGATGGCATCGTGCTTTATAAACCACCGCCATACCGCCAGTGCCGATCACTTCCAGAATTTCATAGCGACCGTCCAAAAGCCGGCCGATGTATTTATCGTTATCCATTGTCCTACTCCTTCCATCTGCCGGCTTAGGCTAACACCAGTATGCTTGTTACATTATCCGGTGCGCCGCGCATTTTTGCGATATCCAACAGTCGTTGGCAGCAATTCTCTTTATTGACACCGTGGACAACTTCAAACAGGATTTCCTGTTCGTCCACCACACCGCTCAATCCATCGCTGCACAAAAGCAATGCATCTCCCCGCCCCAGATTTTCGTGGAACAGGTCACATTCGATGGTAGCCTCGGTGCCGATTGCACGGGTTATAAAGTTTTTTCCGGGGAAAGTTTTTGCCTGTTCAGGCGTGAGCTCTCCCTGACTCAGCATACTCTGCACCAAGGAATGGTCTGTGGTAATTTGGCGAACGCCATCTTGGTTCACAAGATAGCATCGGCTGTCACCTACATTGATTACCGTTGCTTTTTTCCCCGTTACATAGGCTGCCACCAGTGTTGTTCCCATACCACGGAATTCTTCAAACTGTTGTGCCTGGTCATATACCGTGAAGTTTGCAAGTTTGACTCCGCCAATCAGCATTTGCTCGATATGCTCCGGACTCATACCGCACTTATGTACGCGCTTTAGTTCCTGAACAAACACATCAATTGCCAAGGAGCTTGCAATGTTTCCGGATTTTGCACCGCCCATGCCGTCACAGACTACGTATAGCCAAGTGCTGCGGTCCAGCTGTACAATTTGAAATGCATCCTGATTCTGACTGCGGACACAGCCCGTATCGGATAACCCCCAACTCTGCATAGGAAGTGTCTCCTTTCGCATTCATTATTTTCCTTGTTCTTTGTTATACTTCCGGCGAAGCTGTCCGCAGGAAGCATCAATATCCCCACCAAGAGTTCTGCGCACCGTGGCAGGTACGCCGCCATCTTCCAGAATTTTTTGAAACTTCTGCACCGCAGCCCGGGAGCTGGGTTTCAGAGGACTTTCTTCCACATGATTCAACGGGATCAGATTCATATGAGCCGGCAATCCTTTTAGCCGTTTCAGCAAAAGCTTTGCATCTGCCTCAGTGTCGTTGACTCCGTCAATCATGGCGTATTCAAAAGAAATTCGCCGTCCCGTAATTTTATAGTAGTCACGGCAGGCATTTAAGAGTTCCTCGGAAGGATACGCCTTGTTTACCGGCATGATTTTATTTCTAATTTCGTCATTGGGTGCGTGCAGCGAAATCGACAGTGTCAGCTGCAGTTTCTTTTCCGCCAAATCACGAATCTTTGGCACCAGGCCACAGGTGGAAAGACTGATGTGTCGCATGGAAATGTTCATCCCATTTTCGCTGTTTACCAGTTCCAGAAACCGCATTACATTGTCAAAGTTATCTAGTGGCTCTCCAATTCCCATCAACACAATATGAGAAATCGGGAGTCCTGAATCCACCTGCGTAAACAGAACCTGATCCAGCATCTCCTGCGGTTCCAGTCTGCGAACCAATCCCCCCAATGTGGATGCACAGAATGCACAGCCCATCCGGCAGCCAACCTCTGTAGAGATACAGACGGTATTGCCATAATGATAGCGCATCAGTACCGTTTCCACGCAGTTTCCGTCAGCCAGCCGCCACAAATACTTGATGGTGCCATCTCTCTGGGATTCCTGCTTGCGAACCACCTCTGGCGGATAAAACGGATACTGCCGGGCCAGTTCTTGACGCAGCTCCTTGGATACATTGGTCATCTCGTCATAGGAGCGCACGCCCTTATGGAGCCATGTATAAATTTGTTTTGCCCGAAAACCGGGCTGCCCCATTTCTTTCAGGGCAAGGGTCATTTCAGGCAGCGTCATCGCTTTGATATTCATACTGTCCTCCGCATACGGCAGATAAAGAAGCCGTCTGTGTCATATTCTCCGGGAACCAGTGTCAGCATCCCACTCTCATTTTTTCCAAACACCTCCGGCAAATCCAGAGGTTCTAATGAAAAATTCGGATGGGATTTCAGGAATTTTTCCACGACCCCCTCATTCTCTCTGCGCACCAGCGTGCAGGTGGAGTACAGCAGTACACCGCCGGGTTTCACATACCGGGCCTGATTGCGCAGGATCTGAAGCTGCAAAGCAGGCAGTTCCTTCATGGTATCCGGGTCTTTTTCCCGAATATCCGGCTTTTTTCGAATGATGCCATACCCAGAACAGGGCACATCCACCAGTGCAACATCCACACGATTTTCTAATGTTTCGTCAAACACCGTGGCATCAAACTGCCGGGGGTGAATATTGTCAAAGCCCAACCGATCTGCACCATTTTGCATCAGTGCAACCTTATGCGCATGGACATCAGAAGATACGATTTTTCCTTTGCCGCCCAAAGCCATCGCTGCGGCAAAGCTCTTGCCGCCGGGGGCAGCGCAGCAATCCGTCACCAGAAGGTCCCCTTCCGGAATTTTTGCACAGTCCACCGCCAATTTTGCAGCTGCGTCCTGCACATAAAACATGCCATCCCGGAAACTGGAAAGCTTGTCAATACTCCCCGTACCGCTGAGCACCAGACAGTTTGCAAGCCATGGGTGCTTACGCACCTGCACACCCTCTTCTTCCAGACGGGTTTGCAGTTGCTGTGCATCGGTCTTCAGGGTATTTACCTGGACCACGGTTTCCGGTGCCTCATTGTTGGCTTTCAGCATGTTTTCAAGCCGCTGCTGTCCAACATAGCTCCTAAACAGATTCACAAGGCCCTCCGGATGGGAGTATTTTACAGCCAGATCTTCCGGCTGTTTCAGGTTATCCTTCTGGCGCGCCGCGTTGCGAAGTACGCCATTGACCAAAGATACAGCGTGTGGCTGTTTCTTGCAATACTGCTTTGTCAGTACCACGGATTCATTTACCGCGGCAGCATCCGGGAT
Source organism: Oscillospiraceae bacterium (assembly GCA_020025575.1). Taxonomy (GTDB): domain Bacteria; phylum Bacillota; class Clostridia; order Oscillospirales; family Oscillospiraceae; genus Faecousia. Next base: position 148,165 of record JAHHRW010000002.1, on the reverse strand, counting down.
TTTGTCCATCAGCAAGATCTGGTACAATCCCAGATGCAGGATATCGCGTACCACAGGGCGCAGCCCCTTTAGTTTTCCCGTGAGCAGCTGCTGACAGTAGAAATCCAGCAGTCCCCGGTTCTGCAGTACCCCATAGCAAAGCCGTGTTGCCAGTGCCGCATCACGCTTGTCAAGGTTGGCACGACCAATTTGCTCTTTTAGCAACGCATTCGACCAGCCATCATTTTTGCGGCAGCCGATCAGCACCTCCAGTGCAGTCTGTCTGGGTGTCATCTCAAATCTCCAAGGGGTGCCCGCGGAAATAATCCGGCGCCGCCATCCGCTTGCCGCCCTCTGCCTGTAGCTGACGAATCTCAATCAGCTTTCCATCGCCGCAGGCAATCCGCAATCCAGTCTTATTCAGTTCTACCACAGTACCGGCGGTTTTGTTGGTGGTACCGTCCACCAGAACGGTTTGATGAATCTTAAATTTGGTACCGCCCAGCTCTGCTGTCGCAACAGGCCAGGGATGCAGTCCACGAACCTTGTTGTGAATCTCCTGAGCGCTCTTGCTCCAATCAATGGGACACATACGCTTATCCAGCATGGGGGCGAAACTGACCTTGGATACATCCTGGGCAGTCCCCGCCACCTTCCCCTGCGTGAATCTGGTCAGGGTCGTGCTCAGTAAATCCGCACCAAGAATTGCCAGCTGATCCAGCAGTTCTCCAGCGGTTTCATTCTCGCCAATCGGGGTCTTTGCCACATCGATCACATCGCCTGCATCCATTTCCCGAACCATGTGCTGAATGCTGACACCAGTTTCCGTCAAACCATCCAACACTGCCCACTGGTAGGGTGCACTTCCACGATATGCAGGCAGGATGCTGGCATGAACATTGATACAGCCCAACACAGGCACATCCAATACCTTCTGGGGCAGGATTCGACCGTAGGCTACCACAGCACAAATATCAGGCTTTAATTCCCGCAGCTGCTGCACAGATTCTTCCTCCCGGAAATTCTCCGGCTGAAATACCGGAATCTCGTGAGCCATGGCCACTTCCTTCACAGGGGAGTAAACCATCTTCATGCCGCGTCCCTTGGGGCGGTCCGGCTGGGTATAGACACCGACAACATCAAAGCCGTCTGCAATAATTCTCTTCAAACAAGTCGCCGAAATATCCGGCGTTCCCATAAATACTACTCGCATGAAATTCCTCCCAAGCGTTTTTTACATTTCCTCCATCTCTTCCTCTGTGAGGAATCGATCCATCACCTGGGTGTAAACAATGCCATCCAGGTGATCCAATTCATGGCAGAAACACCGGGCGATGAGTTCTTCCCCTTCGGCCTCAAACCAGTTCCCGTTGCGGTCCTGTGCCTTGACCTTAGCGACCATAGGACGCTTAACAATGCCATATTTACCCGGCACAGACAGACAGCCTTCCACGCCGACCTGCTCCCCGGAAGTCTCAATCAGCTCCGGGTTGACCAGCTCCAGGATTTCATCCCCGGTATCCACCACGACTACCCGGCGCAGGATACCCACCTGAGGAGCAGCCAAACCCACGCCATTGGCATCCAGCAGCGTATCCTTCATATCGTCCAGCAGCTGATGGAGTTTCTGATCAAAGTTTGTTACCGTCTTGCACACCTTGTGCAGTGCAGATTCCCGATCTGTAAAAATTCTACGAAGTGCCATATTAACAACGCCTCTTTCTTTATTCGTATCCATTCACATCCACAAACGCCGACACGCCACGGTTGCGCTTGTCCTGCATAAACTGCCGCAGGAAAGCCCCCAGTGTCTGCCGAAGTGGTCTATCCGCCCGACATCGCAGTGTCAGACGATAGCGGAAATGATAGTTTATTTTCATCACCGGACATGGGGCAGGCCCCAGAAGGGTGTATGTATTCTCGTCATATCGATTTTGTTTTAACCAGCCAGCAAGACTGTCCCGGAACAGTGCACTGCCCCGCAGCACCGCGGCCTCGTTCTCTCCCACAAATGTTATGGAAACGCTGTCCCCAAAAGGAGGCAGATTCATAACCCGGCGCAGGCCAATTTCCAGATTGTAAAACCCAGTATAGTCCTGTTTGGCACCTAAGGTGATGATTTGATGTTCCGGCACCATGGTTTGAATCACAGCACGTCCTTCGCTCTGTCCGCGACCGGCACGGCCCACCACCTGCGTCAGCATATTAAAAGTGGTTTCCGCCGCCCGATAACTTCCGGAATACAGGCTGAGGTCTGCATCCAGAACCCCTACCAGTGTTACATCCGGCAGGTTCAGTCCCTTCGCTACCATTTGCGTTCCAATCAATACAGGAATCTTTTCTTCCTGGAACCGCTTGAGCATTTTCTCATGGGTATTCACCGAATTGATGGTATCAGCATCCATACGGAGAATTTCCATATCCGGAAACTCAAATTCCAGTGCTTCCTGAACCTTCTGGGTGCCAACACCCAAGGGTTTTAGGGGGCCGCCACAGCTCGGGCAGCGCGCAGGGACCGGCTGAGAATGCCCACAATAGTGACACATCAGCCGACCATTGGCACTGTGATAGGTCAGTCGATTGCTGCATCGGACACATTCAGGGCTCTGTCGGCAATCCACACATACCAGCGCACGGGCGTTTCCCCGACGGTTCAGAAACAAGATGGTTTGTTTGTCATGCTTTACATTATCCCGAATGGCATCCAGCAGAAATTCACTGAACGGCGAGTCATTTCCAGACTTTAGCTCTTCTTTCATATCTACGATTTCAACCCTAGGGAGTTGACGGCCATTGAATCGGCTGTGCAGTTCATAGAGTTGATAATCCCCGGATTTCGCCCGGTACATGGTTTCAATCGAAGGCGTGGCCGAGCCAAACAAAACCAACGCCCGTTCCTTCGACCCTCGCCAAATGGCAATCTCCTTCGCGGAATATCTGGGGGCGTTTTCAGATTTATAGGTGTGTTCCTGCTCCTCATCCAAAATGATGATTCCAAGATTTTGCGCGGGCGCAAACACCGCCGAGCGGGTTCCAACCACCACACGGGCATCTCCGCCGCGGATGCGTTTCCACTGGTCATAGCGCTCTCCGGCAGACAAGCTGCTATGGAGCACTGCTACCTGATTTTCAAAGTGGGCAGCCATAAGACTGAGGAGCTGGGGGGTCAGACCAATTTCCGGCACCAAAAGCATGGCGCTCTTTCCGTTGTCCAGGCACTGGGCAATCAGCTTCAGATACACCGAAGTTTTTCCGGAGCCCGTAACACCGTACAGCAGCGCCACACCGGGCACTTGCGCATCCATCTGATTTTGCAGCCCCTCAAACACAGCCCTCTGCTCCTCGGTCAGCACCAGAGGGCCATCCAAATGGGCAGGCTTAATTTCCTTACAGCGAAGGGTGGGCCGCTGGCTCAGGGTGACATAACCCAAATTCTCCAGCCGCTTCACCGTGGCTGTGGATGCGCCCGTAAAATAGCAAAGCTCTTTCACGGCTACCGAACCAACCGTGCAGAGCAGCTGCAGCACCGCCTTTTGCATAGCGGCAGATTTGGGCCTGTGGGATGCAAATTCCATGGCTTCCTCCGCAGACGCGGCCAGAGTCGCAATTTGTTCCGACTGATCGCCGGTTCTGCGCAGGAAGTCCGATTCCGTGGTAATCCATTTCTTTTTCAGCAGATATTTGAGTGCTGCATTTCGAGCCTCTTCCGCCGGAACGACCATCTTGATATCATCAAGCACCGCCTGTCCGCCCAGATTTTCCAGGTGGCCCAAAATGGTGCGTGCATCTTCCTGTCGAATGGTCTTCCCTTTCCATGGTTCACCATCTGCCAAAGAGAACCGCTCGATGGTCTTGAACCACAGTCCTCCGGGCAGCATCGCCCGAATGGCTTCGTAGAAGGTGCAGAAATACCGCTCCCGCATAAAAGCCGCCAGTCGCAGCATCTGCTCCGACAGCAATGGCTCATCATCCAGCATCTGCGCAACGGATTTTAGCTTGGACTCGTCCCCCTGGGTGATTTGCAGCACAATTCCCTCACACCGACGGTTGCCGGAGCCAAACGGAATCTGAACACGCATACCAACCTTCAGGGGCAAATCCTCAGAAAATCGATAGGAATAAGGTTTGTCAATGGCAAACATAGCGGCTGATACCGCAATTTTTGCAATCATCCTCATTCCTCCCTTGGTATCACTTACTTCTTATACTCATCCTTCAATGTGGCAGTCAGCTTGCCGGCAGCGACTTCGCGGATTGCCATGGTAACGGGCTTGTCGGGCAGCTCTTCGCCAAACTCATTTGCCTCTTCAGCAATCTGACGAGCACGCTTTGCAACAACATTCACCAGCAGGTAACGGCTATCAATCTTCTCCAGAAGATCCGCAACAGGGGGGTACAGCATATCAAAATTCCTCCATTATTCTTCATTGGCTTTTTCAGCCATGATTTTCAAAATTTCCTGGGCGCAGACATCCACATCCTGATTGACCACAATGTAGTCATAACGAAAACGCTGCTCCATTTCCCATTTTGCCCGTTCCAGACGAAGTTCAATCTGTTTCGGGGATGTATCGCCACGACTTCTCAGTCGGCGTTCCAGTTCTTCCTCATCCGGGGGCATTACAAAAATCAGTGTTGCATCGGGGAATGCATCTTTCACATTGAATGCACCCACAGGCTCCACATCTAAAATCACATTTTTGTCCACCAGCTTCTCATCCAGCTGTTTCTTGGGTGTGCCATAGAATGTTTCGTTGTGGAAATCATATTCCAGCATCTCATGATTTGCGATCATATTCTGAAACTCGTCCACACTCACGAAATAATAGTGAACACCATTTTTCTCTCCGGCTCTGGGTGCTCTGGTGGTCGCTGATACCGAGAAACACAGATCGTCCCTGGCTTGCATCACCTTGGAAAGCACCGTACTCTTGCCAACACCGGATGCGCCAGAGAACACAAACAAGTTACCCTTGCTCATCCTTCCTCCTCCTCATAATGGATTCCCTGCTTGTCCTGCGAGCGCTCACAGATCGTTTCAGGGGCGATGGCTGACAGGATCACATGATCCGTGTCCATCAGCAGCACCGACTTGGTCTTGCGGCCATAACTGGCATCGATGAGCATTGTACGGTCTCTTGCCTCTTGGATCACACGCTTAATCGGTGCTGAATCCGGGCTTACCACTGCCAGCAGCCGACCCGCAGAAATCATATTTCCAAAACCAATATTGATTAGTTTCATGGAATCCCTCTTTATTCCAGATTCTGGGTTTGTTCCCGAATCTTCTCAAGTTCTGCCTTAATATCCACAACGATTCGTGCCACCTTCACATCGGTGCACTTGGAACCGGTGGTATTTGCCTCTCGATTCATCTCCTGCAGAAGGAAGTCAAGCTTTCTGCCCACGCCTCCGCCATTGGTCAGCATGGTATCCATCTGCTCCAGATGGCTGCGCAGACGAACGGTTTCCTCGTCTACCGCAATCTTATCTGCAAAGATGGCAGCCTCAGTCAGGATGCGGGATTCATCGATGGACTTGTTTTCCAGAACCTCATGCATCTTCTCTTCCAGCCGTCTGCGGTAATCGGCAACCGTCTGGGGGCTGGCCTGCTCCACCTGGGATACCAGATTCAAAATGGTGGCAGCCCGATTGCGCAGATCCGTTTCAAGGGCTGCGCCCTCTACCTCTCTCATGTGGTTATAGTTCACAAGCGCCTTGCGCACCACGTCCAGCAGATCCGCTTTCATCTGTTCTTCGTCAGCCTGCGGTTTTTCAACCAGGAATACCTCAGGCATTCTTGCAAGGGCGGTGACACTGATGTCATCTTTTACCCCATACTCCTGCACCATCTGACGCATGGCATTCAAATACCCTTCCACAACAGGTTTGTTCAGCGTGACCTGAACATCCGATGCTGCCTCTGCATTGATGCTGATGAAAACATCCACCTTACCACGGGACACTTCTGACTTCACCAATTGCTTGACTGCATCCTCAGCGAAGGAGAAAATCCGGGGCATCTTCACTGTGCAATCCAAATAGCGATTATTTACAGAACGAATTTCCACCGTAAATTCCCGACCGTTCACCGTTTCAACGGCGCGGCCATAACCAGTCATGCTCTTAACCAAGCCAATGACCTCCTTTATTGTTCGGCATGCCCCAACCCCGGGGCATAGCCGGTAATTGTATAAACCGTTTTTTTATGTTTCGCATGTGAACGATCCACACAAACGGCAAATATGAGTCCCAACACAAATCCCGTGCACCCGATCAGGCCTCCAAGATTCCATACCGCTCCACAGGCATAGCCCAGGAAAAACAGCACCATAGGAATCAAATACACCGCAGCAGCCGCCTTGAGGACTCCGGCGGTGTCAGACGACACCGTGACAAAGTCGCCTGCCCTTGCGCCGATGGGATTATCCGCCTGGACAATCAGCGTTTCCTTGGCCGCACCACAGCCTGAGCATTTGTGACAATCACCCGAACAGGCACTTTCCCGAAAGTGTATGACTTCAGCTCTGCCGTCTGAGAGTGTCTTATGCACTTTTACAATCTGTTCCATGACTAATTTTCCTCCACAGGCACTGTGCTGGGCGGCGCAACCGTGACCGACACACTGTACTTGCCAACCGGCCCCACATCAGGGAACTTATCCGATATTGTGATTACCGGCTCGACCATTTCAGAGCCGTTTACCTGTGCCACATTGACCTGAACCGTAATATCCGATGCCCGAAGTTCAGCGATCTGCTCCTCGGGTCCACGAACCGTAATGGTCAGCATTTTTGTGAGTACATCCGCCTCCATGCCCTGTGGCACATTCAGCGTCTGGATATTGCCAACATTAAACTCTTTCTTTTCCAGCATGGGGAACGAAATCGTTACAGTTGCCTTGTTGACGCCGCTCTCATTGGTGATGCCCTCCGGCAGCAGGATTTCAAACTCCTTTGTGGCACTGCTGGTAAAATCAGCCAGATTAATGGTGCCAATTACCAGTTCCTTCATGCCATCCAGCAGAGCCTCGCTGCCGGAAATGGTAATCTGGGACGGACTAATCTGCAAATCAGTGGTTTGCTCTGTTGCACCGCCGCCGCTGACTACATTAACTTTCAAGTCAATTTTCTTAATTGCAGAGATCCGCAGCTGCAAGCGAACCTTTTCCACATTGGTCGTAACCATCTTTACATCCAGCGGTTCGCCATCCTTATTTTGCAGTTCATATCGGTAGCTCTGGGCGATGGATTCGGTTCGATTGATCAAATCCACCTTGACGGTGGCATGATCGATCTGATTCACCACATCCTTGGGCCCAGAAACCTTGATTTCGCTGTAATCAAACTCCGGTGTTCCCTTGATATATCCATCAGGGACGCTGCCTTCGTAGGCTATTTGGACGGGAACCTCTTTTGTGACTTTTTCTGCAACAACCACAGAGATCTGTTTGGGATCCCGTGCCTGCACTGTAATTGGACCGCTGACCAGATCGTTTGGCGGGGTAATGGAATATCCCACCAGATACTCGCCCGCCTCCTGAATACTGCTCAAATCTGCAACGACATTCAAATTCTGGGAATTGATCTTATTTAAGTCAGACCGGGTTCCGGCCAGCTCCACCGTGACTGTGGGATTGGGATCAGATACCAACATCAGCTGTTTTTCTGTCAAAGAATTTGCGTTGTCAAGTACCACCGGAATCCTGTAATAGGGCCTTGTCTGATCTGGGCTGATCACCGTTATCACATACAACCATAGGCCAAAAGCAAGTACGACAGCAATAAGCGCACTGACCACCTTATTTTTCATCGTGCTTTTCCTCCTTATGGGTGAGCATCTGTTTCAGTCGAATCAGAGGGGACTGTTCCTGATCCTTTTGATCGTCCTTACAGAGTTCCTGCCGCAGCAGGCGCTCCAGCGTCTGAGGAGCCAGATGCCGTTTCAGCATTCCACCAACTGCCACCGAGATGGTTCCGGTCTCCTCAGAAACGATCACCACCACTGCGTCGGATGCCTCGCTCATACCCACACCGGCTCTGTGCCGAGTGCCCAAATCTGCACTCAACCGGTGGCTTTCCGACAACGGGAGCACACAACCGGCCGCTGCAATGGTGCCATCTCTGATAATCATGGCACCATCGTGAAGGGCCGCCTTGGGAAAAAAGATGTTCCGGATCAACTGTTCTGATACCTTACCATCAATCACTGTTCCGGTTTTGAAATACTCTTCCAGCCGCTGATTTCTGGCAAAGACGATCAGTGCGCCGATTTTTTCACGGCTCATGACCTCGCAAGCCATAGCGGTCTGAGCAATAATCAGTTCCATTTCTGCCAGCTTTTTCTCAGGCCTGATGAGCTGCTTAATGCTGACACTGCCCAGATGATCCATCATCCGGCGAAGTTCCGGTTGGAACAGGATGACCAACGAAAGCATTCCCACTGCAAGCACCTGGTTCAGCAAAAAGCTCAGCGTGTGTAAATCCCACAGCTGTGTACACCAGGCAACCACCAACATCGCTACGACCACTCCGGCAATGCGCATGGTAGTGGTGGAACGAATCATTCGGATGACACGATAAATTATATATGCAACGATTGCAATATCAAGGTAGTCCGATAACGACATGGCGGACAGTTGCTTGAGAAGATCCTGCAGATACTCCATAAACACCCATACCTCGCTTTTCATTTGTTATAAAGGCAGCTCCGGAAAATCCTGATAACTAGCCTATTATCCTTATTATTATAGCGGATTGGCCCTTCAATAGCAAGAGATAATGTGTAAAAAAATCTTTATCCCCAGGGGGGCAATCTTGTTTGTACCGCACGTTTCAGCTCCTGGAGCTGCTCTTCTGATGCATCGTGTCCAAAACTGATTCGCACAGTTCCAGAGTCCAGCGTTCCCGCACTCTTATGTGCAAGCGGCGCACAGTGAAGTCCCGCCCGGACGGCGATATCTTCCTCGGCAAGGATCTGTGCCGCAGTTTCGCAATCCATTCCGCATCGGAAGGAAACCGTCCCCAACTGATGTGGCCCGGAAAAAACCTCCATGCCCAGATCCTTCAGCATCCACGCTGCCTTTGCTGCCATTTTTTGCTCCTGCATTGCGATAGCTGCCGGTGTTTTTTCTAATAAATATCGAATCCCTGCCCCCAATCCTGCAATCCCCGGTACATTCATGGTTCCGGCCTCTGCCCGATCCGGCAGAAAATCCGGCATCTTCTGCCGAGCCGATTCACTTCCCGTTCCCCCCATGATCCACGGCAACGGCAGACGCTTACACAGCAGGATTCCCGTCCCCATGGGGCCCAGAAGTCCTTTGTGTCCGGGCATAGCGATAAAGTCTGCCCCAAGGGTGCGAAAATCTACAGGCAGCGCTCCTGCCGACTGAGCCGCATCGATCACAAAGGGAATCCCCCTGCGGATGCAGGCTTTGGCCATTTCCTCTATGGGAAGGATATATCCAAACACGTTGGATACATGGGTGAATACCGCAACGCGGGCGCCCTGCTGCAGGGCTCTGTAAAAAGAACGCAGCGTATCCTCCTGATCAAATAGATTCCGCCCCGCCACCAGCACTTTCGCCCTCAGACCATAGAGCGTCCTTGTGACAGCATTATGTTCAAATCCAGAGATCACCACCTTCGTTCCCGAATTTACCAAGGTTCTCAGGGCCATATTCAGCCCCTGGGTACAGTTCATAGTAAATACAACCTGTTCCGGCAAACACCGAAACAGCTGACCTGCGGCCTCACGGCAATTGTACAGCACTTCCGCACCGGCTCTGGCTGCTTCGTGGCTGCCTCTGCCGGGATTGGCGCAGGTCTCCATCGCCTCTGCCACCGCATCACAAACACACTGGGGCTTTGGGAAGGAAGTTGCGCCATTGTCAAGATAGACCATATTGAATCTCCTCTACCTCTCCATCTGGATAGAACAAATAACTTTTCCGAAAGGGAATTTCCTCTTTTCGTAAAATTTCCAATCCCTGGTTTAATTCCGCCATTTTTGCTTCCACACCATATCCACATCCCCGCTCCTCCATCCATCTGGGAGATCGGCGCATATGGCATTTGATCCCCTCTGCCGTGAAGACGCGTTCACACCGCTGCGCATGTGTAATGGAACGAAATGTGATAAAAAAAGATTTCATGTGTCAAAACCTCCCGAGCCAAGCTATGCCCGCTGCAGACAAAAGGTTCATAAATAGTAAAACCGCTCTGAAAATTCAGAGCGGTTTGCATTCTTTTATTCTTCCAGCAGACACACGGCATGGCAGCTGAGGCCTTCCATCCGGCCTGTGAACCCCAGATGCTCCTCGGTAGTCGCCTTTACATTGACACGAGATGCATCAATGCCCACGGTCTTTGCAATGTTTTCTGCCATAGCAGGGATATACTCCTTCAGTTTTGGTTTCTGCGCAATCATGGTCACATCAATGTTGCTGACACGATATCCAGCCTTCTGAACACGCTTTGCAACCACACTCAGCAGCATCAGAGAATCTGCCCCCTTATACTGAGGGTCTGTATCCGGAAAATGTTTTCCAATGTCCCCCAACCCGGCAGCTCCCAAAAGCGCATCGGATACTGCATGCAGCAGCACATCCGCATCGCTGTGGCCGTCCAGCCCCAGAGGATAGTCAATTTTCACACCGCCCAGGATCAAATCCCGTCCCTCTACCAGTCGATGCACATCATAGCCGTGTCCAATTCTCATCTGTCTTCCTCCATCAGCATCTCTGCCACCTTCAAATCAAATGGGGTTGTAACTTTCAGATTTCGCTCGTCCCCTTCTACCGTCTTTACCTTCATGCCCAACAATTCCACCGCAGAACTGTCGTCGGTGATTTCCGCACCATCGTCCGCCGCTTTTTTCAGGGCACCACGGAGCAGATCAAAGTCAAACACCTGTGGGGTCTGCACCGCACGCAACGTACTTCTGTCCGGGGTTCCATCCACCACACCCATGGGGGCCACCTTAATGGTGTCCTTTACCGGAATCACAGGCACCGCTGCTCCATAGCTGTTGGCAGCCCGTACCACTCGGTCGATGAGCTGCCAGGTCACCAGCGGCCTTGCCCCATCCTGAATGGCTGCCAGCTCCACCTGCTCTGACAGGGTGTTGAGTCCAAGGCTCACCGACTCCTGCCGACTGTTTCCGCCAACAACCACTGCCTTGACCTTGCCATATGTTTTGCATAAAGATGCGATTGGCTGAACCAAATCCGGACGGGTTACGATCACAATTTCTTTAATTGCATCGCACTGCTCGAATGCTCTTACCGTATGGACAATCATAGGCTCACCCTTCAGTGGAGCCATCACCTTGTCGATACCACCCATTCTTGACGCACTTCCGGCAGCTACAATCACCGCACCGCAATAACGCAGTTTCAGGGCTTTTCTTGCCAATTTTGTGTATTTTGATATATCCATATCTTACAGCTCCATTACCAGTTGCTTAAAGAAGTTTCCCCGAACCTCAAAATTCTTAAACCGATCAAAAGAGGCACTTGCCGGCGACAGCAGCACCACATCCCCATGTTGCGCTGACTGGGCAGCTGCTCTGACCGTTTCTGCAAAATCATCCATCATGACAATTTCCGGCTTTCCTTGCTCATACCCACAACTATTGACCACCGCATCATAGATTTTCTGAGCAGTCGCTCCTGTGAGGAACAGTTTTTTTACATGCGCGCAGATTTCTGGGCCTAACACGTCATAGGGAATGTGCTTATCGTACCCTCCGGCAATCAGAATCACTCGTTCCGGGAAACTGCGCAGCCCAGAAATGGTTCGGCTGGGAGAGGATGCAATGGAATCGTTATAAAATCGGACTCCATCCTTCACCCGAACCAATTCAATCCGGTGCTGAACACCGCCAAATGTTTTTGCAACAGATCGGATGGACGCATCGCTTACAAGTCCAGCAGTTACCGCAATGGCTGCCATGTAGTTCTCAATATTATGCACACCGGGCAGAAGAATTTCAGATGCATCCATGATCTTCTGCTCGGCGCCGTTATTTGCCCGGTAAATTACACCATCACGACAGAAAACGCCGTTTTCCACAGACTTCTGGCGTGAGAAATACCACGTTGTTCCATTGCCCTTCATGGACGCTGTAATCTCGTTATCCGCATTTACAATCAACAGTCCATGCCCATCCTGATAGCGGAAAATATTTTTCTTAGCATCAATATATTCCTGCATATCCTTGTGCACATCCAGATGGTTGGGGGCCAGATTGGTCACCACACACCGGCCGGCACTACGTTCCATATCCATGAGCTGGAAGGAACTCAGCTCCACCACCGCATAATCATCCTCTGTCATCTGGGGGATGCTGGACAGCAAAGGGGTTCCAATGTTGCCGCCAAGCCAGACTTTTTTTCCTTCTGCCTTCAACAGTTCTGATACCAAAGTCGTGGTGGTGGTTTTTCCATCAGAACCGGTAACGGCAATGATCTGACAGGGACAAAGCTCAAAGAACATCTCCATCTCAGAGGTAATCTTGGCCCCACCATTCTTTAGCATCACAAGCGCAGGATTGCCCGGATGCATTCCAGGTGTACGGAACACCAAATCGCCCTGCAAATTCTCTAAGTAATCTTCGCCAACGCGAAGGACAGCTCCCAACTGCTCCAGTTCCAAGACTTCGCTGTCAAGTTTCTCTCGTTCTGTCCGGTCACAGCCTGTGACATTGCATCCATGCTGGAGCAGCAGACGCACCAGTGGGCGGTTGCTGACACCAAGCCCCAATACAATAATGCGCTTTCCCTGCAGAGAATGAAAATATTGTTCAAATGCTGTTTGCATCGTTATCCCTCATTTCAATAATGATTCCTTACCCTAAACAAGGGCTCATTTATCGATTATAGTATATCCTTTTAAAAAAGAATTTGCAAGACATTTGACATTCAGCCAACAATACAGTAAAATGAGTAAGCAACCGGGTTGGACAGCCGCGTGCAGAGGCCGAAAGGCCCTGTATGAGGAAAGTCCGGGCTCCGCAGGGCAAGGATAACGGGTAACGCCCGCCGAGGGTGACCTCAGGACAAGTGCAACAGAGATATGTCGCCTCCCATTTGGGGGGTAAGAGTGAAAAGGTGCGGTAAGAGCGCACCCATCCCATGGAGACATGGGTATGCTGTAAACTCTATCCGGAGCAACACCGTGTGAGGGACACATGACTGGCCCGGTCGTCCCCAAGAGGTGGCTGGAACCCAGGAGCAATCCTGGGTCTAGATAGATGGCTGTCAAAACAGAACCCGGCTTATAGACCCGGTCGCACCAGAAAGCGCCGTTCTTCGGAACGGCGCTTTTACTTATCCGCAGAATATCACCAAACTGTGTCGCATTTTCATTAGCAGAATCTACACCTGCATAAGATTGTGTATGAGCTTTATCTAAGATTTATCCCACAGATCATTTACATTTCTTTTGTGAATTTGTGCATAAGACGTTATTCTGTTGTGGAAACATTTTTTACCCCGGCTTGCCTGATTTTTGTCCACAGGATCTTCTAAACCTGTTAACAAAACCCCGTCCATACAAGAAGCCCCGACCATTAAGGTCGGGGCTTCTTTTAATCAATCAATATCGATCAAGATCTTGAATTACTCCAGGATCTCGGTAACAACGCCGGAACCAACAGTACGGCCACCCTCACGGATAGCGAAACGCAGGCCCTTCTCGATAGCGATGGGGGTGATCAGCTCAACGTTCATAACAACGTTATCGCCGGGCATGCACATCTCAACGCCCTCGGGCAGATTGATGATACCGGTAACGTCAGTAGTACGGAAGTAGAACTGAGGACGATAGTTGTTAAAGAAAGGAGTATGACGGCCACCTTCGTCCTTGGACAGAACGTAAACCTGGCCCTGGAACTTGGTCAGGGGGTGGATGGAGCCGGGCTTACACAGAACCTGGCCTCTCTCGATGTCCTTCTTGTCAACACCACGCAGCAGAGCGCCGATATTGTCGCCAGCTTCTGCGTAGTCCAGCAGCTTGTGGAACATCTCGATGTCGGTAACGACAGTGGACTTCTTCTCCTCGCTCAGGCCAACAACTTCAACCTGCTCGTTCTTCTTGATGACGCCACGCTCAACACGACCGGTAGCAACAGTACCACGGCCGGAAATGGTGAAGACGTCCTCAACGGGCATCAGGAAGGGCTGGTCAGCCTTACGGTCGGGAGTGGGGATATACTCATCAACAGCAGCCATCAGCTCCTTGATGCAAGCATACTCGGGAGCGTCCTTGTCGTTGGACTCGGAGATCAGAGCGTTCAGAGCGGAACCCTTGATGATAGGAATGTCGTCGCCGGGGAACTCGTAGAAGGACAGAGTCTCACGGATCTCCATCTCAACCAGCTCCAGCAGCTCTTCGTCGTCAACCAGGTCAGCCTTGTTCATGAAGACAACGATTGCGGGAACGCCAACCTGACGAGCCAGCAGCAGGTGCTCCTTGGTCTGAGCCATGGGGCCGTCGGTAGCTGCGATAACCAGGATAGCACCGTCCATCTGAGCTGCGCCGGTAATCATGTTCTTGATGTAGTCGGCGTGGCCCGGGCAGTCAACGTGAGCGTAGTGACGATTGTCGGTCTCGTACTCAACGTGAGCGGTGTTGATCGTGATACCACGTGCCTTCTCCTCGGGAGCCTTATCGATGGAAGCGTAGTCCTCGAAATCAGCGTAGCCCTGCAGTGCCAGGTACTTGGTAATAGCTGCGGTCAGAGTGGTCTTGCCGTGGTCAACGTGGCCGATGGTACCAATGTTGACGTGAGGCTTAGTTCTTTCAAACTTCTGCTTTGCCATTTTGGAAATTCCTCCTGTAATGAATGAAATAAAATGGAAATAGATAAACGGTTTTTACGCGCTTCTAGTGACATGATACTACATGATCTCCAGAAACACAAGAAGAATTTTTCTAATTCCCTTATAATCTGGGGTAAAACCAGGGTTCTACCCCAGATCAATTGATTAACCCTTAGAACGTGCCTTGACGATTTCTTCGGTCTTGCTCTTGGGCAGCTCACTGTTGTGGCTGGGCTCCATAGAGTAGTTGCCACGGCCCTGAGTCTTAGAACGCAGGTCGGTAGCATAGCCGAACATCTCAGCCAGAGGAACATTTGCATCGATCTGGACAGAACCAGTTCTGGTGATCTGACCCAGAATGTTACCACGACGAGCGGTAACGTCGCCAATAACGACGCCCATGTACTCATCAGGAACATTGATGGAAACCTTCATGATGGGCTCCAGAATAGCGGGGTTGGCCTTCCGGCAAGCTTCCTTGAATGCCATAGAACCGGCAATCTTAAATGCCATTTCGGAAGAGTCAACTTCGTGGTAGGAACCATCAAACAGGGTGACCTTCACATCGACAACGGGGTAGCCAGCCAGAACACCGGCTGTCATAGCGCCCTGAATACCTGCATCGACAGCGGGGATATATTCCTTGGGAATAGAACCACCGACGATTGCGTTGACAAACTCATAGCCCTTACCAGGCTCGTTGGGCTCAACACGAATCTTAACATGACCGTACTGGCCCTTACCACCGGACTGACGAGCATACTTGGTATCCTGCTCAACGCTCTTGCGGATGGTCTCCTTGTAAGCAACCTGGGGAGCGCCAACATTGGCTTCCACCTTAAACTCACGCAGCAGACGGTCAACGATGATCTCCAGATGGAGCTCACCCATACCAGCGATAATGGTCTGACCAGTTTCCTGATCGGTGTAGGTCTTGAAGGTGGGATCTTCTTCTGCCAGCTTGGACAGAGCGATACCCATCTTTTCCTGACCAGCCTTGGTCTTGGGCTCGATTGCAACAGAGATAACGGGCTCGGGGAAGACCATGGATTCCAGAATAATGGGATGGTCTTCGTCGCAGAAGGTATCACCAGTGGTGGTGTTCTTCACGCCGACAGCAGCAGCGATATCACCAGCGTAGACGATATCGATGTCTTCACGGTGGTTGGAGTGCATCTGCAGAATACGGCCCAGACGCTCCTTGGACTGCTTGGTGCAGTTCAGGACAGTGGTGCCCTTTGCCAGGGTGCCGGAGTAAACGCGGAAGTAGCACAGCTTACCAACGTAGGGGTCAGTAGCAATCTTGAATGCCAGAGCGGAGAAGGGAGCCTCGTCAGATGCGGGACGGAAATCCTCCTCGCCGGTGTCAGGATTCACACCCTTAATGCCCTTCTTATCCAGGGGGCTGGGCATGTAGTCGACAACAGCATCCAGAACCTGCTGAACGCCCTTGTTCTTGTAAGAAGTACCGCAGACAACAGGAACCATCTCGTTGGCAATGGTAGCCTTACGGATGCAAGCCTTGATCATGTCGATAGGAACTTCCTCACCCTCCAGATACATCATAGCGATGTCATCATCCAGAGTGGAAACAGCGTCCATCAGCTTCTCGTGGTACTCGTTACAGATGTCAACCATATCCTCGGGGATATCCTCAACGCGAACGTCCTTACCCAGATCATCATAGAAGACGTTTGCCTTCATAGTGATCAGGTCAACGTTGCCCTTGAAGAAAGCCTCGGAGCCGATGGGCAGCTGCAGAGCGACTGCGTTGCACTTCAGGCGCTCATGAATCATGTTCAGAACGCGGTAGAAGTCTGCACCCAGGATGTCCATCTTGTTAACGTAAATCATACGGGGGACACGATACTCGTCGGCCTGACGCCAAACGGTCTCGGTCTGGGGCTCAACGCCACCCTTTGCACACAGAACGGTGACAGCACCGTCCAGAACACGCAGGGAACGCTCAACTTCAACGGTGAAGTCAACGTGGCCCGGGGTGTCGATGATGTTCAGGCGGCAATCCTTCCACATACAGGTAGTTGCAGCGGAAGTAATGGTAATACCACGCTCCTGCTCCTGAGCCATCCAGTCCATGGTAGCAGAACCATCATGGGTCTCACCGATCTTGTAGTTCTTGCCGGTGTAGAACAGGATACGCTCGGTAGTGGTGGTCTTACCGGCATCGATGTGAGCCATGATGCCGAAGTTTCTGGTGTTCTCCAGGGAATACTGTCTAGCCATTGTAGTGTATCTCCTTTATTACCAGCGGAAGTGGCTGAATGCCTTGTTGGCTTCGGCCATCTTGTGGGTATCTTCACGCTTCTTCACGGCGTTGCCGGTGTTGTTGGCAGCATCCATGATTTCAGCAGCCAGACGCTCCTTCATAGTGTTTTCACTACGGTTGCGGCTGTAAGTGGTCATCCAGCGCAGACCCATGGTCTGACGACGAGCGGGACGAACTTCGATAGGCACCTGATAGGTAGCACCACCGACACGGCGAGACTTAACTTCAACAGCGGGCATGACATTCTCCATAGCCTGCTGGAAGACTTCCAGACCGTTCTTACCGGTCTTGTTCTCGACAATTTCAAAAGCACCATAGACAACCTTCTGGGCAACACCCTTCTTGCCGTCGAGCATGATGCTGTTAACGAGCTTGGTAACCAGAACAGAATTATAGATAGGATCTGGCAGAACCTCTCTCTTGGGAACATTACCTCTTCTGGGCACTTTGCTTCCCTCCTTCATAATATAATGATTTCATCGGTACTCGAAAGTGGTAAACTTTCAGACTTTCGTTGTGCCTGCCAACAAGAGGATTTTATCTATTATAAAACCATCATTGGCAAGGCCTTGCCTTGCGTAAGGCGAGTAAAAATTCAAATTGCAATAGGGGGCAGAGAATTACTTCTTGCCAGCCTTGGGCCGCTTTGCACCGTACTTGGAACGAGACTGCATACGGTTCTGAACACCCTGAGTATCCAGAGTACCGCGGATGATGTGGTAACGAACACCGGGAAGGTCCTTAACACGACCGCCACGGATCAGAACCACGGAGTGCTCCTGCAGGTTGTGGCCAACACCGGGGATGTAAGCGGAAACTTCCATACCATTGGTCAGGCGAACACGAGCGATCTTACGCAGTGCAGAGTTAGGCTTCTTGGGGGTAGTAGTACGAACAGCAGTGCAAACACCACGCTTCTGAGGGGAAGCCAGGCTGGTAGCCTTGTTCTCCAGAGTGTTCAGACCTCTCTGCAGAGCAGGAGCGGTGGACTTGTAGGTGGGCATCTTACGGCCGTTACGAACGAGCTGATTAAAAGTAGGCATTATATTTCTCCTTTCTTTCGTTCTCGCCTATATAGGCGGGTATCTATTTCTTGTGGGATATCCCAAAGAAATCCATCAATGTGCGACAGTCGCTGCCGCCGCTGCACCCACGTCAATTCCGCAGGCACGTCCCAGATCGATCATTGTCTCGACCCAGGTGTATTCGGTTGCTGTTTGCAGGCTGAGTTGCTCCAGCGGACCTGTGATTGCGGGGTCTGCATCCCGGGCCAGAAAAACCCGACCGACTCCGCCGCGATTCAGTGCTTTGCGCAGCTGTTTCGCTCCGACGATAATGGAATGGTCACTGAGTTCTGACAGGCCATCGGCGACCATAGAACCCCTTTTAATAAGAGTATCCATACGAAATATTATTATACGCCTATTCATAAAAAAGTCAACAATTTTTCAGTCAAAAAATTGTTTCAATTTCCTTCGTCCTCTTTGGCATAATTCACAATTCTGCACCACCCAACAGGGATGCAAAAAACTTGCCACCGGGATATGGCAATTCATAGGCACCCGTGATATAATATTGTCGACGAAAGCAATTTTCATCCGAAAGGAGCAAACATTATGGGACTTCTCAAAGCAGCTTCCGCCGCCGGCTCCAGTGTTTTAGCCGATCAGTGGAAGGAATACTTCTATTGCGATGCATTGGATTCAGAAACACTTGCGATCAAAGCATCCAAACGAACCTCCGGCCGCTCCTCCAACACCAAAGGGAGCGACAATCTCATTACCTCCGGTTCAATTGTCGCTGTTGCCGATGGACAGTGTGCGATCATCGTAGACCAGGGTAAGATTTCTGAGCTTTGCGCAGAGCCTGGCAAATACACCTACGACGCCTCCACCGAACCATCGATTTTCTCCGGCTCTCTGGGACGGGGTATCATCGACAGTTTCAAAGCATTTGGACGCAGATTTACCTTTGGCGGGGATACCGCTCACGATCAGCGTATATACTATATTAACATCAAGGAACTCACCGGCAATAAATACGGTACCGCCAACCCTGTCCCTTTCCGGGTTGTGGATACAAATATCGGACTGGATATGGATATTTCCATCCGCTGCTTTGGCCTGTACTCCTATCGGATCAGCGATCCTGTTCTGTTCTATCAAAATGTCTGTGGCAATTTTTCCGATGTTTATCGGCGTGAACAAATTGAGCCCCAGCTCAAATCCGAATTACTCAATGCACTGCAACCCGCTTTTGCCTCTGTCAGCGCAATGGGCGTGCGCTACTCCGCTCTGCCCGGTCATACCATGGAGCTTGTCCAGGCCATGAACGAAGTTCTCTCCCCACAGTGGGGGGCACTTCGGGGACTGCAAATTGTTTCCATGGCCGTTTCCAGCGTTACAGCCTCCCCTGAAGACGAGGCAACGATAAAGGAATTGCAGCGCAACGCTGTGCTCCGCAACTCCGACATGGCCGCCGCTCATCTGGTAGCTGCCCAGGCAGATGCCATGAAAGCCGCTGCCGCCAACGAAAATGCCGGCCCCGCCATGGCATTTATGGGTATGAATATGGCTGCCCAGGCAGGCGGCGCCAACGCAAATCAACTGTTCGCCATGCAGAGCCAACGGCAGCCCGCTGCTGCCAAACCAAACAACACCTGGCATTGCAGCTGCGGTGCCGAGGCCGACGGAAACTTCTGCCCCGAATGCGGTTCCCCCAGAGTCAATGGATGGATTTGCACCTGCGGAACCGAAAACAAGGGTAAGTTCTGCACCAACTGCGGCGCCCCCAAGCCCGCAGGCGTTCCAAAATACCGCTGTGATAAATGCGGTTGGGAACCCGCAGACCCAACCAAGCCCCCAAAATTCTGCCCCGAATGCGGTGATCCCTTTACAGACGCCGATCGAACCTAATCTTTACATGTTTGGAGGAAATAGGATGAAAGTCGTTTCAACCACCAATGCTCCTGCCGCCATCGGCCCTTACTCTCAGGGAATGATTTGCGGAAACCTGGTATTCTGCTCCGGTCAAATCCCCATCGACCCTGCCACCGGTCTGATTGCCGAGGGAATCACTGCCCAGGCTGAACAAAGCTGCAAGAATGTGGCCGCGATTCTGGCTGCCGCCGGCTCAGATTGCACAAAGGTGGTAAAGACCACCTGCTTTCTGAGCGATATGGCACACTTTGCTGCGTTTAACGAGGTTTATGCTGCCCACTTTGTAAGCAAGCCTGCCAGAAGCTGCTGCGCCGTAAAAGAACTGCCCAAGGGGGTTCTTTGCGAAATCGAAGCCATCGCAGAACTGTAAAACAACAAACCGGATACTTTCCCCCAGTGTCTGTAATCAAACACTGCAAGCGGCATCACTCCTTATAAACTAAAGGAGCCGATGCCGCTTGTCCATTCTGGTTTACGAAAGAAACTCCCCCGGAGTACAAGTCCATCCGACAGCTATTTACATACAAAAAAGCCCTACGAAGAATCGTAGGGCTTTTGGCAGAGGATGAGGGATTCGAACCCCCGCGAACGGAGTCAGAGTCCGGTGTGCTACCGTTACACTAATCCTCTATCAATCTGTCACCGCACCAGCAGCAACACGACTTATTATACTCAGGTATTCGAAAATGTCAAGCATTTTTTTACATTTTCCAAAAATTTTTAAGAAAAGCAAAAATACCCTTTCTAAGCATGCTCCCAGGGAAACGGTTTTCCCGGCAGTACACTTTCTTTGATATACCGAAAAGTAACCTGTTCTCCCTCATCACGGAGCATTTCCAACAAAAACGCCAATTGCTTTGCCAGCTCCGGATTCATGATGGTACGCTCCCTGGATCTGTCATAATACTCCCATGCAGATGCATCTGTATAGCGTTCTGCCTGATACGTCATACACGCAGCCCTGCGATCCATCACCATTTCAACCAGATATTTTCTGGGCATAAGACAGGACTCATAGCGTCCCGTCTGCAAATTCAAATCCGTCCAGTATTCATAGTGGTGTTTGTTCCGACCCTTGTGGTGCATCCACGCAGTAGAATAACCTTTATCCTGTCGCTCTGCACTGTTGGGACTGCGATCTCCCAGATAGTATTTTGCGCCGACCCGAAATTCCGTAGGCGAATACTTGGAAAGATCATGGGTCAACCCCTGCCAATATAATCCTACCCGAAAGCAGCCCTCCATCACAAGCAGCTTGTGATGGGTAATGGTCTTAAAATGCTGCCACGCCTTCATGCAATCCCTCCAGACCCCTTTTGATATTTTATTACATTATATTTCACAGCGTTTCATTTTGCAAGTAGGCACTTCTGCTTGGCTCTCCTGCCATGTTTCCATGTAAAATTGACCGACCGGGGACTTTTTCCCGGTCGGTCGTTGTCACTGTCTGCGGGCTATTCTCCATTCAGAAAGCGTTTCAGCTTTTCCAGTGCCCGCTTTTCAATCCGGGATACATAACTGCGGCTGATGCCGATGCGCTGGGCCACCTCCCGCTGCCGCTGCGGCAGATATCCCTGCAAGCCATACCGCATGCAAATGACCTTTTGTTCCTGTTCGGTCAGACAGCTCTCTACTGCATCGTTCAATTTTCTGGCATTCTCCCGGTGATCCACCTGTTCCAACAGATCATCTTCCTGGCACACCACATCCATCAGGGACAGCGCCGTGCCATCCGTCCCCGTCTCGATATAATCGGACAGGGATACATCCTGACTCGACTTGCGCCTGCTCCGAAAGTACATCAAAATCTCATTTTCAATACATCTGGATGCATAGGTTGCAAGCTTGATATTTTTATCCATGCGGTAAGTACTGATTGCCTTGATGAGCCCAATGGTTCCAATGGAAATCAAATCCTCCTGTTCTGACTCCTGCGCATAGTATTTTTTCATAATGTGGGCCACCAAGCGCAGATTTCGTTCAATCAAAACATTTCTGGCCTCTAAATCTCCATTGCAGGCCAAAGCCAGATAGTGCTGCTCCTCTTCCTTTGTCAGTGGTTTCGGGAAACTGCCGGTGGATAGCTGCAAGGAATACAGCATCGTCCCCAAGGCCAGCCAAGCTGTGGACAAAATAGGCCTCACCCCCTTAGGAGTATCTTATTGCCGACAGCAAGTCCCTATTCTATGCAAAAATCCCACCTCATGAATGAAGTGGGATTCTTTGTGGTTTTTCTTATAGATTCTTTGCAATATTGGTCTGGGTTTTATAAAGCTGCGCATACATTCCGCCGCTGCCAATCAGCTCGTCGTGGGTGCCGCTCTCGGTAATCATGCCATCCGCAATGGAAACAATCCGATGCGCAGAGCGAATGGTGGACAGCCGATGGGCGATGATCAGCGTGGTTCGGCCCTCAGCCAGAGCATCGAATGCCTTTTGAATCTTTGCCTCTGTGACAGAGTCCAGCGCAGAGGTTGCCTCATCCAAAATGAGGATCGGCGGGTTCTTCAGGAAAATTCGAGCAATGGAAATTCTCTGTTTCTGTCCGCCGGACAGCAATGTGCCACGCTCGCCCACATAGGTATCAAACCCATTGGGCATCGCCATGATATCCTCATAAATCTCTGCCTTCTTGGCAGCTGCAATTACTTCATCCATGGTTGCATCCGGCTTACCATAGCGGACATTCTCCAGAATGGTGTCCGCAAACAGGAACACATCCTGCTGGACAATTCCGATGTTCTGGTGAATGGATTTCTGGGTCACATCCCGGACATCCTGACCGTCAATTTTGATAGAACCAGAGGTAACATCATAAAAGCGGGGAATCAGCTGGCACAGGGTGCTCTTGCCGCCGCCGGAAGGGCCAACAATGGCCACCGTTTCACCGGAATGCACGTGCAGGCTCACATCGTGTAGAACCGCCAAATCTCCATCATAGGAGAAGGATACATGATCTACATCGATCTGTCCCCCCGCGCAGGACAGCGGCTTGGCATTTTCCCGATCCTTCAGGGTAGGCTCCATGCGCATCAGTTCTACGAATCGGTTCAGACCTGCAAATCCGCTGGCAAGCAATTCAGAGAAGGTGGACATTTTTCGCATTGGCGCCACAAATGTGGCAATATAGAGGGAGAAGGTGATCAAATCCACATAATCCATCTGTCCACGCATGATGAGCCAGCCGCCAAAGCCGATGACCACCACGTTCAGGCTGCACAGAAAAAACTCCACAGCGCTGGAGAATCTTCCCATCGCCTTGTGGAACTGACGCTTAGAGGTTTTGAACTGCTCATTGGCGGTTTCAAATCGAGCAAGCTCCTGATCTTCACTGGCAAAAGCCTTTGCCGTGCGGATTCCGGTAAGGCTGGACTCAATTTCGGTGTTGATATGGCCGATTTTCTGCTTAACTGCCGCTGAGGCTCTGGACATACGATTGCGCATACTCATGACCACGATCAGGAAAATGGGAATCACAATTGCCACCACCAGTGCCAGCTGCCACTGAATGGTGAACATAATCACAAGCGCTCCGATGACGGTAAAAATGCTGGTCAGCAAGTCCTCAGGGCCATGATGGGCAAGCTCTGTCAAATCAAACAGATCCGTGGTCAGTCTGCTCATCATCTGTCCTGTTCGATTGCGGTCATAGAAATCAAACCCCAGTTCCTGCATATGTCGGAACAAATCTGCACGGATGTCTGCCTCGACCCGAATGCCAAAGGTGTGCCCGAAATAACACACCACATAATTCAGTAACGAACGAATCGCATAGCTGCCCAGTGCCACCGCCATAATCAAGAAAAAGGTGCGATACGCCTGATTGGGGAGCAAATCATATAGTGCCCAGCGGGTAATCAGAGGGAACGCCAAATCAATACCTGCAATGAGCACCGCACAGGTGATATCCGTCAGGAACAAACCCAGGTGATTTTTGAAATAGCTCACAAAAATCATCAAAGGTCTTTTCTTTTGAAAATCTTTGGTTGTCATATAAAATCCTCCTATATACTTGGGTTATTATACAACTTCTGATTCAATGTTGCAAGCGCAACCAAAATTATTTTGGACATTTTCCGGGAATTTTGTTATAATACCAAAAACATCTAAGGAGTGTGAATCCATGGAGTTTTTGCACACAGATCAAGACCTGGCTGTCATCGTAAAACCCGTTGGTTTGGATTCTGAAAAAGAAGTGCCCCAACAAATCGCGGACACCCTTGGCGGGCAGGTCTACCCAATCCACCGACTGGATCTGAATGTGGGCGGTGTTATGGTCTACGCCAGAAACAAATCCGCCGCCGCCAATCTATCCCGTCTGGTGCAAGATGGACTTCTGGTCAAAGAATATCGGGCACTGGTTCACGGAACGCCTCCAACGCAAGCTACCTGGGTGGATTTTCTATTTAAGGATAGCCGAAAGAACAAGGTTTTCACCGTTAAAAAAGAGCGTAAAGGTGTCAAAAAAGCCAGCCTTGAATTTGTGCGGCTCACGGACTCCGACCCGTCGCTGGTGCATATCAGGCTCCATACAGGACGCTCCCATCAGATTCGGGTGCAGTTTTCTTCCAGAGGATTTCCCCTTGTAGGCGACCATAAATACGGTTCCCGAGATGCCGCAACTGCCCCCATGCTCTATTCATGCCGCATTTGTTTCCCATGGAAAGGCTCCTATCTCCAATTTGAATCTCTCCCCTCTTGGGGCAACGAAAAAAGCACTTGCTGATGCAAGTGCTTTTGTTTTAGTTTTCCTCTGCCCAGACAAATTCTGATTTCATACCCTCTCCATTGGGATGGAATCGATGATTCTGGCACATATCATAGCCGGGCAGGTTGTTGCCCTCCACGAGCACCGGGCCATCCGGGGTAATCGCCACGTCCCATCCAATATAGCGCAGGCGCGGTTCTTCCTTGGCAGCAGCCTGACACAGCTCCAGAGCCTCTTTGAAATAAGGCACCTGGAATCCCTCAAACACAAACCCATTGAAGGGGTGCTGGGTGTAATACGAAACAGTCTTGTCGCAGAATACCGGCATGGTAATGGTACCTTCATCAGACAGCAGCGTGTACATGCCGCCGCTGGAGATATTGTCCACATCATTCTGTCCGCTGCCGATACGCACCAGTGCATAGACCACATTGGCGTTCCCCAGATTGCTCAGGATCGTCACAATTCGGATGGTATTAACGGAGCGGTCACACAGCTTGTCCATTTCTGGATGCTGATGGATGGTCTGCTCTGCCAGAAACATCTTTTTATCCACAAGCTCCTGATAAAGCTGTGCAAGATCCCTGCCTTCCAGATGAACCTTTGCAACACCCGTCCCGCCGAAAGACACCGGCTGTTTGGCAAAAAAAGTTTCCTTGCCCTGACAGAAGGTTTCAAATGCCTCGAATCCGTCCTGCAAATCCACAAAATCCCGTTTCATATAAGCGCCATAGGTTTTTGTGAACAGCAGCTTATCGTTTAAGATCGGGTAAGCTTCCCGCTGGTTCATCCGCCGAACCAAGGCGATATTATCATTATAAGTCATGAAAGTCCGACGCTTTTCCTTGCCGATATAGGCAAAGCCAAAGGTCAGATAATCCAAATATCCGATTCCATGCACCAGCATACTGTAAACCATATCCACAAACAGTACGATTCGGTTTTTGCCGGACTGTTGGTGCACCAGTTCTAAATTCCGAAAAAAACGCTTAAAGCTGCCGGAGCAGGCTCTGCGAAAAAATGCTTTAACCTTATCCATTCTTTTTCCTCTTTCTGAAAGAAAACTGAAACCATTTTAACCCTACTTTTTCTAAAAAGCAAGGAATTATCTAAATCTTCAGATTGTTTATTGTCCAGCTCACAACAAATGGGGCAGCGACAGCGCTGCCCCATAAACTTATTTGCGAACTTCTGCAGCGACCCTTGCTACAATTTCATTCATCTGGCCCATCTTATCTTCCATATCCGCAACCAGTTTCAGCTGGGTTCTGGCCCGAACCAGATTATGTTCCGGATACGCAGTCTTGAAGTAAAGATCCCCGTCCAGATAATCCTTCAGGAACCGCAAACCGACTTCCAGTGTCATCGTATAGGCACCCATGGGCAACACCTCCACCTCACGGTCGGTCAGGGATGTGGCTGCCTCCAAAAAGCCTCTGGTGAATACTTCAAACATATGCAGATCCAGATGCATCTTGCTCAGGTCTTTCTCATCTTCAGCAGCAGTTGCCGCACCGAAACGGATAGAGTCACCGAAGTCATAGGCACTCAGACCGGGCATCACCGTGTCCAGATCCAGCACGCACAGCGATTTCCGGGTTTTGCGATCCAGCAGGACATTATTGAGCTTGGTATCATTATGGGTCACCCGCAGGGGCAGCTCCCCACTGACACGCATATTCTGCAAAATAGAGCCCTTTTCCTCCCGTGCAAGAACAAAATCCACATCATCCTGTACACCGGCCAGACGTCCCACACGATCTTCCGCAACGGACTGTTTGAACAGCCGGTAACGGTCGATGGTGTTATGGAACTCCGGAATGGTTTCTTCCAATGTATCTGCTTTGAATTCGCTGAGCATCTGCTGAAAACGTCCAAATGCCAGAGCACTCTGGTAGAAATCCTGATCGCTTTCTGGAGTATCCAGACAGAATCCCCCAATAAAATCATACATCCGCCAGAATTCTCCCTGGTCATCCTGATAGTGGAACTGACCATCCTTTGTGGTCAGGAAGTGCAGACATAGTCTGGTATCGTCCGCTCTTTCCCGGATAAAATCAGTAATAGATCCTACATTGCGCATGACACCCGCAGGATCCTTAAACACGTACTTATTTATTTTCTGCAAGATATATTCTGCACCGGTATCTGTTATAATTTTCAATGTATGATTGATATGACCATGACCGAACACTGTGCATTTAACAGGAGTTCCATCCAGCTTAAATGCGTATGCAGCTTTTTCCATTTTACGAGGATTCCTCCTTAATAATCATAATAATGATAAAATAATGTGGCATACCATTGTATGGTTGGGCGATTCCCAATGCCACAGAGCCAATATGGGTATAGACCAATGTATTTTACCATATATCTAAATAATTGCAAGAAATATTTACTTAATGCAAATTTTTATTGAATTTTTGTAAATTGGGGGCAGTTGACAGTGGTTTTCTGTGGGAGATATAATGGATGCGACATGTTTTACAGGGTGTATCATCTGTTATAATACGCTCTTTTTGTATGAAAGGATCAGATTATGGAACATCGTATCGCAAGAGGACAAGGTCAAGTAATCGTCCACTGTATCCGGCTGCACCGGGGTGAAGATCTGCTGGAATCCATCAAAACGCTGTGTACACTTAAGCAGATATCTGCCGGTGTCATTCTGTCGGGCGTGGGATGTATCAGCAAAGGACGCATCCGGGATGCCAGCGGCATTACCATCCGAGAATTGAACCAGCACTGTGAGATCGTCAGTCTAAATGGAACCGCCAGCAAAACCCGCTGTCACATCCACATCGCACTTTCCAAGGAGGACCTTTCTACCATCGGCGGGCACCTGTGCCCGGGCTGTATCGTCAACACCACCTGCGAGCTGGTGATTGCAGAACTCCCCGGCATTTGCTATGGTGTGGAGCAAGACCCGGAAACCGGATATAACGAGCTGATTTTCAGCACCATCTAAGCCACACTCTAAATCTGTATTTTCGGCCGCAGGATGTTTTTATTTCCCCTCAGACATTGACTTTTTGCCACATTTGTGAAATAATATATCAGCTAAATTTAAAGAAATAAGGGGATATGTTTCATGTTCCAGTCCAGAACTCATAACTGCGGTGAGCTGCGTCTGAGCCACGCAGGTCAAACCGTTACTCTGGCCGGTTGGCTGGAGAATGTCCGTGAAGTCGGCGCAAACTTTGCATTTCTGGTGCTCCGTGACTACTATGGCACCACTCAGATTGTTGTAGATACCGAAGATATGATGCACATTATCAAGGGCATCACCAAAGAGTCCACCATTTCTGTCACCGGCGTTGTCCGTGAACGAGAGAGCAAGAATACCAAGATTCCCACCGGCGAAATTGAGGTTGTTCCCTCTGAGATCAAGGTGCTGGGCAAGTGCCGTCACAACCAGCTGCCCTTTGAAATCAACAAGTCTAAGGACGCTGACGAGAACACCCGTCTCAAGTACCGCTACCTGGACCTGCGCAACCCTGCTGTCAAGAGCAACATTGTTCTGCGCTGCCAGGTTGTTGCCGAGCTGCGCAAGCTCATGACCGAGAAGGGATTCCTGGAAATCACCACCCCCATTCTGACCGCCTCTTCTCCCGAGGGTGCAAGAGACTATCTGGTTCCTGCCAGAAACCACCCCGGCAAGTTCTATGCGCTGCCCCAGGCTCCCCAGCAGTTCAAACAGCTGCTGATGACCTCTGGCTTTGACCGTTACTTCCAGATTGCGCCCTGTTTCCGTGATGAGGATGCCCGTGCAGACCGCACTCCCGGCGAATTCTATCAGCTGGATATGGAAATGGCTTTTGCCTCTCAGTCAGATGTTCTGTCCACTTTGGAAGATGTTCTGGTTCCCGTGTTCCAGAAGTTCGGCAAGTACCAGCGCATCTCCGGTGCCCCTTTCCGCCACATCGCATATAATGATGCCATGGAGCGCTACGGCTCCGACAAGCCCGATCTGCGTATCGACCTGGAAGTTCAGGACGTGACCGAGGTCGTTCAGGGCTGCGGCTTTGGCCCCTTTGAAAACGCTACCGTCAAGGCAGTTGCCGTTGACAACTTCACTCAGGCTCGTAAGTGGATTGACAAGCTGCTGGTAGATGTGGAAGTTCAGACCGGCAACAAGGCTTGCTGGGTTCGCGTGGACGACGAAGGCAATCTGACCGGCGGTATTTCCAAGTTCCTGGGCGAGTGCAAGGACGCTTTTGTTGAAAAGCTGGACCTGAAGCCCGGCAGCTTTGTCTGCATGGCAGCCGGAAAGAAAACCGCTGCTCAGAAGACCGCCGGCGTTATCCGCACCATGCTGGGTAAGCGCATTCCCGGTCACTTCGACGAAGATCAGTACGCTTTCTGCTGGATCGTTGACTTCCCCATGTACGAAATGGGCGAAGAGTCCGGCGA
This sequence comes from Oscillospiraceae bacterium, assembly GCA_020025575.1. Lineage (GTDB taxonomy): Bacteria > Bacillota > Clostridia > Oscillospirales > Oscillospiraceae > Faecousia. The sequence goes on along the minus strand of JAHHRW010000002.1, from coordinate 119,012 downwards.
GCTGGAATTCTGCCATAACCCCTTCTCCATGCCTCAGGGCGGTATGCAGGCTCTGCTGGATGCCGAGGGCAACACCGAAAAGCTGCTTGCCATCAATGCTGACCAGTACGATCTGGTCTGTAACGGCTACGAAACCGCATCCGGCGCTGTCCGTAACCACGATCCCGAAATCATGGTCAAGGCATTTGAAATGGTCGGTCTGGGCGAAGAAGATGTGAAGGCAAAGTTCCCTGCCATGTACAACGCTTTCACCTATGGTGCGCCTCCCCATGCCGGTGCCGCCCCCGGTGTTGACCGCATCATCATGCTGCTGACCGGTGAAGAGTCCATCCGTGAGGTCATCACCTTCCCCATGAATAAAAACGCACAGGACCTGATGATGGATGCCCCCACCACGGTTTCCCAGAAACAGCTGGACGATGTTCACATCGCCATCAATATTAAGGAATAATCAAAATCCGCTGCACAAAGAACCGCACATGATTTCAGACGGAGGGGTTCCCTATGGCATTATCTTCAATCTTAATCATCGCCTCTATTGTTGCTGCATTGCTTTCCGGTTCGATTGACCGGAAATGCGATGGTAACGGCCAGTTGAGAAAAGTGGTTTTAATCTGCTGTGCAGGTGTCATTTGTATCAGTCTGATTCCTGTGATTTGGTCTGTCTTTGTATAGATTGTCGCAGGAATCCAAACAGAAAACAGCCCCTTCCAAATCTTAATGATTGGAAGGGGTTGTTTTGATTGCGAAAGCGGAAGATTTCGTATATACTATCAGAAAAGAACCAGGAGGATTGTGCGATGGATTTGAAAGTATTGGCAGTTGGTGATGTGGTAGGAGAGCCGGGGTTGAATCGGATCTGCAAAAGTCTTCGCAAACTCAAACGGGACTGCGGTGCAGACTTCGTCATCGTCAACGGCGAAAATGCCAGCAACCTCGGCATGACCCCCCAGCAGGGCGAAGAAATCATGGATGCAGGAGCCGATGTCATCACCATGGGCAACCACACCTTTTCCCGTCGGGAAATCGTTTCCTATATGGATGACAGCCCCTATGTGCTCCGCCCTGCCAACTTCCCTCCCCAGCAGCCCGGTCGTGGCTGGGGCATTTACGAAACCAAGGCAGGAGATATCGCCGTCATTGACCTGATTGGCCGCTGCGGTATGGACTATACCCCGGACAACCCATTCCTGCTGATGGATAAAATTCTGAAAGAAATCGATACCAAGCTGATTTTCGTGGAAATCCACGCAGAGGCCACCTCTGAAAAATTGGCTATGGGCTATATGCTCGATGGAAAAGTCAGTGCAGTATGGGGCACCCACACCCATGTCCCCACCGCAGACACCCAGATTCTGCCAAAAGGAACGGGATATGTGACGGATTTGGGTATGACCGGTCCCGCGGTTTCCGTTCTGGGCATTGCTCCCAAGCTGTCCATCGATAAATTCCGCGGAGAGTTATACGCCCGTTATCAGTGCGCCGGCGGCCCTACAAAGCTGAATGCCGTCCTATTCACCATTGACGCCGCCAGCGGCAAGTGTAAGAGCGTAGAAAGAGTGGATATCCATGATTAAAATTCTTCACAGTGCCGACTGGCATCTGGATGCGCCTCTGGGCGGTTTCACCCATGCGCAAAAAGAATTTCTCCGAAAAAAAATGCTGAAACTTCCGGATATGATTGCAGATATCGCCATCCGGGAAGAATGCCAGATTTGCCTGTTATCCGGGGACCTGTTCGACGGCGCCTATACAAAAGAAAGCGCAGATGCCGTCTATCGGGCCTTGGAGCGCATGTCCATCCCCGTCTTCATCGCCCCGGGGAACCATGACTATGTGTGCGATTCCAGTCCTTGGATTCGGGAAAGCTGGCCACCTAATGTCCATATTTTCAAGAAACAGGCCATTACTTCTCAGGTTGTCTCGGAACTGGACTGCCGCATATACGGTGCTGGATTTCAGTCTATGGAATGCCCGGGTCTGCTTGCCGACTTTCAGGCCGGTGGCCACGAAAAATATGCGCTTATGGTACTGCACGCAGACCCTACCAGCACCGCATCCGCCTACTGTCCTGTCACCGCTGCCCAGATTCGGGATGCAGGTCTTGACTATGTGGCTCTGGGGCACATTCACGCCCCGGGGCGCTTTGGCGCAGGGGCCGGAATGTGTGCATGGCCCGGCTGTCCCATGGGGCACGGATATGATGAAACAGGCGTCAAGGGCGTTCTGGTGGTAGAGCTGGAAGAAAGCGCCCATGTTCGCTTTCTTCCACTGGATGTGCCCCGGTTTTACGATTCCTCAGCCGTTGCAGGTGATGACCCTGTGGGTGCGGTAGAATCACTGCTGCCCCCCGGCGGCAGTGAAGATTTCTTCCGAATCCGCTTAACCGGTGAGGTTCGCCACAATGCGATAGACCGGCTGAATGGCCGATTCCCCCAATACCCCAATCTGCGGATATTGGACGAAACCATTCCCGCAGGAGATATTTGGGAAACCGTTGGTCAGGATTCTCTGGAAGGCATGTATTTTCAGATTCTGCAAAACGCAATGGAAGGTCAGGACGCAGAAACTGTTGCGACTCTGGAACTGACCGCCCGCATTTCCAGACAGATTCTGCAGGGGCGGGAGGTGGAACTGCCGTGAAAATCTACTCCATGACTGCCACCTTTGGCAAGCTTGATGGTGTTACATTGGAGCTATCAGAGGGACTCAATATCATCACCGCCCCCAACGAATGGGGGAAAAGCACATGGTGCGCATTCTTAACCGCCATGCTCTATGGTATCGATACCCGGGAACGCTCCACCAAAGATCAGCTTGCCGACAAAGAGCACTATCAGCCCTGGTCCGGCAAGTCCATGTCCGGTCGAATCCGGCTGGAATGGAACGGACGGGATATCACCATTGAACGCCGCACCAAAGGCAGGATTCCTTTGGGGGAATTGATTGCTTACGAAACCCATTCCGGTCTTCCGGTGGAGCAGCTGCGTGCCGATAACTGCGGTCAGGTACTTCTGGGCGTGGAACGCAGTGTGTTTATGCGCACGGGATTCATCCGTTTTACCGATCTTCCCGTTCAGCAGGATGAGGCTCTGCGCCGCCGACTGAACGCTCTGGTCACCACAGGCGACGAGTCCGGCAGTGCCGATCTGTTGGCAAAAAAACTCCGGGAATACAAAAATCGCTGCCGCTATAACCGCAGCGGACTGATTCCGGATGTGCAGGCACAAATTCAAACCCTGCAGCAACAGCTGCATGAGCAGACCGCTCTGTCGCAGCAAGCTGAACAATTGCAAGCGCAGATTCAGAAAACCGAAGCCTATCGTAACCAGCTGGAAGTTCACCGGAATACCCTTGCCTATCAGCAGTCCGCCGAGGCAGTTCAACAGGTAAATGACGCGGCAGACACCGTAAAAGCGGCCCAGGCTGAACTGGACGAGCTGGAATCGCGCTGCAAGCGTCTCCCACCACGAGGTGAGCTGCTTGGGAAACTGACTCAGGCACAGGCCCTGTTAAAGCAAATCGACGCCACCCCGATGAAATATCCAAAATCCCTGCTGCCCTGTATCATATTGTGGGCACTTTCCGTACTGATCGCCATTGGTGCAGGTTTGCTATGGTTCAGCGGGACTGTTCCGGCCGCAGTTGGTGCCTTTGCCCTGTCCCTGGTTTTCGTTATTGTGTCCACGGTGGTTACCGATCGCCGCAGACGCTACGAGCTGAACCGCCGTATCGAAGAAAAGCAATTAGATGACCGTCAGAACGAACTGTCTCAGCAGATGGCACAGTGGCGTCATCAGCTGGAACTGGTAGAGCATCTGGAACGTATGCGCCGTGAAACCATTCAGGCAAAAATTCAACTGCAATCTCTGCTGGCCATGGCAAAAAAAGCCGACAAACCAGATCAGGCGGATTCACTGACCTTAGGCAAAGAGGAAACCATGAACGAGCTGAATCGGGCCAACGAGCTTTTGCAGCGGTGCCGTATCCAGCTGGGTCAGTGCCAAGGCAAGATGGAACTTCTCCCCGATTACACCATTTTACAGTCCCAGCTGTCCTTTGCACAGCGGCGGTTAAAAGAATTGGAAAAAACCTACCGAGCACTGGATTTCGGACAAAAAGCGTTGGAAACTGCCACGCAGGAGCTGCAGCGGCGTTTCGCCCCCAGAATCACCCGCCGCGCCGGGCAATTTCTCAGCAGGCTGACACAGGGGCAATACGACCGCATCTCCATCGGTGAAGATCTGACCATACAGGCTGCTAAAGACTCTGAAACCACTCTACGCACCGCCCAATGGCGCAGCGACGGCACCTCTGACCAAATGTATCTTGCACTGCGATTGGCCGTGTGGGAGGCATTGAACCCCCATGCGCCGCTGATATTGGATGACGCTCTGATCCGATTCGACCAGCAGCGATTGGAATGTGCCCTGCAGCTGCTGAAAGAGTTGTCAAGAAGTCGGCAGATCCTATTGCTGTCCTGTCAGGATCGTGAGAAAAATCTTATAAATCCATAAAGTATGTATTCTTGCAATCAGCAAACATGGGTTGGTACCACACAGATGCAAGCATAAAAATATCCGCAGTTTTACACGCAAACCGTTCAAGAGCCGCCCAATATGGGCGGCTCTTTTGAAAAAAATGCCGCTGAAATTTTCAGCGGCATACAAAGAGGAAAGAAAAATGAAAAGAATCGTTTCGTGTTTACTCCCCCAGGAACGCTTTGGGATCCACGGGTTCATCATTTTGGGTGACACCGAAATGAACATGGTCACCCAATGCCTGCTCCATCAGAGCTGTTGTGCCGACGCAGCCAATGGCATCGCCCATCTTGACCGTATCACCTGCAGCCACGCTGACTTCTTCGGCAAGGCTTGAATATTTGGTGGTATAACCATTGTCATGACGAATCACCACAGTCGTGCCCATCTGGTCATCTTCATAGACGGTATAAACCTTGCCATCTGCAGCAGCACAAACCTGAGTACCGCTCTGTGCGGCAATATCCACACCATTGTGGACACGCCAATCTCTGGTAGTTTCATTATAACTCAGACATTCCATTGCATATTCTGCCAGGATTTCTCCCTCTACAGGTGTGCAGGTTGCAGTCTTTGCTGCCGTGGGTTTGGTGGACTGAGTCGTCTGGGGCTGGGTTGCATTTGCAGCAGCAGTCCCGTCAGGCTTGGTTTGTTTGGTTGCATCGGTGGAAATAACCGGTGTATCCAAACTTTGAAGTGAGTCCACTTCGTTGGCATTGTTGTAATATACATAGCCCGAGATCCCGATGGCTAACGCACACAGGACCAGGGCTATGTAGTAGCCCTTGCCGCCGAAATGACGACTCGTGTTTTTGTCGCTCATATTAAGCACCTCCGAGGACAAGTATTGCCACATTACAACCACTTAAACCCTGCAGAGAAACTTTTTTCCAATAAATTTCGGACTACCCGCCCCACATGGTGCATACCATTTGGTAACCATATCGAGGAGGGATCAACCATTGAAGCGTCTGGGCTGTTTGATTCTTACCATATTGACGATGCTGTCGGTGCTCACACCTGCAGTACAAGCACAGGAGGCCGAGTATCCCGGAAAATCATATCTTCTGATGGATGCCGCCACGGGTACCATCCTGCAAAGCCGCAATGAACACGAACGCCTGGCTCCCGCCAGTGTCACAAAAATCATGACCCTGCTGCTGGTTATGGAGGCCATTGACTCCGGCGCCCTGCAGTGGACAGATACCGTCACCGCCTCGGAAACCGCCACCGCCAAGGGCGGAAGTCAGGTCTACCTAAAGGTTGGAGAAACCATGAGCGTAGAGGATATGGTCAAATCCATTGCTGTATCCTCTGCCAATGACTGCGCCTGCGCCATGGCGGAGCATTTGGCAGGTTCCGAGAGTGCCTTTGTGGAAAAAATGAACGCCCGTGCCCAAGAACTCGGCATGAACGACACCCAATTCGTCAACTGTACCGGACTGGATGACAGCCCCGATGCCTCTAATCATCGCACCAGTGCCTACGACATTGCGCTCATGTCCCAGGAACTGCTCACCAAGCATCCGGATATTAAAAAATTTACCACCATCTGGATGGATTCTGTCCGGGGCGGTGCGTTTGGCCTCAACAACACCAACAAGCTGATTCGTTTTTATTCCGGAGCCACTGGTCTTAAAACCGGATTTACCTCCAGTGCCGGATATTGCCTGTCGGCCTCGGCATTGCGAGACGGCATGGAATTGATTGCCGTTGTCATGGGCTGTGAAACCTCTGCCGACCGGTTTTCCACCTGCCGTCAGTTGCTGGACTATGGATTTGCAACCTATTCCCTATATGATGCCCCTGTACCGGAAGATGCTTTCGTCCCCGTTAAGTTGGGAAAAGCCAAACAAATCCATCTGGTTCCCCAAGGAAACAGTAAGCTTCTGGTGAAAAAAGGCGAAGTATCTAAGTTGAATCATGAGCTGACGGTTCTTCCGGAAGTGAGCGCGCCCATTCCGCAGAGTGCAAAGCTGGGTGAAATCTGTATCAAATCCGGAGATGAAATCCTGCTTCGCATTCCTTTGGTCGCAGAACAACCTGTAGAGCGCAAGAATTTTGCAGATTTATTTGTGGAATTATTAGGAATGGTGTCTATGGCTCACCCATAGCATTTGGTGAAATAGCATAAAAATGATGTCTCAATACTGTAATTGTACACGGTTGCGATATCAGAATCCATATGGTATGATGTATGCATACCGGCGAGGTTTATCTACTCCACAAAATAGATGGATTTCGTCACAAAAGGAGGAATCATTAACCCGCAGGACTCGCGGTGCGGCAGTGTGGAGACCTGTCGTAATGCAGTGTTACCCTTCCATTGGTAACTGCGAGGTCACACGTGCGGAGGCAGTGTGATCGGAGTCGGAATTGTATGGCAAGTTTATCTTTGAAAAACGTTAAGAAAATCTACCCGTTCAGCGGCGATGACACCAAGAAGAAAAAGAAGAAGAAAGGCGACGCTCCTGAAAAGAAGTCCAATCTTCAGGTCACGGACAAGGGCGTTATTGCAGTCCACGATTTCAACCTGGAGATCAAGGATAAGGAATTTATCGTTCTGGTCGGACCTTCCGGCTGTGGTAAGTCCACCACCCTGCGTATGATCGCCGGTTTGGAAGAAATCTCCGAGGGTGAACTGTACATCGGCGACCGTCTGGTCAACGACGTAGCCCCCAAGGACCGCGATATCGCAATGGTCTTCCAGAACTACGCTCTGTACCCCCACATGACCGTATATGAAAACATGGCATTTGCTCTGAAGCTGCGTCATACTCCCAAGGATGAGATTGACAGAGCTGTCAAGCAGGCTGCTGAAATTCTGGACATTACCCAGTACCTGGGCCGTAAGCCCAAGGCTCTGTCCGGTGGTCAGCGTCAGCGTGTTGCTATCGGCCGTGCTATCGTCCGTAACCCTCAGGTCTTCCTGATGGACGAACCTCTGTCCAACCTGGACGCAAAGCTGCGTAACCAGATGCGTGCAGAGATCATCAAGCTGCGTGAACGTATTGATACAACCTTTATTTATGTTACCCACGACCAGACCGAGGCTATGACCCTGGGCGATCGTATCGTTATCATGAAGGATGGTTTCATCCAGCAGATTGGCACTCCTCAGGAAGTGTTCAACCATCCCTACAACCTGTTCGTTGCAGGTTTCATTGGATCTCCTCAGATGAACCTGTTCGATGCAAAGCTGGTTAAGAAGAACGGCAAGTACGCTGTGATTCTGGATAACCTGACTGTTGAGCTGAGCGAGGAAAAGCAGGCTGCCCTGGCAAAGAACAATGTCGCTGAGCAGAATATCACCTTGGGTGTTCGTCCTGAGCACATCACTCTGTGCCGTAATGGCGGCATCAGCGCTAAGGTTGATGTTTCCGAAATGATGGGTTCCACAGTTCACCTGCACGTAAGTGCTATGGGCCGTGATGTTGTCCTGGTCATTTCCACCATGAACATGACCGGTGCAGAGGTTGCCGCCCTGTCCAACGGTGCTACCGTTGGTTTCGACTTCAACGGTACCGTCTGCCACGTCTTCAATAAGGAGACCGGTATCAATCTGGAAGCCTAATCTCTTAATATTACAAGAGCCGCTGCTTTCCCGCAGCGGCTCTTTTTACGAAATCCGATCCATCTTGTTTCAATCATCTTTATATTGTCAATAATGCCAGAGGATTCCTCAATTCTCTGGCATTCTTTTTGTCCACCTTGGTTTTTTCTGCATATACCTCACAAAAATTGGAATTGCACCCGGTTGCGCAGCGAGTTTTACTTGACAAACACCATGCTAGGCGTTAATCTTTGATTTGTATAGTGTTTTCTATATGTTTACTGAAAGTGCGACACAATCCGTCAGATGTTTTTCTGGACTGCGATCGATTTTGGCAAATGTAGCATAATTCTGCGCAAAAGCCTAATTTTTTGCACATCCGCCCCCCCTCATTCAGTCCTGCTCTGTGCACACCTGCAATCACCAGATGATTGATTTGGATATACTGATTTAGAGTGATCATACAGCCCAGTCATATCCGTGTGGCAGCGCAGCTGAATCCAAAGATATAACGAATTGCGGAACCACCGCATGAGATAGGAGCGTAAACATGAGTTATAATTGTCTCAACATTTTAAAGTGGACTGAAGCTCAGCTGAAATATCAGCACGATGTTTCCCTGAAACAGGCCACTCCTCAGGAGCTGCACGAGGCTCTCGGCACCGCCGTTATGATGGCTATCAGCGACAACTGGAACAAGAGCAGAAAGACCCGCATGCCCGAAAGAAAGGCATATTATTTCTCTGCTGAGTATCTGATCGGTCGTCTTGTGTACAGCAACCTGTATAATTTGGGTATTCTCGACGAGATGAAGGAACTGTTTGCACAGCAGGGCGTAGATCTGGCTTGTCTGGAAGAAATCGAGGACGACGCACTGGGCAATGGCGGTCTTGGTCGACTGTCCGCATGTTTTCTGGATTCAGCTGCAAGCTGCAATCTTCCTTTGTCCGGTTATGGTCTTCGTTATCGTTTTGGTCTGTTCAAGCAGACCTTTGATTCCAACGGAAGTCAGGTAGAAGCTGCCGATGACTGGACAAAATTCGGCGATCCTTGGTCTTACCGCCGGTATAATCACACTGTCAAGGTACATTTCCCCGACCATACCGTTCTGGCTGTCCCCTATGATGTTCCCGTCATCGGTTATGGCACCAATAATATCAACACCCTGCGTCTGTGGCAGTGCGAGGCCGAGAGCGAACTCGATTTCAATGCATTTAACAATCAGGATTACCTGCGTGCACTGGATCAGAAGAACAAGGCAGAGGATATCACCCGTGTCCTTTACCCCAACGATTCCACTTGGGAAGGCAAGCGCCTTCGCATCAAGCAGCAGTATGTATTGTCCTCTGCCTCACTGCAGGATATGCTGCGGGTATATAAACTGGCCCACGGTGATGATCTGAGCCATTTTGCAGATTATTATGCCATTCAGCTGAATGATACCCACCCTGCCATGTCTATTCCAGAACTGATTCGTCTGCTGATGGCCGAGGGCATGGACTTCGAGCAGGCATTTTCCGTGGCACAGAAAACCTTCTCCTACACCAACCACACCGTCATGGGCGAGGCCCTGGAAAAATGGCCTTTGGATTTGCTGCGCAGTGTGGTTCCTGAAATATCAGACATCATCTGCCGCATTGACGAAAAAATTCGCAGAGAGCATCCCGGGCTGTTCATTATCCAGAACGATATTGCGCACATGGCGAACCTGTCCATCTACGTGGGCAGCTATATCAATGGCGTAGCTGAGATCCACTCCCAGATTCTAAAGGATGACGTGTTCCGTGATTGGTACAAGGAATTCCCCGACCGTTTTCAGAATAAGACCAACGGTATCACCCCACGCCGTTGGCTGGGTCTGTGCAACCCCGAGCTGACCCAGTTGATTTCTGATAAAATCGGCGGCGATTTCCTAAAGGATCTGGGCCGGCTCAGTGAACTGAAACCCATGATCGACGACGAACTGGTCAATCAGTTCAATGCCGTCAAACATCAGAAAAAAGAGCAGCTGTGCAAGGTCATTGCCCAGCACGAAGGCATTCAGCTGAATCCCGATTTTATCTTTGATGTTCAGGTCAAGCGTCTGCATGAGTATAAGCGCCAGCTGCTCAACGCGCTGTCCATCGTCGATATCTACTTCCGTCTGAAGGATGGCAGTCTGACCGACTTCCACCCCACTGTGTATCTGTTTGGCGCTAAATCTGCTCCCGGCTATATCCGTGCTAAGGCAATTATCCGCTATATCAATCGGATTGCAAAAATGATTAACAACGATCCGGATGTAAACGACAAGCTGAAGGTTGTGTTCGTCCAGAACTATAACTGTTCCTATGCTGAGCATATCATCCCTGCAGCTGATATTTCTGAGCAGATTTCTCCCGCCGGCACCGAAGCTTCCGGCACAGGCAACATGAAGCTCATGCTCAATGGTGCCGTGACCCTGGGTACTATGGACGGTGCAAATGTAGAAATCGTGAAGGAAGCCGGCATGGAGAATAACTACATCTTCGGTGCTACCGTTGAGCAGATCAACGCCGCCAAGTCTTCTTACTACGCCCGCGGCATCTATGATACGAACCCCCGTCTGCATCGTGCCATCGACACACTGGTTGACGGCACCGTCCCCTGTGACAATGACCAGATTGAGCTGTACCACGCTCTGTTGGATGGCACTTCCTGGCACATGGCTGACCATTATTACCTGCTGTTGGACTATGAATCCTATCTGCAAGCCAAGCTGCGTGCCAACCGGGATTACGCTGACCGGCAGGCCTTTGGCAGAAAGTGCTTAGAGAATATTGCCAGCGCCGGAAAATTCTCTTCCGACCGTACCATTCATCAGTACGCCGAAGAAATCTGGCATATCAAACCCACTCAGTATTGATATTTCAAAAATGGCCTCACAGAATTCTGTGAGGCCATTTACTATGATTTTTGCTCAGGAAGCATCGGGATCATACCAGAAGAATCCGCTTCACGGAATGCAAAGGAGTACTCAATATAGTCTTCCCGGCTGCACTGCTGCATTTTCAGCTCCACCAAATAAACCTGAAATGTCCCCCAAATAGGATGAATCAGTTTCCCAAAAAGCTTTGCAGCCATGTACACGGAAAGGGCATTAAAATATTTTACCGCTTCACTTCCCTGAAATACCCCTTTCCCTCGAATCACACGGCAAAGTGGGCCCAGCCCTTTGTAGCTGATGCTTCCATCCAGAGCAACGGTATACACCGGTGCAATTTCTGCATCCACCTGAAACACTTCGGGATTTTGCAGCCACGTAAAATTTTCAAACTTCAGTTTCTCCATTTGTAACCTCCCGCTCTAGTGCATAGCCCCAGTATTCCAGTTCTTCCCCTGACGGACTGTGTGAACTTTTCTCCCCGCTCCAATAGCAGTTCCGATACTGCTGGGTCTGTCCCCCTTTATGCACCGTCAGACTAAAGGGTTCCTGGGGCATTGCCGAAATCACCTTTCCGAATGGGATTTTCTGCACCAGCCGAATATTCCATCCGGCATTTGCACCGGGTGTTACTCCCACAGGCCCGCTCTGGCAAACCGCCCCCACCAACCGTCTGTCCTGGTTTTGTTCGGCATAAAATCCACTGACATACTCCAGTTTCTGATTCCCCACAAGAACTTCCCATGGCCTGCCTTTTTTCCAGATACCATTCTCCAGAAATACAGGAATCTTAGCCATTACCAGAACACAGAAACAGTCACTTCTGTGTAAATATTCCATTTGTGCGCAGGTGCACTCCATATCCGCACCATACAGTGCCCCTGCCACGCTCCCTGCTGCATTTTGGCATTCCCAGCCGCCCAAATTTCGGGGACTGAGTACCCGAATCCCAATCATCACGTTTCCTTCGCCGCAGTTGAGTCCCCTCATCTCCACTGCGGCCGTTGGTTTTGTCACATGGAGCATTGTACCCGCAGGATATGCTTCCATCACCGCAATTCCGGACTCGATTAGAATATCTGCAACGATTTGCACCCATTCATTTCCCAATTGGGCATGCCACCTTTCTCAACACACATTCCCCATACATAAACGGCTTCTGCTCCCTCATAGATTACCTGTGCATGGCGAATCTGATAATGCTTTTCATCCGCAATAATCTCATCTCCGGTCTTTGCCTCTGGCTGGATGGGGCCAATGTAAACGTATCGAGCCAAATCCTCCAACCCGGCAATTCCGGGTTGGAGTTTTGCATATTGCTCCGACTTTCCAGTTACAGCCTGAAAGAAACCTCTCACGCTGTATTGCACGTCATTTTGACATAAAACCATTGATTTTCCATAGCCCCTAAGGATTTTTTCAATCATTGTACGCATGGTTAAGCCCTCATAAAAGAGAAATTCCCCATCAAATAGGGACCAATCATCAGTTCCGCCTGCCTGCGCAGACAGTTTGCCGCAGCAGAACTTCCGGATTTTTGAACCGTCACATCCCCCACCCGGAAGGATTCCGGTGCCATTGCACCATCTGTTTCCGACAACGCCGCCAGAGCATATAAACTTGCTGCTGAAACAAAGTCTCCTGCGCAGTCCTGCGCTGTCATGCCGCCCCTTAGCTTTGCAGTCAGCGTATTTTCCGCACTCCTGCACAGCACCTGCAGCAGTGTTCTCTGCCGATCATCCAGTTCCCCCGCAAGCAAAAGTGCCTGGGTATAGATCTGATCTGTCAAACTCATACCCGCAGCACTTTCACCGCACCATCGCAGATTTTGCCAAAGCCGGAGATAGAAGTGATTGCCGCACGTTCCAGCTGTCGATCAATCAGCTTGTCGTATTCTACCAGCACATCACCAGCTCGTACCAGCTCCAGTGCATAGCGATTGTCGATGCCGATAATCATGCCATCTGCAACGCAGCCGGTTCTGTGCAGCTGTGCGCCCAGAGGGGTGGTCAGCTGGCCAGTTCCCTGGAAGTTCAGCCCTGTCAGAGGATTCTGCAGTTCGGGAATCTTCAGCAGTTTCGTCATCATGCCGCTGTTGCACAGCATACCATTCATGGTGTAGGGGTCAAACTGGCCCCAGAATTCAACCAGCTGATCGTAGCCGAGATTCCCGCTGCTGCCGGAAATCGCACCAGACCCCACCTGATAGGACTTCGCCGCATTTTCATTGCCATCACCGTTGACCAGAACATTCACCGCATCTGCCAGCTGCATTTTCTGGATGTAGCTGCCAATCTGGCGCAGCATAACACTGAAAAGATCCAGTTTCTGGAATCGAACTGCCTCATAGCTTGCCACCAGCATACGGCCCCGCTTGGTCAGATTGATCAGATGATCCTTTGTCTTTACCTTGGTGGCAGGGATTACCGCACCTTCTGCAACGGCCTTCATGCCGGAGCTCTCTTCATCCGCTTCAGAGTAGATAGAGCGATAGTCCATGGCATCAATTACCGTGGTGGTTGCAGTAATACCGGGCAGAATGTCATTTTCCTCCATGCCCTGACGAACAGCACGGGCGATGTATTCCGGGAACAGCACAGCAGAATCCATATTGCGGAAAAACTTTTCCACAGTAGAAGAACCAGCACCCTTGACCTTAATGCCAAAGCGCTTCAGCTGACGCTGAAAGGCATCCGTCCCCTCCAGTGCAGTTCCACGATAGTTTTCGCTGGGGTCCATAGACTCCAGAACCTGGGTAAAATTCATACCCTCCTGACGATACATGCCCTTTTCCAGTCTCAGATTATCATATGCCATCTTCATTTCCTCCTTACAGTTCGATGATTGCAGTCTTTGCGCTCTGGTTCACACTTACTACCAGATAGGACTTGCCGGAAGTGTGCGTCTTTACGCCGCCGTTGGCATCTGCCACCAGAATCTGGTAGCCGACCCCAGGTGCCGTACCAGAGTAGCTGACTTCTACAAAGCCGTGCAGCTGTACCCCTGCAAAGCCCTTGCGAACAGATTCAACCTTGCCGCAAAATGCGTTTCCGTCTTCACAGGGTGCAACCTTGCCATTTGCAGTCATTTTGCACAGAACACCCACCCGAGCAGAATCCGTTGCAAAGGTTGCACTGATGTGACCAATTTCCTCAAAAGATACGTTCATAAAGTTCCCTCCAATGAAAATATGTTTTCCGGTTCCCCGGTAAAACTCAAATGAGATACCCGCTTTCCACGCTGCTTTCCTTCTTGGCGCAGCTCAGCTGCATCTGCACAGGATAGCTTTTCGTCATGCGCTCATTCAGCGCCTCCTTGAACTGCATCAGTTCTTCAGGCGCCATTTTTCCGGCAGCAGAACGCAAAACTGCTTCCTCAATTCCAACATTCAGCGAAAGACACAGTCGAACCACATCATCTTCCAGCTGTTTTGCGTATTGTTTGCCCAGCTGTGCCATTTTGAACAGTACCCGGAATTCCTCCTGGGCCCCGTGCTCATCTGCCAGTTCTTTCAGACTGATCTTTCGCCGTCCAAGGCCCTTCAGCACACCGGCATTGGGCTGCGCCGGAACCGCAACAAAGGAAAACTCATATGCATCCACCGGATTTCTCAAAATGGCGCAGCATACTTGCCCATCATAAATCTCACCCTTGTCGTGACCGCAGGTTCCGTATGCCTGTCCGCAAATCGAGCAGACACTCTCCCCCATGGCGCAGCCAACCGATACTTCCTTCTTGATCCCTGCTTCAATGTCGGCAATCCATTCATCCCCATCACCGCCTCTGCGGATATATGCCCATGCCTTGATGAAACAAACTGAATCCTGACACACCACTTCGCTGGCAAAGATTCTGGCCAGCTGAGCGCTGGATGACCACTTGTGATCTACGATACCACTCTTGCCGATGAACATTTTGGCTAGCTCCGGCAGGGCTGCCGTGTCAAATCGCTCGTAATCCCGGTCGATCTGATCGTCGCATAACCGCAGAGAAAATACATAAACCTGATCTTCCGTCAGTTCCGCTTTTGCCAGTGCATTGATTGCCGCTAGTTGCTGCTGCGTGGGTACGCCTGCACCAACTGCATGGCTTTCCTTGTGAATATCCATTGTTTACTGACCTCCCCCGTTGGCGTTGGATAATGCTTCTAATGCCTGCGCCTGATATAGATTTGCCCTTGCCTCTTCTGTGATGTCCTGCAGACTGATATCATCCCAGATGACTTCCACCCGAGGATTCAATCCCTCCAGCGCCAGATAAGTTCTGCAAATTTTTTCCAGTGCAGGTTCTACCGTTCTTCTCAGTGCCCAGAGCTCACTTGTCAGCAAATCTGCCTGCTGCGCGCACATACGCTCCGTACTGCTCCAGCTGAATCCCAACAAGAACGGAGGCAGACCGGTTTTTGCAATCAGCTGTTCCAGAATCTGCCTGACAGGAACCTGAGAATCGAGGATTGGACTTTCGCTGCCAATCACCTTGATTTCTACATCTCCCACAGCCACAAAATCCCGGACCATACCATTTTTTCCATCTTCCATGGCTTTGGCCCACTCGCTGGCAATCTGATTGCCCCGTTCCTGAGCGATGGCGCCGTCCATGTTTTCATCATTTTTGCATACAACGCTGTAGCGTACATTTCCTGCCCGCTCCCAGTTCACCCCGATGGTCTGAAAGATTTTCAGCAGGATTTCCGCCATAAAGGGCATCCCCCGAAAAAGGCTCACTCCATACGGATGCTGTGGCTCTGGCTTCATGGTTGTAAAAACCAGTAGATTCTGATAAGGAAACGGACAAATTTCACCGTTCTCATTCATCCCACAAAGCTCCACATCCAGCGCATCATTCCTTTCTCTAATGTGCAGCTGTGTCACATCTCCCCAGCAAACTGCCCGCAGGCGATTCCCCGCCACAACCATTTCGCCAACTGCCCTGCCATATGTCAGCAGACTGTCGATATAGGCAGATAAAAACCCATCAATTCCAATCTGACCTCTTCCACAGTTGACTGTTTTCAGGAACTGGCGCAATTTTTTGGTAGCAGCCTCCGATTCACATTTCACATCAAATCCGCCGGAAAGTCGCACCAACTTCCCAATTGCCGCATCCAGTGCAGGAATTGCCTCCCGAATCTGTTGATAGATTCGTTCCTCCCCGCCGCCAAGTGGAATATATCCTCTCAGCGTGCCGAAAGGATGGCTGTTTCCCAAACGAATCTGGCAGCTTGTGGCCATTGGTCCTGAATCCTTTCTTCGCTTTAACATTTCTTCGCCCCTTTCTTAGCTTTGCCGCTGTACGCTGCTTACCACAAATCCCGGATGACTTCTGCTCAGCACCGTACTGACAAAATAACGCATATCATCCATGGCATGGTCGTGTTCTTTTTTCACCCGATCTTTTGTACCCGACTTCAGATCCCACACATACTCTTCCATCTCCCGCAGGCAGTCCCCGCAACTGTCGCAAATCACGATTTTCCCACTTTTGAGCATCTGTGCTGTGGAACGAATCCCGGAAATCACATCATTCTTTGCCTGCTTCACAGTCCATCCCTCTTTGCGAAGAACCCCGATAAAGCTTGCCGCTGATGGATCCACAATGACTGCAGTGATCTTTTTTCCCTCTGCCAGTTCTGCCAGAGCCTGGGCATACTCCCCATCCGTCATCTGCCGCATTTCTCTGCGCGAGGCAAAATAGAATTCCTTCACCCGGTACCAAATTTCATTTTGCAGCCCCCACAGTCCCATGCTGGTGGGATTTACCGTGCCGTAGTCGCAGGAGATATACCATTTTTCAAACCGTCCCGCCGGCACAGGCTGTACCATCTCCGGCTCAAAGAAATCGTAGACACGGCCTTCCGCCTGGGCCCATTGTCCCAGTACAAACCGCCTGTAAAACACACCGGAATAGAGCCTTTGATATCGCTTGCGGATCTGCTCAGACAGAGAAGGGTTGTCCTCCATCATAAAATGCAGATGCAGACAGTTTCGCTCCTTTGCCTCCAGGATCCATTGCTTGTAGAACCAGTGACTGGGACCTGCCGGATTGCAGTTGAACCACAGTCTGCTCCCTGTGACAGAGCATCTGGCGCAGGCCTGCTCCACAAAACTCTTGGGCATCAGCACCACCTCATCAAACAGCACACCGGCCAGCGTCATGCCCTGAATCAGCGCCGCCGAACTTTCATCTCGTCCGCCGAAGATGTAATACTCATTGGTGTGGCCGGCAAATGTCACGCGAACCAGATTTTCTGTCCGTTTTTCCTTCCATTTTGCCCCCAAAGACCCAAGCTGCGGTAGAATTTCCGATAGTACATTCCGACGCAGTGCCGCGATGGTCTTTCCGCACAGCGCAAATTTTCTCCCATCAAAGCAGCTCTGCGCCCATAAAAAGAACCCCAGCCCCATGGCAAGGGTCTTGCCTGATCGTACCGCACCATCACATACGATTGCTTCACAGCCGGCATATGGACTGCCGGGCATCCACCAGTTCATAGCGCATTTCTGTTTTGCCGAGAACCCTGTATATCTCATACAGGTTCCTCAATCGATGATTGCAGTGCCCGGATCAGCTCCTCCACCTGCCCGCTGTCATCCTCCGTGGAAACCGACAGCTGTTCCAGGGCCTTGAGCCTGTCAATGAGCTTAATTTCAACCATGCCCTTTTCACTTCGCTTGATTTCACTGAGCAGACTCAAATCCAGTCCAGTCAAATCCGGCATTTCCTCCAGCGCTAGCCGGACGCAGTCATTTGGTTTTCCAAAGGCCAGTTCCGCCAAGCGGCGTGTTACATCCTCTTTGCGAATCTGCCCCTGCCGAATCCGCTGTTTCAGGGATTTCCCCTGATTTTCCATTCGCTCCAATCCATTAGCCTCCTTTCACCAGTGGGGTCAAATCCCCCCAAGGTTGTCCAATTTCGTGCAACATACCCATGGGATTCTTGACAAATTCACCCTCTGCGCTATAATAAAACCATCAAAGTGGGCATTGCCCAAAAGGAGTATAACTATGTATTATCGTATGACCGTTGCTGGTCTGGAGCGAGACCTTCCCATCTGCAAGGTATCCGATACCCTTTCCATTGCAGGTTTTGTTATTTTCGGCGATCAGGAGCTCACCGTAGCCTGCGCTCGTGATCTGCTTGCCAAGGCTCCTGCGTATGACTACATCATCACTGCAGAGGCTAAGGGTATCCCTCTGGCACACGAAATGGCACGCCAGCATGGCGATGCAAAGTACATTTTGGCTCGTAAGGGCCCCAAGCTTTACATGCGTGATATTCTGGATGTGTCCGTGCATTCCATCACCACTGCAAAGGAGCAGCACCTGTATCTGGACGGTGCCGATGCCGCTTTGATGAACGGCAAGAACATCCTCATCGTGGACGATGTCATCTCCACCGGCGAGAGTCTTTCTGCTCTGGAGGCTCTGGTTGAGAAGGCTGGCGGCAAAATTTGCGGTCGCATGGCAATTTTGGCCGAGGGCGAAGCACAGGAGCGTCCCGATCTGACCTACCTTGAAAAGCTCCCCCTGTTCCACCCCGATGGAACCGTAATGGACTAAAACCTATGAATCGGGCGCACTGAATTTTCAGTGCGCCCTTCATTCTGCCAAAACATACAACATTCCCCCATTTCCTGTATCACGAAGGAAATGGGGGTATTTTGTTGTTTAACAATGGGAAACGGATTCCTGAGCCATGCTGCCAATCACAGACTGAAACACATGATCTGCCATGCGAAACCATGTGACATTCTGTGGGCATTTTGCAAAAGCGACTTTTGGGGCTAATGAACCGATAAAATATGGAATTTCCCAATCATTTTCAATCCTTTTTTACCGAATTTTCAAAAGCGGTCCAAATCCTCCCCTCGGGGATAGAAAAATAAACAATAAATATAGTAAATTCACCGATTGACTTTTGACAAAATAATGAATAAAATGATATCGATACAAAGTATGTGCGGAAGTTTGTATTATTCCAGTTCCGCTGGAAAATGTATCAGTCCACATATTTATTACTTACTTAGGAGGAATTACATTGGATCGCTTAATCACTGTTGAAGAACTGGAAGCGGCAACCAATTCCTTGCTGGAAAACGGCAAGAAGGTCGGCGCTGACTCCTGGCAGCAGCGCGTCAAGAACCAGACCCCTCACTGTGGCTTCGGTGAAGCAGGCACCTGCTGCCGAATCTGCTCTATGGGCCCCTGCCGAATCACCCCCAAGGCCCCTCGCGGCATTTGTGGCTGTGATGTTCACGGCATTGTTGGCCGTAACTTTCTGAAGTTCACCGCTGGCGGCGCAGCTGCTCACTCCGATCACGGCCGTGAGATCATGCACACCCTGCACCAGACCAGTGCAGATGGCAACTACCAGGTCAAGGACCCCGATAAGCTGATTCGCATTGCTAAGGAGTGGGGCGTTGAGACCGAGGGTAAGGACATTTACGAACTGGCTCACGAAATGGCTGAGGTTGGCCTGATGGAATACGGCAAGCCCTTCGGCTACCAGAATTTCCTAAAGCGTGCTCCTGAGCATACACAAAAGCTGTGGGAGGATGCAGAGCTTCGTCCCGAGGCTATCGACCGTGAAATTTCCCGTTCCCTGCACATGACGCATATGGGTTGCTCTTCCCTGCCCGAGGCACTGATCCAGCAGTCCCTGCGCGTTGGTCTGGCCGACGGCTGGGGCGGTTCCATGATGGGTACCGAGTTCTCCGACGTTCTGTTCGGCACCCCCAAGCCCATTGATACCACCGCAAACATCGGCGTTATGGAAAAGGACATGGTCAACATCATTGTCCACGGCCACGATCCCTCCCTGTCCGAAATGATCGTTTACTATGCAAACGACCCCGAAATGATCGCTCTGGCCAAGTCTGTTGGCGCGAAGGGCATCAACATCGCCGGCGTATGTTGTACTGCAAACGAAGTTGCTATGCGTCATGGCATCCCCATGGCCGGTAACTTCCTGAGTCAGGAGAATGTTGTTCTGACCGGCGCATGTGAAGCAATCGTCGTTGATGTTCAATGTATCTTCCCTGCACTGGGCCCCCTGTCCAAGTGTTTCCACACCAAGTTTGTCACCACCTCCCCCATTGCCCGCATTCCCGACTCCGAGTTTGTTCAGTTCAGTGCTGAGACCGCTGGTGAAAATGCAAAGGCAATCGTGAAGATGGCTGTTGAGAACTTCGTCAACCGCAAGGCTGAACTGGTCAACATCCCCGATCAGAAGACCAACGCCCGCGTTGGCTACTCTGTTGAGGCCATTGTCAAGGTTCTGGACGGCGTTGCAAACTCCCAGGTTGATACCTTTGGCACCACCAAGCCCCTGCTGGAGTGTGTGACTTCCGGTGTTCTGCGTGGCGCAGTTGCAATGGTCGGTTGTAACAACCCCAAGATTCGCCCCGACTACGCCCACATTGAGCTGATGAAGAAACTCATCGCAAACGACATCATCATCATCGTTTCCGGCTGTTCTGCTCAGGCTGCTGCCAAGGCAGGTCTGCTGGATCCTGTTGTCGCTAAGGAATACTGCGGCGCAGGCCTCAAGCGTGTCTGCGAGCTGGCAAACATTCCTCCCGTTCTGCACATGGGCTCCTGTGTTGATATCTCCCGTATGCTGATTCTGGCGTCCGAGCTGTCCAAGGATTCCGGTATTCCCATCTCTCAGCTGCCTGTTGTGGGCTGCGCTCCCGAGTGGATGTCTGAAAAGGCTGTTTCCATCGGCAACTATGTTGTTGCTACGGGTCTGGATACCTTCCTGGGTGTTGATCCCTACGTGAAGGGTTCCAGCGAAATCCGCGATTGGCTGACCGGCGAAGACGGCATCAACAAGTGGGTCGAGGCTAACTACGTTGTCGAAACCGACATTGAGAAGCTGGGCGACAAGATGATCGAGCGCATCGAGGCCAAGCGTGCCGCTCTGGGCATCTAATTTCCATAAAGAAGGTTCCTTTACATGAAAGTAGCAATTACCGGCAAGGGTGGCGTGGGTAAAACCACCCTCGCCTCTACCCTGGCCCGGCTCTACGCCGCAGAAGGCCGTCAGGTTCTGGCCGCAGATGTGGACCCGGATGCAAATCTCGGTTTGGCTCTGGGTTTTACCCCTGAAGAGGTCAATTCCATCATTCCCATTTCCAAGATGCGGACTCTGGTGGAGGAAAGGACCGGCGCCAACGAGGCCAATAAATTTTTCAAGCTCAACCCAAGCGTTGCCGATATCCCCGATAAGTACGCCAAAGAGATCAACGGTGTCAAACTGTTGGTTATGGGTACTGTGGATGTGGGCGGCAGTGGCTGTGTCTGCCCCGAGCACGTCATGCTGAAAGCCATTCTTTCTGCCCTGACCTATCGCAAAGACGATGTGGTGATTATGGACATGGAGGCTGGCCTTGAGCACTTAGGCCGCGGCACCGCAGCCAATATGGATCAGTTCATCGTGGTCATCGAGCCTGGTGCCCGCAGCATCCAGACCTATGGTAAGGTCAAGCAGTTGGCTGCCGATTTGGGTGTCAAGCGTGTCCGTGTCGTGGCCAATAAGGTTCGCAGCGAAGATGACGAGGAATATATCCGCGCACATATTCCTGCCGAAGACCTTCTGGGCTTTGTTCATTACAATGCCGAAGTGATCGAGGCTGATCGGCTTGGAAAGTCTCCCTACGACGTGAGTCCGACCGCAATTGACGAAATCAAAAGAATCAAATCTGTCATCGATGGCGATGAATTAAATTAGGAGGAAAAACCGTGACTTTATTTGAACGAGTTTTTGGCGGTAACGATGCCGTTTATGGCCTGACCGTATCCGCTGTTGATAATGCAATTGCTCAGTATGGCGAGAGTCAGGCAGTCTCTTTCCCCGACACTGCATACGCTCTGCCCTGCTACTTTGGTGTGACCGGTGTCAAGGTCACCACCCTGGGCGAAATGAAGGCTGCCTTGGATGTCATCAAGTCCCTGATGACCCGAAATGCCCGTCTGAACGATGCCTTCATGTCCGGTGTGGCTACCGCTCTGTGCGCTGAGTTCATCGAGGCTCTGAAATACCTCAATGGCGCAACTCCCTATGAGATGCCCTGCTATGGTCATCTGGCTGATGCTGTCATCCGTAATCTGGGGGTCCCCCTGGTTACCGGCGACATCCCCGGTGTTGCTGTTATTCTGGGTGAAGCTCCCTCTGCCGACGAAGCTGTCGAGCTGGTAAAGAGCTATCAGGCTCAGGGTATCCTGGTCACTCTGGTTGGCGGTGTCATCGACCAGCTGGAGGAAAAGGGCTTTAAGACCGGTGACAATGTCCGTGTCATTCCTCTGGGTAAGGATGTCACCGCTGTCATCCATGTTGTTTCCGTTGCCGTCCGTGCCGCACTGATCTTCGGCAACATTGCCGGCGGCGATGCAGCTGGTCTCATGAAGTACACCTTTGAGCGTGTACCTGCATTCGTTAACGCATTCAAGCCTCTGGATGATGTCATCGTCGCTTGCGGCGCCGGTGCTATCGCACTGGGCTTCCCCGTCATCACCAACGAGACTGAGAACATCTTCCGTGTTCCCAAGTCCCTGATTGTTCAGGAAGACGTTTCCAAGTTCAATGCAACCTCTCTGGAGGCTCGTGACATCAAGCTGAAGATCACCAAGATCGACATTCCCGTCTCCTTTGCTTCCGCATTCGAAGGCGAGATCATCCGCCGCGGTGATATGCAGATTGAAATCGACGGCTCCCGCAAGGACTGTTTCGAGCTTGTGACCACCACTGATCCTCTGGAAATTGAAGATCATAAGATCGTTGTGGAAGGTCCTGAGCTGGACGAGTTCGAGGTCGGCTCCAAGATCTCCGTTTCCTACACCATCGAGGTGGGCGGCAAGAACATGCAGCCCGACTTTGAGGCTGTTATGGAGCGTAAGATTCACTCCTACCTGAACTGCATCGAGGGTGTCATGCACACCGGTCAGCGTGATATGATCCGTATCCGTATCTCCAAGGCTGATTACGAGGCAGGTTTCCGCCTGAAACACATCGGCGAAGTTCTGTACGCTAAGATCAAGTCCGAGTTTGAGGCTGTTGTTGATAAGTGCCAGGTCAAGATCGTCGTCGGTGACGAGGCCAATAAGGTCCTGCGTGCTCACGCAAACGAGGTCTTCAACAAGCGTGACGACCGTCTGAGAACTATGACCGACGAGTCCGTCGATCAGTTCTACACCTGCACCATGTGTCAGGCCTTCTCCCCCAGCCATGTATGTATCGTCACCCCCGAGCGTCTGGGTCTGTGCGGTGCTGTGTCCTGGCTGGACGCTAAGGCTACCAACGAGCTGGATCCCACCGGTCCTTGCCAGATCGTTCCCAAGACCAACTGTCTGGATGAAAAGATGGGCCGTTATGTGGATGTTGACGAGGCTGTTAACAAGTATTCCCACGGTGCTCTGGAGCATGTTACCCTGTACTCTCTGTTCCAGGATCCCATGACTTCCTGTGGCTGCTTTGAGTGTATCTGCGGTGTCGAGCCTGTTTCCATGGGCGTTGTCATCACCTGCCGTGAGCATCCTGGCATGACTCCTCTGGGCATGACCTTCTCCGAGATGGCATCCATGACTGGTGGTGGTGTGCAGACTCCCGGCTTTATGGGCCATGGCAAGCACTTCATCTCCTCTCACAAGTTCATCGCTGCAGAAGGCGGTCCCGGCCGTATCGTTTGGCTGCCCAAGCTGCTGAAGGATCAGATCCGTGACCATCTGGACGCTACCGCTAAGGAAATGTACGGTGTTGACAACTTCACCGACATGATCGCTGACGAAACCGTCTGCACCGAGGATCCCGAGCAGCTGCTGGCATTCCTGACCGAGGTTGGCCACCCTGTTCTGAGCATGGAGCCCTTCGATATGTAATTTCCCGTAATGCATTAGGCGTTACCGTTCAAACGAGTGTCCTCCTGAAGAGGATCGGACCATAAAAGTTAAGAGCCGATGTGGTGCAAATCACATCGGCTCTTTTTGACTGCAAAAATGTCCACAGCGCTTGCCATATCCCTGTGGATAAAACAATCGGCTGTCTATACACATTCGTGCATGAACAGCCGGTTTATATTTTTGCCTTTCCGTTTCCGGATACTGCTCTCAAAACCGCAGCCCCCAGCATAAGAAAAACCCACCTGAAAAAGGCGGGCACTTTAGGAACATTTTACACGCAACCTTTTTGAAAGTCAATAGATGTCCCCGCCAGTCTTTTGCCAAAAATTGACCTATATTTTTGGCATCCCTTTTTGACCTTTTTCCTTTTCTATCATCATCAATTGTGATATACTAGGCGAAGAATATATATTGGAGAAGAATTTGAAATGAGTAAGATCGGTTTTGATAATCAAAAATACCTGACCACCCAATCTGAGCAAATCCGTAACCGTATTGCCCAGTTTGGTGGCAAACTATATCTGGAATTTGGCGGTAAACTGTTTGATGATTACCACGCGTCCCGGGTTCTCCCCGGTTTTGAACCGGATAGCAAGATCCGCATGCTGCAGCAGCTAAAGGATGATGTGGAAATCGTTATCGTAATCAACGCTGCAGATATTGAGAAGAATAAAGTCCGCAGCGACTTGGGCATCACCTACGATTCTGATGTCCTGCGCCTGATCGACACCTTCCGGGAGCTGTCGCTGTATGTTGGCAGCGTCGTTCTGACCCGCTATACCGGTCAATCCACCGCAGATGCATTCCTAAAGCGTCTGGAATCTCTGGGAATCCGCTGCTACAAGCACTATAATATCCCTGGCTACCCCAGCGATGTGCAGCGCATCGTCAGTGACGAGGGTTTTGGCATCAATGATTACATTGAAACCACCCATTCTCTGGTTGTCGTCACCGCTCCCGGCCCCGGCAGCGGAAAAATGGCTACCTGTCTGAGTCAGCTGTATCACGAGCATAAGCGGGGTATTACCGCCGGATATGCCAAATTTGAAACTTTCCCCATCTGGAATCTGCCCCTAAAGCATCCTGTAAACCTGGCATACGAAGCCGCAACCGCTGACCTGAATGATGTCAATATGATTGACCCCTTCCATCTGGAAGCCTACGGCGAAAAGGCCGTAAACTACAACCGGGATGTGGAGATTTTCCCGGTGCTGAATGCCACCTTCGAGCGAATTCAGGGGCATTCTCCTTACCAGTCCCCCACCGATATGGGCGTCAATATGGCAGGCAACTGCATCATTGATGACGAAGTCTGCTGTGAGGCCTCTAAAAAAGAGATTCTGCGCCGTTATTATGCCGCTTGTGTCGAGCATATCCGGGGAGCCTCTAACGATGAAACCATTCGAAAGCTGGAATTGGTCATGAATCAGGCTCATGTGACCACAGATATCTTCCCTGCTGTGGCTGCTGCATTGGCAAAAGCGGACGCCACCGGCGCGCCTGCCGGTGCCATGGTGCTTCCCGATGGCAGTGTGATTACCGGAAAAACCTCCTCTACTCTGGGTGCTGCATCTGCATTGCTGCTGAATGCTCTGAAAGCCCTGGGTGGAATTGATGATAACCAACACCTAATTGCCGCCCAGGTTTTGGCTCCCATCTGCGAACTGAAAACCCAGTATATGGGACACAGTAATCCCCGTCTGCATACGGACGAAGTGCTGCTGGCGCTGACGATTTCTGCCATGAATGACCCTCTGGCCCAACGAGCAAAAGAGCAGCTCAAGAAACTGCGTGGGTGTGAGGCACATTTTTCTGTCATTCTCAGCGACGAAGACGAGCGCCTGCTCCGCCATCTTGGTATCCATGTCAGTTTTGAACCCCGATATGAAACCAGCCGGCTCTACCACAAATAACCAAAACCCGCCAATTCTTGGCGGGTTTCTTCATGCCATGCATGAAACTTATGGCCTATGCACATCTTTCCAATAGACATTCTGATGATTCGTTGATATAATTATACTCTATATTCTTAGAATCCCCCAGCGACAATTCCAAAAAGAAAGAAGGATTATACCTATGACTATGTATATTCTCAAGATCATATCCTTGCTTGGTGGACTTGCACTGTTTCTATTCGGTATGGACATCATGGGCAAAGCTCTAGAGCGTCAGGCGGGTGGTAAACTGCAAACCGTTCTGGCAAAGATGAGCTCCACCGTCATGCGTGGCTTTTTCCTTGGCATGGCTGTCACCGCCGTGATTCAGTCATCGTCTGCCACCACTGTCATGGTAGTCGGTTTCGTCAACTCCGGTATCATGACCCTGAAACAGGCTGTCGGTGTCATTATGGGTTCCAATGTGGGTACAACCGTGACCTCTTGGATTCTATCTTTGACTGCTCTAGAGGGTGACAGCTTTGTGGTGCAGATATTCAAGCCCTCCACACTGGCTCCCCTGCTTGGCACCATCGGCATCATCCTGTACACGTTCACCAAATCCGAGGGCAAAAAGGGAACCGGCACCATTATGCTTGGTTTCATGGCCCTGATGACCGGCATGCAGCTCATGGGCGACTCCATGAAATTCCTGGAGAAGGAAGCATGGTTTGCAGACCTGATGATTTCCTTCTCCAACCCCATTCTGGGAATTTTAGCCGGTGCGGTGCTGACCGCCGTGATTCAGTCATCCTCTGCATCTGTCGGTATCTTGCAGAGTATGTGCAGCACAGGTGCTGTCACCACCGCCACAGCGCTGCCCATCATCCTCGGTCAGAACATCGGCACCTGTGTCACCGCTATGATTTCCACCGTCGGTGCCAACCGCAACGCCCGTCGTACCGCAATCGTACACCTGTATTTCAATGTGATCGGTGTATTGATTTTCATTTTGATTTTCTACGGTATCGGCGCAATCTATCCTTGGAACTTCCTGCACGATGCTGCGACTCCCTTTGATATTGCTCTAATTCATACTGCATTTAATGTAATCACTACAATTGTGATGCTGCCTTTGCACGGTGTTTTGGAGCGACTGGCAATTGCATCCGTCCCGGACAGTTCCGTTTCGCCTGAGCATACGGAACTTCTGGACGAACGCCTGCTGGCCACCCCCGCCGTAGCTGTCCAGCGCGCTCATGAGATTGCCAGCCGTATGGCTCAGGACTGCGCCGAGTCCATTCACCTCGCAATCGGCATGACCAGAAAATATGACGAAAAAGCCATGCAGAAAGTCATCAAGCTGGAAGAGGAATCCGACCGTTACCAGGACGCATTGGGAACCTATATGGTAAAGCTATCCAGTGCAAACCTTGCAGTAGATGACAACCGCATCCTGAATACATTGCTGTACTCCATCAGCGATTTGGAACGAATTGCCGACCACGCAGTTGCCATCGCAAAAGCCGGTAAAGAAATTCATGAGAAGAAAATCAATTTCTCGAAACAGGCAAAAACGGAGCTTTCTGTTCTGGAACAGGCTGTCATGGATGCTGTTGACCGTACAGTGGATGCCTTTGTGGCAAACGATTTATCCCTTGCAGCCAAAGTCGAACCCCAGGAGCAGGTTATCTACACTTTGGTGCGTGAGGTCAAATCCCGCCATGTCCGCCGACTGCGCGATGGTCTGTGCAGTACCGAGTATGGCTTTGTGCTGGACGATTTGCTTACCGCATACGAGCGTACCGCAGACCACTGCTCCAATGTGGCAATTGAGATGCTGCAGGTTGCAGAAGGCAAACTAGAGACACACGAGTACCTGGGCGCCCTGAAAGCCGGTCAGTTGAACGAAAGTGCAAAATACTCCGAGCGCTTCCATAAATATCAGGAACGCTACAGTTTTCCCGACGACAAAACCAAATAACCTAAGGGCCCGGAAGAACTTGATTCTTCCGGGCCCTTGCTGCATCATTTTCGGGCAAGAGGGCAAACGCCCTTGAAAAAACCATAAAATAATGATAAAATAACGTATTCAAATTACATTTACCCACTAGCGGAGGATATACACAGTGAATACCAAAACCACCAGAATCACTCAGTCCCAGGTGGACGAGCAGCTTTCCTATTGCGCCAGAATCCAGGCTATCTGGATGGAACGCGGCATCACCCCCAAGGCTTATGTCGAAACCTATGGCTGTCAGCAGAACGAGGCCGACTCCGAACGAATCCGTGGCATGCTCAGTGACGCAGGCTATGCCATCTGTAACGAGGCAGAGGGTGCCGATGTCGTCATTATGAACACCTGTGCCATTCGTGAACACGCCGAGCAGCGTGTGTTCGGTAATCTGGGTGCCCTGACCCATACCAAACGCCGTCATCCCGGTCAAAAGATTTTCCTGTGTGGCTGCATGGCTGGACAGGAGCAGGTCGTCGAGCGCATTCGTAAGAGCTACCCCCATGTAGATGGCGTGTTCTCTACCCATCACCTGTGGCAGTTCCCCAGTCTTTTGTATCAGGTTCTCACCACCCAGAAACGTGTCTTCTCCACTGTGGATGAGCCCGGCTCCATTGCAGAGGGTCTGCCCGTCGTTCGCAGCAATAACCTGAAGGGCTGGGTTTCCATCATGTATGGCTGCAATAACTTCTGCACCTATTGCATCGTACCCTATGTCCGCGGCCGGGAGCGCAGCCGTATGCCCGAAGATATTCTGGCAGAGTGCAAAGCTTTGATTGCCGCCGGCTGTAAAGAGATTACCCTGCTGGGTCAGAA
This sequence comes from Oscillospiraceae bacterium, assembly GCA_020025575.1. Lineage (GTDB taxonomy): Bacteria > Bacillota > Clostridia > Oscillospirales > Oscillospiraceae > Faecousia. Next base: position 90,416 of record JAHHRW010000002.1, on the reverse strand, counting down.
TGTCAACTCCTATGGCAAAGATTTGAACGCAAATGTAGACTTTTCCGATTTACTGGCACAAATCGCCCAGCTTGACGGAGAATTTCTCATTCGTTTCATGACCAGCCACCCCAGGGATGCAGGCAAGAAACTCTTTGACACCATGGCTGCCTACCCCAAGATTGCAAAGCAGCTCCATCTGCCCTTCCAGTCCGGTTCCAGCCGTGTCCTGAAGGCCATGAACCGCCACTATGACCGTGAAAAGTATCTGGAACTTGTGAACTACGCCAAGAGCGTCATGCCCGATTTGGTTCTCACCTCTGATGTCATCGTGGGATTCCCCGGTGAAACCGAAGAAGAGTTTGAAGAAACCCTGACCCTCATCCGGCAGGTTCGTTATGATGCTTTGTTCACCTTCATTTTCTCTCCCCGGGAGGGTACACCTGCCGCCGAAATGGAAGACCCCACCCCCAGAGAAGAGAAGAACGCCCGATTTGACCGACTGTGCAGCCTGCAAAATTCCATTTCCGAGGAGATGCATAAAGCCTATGTGGGCAAGCATATGCGTGTGCTCATCGATGGCGTAGACGGCGAGCAGCTCACTGCCCGCACCGAAGGCGGCAGACTGGTTCGCCTGACCGGCGACGAGCAGCTCATTGGTACCTATGCAACCGTCACCATCACCGGTTCCAACACCTGGAGCCTGATCGGCGCTCTGGACAAGGAGTGAACGCCATGGCTCAAAATCAAGAGCTGACCCCCATGCGCAGACAATATAACGAAATCAAACAGCGCAATCAGGATTGTATCCTGTTTTTCCGTCTGGGGGACTTCTACGAAATGTTTGACGAGGATGCCCGTCTGGCTGCCAAGGAGCTGGACCTGACCCTCACCACCCGGGACCGGAACAAACCTAAGGAAGAGCAGACCCCCATGTGCGGTGTTCCCTTTCACAGTGTCGATTCCTACATTGCAAGGCTGGTGCAAAAGGGATATAAGGTCGCCATCTGCGAGCAGATGGAAGACCCTGCCACCGTAAAAGGCATCGTACAGCGCGATATCACCCGAATCATCACCCCCGGCACCGTTACCGAGAGCTGTATGCTGGACGAAAGCCGAAACAATTACTTCGCCTGTATTTATGGGGAAGGCGGACGATATGGTCTTGCTTTCTGTGATGTTTCCACCGGTGCCTTTTTTGCAACTGTTTGTTCCGATGCAGCCGCTGCTGCCTCTGAACTGGGTCGTTTCTCCCCCAGCGAAGTCATTCGCGGCGGAACTCAGGTGGATTGTGAAGAACTGGAGACCACCCTGTTTCAGCGACTGAGCTGCTGCGTAGACGAGGGAAAACCCGAACAGTTCAACCTTTCAGAATCTGAAAATCTGCTGGAAGATCACTTTGGTCAGAACCTGGCACAATTGGGCATCTCTGGCCTAAGCTGTACCATTATCGCCTGCGGCACCCTGCTTTCTACATTGCTCTTTGTCCAGAAGAATGACCTTGCCCACATCCGTGAACTTCAGTTCTATACCACCGGACGCTTCATGGAGCTGGATTTGGATGCGCGGCGGAATCTGGAGCTGACCGAAACCATGCGCGGCAAGGAAAAGAAAGGCACACTGCTCTGGGTGCTCGACAAGACCCGCACCGCCATGGGCAGCCGTATGATGCGCAGCTGGCTGGAAAAGCCTCTGCTGGACCCGGCGGAAATTACCCGCCGCCATGCCGCCGTAGAGGATCTGGTAAATTCCACCATCTGCCGTGGCGAATTGAGCCAGGCCCTGAACGATGTTTCCGATTTGGAACGCGTCATGACCAGAATCGTCACCGGCTCTGCCAATTGCCGGGATCTGCTGGGTCTGGCCCGTGGCTGTCGTGCCCTGCCCGAAGTAAAAGCCCAGCTTGCCCGATTGGACGCTCCTCTGCTGTGCAAGCTGGAACAGGCCATCGATCCGCTCACCGACTGTGCCGATTTGATTGAATCCACCATTGTAGATGAGCCGCCCCTCACCATTCGGGAAGGCGGCATGATCCGCCCCGGTGCGAATGAAGAGGCCGACCACCTTCGGGACATTATGAATGGCGGTTCCGGAACCATCGCCGCCATCGAATCAAGTGAAAAGGAGCGCACTGGCATCCGCACCCTAAAAATCGGGTATAACCGGGTCTTTGGGTACTATATCGAGGTTTCCAAATCCTTTGTGGATCAGGTTCCCCCGGAATACATCCGCAAACAAACCCTGACCAACTGCGAACGCTATATCACTCAGGAACTGAAGGAGCTGGAAACCCAGGTTCTCACCGCAAAGGATCGACTGGTGGCTCTGGAATACCAGATTTTCACCCAACTGCGGGACCACTTGGCGCAGCAGGCATCCCGTGTCCAAGCCAGCGCCTGTGCTGTGGCTGCTGCTGACTGTCTGTGCAGCCTTGCAAATGTAGCCGTACAGCGTGGTTACTGCCGCCCTGAAATCACCCTGGGCAGTGAACTGGAAATCAAGGACGGCCGCCATCCTGTGGTAGAAGTTATGCTGAAAGATGCCCTCTTCGTCCCCAACGACACAAGCCTTGGCAGTGCCGACCAGCAAGTTGCCATCATCACCGGCCCCAACATGGCGGGTAAATCCACCTATATGCGTCAGGTTGCCCTGATTGTCCTCATGGCGCAGATGGGCTCTTTCGTCCCCGCCCGCAGTGCAAAAATCGGACTTGTAGACCGGGTATTTACCAGAATCGGTGCCAGCGATGATTTGGCTTCCGGTCAGTCCACCTTCATGGTGGAGATGGCAGAGGTGGCATCCATCCTCAAATATGCCACTGCCCGCAGCCTGCTGATTTTGGACGAAATCGGCCGAGGCACCTCCACATACGACGGCATGAGCATCGCCCGAGCCGTTCTGGAGCACGCCGCCAACCCCAAAAAGCTGGGAGCAAAGACCCTTTTTGCCACCCACTATCACGAGCTGTCCACCATTGAGAACGAACTTCCCAATGTAAAGAATTACAATATCGCCGTGAAAAAGCGCGGTTCTGATATGATTTTCCTGCGTAAAATTGTCCCCGGCGCCACAGACGACTCCTATGGTGTTGAGGTTGCCAAGCTGGCGGGGCTCCCCAATTCGGTTGTAAACCGCGCCCGTGAAATTCTCAAAGAGTTGGAAAGTGAGGGTTACCAGCCTGCCAACCCCCATGCACAGCAGGAGTCGGACGACCAGGTCTCCATGATGGATATGAGCCTCCTGCGGATTCGTGATGCGCTCTCCGCTCTGACTCTGGAAACTCTGACCCCCATTGAAGCCATGAACGAGCTGTACAAGCTGAAACAAATGCTGCAATGAAACATGAATTTACACTGTCCTTGTCCAGCCGAAATCAAAAGCTGGGCTGGGCTTACCTGATGTTTGAACTTCTGATTTTGCCCAGTATTCTCTTTACATTTGGCGCAGCCATCGGCATCACTTCCGACGCTGTTTTGAACTGCATTTATTATGTCATCAACTTCATCGTCTGCCTGCTGCTGTTTCATTCTCTGCTGCGCCATTCCATGCAGAACGCCGCGGCACACCCCAGTAACACCCTGATTACGGCAGGGTTCGGTTTTATTCTCTTCCAACTGGCAAACCTATTGATTGGATCCCTCATCATCACCCTCATTCCGGAGTTTTCCAATGTCAATGATTCTGCCGTTGTAACCATGGTGAATGAAACCCCATTGCCTATGCTGATTTGCGTGGGCTTTCTGGTTCCGGTTGCAGAGGAATGCCTGTTCCGTGGCGTGCTGTTTGTGCCCCTATACCGCAAAAGCGCTTGGAAAGCATATGTCCTTTCCGTGCTATTCTTTGCCGCAATCCATGTAGTGGGCTATATCGGTCTATACCCCATCAAAATTTTGGCGGCCTGCTATCTCCAGTACATTCCTGCCGGCTTGGTGCTGTGCTGGGCTCTTGCAAAGACCGATTCCCTTGTCACTCCCATTTTGATTCACTGCGCTGTCAATCTCTTTAGTATTTTGACTTTGAGGTAATGTTTATGCCGAAAATTATCCAATTATCTCCTCATATCGCCAACTTAATCGCCGCCGGCGAGGTTGTTGAACGCCCTGCATCTGTGGTCAAAGAACTCCTTGAAAATGCCGTGGATGCCGGAGCCTCCAAAATCACCATTGAGATTCGCAATGGCGGCATGACTTTCCTGCGCGTGACCGACGATGGCTGCGGCATGACACGCGAAGATGCCCGTACCGCATTTTTGCGCCACGCCACCTCCAAACTGCGCTTTGCCGAGGATTTAGCCGCCATTGCCACCATGGGTTTCCGTGGCGAAGCCTTGGCTGCCATTGCATCTGTCAGCCGTGTGGATTTGATGACCAAAACCGCAGGTGCCCTTTCCGGCACCAGTCTCCTGCTGGAAGCCGGAGAAATCACCGAAGAGGACGAGATTGGCTGTCCTGAGGGCACCACCATCATCATCCGTGATCTATTTTACAACACCCCCGCCCGGATGAAGTTTATGAAATCCGACTCTGTAGAGGGCGGTAAGGTGGCCTCCGCCGTGCAGATGCAGGCTCTTGCCCATCCCAATGTATCTTTCACCTTTATTCGAGACGGCAAGCAGACCCTGCAAACCCCGGGAAACGGGGATTTGGGTGCCGCCGTCTACTGTGTTTATGGCAGAGATTCCGCCCGATTTGTGCAGGTGGATTCCCGATGGGAGGGCTATCACCTCACCGGATTTGTGTCCAAGCCCACCGATGCACGTCCCAGCCGCAACTTACAGACATTCTTTGTCAATGACCGTCCGGTTCGCTCCCGTCTGCTGATTCAGGCCTTGGAGGAGGCTTACCGCAATCAACTCATGGTCGGTAAATTTCCTGCCTGCGTCCTGCATTTGACACTCCCTGCCCATACTGTGGACGTCAATGTGCATCCTGCCAAAACAGAGGTAAAATTTCTCTCTGAAAAGGCAGCCTTTGACTGTGTCCACTATGGGGTATTGGCAGCTCTCAACAAAACCCCAGACCGTCCTCAGGTGCACTTACAGCAAAACAAAGCCCAGGCTGCGTCTGCACCGTCCATTCCCAAAGCACAATCTGCAATTCCAGAAAAAAAGACCGATTTCTACCGAACCATGTCGGCAGATGAATATAAATCTTTTGCTGCAGCTCTTGCAAATTCCCCTAAGCCCACTCCCGTGGCAGCAAAAGCAACCATTCAGGCCGTTCAGTCCGAACGCCCTGTACCACCTCCCGTCCGGGAGATTCCTGTCTATCCAAAACCTGAAACTTCTATTGGCTGTGCACCTGAAAAGCCACAGCCATCGCCTGTTTCCCATCGTTCCCCGCCCATTCCGGCACCGCAGCAACCCTTTGTACCGGACTCTGAGCCGGAACAATCTGCCATTGCCATGCCGGAACCGGAGCAAGAAGTCCTGGCCATGCCAGCAGAAATTCCATGGCGGATGGCGGGTGAGCTTTTCCGCAGTTATGTGATCGTGGAACAGGGTGACGAGGCTTTCCTCATCGATAAGCACGCCGCCCACGAACGGATTCTCTTTGAGAAATTGCGCAGCAATCCCCAGCAGATCACATCCCAGAGCCTGCTTTCCCCCATCCCTGTCCGTCTGAGGGCCGATGCCGCCGCTATGCTGCTGAACAAAAAAGCCCTGCTGGATCAGCTTGGTTTTGAACTTGATGAATTTGGAGAAAATACCATACTGGTTCGGCGTATTCCAATGGATTTGGGCGAAGAAGAAGTCCCAGATACTTTGATTCAAATGGCAGACGACCTGCTCAGCGGCCGGGGAGCGGACACCGAAACCGTCCGGGACGAGCTGCTGCATACCATGGCCTGCAAAGCGGCCATTAAAGCCGGCTGGAAGAACGACGAAAAGGAACTTCTCGCCCTGGTCAAGCAGGTCATGAACCGCCCCGAGCTAAAATACTGCCCCCATGGCAGACCCATTTGCATTACCCTGTCCAAGCATCAGCTGGAAAAGGAATTTAAGCGCACATAATCGGAAAGGAGCTTTTGCCCATGGATCCAATCATCTGTGTTGTCGGCCCAACTGCATCAGGCAAAACAGCTCTGGCTGTGGAACTTGCCAAATACACAGGGGGCGAAGTCGTATCCTGTGACTCCATGCAGATCTATAAGCGCATGGACATCGGTACCGCCAAGCCCACAGCAGCAGAAATGCAGGGAATCCCCCATCACATGATTGACGTTGTGGAACCCGATGAAGATTTCTCCGTCAGCCGCTACTGTGAAATGGCGACCCCCATTGTGGAAGACATCCGAAACCGTGGAAAAATGTGCATCATCGCAGGCGGCACCGGCCTGTATGTGGATGCACTGATAAAAGGCAACGACTTTGCTCCCATCCCCAGTACCGGATGCCGGGAGCATTTGGAGCAGCGGGCTGCCGCCGAAGGCATTGCGCCCCTTGTGGCAGAGCTTTCTGCCGTTGATCCTGATTCTGTGGCCCGTTCCCAGGGGAATCCCCGGCGAATCATCCGTGCCTTAGAGGTCTATCAGGAAACCGGAGAAACCCTTACCGCTCACAATTTAAGGACGCAGTCCATTCCCCCAAGGTTCTCTCCTGTGTGGATTGGCCTTGATTATGTGAACCGACAAGATCTTTACGACCGAATCAACCTGCGTGTGGAGCTTATGCTCCAGGATGGTCTGTTGGAGGAAATCCAAAATCTGCTGTCCTCCGGCATACCGGAAAAATCCACCGCCATGCAGGCCATTGGTTACAAGGAGTTTGTGGATGCCCTGCAGGGCCGTGCCACCATCGCGCAGGCCGTTGCTCAGGTGCAGCAATCTTCCCGGCGCTATGCCAAGCGCCAGCTCACCTGGTTTAAGCGGAATCCATCCATCCATTGGCTCAAAAGAGAGCCGGGGCAGTCGGCAGAAGAAATCTTTTCTCAAGCTCGCCTTCTTGCCCAAAATTTCGACAAGTGAATCGTGCTAAGATGTGTGTATCCCAAAAGAAAGAAGGAATACATATGTCAGACATCATCAATCTACAGGATGCCATTTTAAAAGAGGTAAGGCGGGAGAAAATTCCAGTAACTTTGTTTCTTATGAATGGATTCCAACTCCGGGGACTGGTCACCGGCTACGACAATTTCGTAGTGGTGCTCACCACCGATGGCAAGCAGCAGATGATCTACAAGCACGCCATCTCCACCCTGGTACCCATTCGACCCCTGCGGGCAAACGGACAACCGGCATAACCGGAAAAGCGGTGGAGAGATCCACCGCTTTTTTGATTGATAAGGAGGCTGTCCATGTCTATTGCTGAAAATGTTTCCCGCATTCGTGCACAAATGAATGCCGCAGCCATCGCTGCCGGCCGTGATCCCAGCGAAATCAAGCTGTGTGCCGCCACCAAAATGAACGATGCAGATGCAGTTCGTCAGGCCATTGCCGCAGGTGTAGACTGCTGCGGCGAAAACCGGGTGCAGGAGCTGACCCAAAAGCGCTCCGAGAACGCCTATGCCGGGGCCCTTGTGCACTTTATTGGTCATCTGCAAACCAACAAAGTCAAACAGGTGGTGGGCAAGGTGGATCTGATTCAAAGTGTCGACCGCATCAATCTCATGGAGGCGATTGAAAAAGAGGCCGCCCGCCAGGGGATCATCCAGAACATCTTATTGGAAGTGAACATTGGTCGAGAGGCGAGCAAATCCGGCTTTTACGCAGAAGAAATTTTCCAGGTTTTAGACCAGTTTATGAATTTTCCCCATTTATCCATCAAAGGACTCATGGCAATTCCCCCAGTTTGCCAACATCCGGGAGAAAATTTTCGATTTTTTCAAGAAATTTCGCAGCTTTCTGTTGACATAGAAGAAAAAAAATACGATAATGTAACAGTAGACTGTCTATCTATAGGTATGTCTGATGATTTTACCGATGCCATTGCCTGTGGCTCGACCATGGTTCGTATCGGTACCGCTATTTTCGGTGCGAGAAATTACGCCAAGCTTCATCTATAAAAAAGACAATAGATGCGAACATATAGGAGGAATATAGATATATGAGTTTTTGGGATGATATCAAGAAAATTGCCCAGCCCTATGCAGCAGACGATGATTATGATGATTACGATGACGAGCTGGAAGATGATTACGCTCAGGAACCTTCCACTCCCCGATTCACACATGAGTCACCTGCTTCTGCTTCTTCTGAGCCCAGCTTCAGCAGTGCTGCAAGCGCCCCCACTGCATCTGCAGCCTTTACCCCCAGCAGTAATAGCGGCTTTTCCGGCACCGTGATTAACACTTCTTCCTCTGCAAAGCAGCAGGTGATCCTGACCCGGCCCGAGAGTTTCAACGACGCACCCACCATTGCCAACAACCTGCGCAATAAGAAGGCCGTCGTTCTGAACCTTGAGAATGTTGACAAGGCTCTGGCCCGTCGTGTGGTGGATTTTCTGTCCGGCTGCACCTACGCACTGGATGGCTCTGTGAAAAAGGTTTCTCAGGCAACCTACCTGTTCTGCCCCTACAACATGGAGGTTCTGGGTGATCTGAAGAACCTGCAGAGCGAAGTAGAAAGCTATATCTAAGCTTGAGTAGCAGAAAGGACTAGACTATGTTTACCCCCCAACAAATTGATGAGATTGCTTTTGATAAAGCAGTATTTGGCGGTTATGATATGCAGTCCGTGGATGAATTCCTGGAGCCTCTGACCGAAGACTATGTCACTCTCTACAAAGAGAATGCTCTGCTCAAGAGCAAGATGCGTGTTCTGGTTGAAAAGCTGGAGGAGTACCGCCGCAACGAGGCCAGTATGCGCGATGCCATTGTCAATGCCCAGAAGACCTGCGACAAGATGGTTCGCGAGGCTGAGACCAAGTGCACCCAGATGCTCAACGATGCCAATGCTACTGCCGCTGAAAATGCAAAGAACGCCGACACTTTGATCGACGCCGAGAACGCCCGGGTTGAAGATGCTAAGAAGGCTGCCGCTGCCAAGATTACCGAGATCCAGGATCAGATGAAGACCTGCATCCAGGCCCTGGAGCGGATCAAGAGCGCAAACCGCCCTGCTGCGAACAGTGGCACTGTGGCATTCGACTATGAGAACCCCGACGGTAATACCCCTGAGGCTAATGCGGTTGCCGACGAGATTTCCAGCAATCTGGAGGCACTGGTGGGCACCACTGAGGACTCTGCTCCTGTGGCACCTCCCCGTCACCCCCAGTCTGAGACCACAAGCAAGTTCACCAACCTGCAGTTTGGTCGTAACTACGATTCTACCCAGCGCTAAGCTGATGATCTGAATATCCCAATGCTTTGAAGAGGACACGCATTCATCCCCCCTGTTTTCAGAGAGCTGCCGTTTGGTGCAAGGCAGCAAACAGACTATGAGTGTATCACCCCTGAGCAGCGCACCGAAAGTAATCCGTAGGCTGCGCCGGTCAGCGCCCGATACCGCGCCGTCGAGTGCCGGAGCAATCCGGAACAAGAGTGGTACCGCAGAGGATTTTACGCCTTTGTCTCTTATTTAGGGACAAAGGCGTTTATTTTATTGTAATTTACGATGGAGGTTACTTCAATATGGAATACAAAAATACCATCATCACACCCAAGACTTCCTTCCCCATGAAGGCCGGCCTGCCCAATCGGGAGCCCGGCATGCTGGAGAACTGGGAGAAACTGGATGTGTACAACGCAATGCTGGAAAAGAACAAGGACTGCAAGCCTTTCGTCCTGCACGATGGCCCTCCCTTCTCCAACGGCGACATCCACATGGGTCATGCACTGAACAAGACCCTGAAGGATTTCATCATCCGCAGCCACGCCATGCGCGGCTACTATACCCCCTATGTCCCCGGCTGGGATAACCACGGCATGCCCATCGAGTCTGCCATTATCAAGAAGAACAAGCTCAACCGCAAGGCTATGCCCATCCCTGAATTCCGCAACGCCTGTGAAGAATTTGCTGAGAGCTACATTCAGCGTCAGATGGCAGGCTTTAAGCGTCTGGGTGTCATTGCTGACTGGGAACACCCCTATCGCACCATGGATCGCCAGTTTGAGGCTGAGGAAATCAAGATTTTCGGTGCCATGTACCGCAAGGGCTACATCTACAAGGGTCTGAAGCCCGTGTACTGGTGCCCCAAGGATGAGACAGCTCTGGCTGAGGCTGAAATTGAGTACCAGGATGACCCCTGTACCTCTGTCTATGTCAAGTTCCCCATGAAGGACGATCTGGGCAAGCTGTCTGAGTTTGACCTGTCCAAGACCTACTTCGTGATCTGGACCACCACCATCTGGACTCTGCCCGGCAACATGGGTATCTGCCTGCATCCTCGGGAGACTTATGTTCTGGTCAAGGCTGAAAACGGGGAAACCTACATCATGGCCGAAGCCCTGATGGACAAGGTCATGAAGATGGGCGGCTTTGAAAACTACGAAGTTCTGGCAAGCTACCCCGGCAATTTCTTTGAAAATATGCTTGCTCAGCACCCCTTCCTGGATAAGACTTCCCGTCTGGTCAATGCAGAATATGTCACCATGGATTCCGGTACCGGCTGTGTCCACACCGCTCCCGGCTTTGGTGCTGACGACTATCAGACCTGTATGCGCTATGGCATGGATCTGGTTGTCCCTGTGGATGACCGCGGCCGCCATACCGATTACGCTGGCAAGTATGCCGGCATGACCACCAGCGAATCCAATCCCGTCATTTTGGAGGATATGAAGGAAAGCGGCATGCTCTTTGCCTCTGAAGACATCATGCACTCCTATCCCCACTGCTGGCGTTGTAAGACCCCCATCATCTTCCGTGCCACTCCCCAGTGGTTCTGCTCTGTGGATAGTTTCAAGGACGAGGCAGCTGCTGCCTGCAAGGGCCTGCGCTGGCTGCCCGCTTGGGGCGAAGACCGCATGATCAGCATGGTTCGTGAGCGTGCCGACTGGTGCATCTCCCGTCAGCGCCGCTGGGGTCTGCCCATCCCCGTGTTCTACTGCAAGGAGTGTGGCAAGCCCGTATGCACCGACGAAACCATCGAGCACATCTCCAAACTCTTCGGTGAGCACGGTTCCAATATCTGGTTTGAGAAGGACGCTGAGGATCTGATTCCCGAAGGCTTGGTCTGCCCCCATTGCGGCAAGGCCCACGGCTTTGAAAAGGAAACCGATACGCTGGACGGTTGGTTTGACTCCGGCTCCACCCACTATGCCTCTCTGCGCCACAACAATCCTGAGCTGTGGCCTGCCGACGTTTATTTGGAAGGTGCTGACCAATACCGTGGTTGGTTCCAGTCCTCTCTGCTGACCTCTGTGGGCGCTCTGGGCCAGGGTGCTCCCTTTAAGCAGGTTCTGACCCACGGATGGGTCGTAGATGGCCAGGGTCGTGCCATGCACAAATCTCTGGGCAATGGCGTTGCTCCTGCGGATCTCATTAAGGACTTCGGCGCTGATATCATCCGCCTGTGGGCCGGTTCTGCCGATTACCATGCAGATGTCCGCTGCTCCAAGGAGATCATCAAGCAGTTGAGCCAGAGCTACCTGAAGTTCCGGAATACCGCCCGTTACTGCCTGGGCAATCTGGATGGCTTTGATCCCAACAATCTGGTTCCGGTTGGGCAGCTGGAAGAGCTGGATCGCTGGGCACTGACCAAGCTGGATGCGCTGGTTGCCACCTGCCTGAAGGCATACGACAACTACGAATTCCACATTGTCTCCCACGCCATCAACGATTTCTGTGTTGTCGAGCTGTCCAGTTTCTACCTGGATATCATCAAGGATCGCCTGTACTGTGAAGATCGCGATGGTCTGCGTCGTCGTTCCGCTCAGACTGCTCTGTTCCTGATTGTGGACGCCATGGCGAAACTTTTTGCCCCCATCCTTGCATTCACCTGCGACGAAATCTGGCAGGCAATGCCGCACCGTGAGGGCGATGATGTCCGCAATATCGTTCTGAACCGTATGCCTGAGAACTTCACCGCATACGCACTGGACGATGCCGCTATGGCCAAGTGGGACACCATTGTAAAGCTGCGTCAGGATGTCAATGGCGTTCTGGAGCTCGCTCGTGCCGAAAAGCGCATCGGTAAAGCATTGGAGGCACATGTTTCCCTGCAGACCGAAAACGAGGCTCTGAAGGCCGCCTGTGCCGGCCTAAACCTGGCAGAGATCTTCATCGTCTCTTCCTGTGACTTTGAGACTGTAGCCGAAGGCTGCACCAGCAGCACCGGCAGCAACTATCCCGACCTGACCATCGGTGTGTCCGATGCCCGGGGTACCAAGTGCCCCCGTTGCTGGATGCACTCTGAGCAGGCTGATGAGAACGGCCTGTGCAAGCGCTGCGCAGGTGTGATCTCCCGTCTGGAAATCGAGCTGTAAGTTCCCTGTTTTGCCCCCTTTTTAGGGGGCAAAAATTTTTTGAAAAATGTAAAAATAATGCTTGACATTTCCCGCAATCGTGATATAATAAGCATGTTCTGTTTGAGCCGCCGGTATAGCTCAGTTGGTAGAGCAGCTGATTTGTAATCAGCAGGTCGGGGGTTCGAGTCCGTCTACCGGCTCCATTCAGATAGATAATTTCATATGGGGGAGTTCCCGAGTGGCCAAAGGGGACAGACTGTAAATCTGCTGCGTATCGCTTCGATGGTTCGAATCCGTCCTCCCCCACCAAATAACAGCTAAGAGTGAAAACTCTTGGCTGTTATTTTTTGTTTTTTGAGGATAGCATCCGGTTGGTATATGGGCAAGGGGTCTGCTCCAAATACCATCCAGAAATCTTTTCGCTGCCCACCAAAATCTCGCCGCCCTTTACAAGCTGACAAATTCCAGCGCAGATGTTAAAATGGAACCTGCGCCCGTGAATGTGAAAATAATACATGGTGGGAACCGCCTTGAATCTGCAAGACGGTTCCCACCATTCTTTCATATCGATTTCTAAAAATGACCAGGCACATAAGCGCCACGAACACCAAATCACTTGGAAACCATGATATTAAGCAGCTCCAGGTCTGTCTGACGCATTCCCTCCCTTGCAAGCTGCCCCACGCTCTCCAGGGTATCTTCAATATCTTTCTTGATGATGCCTTCGCCAGCATGGAATCCCCGATGATTCATGGCCATTCCCACTGCCATAATCGCAGCATCCACGCTGGATGCAATCTTTGCCGCACACGATGGCTTTGCACCATCACAGACAATACCGGAGATATTGCCAATGGTGTTGACAATCACCTGCTCCATTTCTTTCAGGCCGCCACCGCAGAGCCAACAGATGCCCACACCGGCCCCCACAGCAGCATTGACTGCGCCGCAGTAAGCAGATAGCTTACCGATCTTTGTTTTCTGATAAATGGCTGTCAGATTGCTCAGACACAGTGCTCTGTACAGCTTTTCCCGATCCACTTTCATCTCTTTTGCGTATTCGATGACAGGCAGAGAAACAGTCATGCCTTGGTTACCACTTCCGGAATTGATGACCACCGGCAGTTCACAGCCCCCCATGCGGGCATCAGAACCTGCCGCAGCAGCGGCTTTGGCACGGATCTTTACGTCATCATCTCCGTACAGTTTCAACAGTGTGGCACCTACCCTTGCGCCGTATGCCCCTGTCAACCCCGCCTCAGAAATGGCCGTATTATTTAAAATCTGCTGCTCCAGAATATCCTTTACATCGTCAATCTTTACCTCATTTGCAAAATCCACGATATTGGCAATGCTGAGATAATCATAATTCTCATTCTTTGTTTCCACTTCCTGCACCTCATGCGGTACATCCAGAAGTACTTCCCCATCCTTTTCAATTCTCACGATGTTATTGTGACTATGAATCAGTTCCACCATGGATCTGTGTTCGCCCCGCTCCATGCGGATAATAATATGTAACTTTGCCGGTGTATCCAGCTTCATTTCCTGGCAGATTCCCTGCTTGATAAGCTCCCGAACCTTTTCTACATGTTCTGGGGATACTGTCGTCAGCACTTCCAACTTTCTTTCGGGATCTCCACCAACAGCCCCCAGCAAAGCTGCCGCAGCGATTCCACGCAGATCTCCTGTTGTAGGCACGATGACACCCTGAACATTTTTAATGATATTGCCGCTGCACTCTGCCGTCATATGCTCCGGAAATGCGCCAAGAACCTGACGAGCTTTTGCTGATGCATAAGCCACAGCAATTGGCTCGGTACACCCAAATGCCGGAATCAATTCTCCATGCAGCACAGACACACATGCATGATAAACTTTCTGATCCATATTTTTCAATCTCCTAACTCTCATACTGCCATCCGCAGCGGTTTGTGCACACACCCTTACTGCATGGCCGTATTATGGCATAATTTGCATATGATTTCAATGCGAGACGATATATTTTCACAATATAACCAGTTTTTTATGATTCTTCTGAGCAACTCTTTCAGACTTTTCATAAACCAAGCGCAAAGCGATATACGCTTTCGGCGTAGCGAAAAGAGAAATCATTTTCCACAGAGGCGTGTACCCCGTGTAAAATACATATCGGGCTGAAAAATGCAGACAAATGATGCACAGATCAGACGGCAGTCCTTCGCTGAAAACAGCCTTAGAGGTTTTTGATAGTCTAAAGGCGTGGCGCTGCTTTCGCAGTGCCACGCCTTTTCGGTCCACATACTATTGCATTTCCGTAAGGATTTTGCCTTATGTTCTATTAGATGTTGTTTGCTGCATTGTAAGCAGTACGGATTGCGCTGGAGATATCAGCAGTACGCTCACCGGAGCAGTCACCTACAAACTGAACAGGTACGGTCACGCCGGTCACATCGAAGGTATTCTTCTTGGAACCAACTGCCATAACCACGTAGTCGCATGGAATGGTAACATCTTCGTTCTTCACAGTGTCTGTAGCCAGGATTGCCTTACCGTCATCCGCAATTGCGTTCACACGGGTGTTCACAAACTGCTGCAGGCCGCCGGCAGCGAAGTCCTTCAGAATGATGGGCAGGATGGTGTTGGATTCGCCGCTTGCAATCTTATCCATCATTTCAACGATGGATACCTTGCAGCCATGCTCCAGCAGGTATTCAGCAGTCTCAGTACCAACCAGACCGCCGCCGATCACTGCACAGTTGCCGCTAACCTGAACCTTACCAGCCAGCACATCCCAAGCAGAAACCACATTGTCGCGGTCTGCACCCTGGATGGGCAGCATCACATTGCGAGCGCCAACTGCCACAATGACAGCGTCTGCAGCATTCATGTCTGCAACGGTGCACTCAGTGCCCAGCTTCAGGGTCACATTCAGCTCAGGCAGGATTGCCTCGTAGTATTCGATAGAACGCAGCAGCTCAGACTTACGGGGAGGCACTGCAGCCAGACGGATCTGACCGCCGATTTCCTTTGCGGTGTCAAACACAGTTACTGCATAGCCACGCATTGCTGCAACACGAGCAGCCTCCAGACCGGCAATACCAGCACCAACGACAACCACATTCTTCTTGCCTTCACCGGGCTTGATGAACATCGTCTCTTCGCTGCCATTTTCTGCATTCAGCACACAGGATACGCACTTACGAACAGAGATTGCATCAACACAGCCCTTATTGCAGTTGACGCAAGCACGGATGGGCTTATCCTCAGCAAACTTGTTCACGATATCTGCATCACACAGCAGGCTGCGGCCGTATCCGATGATGTCTGCCTGACCGTTCTTCAGGATTTCCTCGCCATTTTCAGGAGTGATAACACGGCCAACGGTTGCCACAGGGATGGAAACCAGCTTCTTGACCTTTTCAGCCACGGGCAGAGTCCAGTTGTAAGGAACGGTACCCATAGGAGGAATGGTATCGCCCATGTTGCCGGTGTGGTTTGCCTGAGCAACCTGAATCATGTCAACGCCAGCCTTCTCCAGCATCTGTGCAAACAGCAGGCCTTCCTCTTCGACCACGCCGCCCTTGCCGCGCAGGCTGCCGTCGGGGTTACGGGTGATGATGGGCAGCTTGTACTCGATCATCATCTCAGGTGCAGCCTCTCTGATTGCTGCAACAACTTCCAGAGCGTAACGAACACGGTTCTCGAAGCAGCCGCCATAATTATCGGTACGCTTATTCAGAGCCACAGAGCATAGGGAACCCACCAGACGGTCGCCATGAACTTCGATAGCATCTACACCGGCCTCAGCTGCACGCTTTGCGCAGGCAGCAATTGCCATCTTGATTTCATTCAGCTTCTCCTGGGTTGCCTCATTTACAAAGTGCATGGTATCATGGTGAATCTTTGCAAATGCATCCTTACGCAGGACACCGCTCTCTTCCATCTTTGCGTTGAAGGTTTCCATGTCACCCTGAGCCTTAGCTTCCTGAGCAGCCTTAGCAGCCATCATAGAGGCCATGATTCTGCGGTTTACATCGGGAACATCGTATTCAGGATGGAACACCTGCAGGCCCAGCTTGCAGTCGTAAGCATGCAGTGCATCAGCCAGCATCCGATAGGTAGGAATCTGACTGTCATCACACAGCTTGGGGGTAGGAGTTGCGGTATTGACAGGTGCAACGTCACCCAGAACAACATAGGCAACGCCGCCCTTTGCCAGGCGCTCATAGAAATGCAGGCTCTGAGAACCAATGGAGCCGTCACGCTCCTCGTAATTGGTGGTCAGAGGGGGGAACATAACGCGATTTTTCAGAACCAAATTACCCACCTTAATGGGCTGTAACATCAAAGAATCTTTAGACATGATTTATTTTCCTTTCGTCTGAATTTTTTTGAGTAGTGTAAATAGCTGTTCTTTTTCTGTTTCTGTCATTCCCTCCAGCACGCACAAATCCCAGCGGTGCAGCAGGTCACGACTCATTTCAAAGATCTCCTCACCCTTTTGTGTCGGGTACAGTATGGTGGCGCGCCCGTCAGTCGGATGGGAGACACGCTCACAAAAGCCATTATCTACCAACTTGTTTATGGTACGCAATACATAAGCCCGATCCAAGGCAAGATCACGGGCAAGCTGTGCAGGGGTACACCCAGGATGCTTGCACACATATAAAATGAAGTACATCAGTCCTGCCGAGATTCCATTTTTCCGCAGCGTTTCACCGCAAAAAAACGAAACATCCCGATGCAGGCCATCCACATAATGCGAAAGCAACTGCTCCTGCATAATGACACCTCCCTTTAAGGACATTCTAAATCTAAAAGGTGACTTTGTCAACTATCTTTGCAAAATAATTCTTTCTAAATTTTACCGATATATTTGCAACAAAATTAACAAAAGAGAAACACTTTTCCATCCGTTTTTATAGATATTCGACATTTTCCTGTCAAGAAACCGTTTGATAGGATATCGTGCATCTGTTAGGAAGTATCTCATACTTTCTAGCATAAGCAGGACTGTTCCCCCGCCTCCCTGCCCGGATTGTTTTGTAAAGAACCCCTTGATCGATCTGAAGGAAATCTTTAGAATTTTTTTATTGACTTATTCTTGAGACATGAGAAAATAAACCTGCATGATGTATATGCAGTTCGATTGAAAGGAATCATTATGGAGACAAAAAAGAATTTCATCATCAATGCCGCATTTTATGGGATCATCGCTCTCATCCTTATGGGATTATATCGCTATATTCTTCCAATTATGACCCCATTTATCATTGGATTTTGCATTGCCTCTCTGGTGCAGATTCCGCTAAATCATATCAATATCTCCAATCCACGAAAAAAACGCTTACTGGCATCCTTTTTCTGTTTCGCATTTTATGCCATGATCGTGGGAATATTGGTTCTGTTCGGCTTTCAGCTTATGGATCAGATTGACAAGCTGATTCGTTCCATGCCTGATCTGATTCAGTATCAGCTGTATCCGCTCTTTTTAGAGACAACCCACACAATCAAAGCCCGGCTCTCTCCGGTGGATTCCTCCATCATCGAATGGCTTTTTGAGCTGGGTGATTCCTTCATAAAGAGTCTGAGTCAATTTGCCACGAATCTGTCAGCCGGAGCCGTCAAACTGGTTGCATCCGGCGCAGTCAGCCTTCCCAGTGCCATCGTCCAGATTGTCATCACCGTTGTTTCTTCTTTTTATATTTCAGCAGACTATCAAAAGGTTTTGGATTTTATCAAGAGTCTTATTCCCCAGAACAAGTATCATTTTGTCACCCATGGTCTGGGTTACGCCAAAACCGCCGTTCTGGTGTATATAAAATCCTTTTCCCTGCTGTTCTGCGCCACCTTTATTGAGCTATGGATCGGGCTTGCCATTTTGCGGATTCCATATTCTCTGGGCATCGCTTTCGCAATCGCCATCTTTGACCTGATGCCCATTTTGGGAACCGGCGGTATTTTACTTCCGTGGGGTGCCTATGCGCTGATTACCGGACAGATCGGCACCGGAATTGGATTGATCCTGCTCTACGTGGTGATTGCCGCAGTGCGTAATACACTGGAGCCAAAGTTCGTGGGCAGTCAAATCGGTCTGCACCCCCTTGCCACACTGGTTGCCCTGATTCTGGGACTAAAGCTGATGGGTCTGGTGGGTATGATTCTGTTTCCCATCATCCTGGTGGCAATTACCCATCTGAAAGAATCCCCCGAAATCACAGCAACCCAAACCACATAATTGCCTGCAAAAACAGCCCTGACTGCAATGGAAGTCAGGGCTGTTCGTATTGATATTACTTCATCTGAATCAGGTGGTTTAGAATCTCATGGGCGGCCTGTTCCTTGCTCATCAAATCCAGTTCCGTCATGCCTTCATGGGTAATCAGAGTAAGGATATTGGTGTCCACGCCAAAACCGGCACCCTCACTTCTCAGGGAGTTTGCACAGATCATGTCGCAATTCTTGCTGTGCAATTTCTTCTGCGCATTTTCAAGGACATTGTCTGTCTCCATTGAGAATCCGCACAGCACCTGTCCCGGTGTCTTGTGTTTTCCCAGATAAGCCAAAATATCCTGGGTGCGTTTCAGCGAAATGGTCAAGTTACCGTCCGTCTTTTTCATTTTCCCTTCTGCCACCGTCTCTGGGGTGTAATCTGCTACAGCCGCCGCCTTGATGATGATATCCTGCCCGGGTGCAGCCTGGATCACCGCATCAAACATCTGCTGGGCCGTCTGAACCGGGACACATTTCACAAACTTAGGCGGTTCTACCTCCATATGTCCGTGAACCAGTGTCACCTCCGCACCCCGGAGCATGGCGGCCTTTGCAATGGCGCATCCCATCTTGCCGCTGGAGTGATTGGTGATGAATCGGACGGGGTCAATTGGCTCTCTGGTGGCACCTGCCGTCACCAGAATTTTCTTCCCTGCCAAATCCTTTTCGCAGGCAATTTCCCGCAGGATATATTGCAGCAGCACCTCTTCTTCCGGCATTCTGCCGTCACCGGTATCGCCGTTGGCCAGCATTCCCCGGTCAGGTGCTACAATTTCATAACCGAACCGCTGCAGCTTCTGCAGATTGTCCTGAACAATGGGGTTGTGGAACATATTGTGATTCATGGCAGGAGAAACGATTTTTTTGCAGGGGCAGGCCATCACGGTGGTGGTCAGCATATCGTCTGCGATGCCGTTGGCGATTTTACCGATCACATTGGCAGAGGCCGGCGCAATCATCACCACATCTGCCCGTTTTGCAAGAGCTACGTGCTCCACGCTGTACTGAAAATTCCGGTCAAATGTATCGATCAGGCACTTGTTCCCCGTGAGAGACTCAAAGGTGATGGGATTGATGAACTGTGTGGCATTCTGGGTCATGAGTACCTGCACATCACAGTGGCGTTTTTTCAGCATCCGTGCCAGATTGGGAACCTTATATGCAGCAATGCTTCCGGTGACCGCAAGTACCACAGTCTTTCCAGTTAACATAACATTTACCTCGCTTCATAATTTTACCATATTATATCATGCGCATTCTTCCAAGGCTATAGCATTTTTCGTTTCTATGTGCTATAATACCCGAGCATTTGCATGAATGTGCCGGGCGCATCTGCAGGTATTCCGTTTCGGAAATCTGACAGCGCCGACAGGTAGTCATGTGAGGCAAATGTATTGTACCCTCGCAGGAGGAATAATAACATAGGAGGATTCCATCTTGAATCACAAGAAAACCAAAACCATGGTGCAGTTGGCACTTTTGACTGCGCTGATCATCCTGCTGGCCTTCGTGCCATATGTTGGCTACATCCGGGTGCCTTTTTTCGCCATCCAGGCCACCACAGTCCACATTCCCGTGATTGTGGGTTCCATTTTGCTGGGGCCGAAATGCGGCGGATTTTTGGGATTTGTCTTCGGACTGACCAGTTTGATCAACAATACCACCGAACCGGGTCTGACCAGTTTCTGTTTCTCCCCATTCGTCCAGATTGGTGACGGTCTCGGGGGCAGCCCTCTGGCGCTTCTGGTCTGTTTTGTTCCCCGGATTGTTTGCGGCATTGTGCCCCACTATGTATATACCGGACTGCAAAAGCTGTCCAAATCTCCTGATAAAAGCCGTAAATACACGCTGCTTGTTTCCGGCGTTGCAGGCTCCATCACCAATACGATTTTGGTCATGGGTATGATTTATCTGTTCTTCGGCCACGCCTACGCCGCTGCCCGCAGCATCGCTTTTGAGGCGATTCTCGGCGTTATCCTGTCCGTGATCTACATCAACGGTACCCTTGAGGCAATCATTGCGGCCATCATCGCCTCCGCTGTCGTCACCGCCGTGCGCAAGTCAAATATCCTACACTAATACCATTTGGAGGGAATCAGAATGATTCTTGCAATTGATGTGGGCAACACCAACATTGTTATGGGTTGCTTTGACAACAATAAAATTCTTTTCCGGGAGCGCGTATCCACCAAGCACACCGCAACCGACCTGGAATATGCGGTTACCATCAAGACCGCCCTGGATATGCACGGACTTTCCCCCGATCATATTACAGGTGCCATCATGTCCTCTGTGGTGCCCACCGTAACCAACACGTTTCGGCACGCCCTTGAAAAATACTGCGGTGTCAAGCCCCTGATCGTGGGCCCCGGTATCAAAACAGGGCTGAGCATCCGCATTGACAACCCCGCCCAGCTGGGCAGCGATCTGGTAGTCGATGCCGTCGCAGGTATTCACGAATACCCCTGCCCCATGGTGATCATCGATATGGGCACCGCCACCACCTTCTCCGTGATCGACAAAAACCGCAATTATCTGGGTGGACTGATTACCACGGGTATGTCTGTTGCCTCAGATGCGCTGATCAGCCGGACTTCTCAGCTGCCCCGGATTTCCTTTGACATTCCCAAGCGGGTCATCGGTACCAACACCATCGACTGCATCAAGAGTGGAATCATGTACGGCAACGCAGCCATGATTGACGGCATCGTCACACGCATTACAGAAGATATGGGCGAACCCTGCACCGTAGTTGCCACCGGCGGTCTGGCGCCGCTGATTGCTCCCCTTTGTAAGACCAAGCTGATTCTCGATGACGAACTGTTGCTCAAGGGCCTCATGCTCATTTACAACAAAAATGTAGATGCGTAAGAAATGCCGCAAACGAGGGCATCTCCACCTGCAACCCCCCCATCAGCCGCAGCGGTCATATCCGTTATAAATTTCACGAAAATAACCCTATGCAGATTTCCTCTTTGATTCAGGAATTCTGCATAGGGTTTTGTTGTATTTCGTGGTTCGTCCTAACTTGCTTTACAGCTCCAGTAGTCTGTCCATCATCTTGTACCCATCCGGTTCATAAATTCCCGTTTCCATCGCCTCTTTTTCCGAGTAGTGGGCAATTGCCCTGCGCTCTTTCCTGGAATCATAGAGGATATAGGGAACCGGGTCCAGCGTATGGGTGCGATAGCAGATTGGATTGGGATGATCCGGCAGAATCAGCATTCGGAACTCTTCCCCTGCATCCTCCATGGCCTTTTTTACAGGTGCGATGATGCGGCTGTCCAGATACTCGATACTCTTGATTTTTTGCTCCATCCTGCCCTGATGCGCCATCTCGTCCGGGCCTTCCAGATGAATATAGGCAAGATCACAGCCGTCTTTCAGCAGCGCATCCACAGCCGCTTTGGCTTTCCCCTCGTAATTGGTTTCCACAGAGCCGGTGGCCCCAGCCACATCCATGACGTTCATCCCCGTACCAACGGCAAGGCCCTTGAGCAAATCCACCGCAGAAACCATGGCCCCGGTTTTTCCGGTTTTCTGCTGAAAATTTCTGAGGTTTGGTTTCGTGCCAGCGCCCCAGAACCAGAGGGAGTTTGCCTTGTTCTTCCCCTGCGCCGCCCGTTTGAGATTCAGGGGGTGGTTGTTGAGAATTTCAAAGCTCCGCTCCATCATATTCAGGAATCGCTTTTCGGTGGGCAGATACGGGCCAATCACCTGACCCAGATGGTCATGGGGCGGTTCCATCGTTACAAACCTTCCATGTTTCCAGACACAGATATGCCGATAGGCTTTCCCTGAGTAAAACCGAAATTCATTTGAATCAAAGGCCTGACGAACAGCATCCATTAAGACATCTGCATCCTCAGAGGAAATTTCGCCAGAACTATGGTCGAGGATGGTTTTCTGGGCATAGGGTTCTTCCTCCGTCAGGGTCACAAGGTTACAGCGGAAAATCACATCGTCATCGGACATGGGAACTCCGATGCTGAGTGCTTCCACAGAGGATCGTCCGGAATAATAAATCTTTGGGTCGTACCCCAGCACCGCGAGGTTTGCCACATCCGAGCCGGGAGCCATGCCCGCCGGCACATTTTGCACCATCCCCATCTCACCCTTGCCGGCCAGTTCATCCATCACGGGCGTTTTCGCCGCCTCCAGCGTTGTCTGACCATTCAATTCTTCCAGTGGCAGGCCTGACATACCGTCTCCCAATACCACAATATACTTCATAGTGTCCCTCCATGGCTGAAAGCGTCTGTATAATAACAACAATTGTATCTCAGATATTAACACACTCCAGAATAAAATACAATGTCCAAATAAAACGAAACTGGTACTTCTAGCAGGAACAGACCGCCCCACATGGGGCGGTCTGAAACGCTCATAGTTTCTTGTGCAATTGCTTCTGCAGCCAATCCTTGCCGGAGACATAACGCTCCACAATAAAAGTGGTCACATAGTCCCCTGCGGCATTGACCATGGTTGCAGGGGGATCCACCAGATTTCCCAGCGCCAGGGCAAAGGGGAAGGCCACCGCCAGCTGATCCGGGAAGAAGATGGTACACAGCGCCAGCTCGCCGGTGCCGCCGCCGCCGGGAATACCGGACATGGCAACAGAGGACAGAACCGCCACCACAATTGCAAGAACCGCACGGCCGGTGTTAAAATCCTGACCAAACAGTCCAAACAGAAATGCCACCTTGATAATCGCAGACATGGCACTGCCATCCATATGCATGGTCGCGCCCAAGGGCAGTACGATATTGGCAACATCGGAAGAAACGCCGGTTTCTTCTGCTGCCTCCATGTTGGATGGAATGGTCGCAACGCTGGAGCAGGTGCCAAAGGAGACCGCCGCAGGCTTGAACAGGTTCTGAAACATGACCTTTGCCGCCCCCCTGCCACCGCCAAAGCGGGCATACAAGGGGAAAAACACCAGCATGTAGGCAAAGCTCACCACATAATACAGGATGAGGGTTCGACCGTAATCCCCAATCAGATCCGTGCCATGGGTCGCAACCAGATTTGCAAAGAAACCAAAGAACCCTATGGGCGCATAATATGTGATGATCTTGACGGTCTTCATGATGCATTCGGTCAAATCCTTCAGCATCTTGGCTGTCATGGTTGCCGGGCCGCCGTTCATCTGGATGCCAAATCCAAAAATCACAGCTGCAACGATCAGAGGAAGAATTGCCTTCCGGCTCCACAGCTCAACGAAGTCTGGCTTGGTAAAAAAGTTGATGACCAGGTCCGCAGCACCCATGGTGCGGTCAATCTGTCCCTCTGCCATCTCATATGTACCATTTACCACCGGAAAAACGGAAATCGCCACATACATGACCACAGCTGCAATGGCTGCAGTCACGCAGAAGGTCACAATGGTCACACCCATGACCTTGCCCGCCCGTCGCATACTCTGCATATTGGCAATAGCCGATGCAATGGAGCAGAAAACCATGGGAACAACCACACAGAACATCATGTTGGTAAACAGCGTCCCCAATGGCGCAAGCTTTGCGGCACCATCCCACACAAGACCTGCAATACAACCAGAAACAATGCCTGCCAGCATAAACATCAAAAAACCGTAGTTTTGTAAGAATCCTTTTTTCATTTTATCAAGCCCCCCAGAAAGACGAATGTTGATTTAGAACCTATTTTACTGGGCATGACTTGCAAATAAAACGCAATATATGCTATTATTATTGCAAAAGATGCTCTTCAGGAGGGAATGGAATGGAACGCAACTACAAAAAACGTGGATATCTTCTGGAAGACTTTCGTCTGTTCCACCTGCAGGACGCTCAGGGAACAAAAATCGACTTTCACTATCATGAATTTTGCAAGATACTGCTGCTGCACTCCGGCTCTGGCAGTTACAGCGTGGGGGGGCAGCGTTATTCTCTGGTACCTGGAGACATTGTGCTCATTGGCAGTCGCTGTGTCCATCGCCCGGAATTTGAACGGGGTGTTCCCTATGAGCGCACGATCATCTATATCTCTCCGGATTTTTTACAGAGGCAATCGGTTTCCGATTGCAATTTGATGGACTGTTTTTCCGGCCAATGGGGTCATGTGCTCCGCCTGAGCGAATCCCAGCGGCGGAAATTATTCTCCCTTGCGGATGCTCTGGAGAAAGAGCTTTCCGGAGATGCATACGGCCGGGTGATTCTCAGCAACGGCCTATTGCTGAAACTTCTGGTGGAAATCGGTAGAAATCTGCAACACCCGGACGGAGAACTTCCCAGCCCGATTCAGCCTCACAGCAGCAGAGTGCTGGAAATCTTGCGATATCTGGATGCACACCTGACTGAGGACATCACCATCGACGATCTTGCCGAGCGATTTTATCTCAGCAAATACCATATGATGCGCCTGTTTCGCCGTGAAACAGGGGATTCGATCCACAGCTATCTGTCCCACCGGCGGCTGCTGTATGCGCAGGATCTGATTTCCCAGGGAGTCAGTGCAACAGAGGCCTGTTTCCGATGTGGATGGCACAGCTACTCTTCCTTTACCCGAGCCTACAGCAAGCGTTTCGGCACCACACCAACCGGCAGGTACGACCTGGCCGCCCCGGCAGATGAAACATATGAATAAATTCCGCTGCATTTTCTCCGGTTTCGGAGAATTTTCCAAATCTTACAATCTGTCTATTGCAATGAACAGATTTTTGGGTATCATAGTCTTAGGGAGTTTCCCAATTTATCATGACAATAATGGAGGTATTTCCCATGGGTAACAAATACGCAGGCACCAAGACCGAACAAAACCTGATGGCCGCTTTTTCCGGTGAATCCGAGGCTCGCAACAAATACACCTATTTCGCATCTGTCGCCAAGAAAGAGGGCTACGAGCAGATTTCCGCTCTGTTTTTGAAGACTGCGGATAACGAAAAAGAGCACGCCAAGCTATGGTTCAAAGAGCTGGCCGGTCTGGGCGACACCGCCCAGAATCTTGCCGCTGCTGCCAGTGGCGAAAACTACGAGTGGACAGACATGTACGACGGATTCGCCAAGACTGCTGAGGAAGAGGGTTTCCCGGAGCTTGCTGCCAAGTTCCGTCTGGTCGCTGCCATCGAAAAGCACCACGAGGAGCGTTATCGCGCATTACTGCACAATTTGCAGACTGCCAAAGTCTTTGAAAAGAGCGAAGTCAAGGTTTGGGAATGCCGCAACTGCGGCCACCTTGTGATTGGCACCAAGGCTCCTGAAATCTGCCCCACCTGCAACCATCCCCAATCCTTCTTTGAAATTCTCGCAGAGAACTACTGATTCTATCCACAGCTTTATTCTGTTTTGCCTCTTTCCCCTCATAATGGCAAGCATATAAAAACAGGCACGGCACCCCCCCAAATCGGGACAGTGCCGTGCCTGATTCTGTTATTTCCTTATGATCATCCCAAAGACAGTGGGCTTTTCAGATCAAGGCCGTCCGCCGAAGAAGAAATCAAACGGATTCATCCCAGAGGGATTCTGAGACTGGGGCGGTGCGGGCTGGGTTGGCTGCTGGGGGGTTTCTGTCGGCTCAGCGGTCACAGTTTCGGGCTTTTCATCGAATGTGATATCTAGTTTCAATTCCTGCCCGGCGCGGAACACCGTAAGGGTCGTGGTTTGTCCAGCACTGAATTTGCGCAGGGCACTGGTCAGTGCTGCATTGCTGTCCACCTCGTAATCGCCAACGGCAACAATAATGTCCTTGGGCTGCAGGCCGGCCTTTTGGGCGCAGCCGCCCTCTACCACGGTCTGCACATATGAGCCGGTGGGCAGAGAATACATGCTTGCCGTTCTGGGATCCATGTCCATAACCGTAACACCCAGATATGCCTGGTTCTTCAGATAGCCATACTCCTTCAAATCGCCCATCATATTCATCACATCGTCAATGGGAATGGCAAAGCCAATGCCCTCAATGGATGCACCGGAAGAGGTGGAGCCGGAGAACTTGGCGGTGGTGATGCCAACGACCTCGCCCTTCATGTTAAACAGAGGGCCGCCTGAGTTGCCGGGATTGATGGCTGCATCGGTCTGCATCATGTTGATGAGGCTGCCATCGGTATTGATGGTTCTATCCTTAGCACTGATATAGCCAACGGTCAGAGAAGAAGTCAGCTCGCCCAGAGGGTTGCCGATTGCCACCACCTGATCGCCCACAATCAGATCTTCAGAGCTGCCGATCGTTACAGGAGGCAGATTCTTTGCATCGATTTTCAGCAAAGAAACATCGTTCATGGCATCATAGCCAATGAGCTCTGCGGGGTACTCGTCCCCCAGATACGTCATAACCGTCAGCTGGGTTGCACCTTCTACAACGTGATAATTGGAAATGATATAACCATCTTCCGTCAGAATAAAGCCGCTGCCGGAGGATGCCATTTCTGTTACCTGGCCCCATACATTGGTGGTGGTCTGGTTAGAGATTGCTACAACGCTGTTGACATTCTTGGCATAAACCTGACTGGGGGTCATGGCGCCCTCGGCAGCTACAGGAGAACCGGAAACACTGCTGCTGCCGGTGACGCTGCCTACACGCTTTAGTTCCTGCTCCAGCTGTGCAATCTTGGTGTTAAAATCGTCGTAGACCCTGCTCTGTTCCCTCTGCCAGTAATAATTCACTGCCGCCGCTGTTGCGCCGCAGCTGCCGGCAACCAGTACAACTGCCAAAACCGCTGCAATCACGTGTTTCGTTCTGGTGGTCATTTTCTTGCGGGGTTTCTTGGCTTTTTCTGGCTGGGGTGCCCCGGTTTCCTGCTGAAATCCAGAGTTCTGTTGCGCCCCATAATGGGTTTGCGAATTGGTCTGGTTATATGCATAGTAGGGGGAATTAGCATAAGGTGATTCTTTTTGCCCAGCCCCTGCTCCGTGATAGGCTCCTGTGGGGTTGGGCTGCTGCGGGTTCTGCGCCTGCTCATTTCCCGCAGAGGACGCAAATGCGCCATTTTCACCATTTTCTACAGGTTTCTGTGTGCATTCCGGCTCTGTATTGGTTACGGGCTGATCGTCCTTGTTTTCATAGGGTTCCATGGGTCATTCCTCCTTGGAAATTCTTTGCAATCATCATATTCATAATATATGAAGAAACTATGTCCCTGAACAAAACGAACTATAAACTTTCGTTTAGAAAACTGTGAAACCGACATAGCTCCTTCATCATACCCCCTGAAGTCCCTATCGTCAAGCACCGGATAAGTAAGCCGCAGCATGACGCTGCGGCAAACGCTTACTTCTTGCGGAAACTCATGCAGTCGGTGCACTGATCCTGGGTGGGGTTGCACTCGTGGGTGCCCACCATAATGCGATCCAGAGAGCAGTAGTTGCCGGGAGCATGGTTTGCACACTGATTCACCGTACATTCGATACACTTGTTGACGTTCATAATAAATCCTCCTTAAATTTGGGTTCGCAGGCTAGTATGCACCGTTTCTTCACAATCATTCATCCATTGCAAACAAGATTTTCATATGTTATGATATTAGCAAGAATAAATTTGAATTTTTCGGAGGAATATATTAAATGGCCATTATTTCACCCTCTATTTTATCTGCTGATTTTGTAAATCTGGAGCGGGATATCAAAGTCTGTGAATCAGCTGGCGCACCTTGGGTCCATGTGGATGTCATGGACGGCCACTTCGTCCCCAACATCACCATCGGCATTCCTGTGGTTGCCGCTCTGCGCAAGGTCACCGATCTTGTTCTGGATGTACACCTGATGATTGATCGTCCCATTCGCTATGTGGAGCAGTTCTGCAGCAGCGGCGCCGACTGTCTGACTGTCCATCTGGAATCGGACACCCCAGAAAATATCCACCAAACTCTGAAAAATATTCGCAGCAATGGCGTAAAAGCTGGTCTTTCCATTAAGCCCGGTACGCCTGTGGAAGCACTGGAACCTTACCTTGTTGATTGCGATCTGATTCTTATTATGACGGTAGAGCCCGGTTTTGGCGGTCAGCGCTTTATGGGGGATATGATGCCAAAACTTGTCTGGCTGAAGGAGAAACTGGCCGCTATCAACCCCGAATGTCTGCTCCAGGTCGATGGCGGCGTAGACCTGTGCACCGCCCCCATCTGTAAAAAATCCGGTGCAAATGTACTGGTTTCCGGCTCTGCTTTCTTCAAAGCCCAGGACAAGACTGCATTCGTCGCCGAAATCCAGAAATAATGCCCCTCTGCAAACCGATATTTTGTGACGGAATTGATTGACAATCCCATGGATATTATTGTATAATGACCCCGGAGAATGTCAATTTTCCAAAAGCAAATCTATCCAAAGGCGGGAATCATCCCGACTTTTAGAAAAGAAAGGAATTTTTGCCATGATTTACAGTGCAGAAGTACAAAACATGTGCTCCGTCGGTAAGGGTGCTTACCACGGCCCTGCACCCATCCCCGAAGAGGGCAAGTGGGTTCAGGCTAAGCAGATTCAGGATATCAGCGGCTTCACCCACGGTGTGGGCTGGTGCGCACCTCAGCAGGGTGCATGTAAGCTGACCCTGAACATCAAGGAAGGTATCATTGAAGAGGCTCTGGTAGAGACTCTGGGCTGCTCCGGCATGACCCACTCCGCAGCTATGGCTTCCGAGATTCTGATCGGTAAGACCATTCTGGAGGCTCTGAATACTGACCTGGTATGTGACGCCATCAACACCGCTATGCGTGAGCTGTTCCTGCAGATCGTTTACGGCCGCAGCCAGTCCGCTTTCTCCGAAGACGGTCTGCCCGTTGGCGCTTCTCTGGAAGACCTGGGCAAGGGTCTGCGCAGCCAGGTTGGCACCATGTTCGCCACCAAGGCTAAGGGCCCCCGTTACCTGGAGATGGCAGAGGGTTATGTTACCCGCTGCGCTCTGGACGAGGACAACCTGATCATCGGCTACGAGTTCATCAATCTGGGCAAGATGATGGACTTCATCAAGAAGGGCGACGATGCAAATACCGCACTGGAGAAGGCTAAGGGCTCCTACGGCCGCTTCGATGGTGCCGCTAAGTATATCGATCCCCGTCACGAATAAGAGGAGGACACAGAAATGGCTTTGTTTGAAGGTTACGAAAGAAAGATCGACAAGATCAACGGTGTCCTCGCTCAGTACGGTCTAAAGTCTGTTGAAGAGTGCCGTGAGATCTGCCAGGCTAAGGGTTTCGACCCCTACACCATTGTTAAGGGCATTCAGCCCATCTGCTTTGAGGACGTTGCATGGGCCTACTGCATGGGCGCTGCGATCGCTCTGAAGCAGGACGTTAAGACCGCTGCTGAGGCTGCTGAGGCCATCGGTATCGGCCTGCAGGCATTCTGCATCCCCGGCTCCGTTGCTGAGGACCGCAAGGTCGGTCTGGGCCACGGCAATCTGGGCGCAATGCTGCTGCGTGACGAAACCAAGTGCTTTGCATTCCTGGCTGGTCACGAATCCTTCGCTGCTGCTGAAGGCGCTATCGGTATTGCCCGCTCTGCCAACAAGGCTCGTAAGGAGCCCCTGCGCATCATCCTGAACGGTCTGGGCAAGGATGCTGCTCAGATCATCTCCAGAATCAACGGCTTCACCTACGTGCAGACCAAGTTCGACTACTACACCGGCGAGCTGACCGTTGTCAAGGAGTTCAAGTACTCCGAGGGCGAGCGTGCTGCTGTCCGCTGCTACGGCTGTGACGATGTCCGCGAGGGTGTTGCAATCATGCACGCTGAGGGTGTTGACGTTTCCATCACCGGTAACTCCACCAACCCCACCCGTTTCCAGCATCCCGTTGCCGGCACCTACAAGAAGGAATGTGTCGAGCAGGGTAAGAAGTACTTCTCCGTTGCTTCCGGCGGTGGCACGGGCCGTACTCTGCACCCCGACAACATGGCTGCAGGTCCCGCTTCCTACGGTATGACCGATACCATGGGTCGTATGCACTCTGATGCACAGTTTGCTGGTTCTTCCTCCGTCCCCGCTCACGTTGAAATGATGGGCTTCCTGGGCGCTGGTAACAACCCCATGGTCGGCATGACTGTCTCCGTGGCTGTTGCTGTTGAAGAGGCTATCAAGGGCTAATCCTTTCTAACAACCTGAATCGGGAATCCCCACCGGGATTCCCGATTTTTTCATCCCTTGAAAATTCTCTTTTCATACGATATACTGACTCCATCGGAGGCGATTTCATGGAACATATTTATCCATCTTATTATAACGACTTTCGCTGCATCGCAGACCGCTGTCCTGACAGCTGCTGCCACGAATGGGATGTGCAGATTGACACAGAAACCGCTGCGCATTACCGCACACTGGATGGTGCTCTGGGGGATGCCCTTCGCAGCGCCATGTACGAAGAGGATGGCAATACCTATTTGCGCAATCAGAACAACCGCTGTCCCATGTGGCAGCAGGACGGACTGTGCCAAATTCAGTGTGCCCTGGGGCACGACGCTTTGAGCAGGGTTTGTCAGGAATTCCCCAGAATCCGGCAGGATTATGGCACATTTGTGGAGCATGGACTGGAAATGAGCTGTCCAGAGGCCGCTAGAATCATGTTAACCGCAAAGGAATGGACAATTGCCGCCACTACCACTGCGGAATCTCCGGAACCGGAATGCGACCAGGAGCTGATGGCACTTCTTCAACATACCCGCCCCGCTGCATTTTCCATCATGGAAGATTCCCGTTTCTCTATAAACGAACGCCTTGCCATCCTTTTGATGTACGGCTACCATATTCAGGGGCAAATTGACGGTGCTGAGGAAACGCCCTTCGACCCTGCCGCCGCCCTGGCAGAGGCCAGAGGTCTGGCAAGCGTTGGTGACTTTCCCGCCCTGTTGGATGTCTTTCAGAATCTGGAGATTCTCACCCAGCGTTGGAAGAATGCTCTGGCGCACCCGCGTTCTGAGCCAATCTGGTTTGATGCGTTATGCCAATTTACTCAGTATGGCATTTACCGTTATTATTACCAGTGCGTTTCGGACTACGATTTGGTCTGCCGCATCAAGTTCATCGTCACGTGCTGCATCATGGCAGCATATCTGTCTGATGATGATTTCGACTCGCAAATCTCCTGTGTTCAGCTGTTTTCCAAAGAGATCGAGAATGATTCGGTGAACATGGATGCGCTCCTGGACGGGGCCTACACCCTGCCCGGTTTGACAGATACCAACCTTTTAGCCCTGATTTTGCAGTAAAAAAACCCGGAAACAGAAGTTTCCGGGTTTTTCTTATGGTTCACTTGTAATGCGGTCTAAGGTATATCCTCTGCCGTTTACATTCTTAACATCCCCTGCAACGATGAATGCATGGGAATCAATCGCCAGCACTGCATCCCGAATTTCGGGATATTTATTGGCATAGACCACCGAATAGATCGCCTGCTGGGCCGTTCGGTCGTAACCGGTCTCCACATTCAGCAGTGTCACACCGCAGTCCATATTGCTTAGAATTTCCTGACGAATCTTCTCATATTCCGGGGAAATAATGGTAATTTCCACCTTCCGCTCGCCGGAAACCACCACTCGATCCACCGTGGTGGACATAATGAGCAGAATGATGATACTATACAGGATTCCATCCATTCCCTTGATGAACACCTGCATCAATACCACCAGTGCATCAAAGAAAAACATGGATTTTCCAACTGGGATTCCCTTGTACTTATACAGAATACAGGGCGGAATATCCATGCCGCCGGTGGAACCACCGGCTCGGACCACCAGACCAATTCCAATGCCTGCGGTCAGCGCACAAAAAATTGCACACACCAGCTTATCTTCTGTAAACAGTGTGCCCAGGGGCAGAACCTCAAATACAGCCATTATGCACGGATAAATCACCGTGGATGCCAGCGACGCCGCCGCAAACTTCCAGCCCATGAACGCCCAGCCCACAAAAAACAGCGTGCCGTTTACAATTGCGGCCAATATGGACAGTTTTACGGGGATAAACCTCTGCAATCCCAGCGCAATGCCGTTGGCACCGCCCAGCATAAAGTCGTTTGGCACAACAAATGCGCAGATTGCAAACGCAAGCAGCGCATTACCGAATAAAATATTCGGAAGAATTTTCCATTGATTTTTCATTGAGACCCCCTGTTTCTATGGCCGCTTTGCGAAATTTGTTGAATATGATTGTATCGAAATTTCCGACACGAAGCAACAACATGCCATTCAAATCCTGTTTTTCTCTATAACGAACATATGCGATTTGCACATACGAAGTATTATAGCACATTTTCTGCCATCTGGGCAATAAAAAAGCGCCGTCCCCGGCGTGAAACAGCATAAAACAGAAATAACCCCCGACCAGCCATCTAACCACGGTGCCGGTCAAGGGTTATTTCCTGAATGCTTGGGTTCTATCATTGGTTAACCTCACTTTCTACAGTTTTGGTTTCGATGTGGCTGCTCACTTCTGTCAAGATACTTCCGCTAATGATCTTACATTCCTATTTTCTTCTTACACCTCAGAAACTCTATATAATCGGAAGATTTCTTTGTTTCAAAGCCACATCTTTAGGGGTTTTTACCTCTGCATTGGTATCACCTCTTTGTGTCTATAATCTAACATACACCCAGCCAAAATACAAGCCTTCGTATTTCACAAATATACGGCCAAATGGTTGTGAAAACCGCAGATTTTTCCAGGTTCTGCGGGTATTCTGTTGACAATGATTCCATGATTCTGCTATACTAAATTTGTTGGGCAGCCTTGCGGCTGCCCATTTTCTCATCATTTTTCCTGCAAAAAGCACACGCACCGAAGTTTGTGACCTCGGTGCGTTTTATCATTTTTCAGTATCAAACCCCGGTCTAAATTACCATAGGTTCATTCTCCTGCTCCAAATACCGGCAGAAAGCAAAGATTCCACACAATTCTTCCGGCAGAAAGGGTTCACTCGTTTCCACATTCCATCCGCCCATCAGACCCCTGTGATAAATCTGGACACATACCACACCAGCAGCGTCCGTCAGCGTGTAGTTCTGACTGTTTTGGAATTGCAGGCAATACGTCTGCCCCCGCAGAAACACCGCCGCATGGTCAACCCGGGGCATTCTGCACACCGGCCACCGCATTTCCGATGGGTCTGAGTCCTTTGCATAATCCGGCCTTGCCGTGGCAGCTATGGTTCCATCCTCATGCAAAAGCACATATTCATGGCTGCTGACATCTGCGCCATACGTGCCGCTTTGGGAAAGCGCCCGAATCTTCGTCCCCATGACAATGGTTCCATCCGGGGTGCAGATTGTCTTTTCCTGCCCGGAAAATGAGCTCTTGAGCCGCGCAAGTGGTTGATTCTCCTCTGAAAACAGGATTCCCGTCTGGATCACATAGTGCATAAGAATTTCTCCTAAAAAATCGAGTACAGAATGACACCTGCCACGCCGGCACCTGCCATCACGTAAATGGGACTGATTTTCCATTTACGCAGAATAAAGAACCCCACCACAACAATCGCAACAGAGATATAGTTGACTGCCGACAGGTCTGCTGGCCAAGTCTTTTGTCCGTAAAGCGCCATCAGCAACAGAGAAATACCGGCAGATGCGATCATGGCAATCACCGCTGGACGCAAACCGCCCAAAACGCCCTGAACCATGCTCAGGCCACGGAAACGGTAATAAACATAGGCAAGGGTCATAACGATAATGCAGGATGGAAACACACATCCCATGGTGGCGACCAGCGCACCGGGGATTCCGGCAATCTGAATGCCGACAAAGGTGGCGGAGTTGATTGCAATGGGTCCCGGGGTCATCTCCGCAATGGTCATGATATCAGCAAACTGGGTCATGGTCAACCAAGAATGTAAATCCACCACCTGATTCTGAATCAGGGGCATTGCAGCGTAGCCGCCGCCAATGCTGAACAATCCAATCTGAAAGAAACTCCAAAACAATTGTAATAAAACCATGGTTATGCAAGCTCCTTTCTATTTTTCTGCTGATACAGGGTGTCCACTGCGCCCACAACACCGCATACCAGAATGATGAGGATGATATTCACCTTGAAGAAATAGGTTGCAATAAAGGCACCCAGCATCACCAGAACCGGCAATATTCTCTTGAGTTTGAAAATACTCTTGGCCATGGTCACAACCACATCCATGATAACCGCCGCCACACCGGCCAGCATACCGGTCATGGCCATGTTGACAATGGGGTTGTCGCGAAATGCCTGGTAGAACATGGAAATGATGGAAATGATGATAAGCGGCGGCAGAACAGACCCGGCCACCGTCAGCAGCGCACCGGGAATGCCAGCCACACGGTAGCCCACCAAAATGGCTGCATTGACCGCAATGGCACCGGGCGAGGACTGGGCAATGGCCGTCAAGTCCATCATTTCCTGCTCGTCGATCCAGCCGAGATCTTCCACGAACTTCTTGCGCATCAGCGGGATAATGACAAATCCGCCTCCAAAGGTGCAGGCGCTTAGTTGGAATGTTGATGTAAATAGTTTTAAATATTTGTTTTTGTCTTTCAATCTCCTCACTCCTATCACAGATAGTATATGTCTTGACGAACCATAATGGAAATAATATAATTCTATTATATTCATAAGTAAAGACATATAAGAAATGGGGTAAGGATTTGACACTGAGACATATGAAAATATTCATATCCATTTGCGAAAACGGCGCCAATACCACCAAGGCCGCAGCCGCCCTGCACATGACTCAGCCCGCAGTCAGCCTTGCAATCAAGGAGTTAGAGCAATATTACGGCGTAGTGCTGTTTGACCGCATGGGGCGGCGGCTGAAAATCACGCAGGCCGGTGAGCGTTTCCGGGAATATGCCGCCCACATCTGCGATATGTTCGATGATCTGGAAAAGGGAATGCGTGACTGGGATTCCTTCGGCGTACTGCGGGTAGGCTCCAGCATTACCATTGGTTCCCAGTTTTTACCAAACTATGTAAAGGCCTTCTATCACCGATACCCCGGAACGCAGATTCGTGCAATCGTTGCACCGTCAGAAATTCTGGAGCAGAAACTCCTGAATAACGAGCTGGACTTTGCACTGGTGGAGGGCATCCCCCATCACCCTTCTCTCCGATCAGAGGCATACATGGAAGATCATCTGACCGTCATTGCTCCTGCCGACGGAACCTTTCTGCCCTGGCAGACCATCTCCATAGAAACCTTCAAAAAGCAGAATTTTCTTCTCCGGGAACCAGGGAGCGGTACCCGGGACCTGTTTGATCAGGTGACAGAACGCGCTGGGTTCTCGGTAACTCCCATATGGGAGGCTGTCAGTACCACAGCCCTTGTCAATGCGGTCATCAGCGGTCTCGGAATTGCGGTACTGCCCCACCGAATGGTAACAGGCCCGCTGGAATATGGTCTGGTCACCGGACTGCAGGTGGAAGGGCTTAATTTTTCCCGGCATTTTCACATCATTTATCACAAGGAGAAATTTCTCACCACCTCTGCCCAAGCCTTTCTGGATCTGTGCAGAAATTATGAGATGGATTATCCATTGCCCAGATACACAGGCCTGCACTGATCCCCATATTCTGCATTTGTCCAAACCACATAAGAAGGAGAATCCATATGATTAAGGAACTTGCACACGATCCCATTTGGCTTGCACAAAAGTCCCAGCCAGCCACCAAAGATGATTTGCAGGTGGCCCAGGATTTGCTGGACACCCTCACCGCCCACAAAGACAGCTGCGTTGGCATGGCGGCAAATATGATTGGTGTCAACAAACGGATTATTGTCTTTGACTGCGAAGGCACCTATATGACCATGATGAATCCTCAAATTATCAGCCAATCCGGGCCATATGAAACGGAAGAGGGGTGTCTGTCCCTGCTGGGCGGCCCGCGAAAGGCCATGCGTTTCCAGAAAATCAAGGTGCAATACCAAACAGCGGAATTTCAAACCCGGTTAAAAACATTCACAGGATGGACAGCACAGATCATTCAGCACGAAATCGACCATTGCAATGGTATTCTCATCTAAGCTTGTAGACACAGTCCACAACACATTTCCCTGCATTCCGACAATTGTCCCCTGTCCAGACGCATTTCGTCATTATTTATACATTTGCCAGAAACATTTGTAGGATTTGCGGATTGAACCGCTGTGAATTTTGATATACCATTTGAGCACAAAGACATTCCGCAATTTGAATGTCGATGGCGAAACACACCAAAATCCACATGGAGGGATCACGCATGGTAACTCTGGAAATGATTCAAGAGGCTCAGGCCGCACTGTCCGGCGTCATCAGAAAAACGCCACTGGTTCATGCCCCAAGGCTGGGTAAGAATATTTACATAAAATCAGAGAATCTGCAGCTGACCGGAGCATTCAAAATACGGGGTGCATACAACAAGATCCGCTCCCTGACTCAAGCAGAGGCCGCCCGGGGTGTCATTGCCTGTTCTGCCGGAAACCACGCCCAGGGAATTGCCTATTCTGCTGCAAAGCTGGGGATAAAATCCATTATCTGTATGCCCGCCAGTGCTCCCATGAGCAAGGTAGAATCTACAAAAGCATATGGTGCTGAGGTGGTTCTGGTCCCCGGCGTGTACGACGATGCGGCCAAGGCTGCAGAGCGTCTAAAAACGGAGCACGACTACACCTTTGCCCATCCATTCAATGATCCCTATGTGATTGCAGGTCAGGGAACCATCGGACTGGAAATTCTGGAGCAGCTGCCGGATGTGCAGCAGATCGTGGTACCCATCGGCGGAGGCGGACTCATCAGCGGTCTTGCTTTGGCAGTAAAAGCCCTGAAACCTGACTGCCGGGTAATCGGGGTTCAGGCTGCCGGTGCTGCCTCTATGTACACTTCCCGCCTGCAAGGAAGGCCCGTGGAACTGCAAAGCGTTGCCACCATTGCCGACGGCATCGCTGTAAAGAAACCCGGGGATTTGACCTTCCGGCTGTGCCAGAAGTATGTGGATGAAATCGTCACCGTCACAGAAGGAGAAATTGCCTGTGCCATTCTGCAGCTGATTGAGACGCAGAAGACTGTGGCAGAAGGTGCCGGCGCAGCAGCCGTGGCGGCCGTTTTATTTGAAAAAGTCGACACCATCAATCACAAGACCGTGTGCGTGGTATCCGGCGGCAATGTGGATGTGACCACTCTGTCGCGAATCATCACCCGGGGTCTGTCCAAGTCCGGACGAATCGTAGAAATCACCACAAAAGTCACAGACAGACCCGGCAGCCTGATGCAGCTGCTGCAGGTCATATCCGATACCGGCGGAAACATCGTCAAGATCCATCACGCCCGGGAGGCTCAGGACTCCGATGTGGGTGCGTGTCTGGTCACCATGGTGGTGGAAACCAGGAATCAGGAGCACATCCATCAGATTCAGCAGCAG
Source organism: Oscillospiraceae bacterium (assembly GCA_020025575.1). Classification (GTDB taxonomy): domain Bacteria; phylum Bacillota; class Clostridia; order Oscillospirales; family Oscillospiraceae; genus Faecousia. The sequence goes on along the minus strand of JAHHRW010000002.1, from coordinate 52,536 downwards.
CTGACCGAGCATGGATATTATCTGCTGAAACACTGAGCGCTCCCATGCTGCATAGTCATATTTTTACCAAAGAATTCCATTTCATCATCACTTCATTCAGTGGCATTGGACATTGACAGCCCACATTTTACTATGGTATATTAAATGAAATGGGCAGTCAGCGGACTCGCCCTTTTATCACATATTCACCACGAAAGAATATGCGTAAAAAAGAGAAAGAAGTGGATTATCATGAGTTCGTTCAAGGCATTCCTTCAGCGCAAGGACATTGTATTCTCTGGTAAGCGCTACGGCATCGACGCACTTGGTGCTATGGCCCAGGGATTATTCTGTACCTTGTTGGTGGGCACGATTCTAAACACCCTTGGTCAGCAGTTCCATATTGGCTTTCTAAACGCTGTCTTGGTCACCATTGGTCAGGGCGAAGGCGCTGTCAGCTACACCATCGGCGGTTTGGCCGGTGCCATGGTCGGCCCCGGTATTGCCATCGCCATTGGCTATGCGCTCCACTGTCCCAATCTGGTTTTGTTCTCCCTGATTCCCGTTGGTTTTGCAACCAACGCCATGGGTGGCGCAGGCGGCCCTCTGGCTGTTTATGTGGTTGCCATCGTGGCATCTGAGTTTGGAAAACTGGTGTCCAAAGAAACCAAAATTGATATTCTCGTCACCCCGATCGTAACCATTCTGGTGGGCATCGGCCTTGCTTATCTGGTTGCGTCCCCCATCGGCGCAGCAGCCCAGGCTGTTGGCACCGCTGTCATGTGGGCAACAGAATTGCAGCCATTCTTCATGGGCATTCTGGTTTCTGTCATTGTCGGCATTGCGCTGACACTCCCCATCAGTTCCGCTGCTATCTGCGCTGCATTCGGACTCACCGGTCTTGCCGGTGGTGCTGCTGTTGCAGGCTGCTGCGCTCAGATGGTTGGGTTTGCCGTTATGAGTTTCCGTGAGAATCGCTGGGGCGGTCTGGTGGCTCAGGGTGTGGGCACCAGCATGCTGCAAATGAGCAACATTGTCCGCAATCCCCGCATCTGGATTCCCCCCACGCTGGCCTCTGCCATTACCGGCCCCATTGCCACCTGCCTGTTTCAGATGGAAATGAACGGCTCCGCCGTGTCCTCCGGCATGGGCACCTGTGGTTTCGTGGGTCAGATCGGTGTCTATACCGGTTGGGTAAATGACATTGCCGCCGGCACCAAGACCGCCATCACCGGCTTTGACTGGCTAGGCATGGTTTTAATCTGCTTTGTACTTCCCGCTGTGCTCAGCTACTTCTTCTGCCAGGTGCTGCGCAAGTGGGGCTGGATCAAAGAAAACGATCTGAAGCTCGATCTGTAATTCATGTATAAGCATCTGTTACATCCTTCGCATTTTTAGAAAACAAGTCCTTATAAAAATTGAGAAACGCCGTCAAAATCCGGGATTATCCCGATTTTGGCGGCGTTCATATTTATAATCCTCTAGATTTCAGGTGTCGTTGCCCCTGATTGCAACCGGATTTTGCAAACCGCCCCACGCTCGTCCCCAATACAAACAAAATCTTTGCAAACACCCCGAAGAATGCTATAATGGCCTTAATATGGGATGAATCTGATCTCAGCACACAAAACCGTTTGAAAGAAGGAATCCATATGTTCCATAATCATTGTGCCGTTTTGACGGAAGAATACCGGGGCGATCTTCTGGATCTGATCCATGAAGGATATGTATGCGTCGTGGACGAAAAGGGGAATGTCATCCGCCACGCAGGCGACCCTGAAACCATGGTCTACTATCGTTCTGCCTCCAAGCCCTTTCAGGCGCTGCCGATTATCGCCATGGGACTGGACAAAAAATATGGTCTCACCGACGAAGAAACCGTGATTTTCTCCGGTTCTCATTTGGGCGAACCTTTCCATGTAGACGCCATTACATCCATCGCCAAAAAGGCGGGCCTAGATCTGGAGCAGTTGATTATGAAACCCACTGTCCCCGGGAGCACCTCCGCCAATGAAGAACGCATCCGCCAGGGTCTGCCCAAGGCAAAAATCTATCACAACTGCAGCGGCAAGCACACCGGTGCCATGCTCATCCAGAAGGAATTGGACCCTGCCCATGTAGAGGACTACTGGAAGGTGGATTCCGCTGCTCAGAAAGAAATTTTAAGGACAATCGCTGCCTTATCCGAATTCCCCGCTGAACAAACCGGCATTGGCATCGATGGCTGCGGCGTCCCTGTTTTTGCCGTTCCCATGAAACATATTGCCATTGCTTTCAAAAACATCGCCTGCATCGATACCATTGCAGATGATGCACTGCGTGCAGCCGCCCAGCGATACATTCCCAGAATCCACAGATACCCGCTCATGATGAGAGGAACCGGATTCCTATGCTCGCTCATCAACTACGACCCCAATCTGGTTGCCAAGGGCGGTGCCAACGGCGTATATGGAATTGGCCTGAAAAAAGAGCGTATCGGCATCTCCTTCAAGCTAAAAGATGGCACCGAAGCCGTCTGGCCCATCATCATCAAGGAGATTTTCAAGCAGATCGGATACCATAACGAAGACACCGATCACATGCTGGACAGCCTGAACAGCGGAACCATCCTCAACGACAATGGCACCCCTGTTGGCACCTGCAAGGCCGTATTTCAGCTGAAATAAGGGCGCACCTGCCGCCGAAAATGGAGAAATCACTGTGCAAGAACCTTCTTTTTCCTACAAAATCATCCGAAGTGCCCGCAAAACCATTGCCATCCAAATTGCCCCCGACGGTGGTATTTTTGTGCGCTGTCCCAACAGAATGCCTGTTGAGGATGTGCACAAATTCGTGCAGAGCAAATCCAGCTGGCTCTGCAAGCACCTTGCAGAGCACTGCGCAAAGCCCCAGCTGCCCGTCCTTACCGCAGAGGAAATACGCGCGCTTGCCCAGGATGCACAGCGTGTCGTCCCCAAACGGGTGGCGTATTTTGCATCCAAGATCGGCGTGACCTACGGGCGCATCACCATTCGCAATCAGCGCACCCGTTGGGGCAGCTGCAGCAGCCAAGGTAACCTGAATTTCAACTGTCTGCTGATGCTCACGCCGCCTGAGGTACTCGACTATGTGGTTGTCCATGAGCTGTGCCATCGAAAGCAAATGAACCACTCTAGGCAATTCTGGGACGAAGTTCAAAATGTCCTGCCGGATTACGCCATCCAGAAGAAATGGCTGAAAGAAAATGGAAATGCACTGATTTCCCGATTGCCCTAAGCCGTCCAAGGGACGGTTTCTCGACACTATCATGCATTCTCAGTTATGGGCACAGGATTCTCGTTTAGATTCTGTGCCCTTCTTCTCTATAAATTTGTTTTTATTGCACCGTGATATTATCACGGAAGGTTTGCGGCATCTGTGATATGATTGCGTCAGCTTATAGGGGAGGATATACAATCAATGGAAAAAGAAAGATGCTGCCCTAACAGAATCCAAATAACCCAAAAGGCTGCAAGCATGATGCTTGCAGCCTTTTAAGCTCATCCCTCCGCAATGGAGAAATTTACGGTTTTCCGTTCCCCGCCGCCGGACACCTCAATCTTAAATGTTCCGGGGGAAGTTCGACTGCCAATCCGCCATGACCAGCTGACATATCCCTCACCATCAGAAGTTTGACTCTCCAGTCCGGAGGCGGTAGAAGGCCCTGATTTATAATATACTGTGATAGCATACTCCGTATCAGGCTGCCCCTGTATGGTAACCGTAGCAGTTTCACCACGGTTCACCACCTCCGGATAGGCAACAAATTCCACTGCAGACTCGTCCGTCTCTGTCGGCTCCGTGGCAGGCAGCGTTGTGGCCTCTACAGCGGGCGCTGTTTCCGGTTCTGTGGTTGCCTGAGTTGTGGGTTCCGTTTCCGCAGCAAGCACGGGCTGTGTGGTTTCCAACATTGGTTCTGAAGGTATTTGCGGTTCATTGCCGCAGCTCCCCAAAGCCAGTGCCAGCATAATGAGCATGCAGGCCCAAATCAATGGATTCTTCCTGTTCACTGTGATTCCTCCCATAATCTCTCTTTATCTTCCATATTTTACCATTATATGCCTTATTTTTCAATTGGGATAACCCTCTGGCGCAAATCGAAAATGGACTTCAGCGGAACAAGGGAAGATGCTGCGGCACAAATTCTAGATGCCCGCAGTGACCACACGCAATGTGGTGAAACCCCTAATTTCATCTTGACATTTATAAAAACATCGTTTATCATTTATAGAGAATTGAGGGAGTAATTCCGTACAGGCTACGCCTGCACGAAGCAACCGTCATATCGGTCTGTGTTAGACCCGGGACGCTGAATGAATGAGACTCATGCGCAGAGATCAACAGCTTTGGTTGATCCGTGTGCATGGGCCTTTTTTATTTATTTTTTCAAAGGAGAATCAAAAATGAAGCAAGAGTATGTCCAGACTTCTGAGGCTGTTCTACAGGAACTCGGCGTCACCGCTGATGGCCTGTCATCCGCAGAAGTCAAAAAACGACAAGACAAGTACGGCCCCAACAAACTGAAGGATGCTGACAAGAAGTCCCTGTTTCAGCGTTTTCTGGATCAGCTGAAGGATCCTATGCTGATCATCCTGATGATCGCTGCTGCTGTCTCTGCCGGCACCACCATTTTGCACAATGTGCAGAATCCTGAGAACCCCGAAGGTTTGGCAGAAGTGTTCATCATTCTGATCGTTGTCCTTTTGAACGCCATTCTGGGTGTTCTGCAGGAATCCAAAGCTGAGGCCGCAATCGAGGCGCTGCAAACCATGACCGCTGCCACCTGTAAGGTGCTGCGTGATGGCAAGCAGGTCAGTGTTCTGTCCGAGGAGCTGGTTCCCGGCGACATCGTGATTCTGGAAGCCGGTGACGCTGTTCCTGCTGACGGCCGTCTGCTGGAATCTGCAAGTCTGAAGATTGAGGAAGCCGCTCTGACCGGCGAATCCGTTCCCGTTAACAAGGTCGTAGAGGCTCTGGGTCTGGGCAAGGGTCAGGACGATGTCCCTCTGGGTGACCGCAAGAACATGTGCTACATGGGTTCCACCATCGTTTACGGCCGTGGTAAGGCTCTGATTACCCGCACCGGTATGGATACCGAGATGGGTAAGATTGCCGGTGCGCTTGCCGCCACCGCCGAAGAGCAGACCCCCCTGCAGAGAAAGCTGGACGAACTGGGCAAGACCCTTTCTAAGCTGGTTCTGGGTATCTGTATCTTCATTTTCGCATTCAACCTGTTCATGGCTGGCTCCTTTGAACTGGGTGTCATTCTGGAGACCTTTATGGTCGCTGTTTCTCTGGCTGTCGCCGCAATCCCCGAGGGTCTGGCAACCGTCGTCACCGTGGTTCTGTCCATTGGCGTTACCAACATGAGTAAGCGCAACGCCGTGATTCGCCGTCTGACCGCCGTGGAAACTCTGGGCTGTACCCAGGTTATCTGCTCTGATAAGACCGGTACCCTGACCCAGAACAAGATGACCGTTGTGGAGCACGTGGGTGACGCCCAGCTGGTGGCGTCTGCCATGGCTCTGTGCTGTGATGCAAACCTCAATAGCGAAGGTCAGGCAGAGGGCGAACCCACCGAAGCCGCTCTGGTGAACTTTGCAAATCAGATGGGTCTGCCCAAGGGCGAACTGGAAAAGGCTCAGCCACGAGTGGATGAGGCTCCCTTTGATTCTTCCCGTAAGATGATGTCCACCATCCACAATCTGGGTGGTAACTTCATCCAGTACACCAAGGGTGCACCTGATGAAGTGCTGAAGCGCTGCACCAAGTATCTGGAAAACGGCGAAGAAAAGCCCATGACCGAAACCAAGATGGCTGAGATTCTCAAGGCCAACAAGGATATGGCAGACAAGGCTCTTCGTGTTCTGGCTGTTGCACAGCGCAATTGGACTCAGCAGCCTGAGAACAATGCTCCTGAATTTTTGGAGCAGGGTCTGACCTTCATCGGCCTGACCGGCATGATCGACCCGGTTCGTCCCGAAGTTAAAACCGCAATCGAAGAGTGCCGCTCCGCCGGCATCCGCGCCGTCATGATCACCGGCGACCACAAGGATACTGCCGTTGCCATTGCTAAGGAGCTTGGCATTATCACCGATGCCTCTCAGGCAATCACCGGCGCAGAGCTGGATGCGATCTCCGATGCCGATATCAATGAAGTGGTAAAGAAGTACTCCGTCTATGCCCGTGTACAGCCCGAGCACAAGGTCCGTATCGTCAACGCATGGAAGGCCAACGGTGCCATCACCGCTATGACCGGCGACGGTGTTAACGATGCTCCCTCCATCAAGTCCGCAGACATTGGTGTGGGCATGGGTATCACCGGCACCGATGTTACCAAGAATGTTGCCGACATGGTTCTGGCTGATGACAACTTTGCAACCATCGTCACCGCTGTTGGTGAAGGCCGCCGGATTTATGACAACATCCGTAAGGCAATCCAGTTCCTGCTGGCATCCAACATGAGTGAGGTTCTGGGTGTGTTCTGCTCCACGCTGATGGGCTTTACCCTGCTGAACCCTGTCCACCTGCTGTTCATCAATCTGGTAACCGACTGTTTCCCCGCTCTGGCTCTGGGTCTTGAGGAAGCAGAACCCGATACCATGAACCATCCCCCCCGCAGCTCCAAGGAAGGCATCTTCTCCGGCGGCCTGGGCTTTGACATCGCATATCAGGGCATTCTGGTCACCGTCATTACCATTGCCTCCTACATCATCGGTCACTGCTTTGAAGTTGGCTACTTTGAGATTCCTCGTGGCATCAGCGAAGACGGCATGACCATGGCCTTCCTGACCATGTCCATGTGTGAAATCTTCCATGCATTTAACATGCGTTCTCAGCGCAAGTCCATCTTCTCCCTGAAGTCCCATAACAAGGTTCTGTGGGCCGCTATGATCGGTTCTCTGCTGTTGACCACCGCTGTTCTGGAAGTTCCCTTCCTGGCAAATGCCTTTGGCTTTACCCCCATCAGCTGGACTGAGTATGGCGTTGCTATGCTGCTGGCTGTATTGGTCATTCCCATCGTGGAAATCGTCAAATTCGTACAGCGCAAGGCTGCTCACTAATCCATAAGCTTTACACCCGGGATGTATCGCCATCCCGGTTGTTTTTTTCAGAAATCAATTTACCATAATGAAAAGGAAACAAATAATGCCCTCCTGCGCACTGCGCAGGAGGGCATCCGTATTTTACTCTCTTAATTCGAAAAATAGCTTACTTGCGGTTTTTTTTGTTTTTGATTACAATCACTGCAACCACAGCACAGCCCAGCACAACTGCAACCACGATGGCAACAATGGCACCTGTGCTCATGCCGCTATTTTCCTGATCCGCAGCGGGCTCGGTAGCGACAGTGTCGGTGGTGGGAGCCTGGGTGGTTTCCACGGACTCGGTAGGCTCTGGGCGGTTAGCTGCTGCCATTTCAATTCTGCCGGAACCATTGACTGTGCTGTAATCCACGGTCAGGCCGGGGTACTTGGCTGTCAGAGGAGAATTGGAAGCTTCCACAACACCGTTGGGGAAAGCCTGCACATAGTTTGCAAGAACCATGTAATCTTCCATGACATAGTCCAGAACATTTACAGCGCCGTCAAACATGTTGAAACCGTCGCCCAAATCACGCAGGGTGTAGTTGTAACCAGCCAGATTGTACTTGGCATTGAGATCCAGATCGTCCCATGCATTGGTCTCCTTGTTGTAAACCTTTACATCATGGACACGGTAGCCGCCGGTAGGCGCACCGACCCAAACACCCTTATCATCCTTCTGGGTGGATTCAGGCCATTCGCTGTCGATTTTGTAGGTGATACCAGAAACCTGCAGGAAACCGCCGCACTCTTCGCCGGTACCTGCACTGCGGGCACCCCATTCCAGCGCATCCAGAATCTGCTGACCGGTAACGGTCTGCAAGCAAGCCACATTGCCAAAGGTGTGTACGCTCTTACAGGTCAGGTAGGAGATATCTCCGGTGATTGCCTTGTTGCGGACACCGCCGCCGTTCATGATGGCAACGTCTACATCCAGATCCATATCATCGAACAGGTAGTAAAGCGCATCGGCGCAGAAGTCGCCGGTGTTGGTCTCCTGACTGCGAACCAGACGGTTTTCGCCATCGAAGTTGTCAAAGGTCAGCTCGGTAGAACCAATCACAACGCCCAGCTTGTCCTCAATTTCAGCGATCCATTCTTCCTTCTGATCCTTCACTTCGGTGTCAGCGGCATATTCCCCGCTGTACAGGCCGGAAACCAGGTTGTAGCCAACAACCTTGGTCATGTCCTTGCCATCCTTGTCCTTCTTGACCTGACCATTCTCATCCAGATCAGGCTCGGTGATGGGCTCCGTGCTGATGAGGTCGGTCTCGATGGAGCCATCCTCATGAATGACCATCATGCCGATGTTTTCAAGATAGGAACCAGTCTGCGTCAGGACAACATTCTTGCCATCCTTGTCCGCAACGGTATCCATCTTTGCCGTAGAGTGGGAGTGACCATCGATAAATGCATCCAGACCGGATACATTGGCAATGGTAGAGGTGCTCGTCCAAGGCTCAGAGGAAGGATCGATACCCAGATGACCCAGACCGATGACCTTGGTTGCGCCCTCTGCTTTTGCATCATCGATTGCCTTCTGCACATCGGCATACAGAGCAGAACCATCTTCTCCACCGGAGATGCCATAAATGTAGTTGCCGTTTTCATCCTGGAAGTAGGCAGGGGTGGACTTGGTGAAGGATTCAGGGGTCAGGATACCGACGATGGCAATTTTCTCATTGCCGCAGTCGAAGATCTTGTAGCTGTCCAGAACATTGTCGCCACGGACACCGTCCTTCTCCGCATAGAAGTTGCTGCCCAGATACGGATACTCAGCCCACTGCTGAATGTTCATACAGCCTTCCATACCATAGTCAAATTCGTGGTTGCCCAGAGTTGCAGCATCATAGCCAGCTGCATTCATGAACTGCACCACATGCTCGCCCTTGTCCATAGAACCAAAGGCAGTACCCTGCACATGGTCGCCGGCATCCACCAGCAGAACATGTTCATACTGTTCTGCCAGATTGTCCTTGATGTTCTTCAGTACATCATAGCCCAGGGGCTGATCGATGTAGCTGTGGACATCATTGGTGTAAAGAATGACGACATCACTGGACTTTGCATCCGCAGCAAAAGCGCTGGGGACCAGCAAAGTAACCAGCATCACAAGTACCAAAGCGATGCTTAACTGTTTACGCATACTATTTTCCTCCTTAGTCATTATGCAGAATCGAAGCCGTGTCGATTTGCATATTCATTCTACTCATAATTGTTTTGAAAAGCAACCGCTCCATTGTAAGCAAAATGTAAAATTTCCCAATCGTATTTTGTCAGATCAATGGTTTCCAGTCCGATTTTTGCGTACACCGAACTAGCAAATTTCACTGTGCCGACAACACTATTGCCGCCTTGATTTCTGCGTTATGTTATCGTATCTTTTAAGCGATTTTTGGCGTGTAGTCGTAGCCCATGACCCAATCCATTTTCCGTCGCAAGTGGACATCCGGCACGCATGTGTCTATGTTTGTGATTTCCGGTTCCCCTCTCGAATCTTTTTTGCTGTTCCATAGCAAAAAACCCCCATTCCCTTTATGATACAGGAAATGGGGGAATTGGAAGGTTTTAGACAGTCTAAAATCTCCCGGTATTTGAAATACCGGGAGATTTTCTGGTTTAAAGTATTGCTTCGTACAGGAAGGTCACAATCTGAGCACGGGTACAATTCTGATTTGGGCCAAATCTTACGCTGTCCACGCCAGCTGTTATTCCATAAGTAACCGCCCACCGGACGGCATCGTAATAATAGTCGGTCATATCCACATCAATGAAGTATGTGCCGTTTCTGACCAATGGTCTGCCTTGGGATGCCCACAGGAATGTCATAGCCTGTGCTCTGGTACAAGTCTGACCGGGACCAAATCGATTGGCAGTAACGCCGGCTGTGATGTTATTTTCAACGGCCCAAAGAACCGCCTTGTAGTAATAGTCTGTGGGATGCACATCCTGAAATGGATTTTTCACGGATTTGGGTTCGGGTTTTCCCGTAGCGCTCCACAGGAATGTGACAATCTGAGCACGGGTGCAGGCGTTGTGAGGGCCAAATCTGTTCGCAGAGATACCGGCAGTAACGCCCTCGTTCAGTGCCCACAACACAGGGATGTGGTAATAGTCACCCGGGTGCACATCTGTAAATGGAAAGTGCAAAGCCGGAACAGGCCTGATTTCCTGGGCTGTACAGCCAGAACAAGTTCTTCTCTCATAGCCTTCCGTTGTATAGGTCGGCTTTTCCGTTACAATCCATTCACTAAAATTGTGATCCGTGGGAGATGTTTCATCCGATGTGTAACTGTCCCCACACCGCTTACAGGTATAGGTGGTATAACCATAGTCAAGACAGGTAGGCTTTGTTACAACCGTTTTGTAGTCATGCCCCAATTCCGGCAGATACGAATAATAAGTAACATCCTCAAAGCCCTCTATTTTGCACGTGTACCATGCCTCACCGCGCGTGGTGCAGGTGGATTCTATTTCCACTTTAACGGTGTAGTCTTTGTCATTCAGCACAGGCAATTCAACAGATTTTTCATGGTGGCACAACGAACACGTCTTTGTGTAGGAACCTGGTTCAAAAATGGATGGGCCATGGCTGAAACTACCATAATATTCATGTTCGTGTATAAATTGGATGTCCTCTGGGTTTGAACAGCTGATCTGGTAGAAACCCGGCTTGCTATTCTCTGTAATATACCAGGTAATTTTTCCATTTGCCACAACCGGTTCACAGCCAGAGAGCCTTCCCTCAGCCTGATAGGTCTTACTGACCTTGTTTCCATTTCCATCCAAAAGTGCATACCGCAGCTGGTTGTTTTCTTCCCAGATCATCATAAAACTGTTTTGGGTAATTTTTATCAAATACGGTGTGGTAACAGAAACATGATCCCCATCACGATAGTTCGTCAGCCATTTGACCTGTGTGGCACTTTCGTTGAATGCCCCTTTTGGCGTAACGGTGATGTAAATATTTCTCTGCCCCTCCCTCAGATCCGCACCATTTTTCTGTTCAACAGAATTGCCTGCAATCAGGTATGCAAAGTCTGAACTTTGAAATGATCCAACGGTCAAGCCGGTGTCATTATTACCTGTATTGCCGGTGATGGGCAGCGCCAGCACACGCTCGGGATATGGTGCTAATTGCTCTGCACCAGCACTATGGTTATACCGGAAAAGCACCACGGCACGAGGATGTGCATCACCATGATCCACTGCCAGAATGTCGTCTCCGTCCTTCAATATCATCTGATTGAACGAATGGCTGACATACCCGGTGCTGTCATTGGATATCCACGTCCGTTGCTCGGTTATCATCATATCCGGAATGCGAACACTCAGCTGAACATTCGCCTGATGATTGAGTCCATCATCCCAGGTGCGATACATTTCGTGGCAGGTGCGGATATAAAGCATATTCCCGCTCTCAACCATATCCAGTGAACCTGCATTAAACGGATCGGTCGTGTTTGCACCATACAGACTGGCAGCTGCCTGTCTCTGCCAATCTTTACTATAGCGAATCACCCGAATCACTTCTTTTTGATCATTTTCTTCTTTGTTGTTCTGTCCGCAGACCACAAAATTATAGTTGGTTCCAAAGTAAATGCCGCCGTAAATGGGCAGTTCCAGCTTCAGCTCTTTGTGCGAAAGAAACTTCAAGTTTTGATCGTATCGATCGATGGTAATTGCCTGTCCCCCCGTTGCATCATCTACAACATTTTCTACTCTGGTGTAACCATTGTTTTCCGCCACCAGGTGAGAGCGAACCGGTAACGCACAAATAATCCCGGAATAATCATGTTGGCCCCACCATGCCGTGTTATTGGAAGTGGCAGGGGCATTTGCCGCATAAGCAGGGATCGCCAGCGCCGAGACTGCTAGACTCAGCACCAGCAATACCGTCAATATTCGTTTTCTCACAATTGTTCCTCCCCTTTTTCTTTTATGCCTGAAATGAGTATAGCACACAAAAAACAGCAGTACAATGCATCCCGGTCAAATATCTGTGACTGTTCCGGTGTATTTGATTCTGATACCATCGTTCTTCAGAATCCTTGCAATCACGATGCAAAAAGTACCCACCAGGGTACTGAAATTCAGCATATAAAAGAAATAACCCTTGACCGGTGAATCTTTCGACTCTTGCCGATCAAGGGTTATTTCTGTTCATTCTTGGTATCTAACATCATTGGTTAACCTCTCTTTCTTAGATTAGACGCGACTTTCCTGATTCAGTTTTCTTAGAATTGCCTCCGCACTCAATTCCCTCCTGGTCATTTCCTTGAACTCTATGTAATCGGAAGATATTTGAAAGTCCGTCTTTCGATTCCCTTTCTCATGGGAATCTCGGTGTACTTAAATCATTGGTATCACCTCTTTGTAACTAAAGGATACCACCGATTCTGCAAAATTGCAATATGGCAAACCAAACGAATAAGTCCCGTTTTCATGGTATAAAACAGAGAAGTGCGTGTTTTCTCCCTTCTAATAGTTGCTTTATACGCAAGGGTATGTTATGATAATTTTGTTGGGGCTGTCGTTCGGCAGTCCTTTTTTCAATGGGCGAAATACCTTTCCGCAATCACATAAAGCAGCAGCCCACGCTCCATTCGGAGTGTGGGCTGCTCTGCGTACTGGGTTCTTTCGTGCGTCCCTTTCCGGATATTTTCAGAACCAAATTCCCTGTTATAAACAGATGCAATGGTGGTGAAATGACACGCAATTGCATGAAATAATATTTTGCACTTTGGGAAGGAAATATGATAGAATATAGGATAGCAAATGCGCTTTCAGTCATTCCCCCTACCCGCTTGGCCTAATCGGGATCTGCTGCAGATGATTCTTTTTTTCGGCAGCAGTTTATCAATATATACAGGAGGTTCCTTATATGAACAAATGCAAAACGATATGTAAAGAAATCCTAATCGAGATACTGGGAAGTATTCTTATTGCCATCGGTATTTATAATTTTGCAGTGGCATCGCAGTTTCCCATGACCGGATTTTCCGGCATTGCCCTGATTTTATATCGACTGTTCCATCTGCCCATCGGTTTCACCACCGTGCTGCTCAATATCCCCGTTGCGTTCCTATGTTATAAACTTCTGGGACGGGGGTTCTTCTTCCGTTCCCTGCGGTGTATTCTGATCAGTTCCCTGATGGTGGACTATCTGGCTCCGCTGCTGCCCATCTACACCGGCAGCAGACTGATCTCTGCCATCTATACCGGCGTCTTGGGTGGCATTGGCTACGCCATGATTTACACCCAGAATTCTTCCACCGGCGGCACGGATTTCATTATCATGGCTGTAAAGGCGTTGAAACCCTATCTGTCTCTCGGAAAAATTGCATTTTTTTCAGATGTGGGCATCATCCTGTTCGGCGGCATCCTGTTCCATGATGTGGACGGCATCGTATATGGCATGATTATCAACTTCCTGTTTGCTGTCATTGTGGATAAAATGATTTATGGCATCAATTCCGGAAAATGCGCTCTCATCGTAACCGACTATGGGACAGAGGTTGCCGATGCCATCGATAATGCCTGCGGGCGGGGCAGTACCATTCTCCACGGCTCCGGCGGCTTTCAGCAGGATAAGAAGGATGTGGTGCTTACCGCCTGCGATAACCAGCAAATGTATTTCATCCAGCGCCGTCTGAAGGAAGTCGACCCCAAAGCCTTCACCATCATTCTGGAATCCAACGAAGTCCATGGTGAGGGATTCCATATGTTTGAAGTGGGAGACAAAAATAAGTAATACGCCTCTCGTGTAAAAAGGGATCGTATATCCCTAGCAGGCACGATACGCGATATCGAACTCCATAACGCATGGGCCGCAGCAAAATATGCTGCGGCCCATTGTTTATCAAATTCTTGGGGAGAAACTCACTTCTTCTTATACATCCTTAATCCGATTAGAATGAAGGCAACGCCCAATCCCGTAAGCACAGGGACAGGCCATTTTAGCTGTCCCGTCTGCGGAAGTCGCTCTTCAGGCGGTGTCCAGCCATATTTGGGAGATGCGATTACATTGGAAAGGATATCGCCCTCCCATTTCATGGGAATACTAACCAAAAAAGGATCAACGCTGTACTGTTTGTGGCTTTCCGTCACCTTGGTTCGCAGCACAAGATACAACGCTGGAGCAATATTTTCAAAGGATGCGCTGCCTTGCTCATCCACAGTAGCTATCCCAGCATATTTTCCATGCTGTGCAGCGACCGATGCCAGTGCTTTCGCGTTTTCCCGCAATTGATTGGCATTTAGCGCCCCCCAATCGCAGGCATATGGCTGAAAGTCCGGCAAAGTTACGTAGCGGATTGTGTCTGTACCGTTTATGTTTTCCACCTGAGCCTCAGCTATTTTTACCAGAGCATATTCATCCCCCGTAAATACAATCTGAACCCCATCGTGTTTCGTTTCACAGCGAAGATACAGCGTTCCATCATTTCCAGTGGCAAAAGCAGGAAGACACAGAACCGGCAGAATGAGCAGAATCCCGATCAACGCAATTATTCGGTGCATCTTCATGTCAACGTCTCCTCTTTCGCACAAATTTCGCAATGGAACTTACGATCCACCGAAGAATCAAAAATGCGAGAATCACACCCAGGCCAATCAATAAGTGCCGGTACTGCATGGGAATCTTAGCAATAACCGATCCCTCATCCTGCGCAACCAGGGAAGATCCATCCTCTGGCGGCACATAGGGAACTCTGGTTCCCCGAACCAATAAGCGGTGTGAGTTGACCCCATAAGGGGTGCAGGTAATTAATGTTACGTAGTCCTCCCCCGGCACGATGGCCAGATCCTTGGTGTTATTGGGCAAAACGGTAAGAATCTGATCTACCTGATAAGCCAGAACCTGGTTCACAACCCGGATATAGAACTGATCCCCCACCTTCACCTGATCCAGATTGGTAAACAGGCTGGCAGACGGCAGTCCCCTATGCCCGGACAGGGCGGCATGGGTGGATGGGCCTCCCACCGGCAGAGAGGTATTGACCACATGGCCGATCCCCACCTGAAGTACGGATTCCTCGGTACCGTGGTAAATGGGGATGGACTCATTGATCGCCGGGATCATGATATAAGCCATCATCCCATCCCCTACGGGATTCAGCAGATCCCAGTATTCATCCCGGCATACAGGTCTGCCCATAGAATCTGTGGGCGGGTGACCTGTATCTTCCTCTGCTAATGCGTGATTATAATCCATCGCTGCCTGTAATATCGCCTGTCGTTCTGCCTCGTTTGCCTGCTCCACGATGCCGTCGTAATTGCCAGTGGCCCGGCTGCCGTTTTTTTCCGACAGGTAGGTACTCACAGAGGGGTAAATCAGAATGGCTGCTCCAATCAGGATGCATAGAAAGCGAATAACATTTTGCAGCTTTTTGCGCATGGATTAAGCCTGCTGTTTCTTTTTGCCGGAGGTAAAGCCCAGACCGCCGACAACCAGGAGCACACCCAGAATGGTCAGCCCAATGGTACCGATGCTACCGGTTTCAGGCAGGAACGCACCAGACTTGTTCTCGATCCTAATTGTATTATCGGTAGCAGCTTCCTTACTATCGACGGTATAGGTGGGCTGACCATCCCTCAATGTACCATCGGGATTGTACTGTGCTGCAATGACAACCTTGATGGGCTTGGTCAGCTTGTTATAGCCCTCGGGAGCAGCACTTTCCACCAGCTGGTAAGTGTCTGCCTTGAGGCCCTTGATGGTGATATCGCTATTGGCAACAGTCGTGAAACTTTCAACAGTCTCCACATCATCCTCAGCTGCAACACGGTATTCAGTATTCAAAACATTCACTAGCTTGATAGGGCTGCCCTGGGCATCCTGAAGCTGGAAGACGGCACCGGGCAGGAGCTTTTCACCGTCGGTGTCCTGTGCCCACTTGTGAACCTTTATTTCAAAGCTATAGGTATTCGTGATGGAGGGCTTAGAAGTGCCGGTTCCGTCACCACTGGGGTCGTTGCTGTATTCTAGTTCTGCGCTGTTGGTGTTGGGTTTGGTGCCGGTCTGAGCATTCTTGTTCAACGTTGCGGTGTACTCAACCTTGATCGCAGTACCTGCAGCAATGCTATTGGTATCCACATAGTTCTTGAAGTTCAGCATTTTGATGGTAAGAATGGTATTAGGCTGATTAGAAGTGGTGTCAGTTTCCACAGTATAATCCTTGGGGGTATTGAGGACATTCTCACCAATGGTAACCTTGATGCTCTCCTGATTCAGCGTCAGTCCCTGAGACAGGGTATCCTTGAAGTTGAAGACATAAGTGTTGTAGTCTGCCATGTTTGGAACCTTGGAGGTCAGAGTAAAGCTTACCTTGTCGCCAATCTGCGCAGAGTTGCCATGACCATTTTCAGAGGCAACCGTCTTGACAACAGTGGGATACTCGGTCTTTAGCTGCACCGTACCCTGTTGTTTGTTGCTTACATTGACCAGCATAGCATCGGTCGCACGGTTTGCAGCAGTGGAACCATTCTGGGGCAGTACCAGATAGAAGCCGCTCTTCAGGTTATCAAAGGTGACAGAATCGGCACCTTCCGCTTTCTTGGTAACAGCGAGGTCTGCAAAGGAGGATGGAGCCTTATTGTACGCATCTTTTGCATCCTTAGCCAGCTGTACCAGCTTCTCATCGTGGCCCTTCATATTTGCTACATGGTCATATGCTTCCTGAGAAGTGGCGTTCTCCCCCGATAACTTGTGCAGCTGCTCATTGAAGAAGTTCTGCCATTCAGTTTCCAGAGTGTATCCAACAGCATCTCCCTGCCCGATGTTGCCAGTGAACATGCGAACGATCGTTACATTCTTACCATCCAGCTGAGGACCGCTCACCTGAATGATGCCGTTGGTTTCCACTGCCACAGGGGCAATGCCTTCTTCTGCAAATGCGGTTAGGCTCAAGCCCATGGCCATCGTAAGGACCAAGAGCAGAGACACGATTTTCTTCATTGCTTTCATCTTTCTTTCTCCTTTTTACATGTATTTATATTAGGTTTTGCGCTGTCAGGGCTTACCGGCCTTTCGCCTCCTGCGGGAAAGCCCCAACATCACAAACAAACCACCTATTGTTATAAACCACCAGTCACCAATACCGCCTGCAGATGGCAATGACGGCATCGTCGCTGTATTGGTAATGATGATCTGCCCAGCTTGACCCGTGGACACCTCAGAATGGTATCCGGGAACCGGGACTTCTTTAACGGAATACTGGTAATAGCAAATGACCTCTTGTCCATGCACCATTTCCTTTTTGGCAACCGGCAGGTCAGAGATAACTTTCTTCCATGTTTCCGTCTCTTTCTGTACGTCTGCTGTAGAAATGGTCACGGTTTGATTCAAGACATCGTGTTTCATCCCCTGCGCATCCGTGTAGCTCTGCCAAATTTCTACCTGAATTGACTCAGGACGGATGTCCCGGTTGTACCAGTCCTTCCAAACCTTGGTAATGGTGAGGCCCATTTCCTGCTCACAGGGATCCGGGCTTTCGCCTGGCTCTGGGGTAATACCATTGTGGTTACCAGGCAGATTGGTATCGCGCATAAGCACCGCCTTGGCGCTGCTTTCATAGACACCCAAGGGTATGGAATCTGCACCGTCGGTCATTACGGCACCTTCAAAATTCTGATACTCCCTGATCACTTCCAGATGTGGTACATCAAACCGATTGAAGACCATCTGGTAGGTATTGTCCGTCACTGCATCAGCAATCAAGT
Organism: Oscillospiraceae bacterium; assembly: GCA_020025575.1. Classification (GTDB taxonomy): domain Bacteria; phylum Bacillota; class Clostridia; order Oscillospirales; family Oscillospiraceae; genus Faecousia. The sequence goes on along the minus strand of JAHHRW010000002.1, from coordinate 34,732 downwards.
TACCGTTATCCGTGTTTGCCTTAGAAAGCGAATCGTCCTTGGGTCGGTAGACGCGGTAAATGTTTCCATCACCCTCAATTCCCTTGACGGTATTAAACTCATAAACCGAATCCAACTCCGTGGTACCGGTGAACGGTCCAACCTTTTCGGGTGTACCACGCACAACATCGCACCAGTACATCTGGTTGCCAATCAGCATACCCTCATGGTTGAGGCCGACAAAGCCGCCTGCATGTCCTTCTTCATGGATACCATCTTCGGTATCACCCGCACCGCCGCCGTAAACATCATAGCCCAGCGATATGCCGGAGACACTGCATTTTTCAATCTTTGTACGGTTGCCTTTAATCAGCGCAATCTCGATTTCAGGATGTTTGCCCCCAGTGTCAATACCGTTCTCGGAACAGGGCAGCTTGATTTGGGAATCACCGATGGTCACAATCACAGTATCGGTCTGCCCCGGTTTGCCCGGTTCTGCCTTGGAAAGAGATACACCGATCTTCAGACCCAGCAGATTCACATAAACAAGATTACCATCGCCCATGATTTGCAGTTCTAGCAGTTTGTTGAGTGGTGGTGGAAGCTGAATTTTAATCAGGTTCACATCCTGCACCTTGTCCAGATACAGGAACTTCACCAATTCATTGACGATTTTGAGAACCAAATCAACCAGTGCGGAATCTACCTGCGTCTGTACAAGATAGCCCATATCGGTCTTGCCCACAAAGCCGCCGGCAATTTGGGGACTTTCCACTTTTTTCAGGTTGGTTACTGTGGAATTTTTCACTCTGGACAGGTCTGCATATCCGCTGAATCCGCCAACCATGGGGGTTTCGCCGTCCATGGCTCGAACCTCAAAGCCACTGGGGATACCACTGACCGAACACTCTTCGGTGTGTGCGCCAAAGATATTCAGCACACCGGCATTCAGGCCAAGCAAATCACCTACACTGCCATCATCTGCCTTAACGACACCGTTTTTACCCAGATGACCTACAAAGCCACCCACATAGTTCAGGCCCTGCACCGTGTTGAGATTGGTAATGGTACAATTGTGGATAGAACCATTCATCATACCGCCGCCAAAACCACCGGCACTGCCCATGTGTCGCTTACTATCCAGAATACCGGTGGTGTCGGAGCGAGTAGCCAGTACCGTGAGTCCCTCTTCAACACCATGTACATCCGCATGGTAGATATAGGTGCGGAACGCATCTAACACATCCACCTTGCCCGCCTTGATCAGTCCAATGATACTGGTCTTACCGCCTTCCGTGCCGTTGCTGCCCACCTGGGCAACACCGGTTACGTCTGCCAGTCCAAAGAAACCGCCGGAATACAATCCGCCTTCCACATAACGAAGACCATCTACTGTGATATGACTCTCGCCTTTGGAAGAACCAATAATTGCCGCCTCCAACCAGCCGCCAAAGCCGCCGGAATAATCGGCATCTCCGCCCACCACAAAGCCATAGTCGGGAGCAGCGGGCGTGACCTTTGCCCCGCGAATCGTGGTGACCGTTGCTTTCATGATTGAAAGCAAATCACCCAAATTGCCAATGATGTGATCCAGAACGCTTTGCAGGAAATTATCCGCCATATTGGTGTTGACCTTCGCCACAGCACCCGCTGTTACAAAGCCTGCATAGCCACCTGCTGTATAATTACCGGTGACCCGCTGCAGCTTGAGAACATTACAGCCAGAATCTGCATTCGGCTTGTCTCCCCAAATCTGGGCGCCATAGGCACTGCCTACATATCCGCCTGCATTGCCCAAGCTTTGGGCCGCATTCTTTCCGGTGGCGGTGACCGTCATGCCGGAGCGATAGCCCTCCACAGACGACCCCTTGATCACAGGGACAAAGAACTGTGCTGCCTGCACCAACTGTCCCAAATTGAGATTTAAGCCCAGGATGCTCACGGTACCGAACTCTGCTGCACCGCCGGCCCGCATTTTGCCTGCATAGCCGCCTGCGTTACCCATAGCCTGTACTGCCTTCACATCGTGGGCCTGACCGTTGGTTATTACGCCGCTGATCATCATGCCCACATAACCGCCAGCACTTGCACCTTCGCTGATTGCCATCTCATCACGCTCGGTACGACCTGACGCCACTGTATAGCCATATACAAAATCCTTGAGGATTGCATTCAGCTGATCCTGAGTTTCTACGCGGCCAATTTTGGCAAGCTCTTCGCCTCGACCGCCATACTTACCAACATATTCCACCCAGGCATTCCATGTTTCAACATCCATATTGGCCAGTGGCCCATAGGTTGCGGTGTCGGTTTGCGTGGGATATGTGATACTGAGTGCGCCCAAGATATTGCCAATTTTAATGAGACCGCCCAGCAGGTCCAGTCCACCCACCTTCACGGTATCTGCACTGCGCATCAGTCCGGTATAACCACCGGCATACTCATAACCGTAAACGGAGTCGATTCGTTCCACCTTGCATTCATTCTGTGGACCGGAATAAGGATCCTCTTTTTTCCAGCGGCTCGTATCGTTGCCACGGATTTGGCCGCCTTCATTCAGTCCAACATAACCGCCTGCGCAGCCCTTTTGCGCATACTCTGTGGACTTCTCATGTGCACGCACTGCACCTCCGCAGGGGATGCCGCTGGCCGTACTGTTGCGGATGGATGGTACAAAATCCTCTGCCAAAGAGGCCAGTGCCTCATCCGCGCTTACAAGTCCGCCTAGAATGCTGGTATTTTCCAACACATTGGCTACATTGCCGGGGAGCAGGTTGCCCACATAGCCGCCTGCCGTGCTCAGGCCGATAATGTAAGAGAAATTCTTTGCATGGCAGTTCTGCACATGGCCGCCGGAAATCTTTCCGGCAAAACCACCGCTGTAATCACCCCGAACGGCAAACCCGCCGGGACTGCCAATCACGCTGGAATGTTCCACCGTGGAAACCACCACCGACAGAGCATCCAGAATATTGGTCAACTGAATGGTTTCGCCCAGAATTTTCAGACCACCGCCCAAAGAGGCCGCACTTCCGATGTCCAGATGTCCCACATATCCGCCCGCATAACGCTGGCCGTATACGGCATAGCTGCTGGAACCATCAAAGTAGCTGGGGGCCGCCACTGCTTCCAGATCGGCAGGTGGCGTGACCTTTGTATGTTTTAAGCGATTTACATTGCTCTTTGAGACCTGTGCACCGCTGGCATAGCCGATAAAACCACCGGCACTGCCAGAGTTGGCATCGGTATCCCGAATCACCGGAGCAGATACTGTAAATCCTTCTTCAGACTGGACACCAGCATTGATGACGTAAGGTACATAGGCCTCTACCACGCTCAAAAGATCACTGATATTGATATTGACACCCGTCAGACCGCCCAAGATGGACAAGCCACCACCGGCATTCGCCAGTGCTCCGGATGTGACCCGGCCGCCAAATCCACCGGCATAGGACTGACCATTTACATGATCGATATTGTAGACCGCATAGGGATCATTTTTGTCGGGGTCTGTATTATCTACCTTGCCACTGCGGAAATCTGCAGCAAATCCACCTGCCACATCGCCATTCACACCGCCACCGCTCAAATAAGCAACGGTGCAATTTGTATATTGGGGAATCAGGTATCCCACAGCGGTCACCAAATTGCTCACCGAAAGTAGATCTTTGATTTTGGCTTTATCGGCAACGTCCGCAAGGCCGCCGCTCTCAGAGGTTCCTACGAAACCACCGGCATAGCCGTTGAGCTCCGGTGCAGAAACACAAAGCAGATTCTCCACATGGCAGTTTTCAAATTCTGTACTGTTGCCTTTGGCAATAAAGCCTGCCGCAGTGAACTGCTCCGTAGTCCCCTGTTCGTCGCTGCCCATAGCCGTAACTGTCAGACCAGTTTCTGCACCACCGTTCACGGTGCAGTTATTTCCGGTAACCCGTACGCTCTGACCAACGGCCAGCAGATTGTTAATTTCCAGCACTTTAATTCCCAGCAGCTTTAGTTCCAATCCATTGGAACCTGCCAGATCACCGGGACCTGCAACACCTGCAAATCCACCTGCACGGCTCTTCGCTGTCACTTCTGAGATGCCTGAAAGCGTAACATTTTCAATCTGGCCACCCATGGCTTCGCCAATGACACCGCCTGCATATCGATTGCCCGCGGTCACGGAAATGTTGTCCCCGGAAAGGGTTAGATCCGTAAGGGTAAAGCCAAGCATATTTGCAAGACCCAATGTGCCATCCAATACACCCGCGGCACTGGCCGGAACCATTTCGCCCACTGCACCGCCGGCATAGCTGCCGCCCGTGTGAACCCTGCTCAGTCCTGTTACAGAATTGCCGCGGGATGCGGGCTGTGAGAACTTTCCGTGTTTCCAAGCTGGGAGCTCTGCACATTTGGATGAGTTTGCCAGATATGCACCATCGCCTTTGCCCAAAATACCACCTGCATAGTCACCGTCTGCGGAAATCTGGATATCCGTGCAGTCCACCTGCACGCCCAGAATTGCCGAAGGCGACAGACCCACAAGGGAAAGCAGCGCATTGGAATTTGGATTTCCAAGCGCCCTCAGCAAAAGCTCCTTTAACGTAGAGAAAAGGTTTTCTTCTTTGACCTCATCTGCCCCCAGATTGGTTACCCAACCCAGTGTGGCAGTTCCTGCGACACCGCCAACATAGCTGCCGGTACCGGAAACATTCAAACTGCCTGTTATGGTATCGTTGACTGCATAGCTGCTGGCCAGTGCCCCGGTAAAGCCGCCCAGGTAGCTGCCGCCGCTTACCGTCACATTTGAGTTTAAGATCTGGCATGCCATCAGCAGGCTCTGCGGTTGGATTATCTTCAGCAGCTCCACACCCAACTTCTCCAGGATACCATCGATTTCGCCGTCGCGGGTGATACCGGCAAAGCCGCCGCCGTACTGATCTGCCAGTACGGTATAGGTGCTGTTCTGCACTGTACAGTCTGTGATTTGGGTACCGATCTGTGCGCCCACAAATCCGCCGGCATAGCTGCCGCTGGGCAGCGTCTGATCTCCGATGGCAGCAGGAGCAGCGGCGTTTTTGTTGCCTACTGAACCCGATAGGTTTGTCACGGTACAGTTTGCAATCACCGGATTATCATAGCCGGTGACAATCAGTTTATCTACGCCCAGCAATTTCACCAGTACTTTCACCAAATCGCCCAGACCCAGCAATGGAACTGCGTTCAACAGGTTTTCCAAAACTTGAATTAACTTTCCCAATCCCTGTAACAAGTAGTGGGCAGTGCCCTCGGTATACCCCACAAAGCCGCCGGTGAAATTGGTCACATTGCTGACCGTCACATTCCGAACTTCACACCCGCTCACAAGGGCATTACCCACGATTCGACCGGCAAAGCCGCCGGTTGCATAGAAACTGGGTTCCGCCTTTCGGGCCGTCAGCAAATCGGTCAACAGTTCTCTAAACGATATGCCAAAAATTGGTATCAAGAGCACATCAAGAACTGTTCCGACGATTGCACCTAACGCTCCAAGCAGACCGTTTATTATGCTGACCTCGTGGTGCACTGCTGTCTGGCCGTTGGTCACGCTGACATTTTCCAGAACCAGATTTTTGACAATCACCGGATCTGGGCTGGAAAGAGAGCTGGTTGTCAACTTCATTTCACTTTCAATTGTGGAGAAAAAGCCGACGCCCATGGTCCCGTCTGAATTCCGTTTTTTCTCCTGATTCACCAACACATTGGAGATCACCGGACGTTCGCCGGAGATAATATTGGTTCCAGTATCATCCCACAGTTTTCCGCCCCCTGCAGACTTTGCGCCAATCATATTGCCGTAGAACTGCAGCGGTTCCCATTTCACACTACCAAGATCAATGTCCCGGAAAATGATGTAATTTGCATTATTAGAATAGGTGTATGTCTTACCCAGAGTCTCAATGTCCAATTCGGGATCTATTTCACCTGTTTTGGGATCTACACCGCACCGCCCTTTCATAATGCCTTTGTCTGAAAGGCTACTATCGGTGCCATCCGGTACTCCAAACGAATAATCCTTTTTACCATTCTGACTTTGCAGCAGATCTGCATCACCGCCGTAAAGCATGATTGGGTTGTCATTCTTGTCAGAATCAACTGTCCAGCTGCCAAACGCAGATTTATACGCCTGATAAACCGCACCCATCACCGGCTTATTCGAGCCAATTGCTCGCAGCTGATCTGCATTGCCGATGAGGATGTAGTCCTTGTCGCCGATGGTCTTGATAAGCTGTCCAGCAAAGTCGCGCCCATCGTTGTCAGACGCTGCAAAAAACTGTACCGACAAAATCTCCGGCCGATCCGAGCAGAACTGAGAGGATAGCACATAGGTGTGGTCCGGTCCGTAGGTCAGGTGCGCCGTCCCATCCGCCCCCAGCAAAATGGGCTGCCCCATACCAAAAGATTGCGCATCTGCATCCTGATCCAGCACCGGCTGATCGGCTGCATTGTCCATTGCCATAACTGCCAGCTGATAGGGGTGATAGATATAGATCGTGTCCGTGGGGGCATCGTACAGCGGCAGCTGTGTACCGGTGCTCGAAACTTCCGGAGCCACAGAATCATTTCCTTCACGCTCTGGGGCTGATTCAGATTGATCTACCCCCGGAACGACTTCCGCAGGCACTTCCGTTTCCCGGAGAACCTGCCGTGCATTTGGGGTATCCACCGGAGCGATTCGCCCGGTAAAACCTTGAGGCACCTGCCACAGCATCCCCTCTGGAATCAGAATATCCTGTGCCAGGGTATACGTTCCGTGCATGCTGTAGGTCACGGGCTGTCCCGTTTCGTCGGTCACTACCTTGCCCTGCCCCAGCTGTTCCGGATCGTCGTCCAGAGATGTAACCTTAACCCCAGTGCCCAAAAGCTGAAGCTGCTGGAAACTGTAAATCCGGATTACGCCATCTTGATAGACATTTTGAACGATTTCTTCCGGCTTGCTTTCACCGGTGGGATCTACGGTTTCCTTCGTGGGATCCGTAGGCACAGTGACCTGCTGGGCTGCATCTGTTGGTGCCGTGGTCTCCTGCGCAGCTTCCGTGGGAGCCGTGGTCTCCTGCGCAGCTTCCGTGGGAGCCGTGGTCTCCTGCGCAGCTTCCGTAGGTGCCGTGGTCTCCTGCGTAGCATCTGTTGGTGCCATGGTCTCCTGCGCTGCATCCGTGGGAACTGTCGTTTCCGCGGCTGTGATCCAAGGTACCGTCTCCGTCTGCGGTACAGGTTCCTCGATATCCGCAACCACCGTTTCCGGCATTGCTTGATCCAGCCACTCTACTTCTGCGGTATCGCCTTGCTGTATTTGCTCATTTGCAAACGCTTTGGTCGGCATTACACCGTAGAATGTCATAAGCACTGCCAGAAAGCCTGCAACAGAGCGAATAAAACTATGTTTTCTCAACTGTCGCACCTCACTTTACTTTCTGTTTCTTCTAATACACATCGCGCCACAACCCGGTTCTTGCCGCCATAGGTGCAGGTGAACAGGGTCAGGTCGTATTGCTCTGATGTAACCTCTTTTACATCCTCTGGAGTCAGGATGTCCAGTACCGCCAACCGATACTGGGTCTGATTGCCTTGTACATCACGAAAATAGATCTTCGTGTCCAGTGGTAACTCACCGAGCCTGCCGAAATGTGCACGATAGTTGTGTGCCATAATCACCAAATCCCGGTTCAAGACCGACCCAGAATAGCGGCATGGAGCTTTTTCCAGCCGTTCGTAATTCCACTGTGAGATTACGGGCAGCTCCAAATCAAGAGCCGGTATGCTCAGCTGCCCGATGTACCATTCTCCATCGATTTCAATCTCCGTTGGCTTATCGTTATTCAGTTGTTTCCAATCATCCGCTGCAGGGTTATCCTGCATGGATTGCATTTTCAAAAGTGCCTGATTGCTCGTTTGAGCAGCAGACCGCTGCTCCTTTTCGTTAAACCAAAACAGCACACCTGCTGATAATATTGCACACGCTCCGAGTACAATCAGGAGCAGTCCATTTCTTTTTCTGAACATTTCCTTTCCATTTGGCCTCCAGCTTTTTGCAATGATTTCCCAACAAAATTCCCTTTTCGTTCTTTAAATCTTTTTTCTTGGTTATATGGGTAAAAAATATGCGAAATGGCAAATTTCCGCTCGTTTAATTATTTTATCTACTATTTATGATATCACTCAAAATAGTTCTGTCAAGTTCCGTACATAGGGATTTCTGCATGATATATTGGCAGAAAAATATTAAAATAGGAGAAAAATATAGTATATAAATTCATACAGATAACGGTGCAGCGTATGAACCAAAATCGCGTAAAATTGTAGTTTTATGCCGGATACGAATCCCTTGCGCCGTTCGCCTCATTACACATGAAAACCCTGTATATAGGGTGTCTTAATGGAAGTTATATACCATTATTCGCAAATTATATACAAATAAGTCATCTTATACAATCGGAAACTGTGCACATTTCATTTCAAACTGCATCTTAAATGATACCTGCCAATAAATGCAAGTATCTGCCACGAAGGTGTCAATTTTTGAAATATTATGGATAAAAAACCGTCATTTTGTATAATAATTGTCTAAAAGACATATCCATTCAAATCTAAAACAATTCGAAAATATAAATTATTAGTAGAAAAAGGCAAAATAAAGTTCCACAATCTAACGATAGTGGAACTTTATTGCAGCGTGAATTGGGGTGACAGCTATGCTGCCACCCCTTGATGGAAATTATGGTTTGGTTTTATCCCTCAAAAATGCAAACTGTCCGGCGTACAGAATAAATTATTTTCGTACGGGGGGATGCAAGTCCCAATCGGGGAAGCAACTGGCAAACCCTTCAAGATTCTGTGAGAGCATGACCCTTTCATTATTGGCAAGCTCAGAATCATCCTGCCCAAATAATGCTTCCAATTCGTCAAATTCAGTGATGTTTTCCATGTTATCTGTATCAGGCATGGTAAGAACCTCCTTTACCTAAGCTTTTTTGATATTAAGCAACGACATCCGGCAATTGATGGGATTCAAAATCACGAACAACTTCCTTCGCATGTGTCCACTCAGAGAGGGCATCTGCAATTTGTTTTTTGCCGTTCACGATTTTCTGGTCATAAGTTTGGTTGATATGATTCGTATCGTCGGCAATATCTTTAACAGATTTCCAGGAAAGGAAGAAACAAGTAAGGCATGCCATTACGCCGGCCACTGCCAGCGCAGTTGTAGTGAATACACCCACAAGCGCTATGACTGCGCAAACAATCGCTGCGATCCTCCATTTTTTAGGCTTGTCTGCGTCTATCGCATCCAGTTCATTTTTTCTGTTTTGCTGCATGGTTTCCTCAAAATTTTTCTGCAGGGCATCTGCGTTGCTTCCATCTTCTGATTTTCCAGACCAGCCATCAATATTCAGTGTGATACCCTTGGGAAATGCAGTTTTTTTCTCCGTGATGTAGTTTTGGAATCCGCTGCGAATATAGCTGCTCAAATAAGAAACTGAGGTTTTTTTCTCGGATGGACTACCAGGTTCTTTCTCAACAACAATGTTGGTCATTTGGCTGATCAGATCCAAAGCATTCTCAGTTTTCGCACGATCTTCCTCCAAAATAGCAGCCCGGGCTGCTGCTGCGTCGCCGTTGAATTCACGAATTTTTATCAGATAACGCTCTTCATTGCGCAGCGGCTCTTCCCTCTTGTCATAATGGCTGATCAGGTCAATGAGCGTCTGGTCGATGTTCTGTTTCAACGCTTGCTGATCCACTTCTACATTTTTCATTTGTGAGAAATTATTTGCAATGGTATCAACAGAACAAATGCGGCTGACATAGGCAGCAATATCAGAATATTCATGCACACAGCTATTCATCTGGGGGAATTGGCTATCCAGATCCACGGTGAAGCTGCTGCAATATTCACTCCACTGTTCTACCTGCTGCTTTTCGACATCGCCGCCGTTCGATTGAATTTCCCGCATCCATTTTGCAACGTAGTCATCACACATATGATTCTCATCCGGCCCAAAAACACCATTGAGATATGCATTCAGATATGTAAAATTGCTTTTTGTAAAATTGGAAGCAGTTTGTCGGGAGAAATAGAGCGAGAGCCATTCAAAGCATGTTGCAGTACGATTGTTACGGCGGCAAATCAACGCCATGGTAAGGGCTGTCTTTTCTTCATCACGCTTGACAGCTTCTGCAATTGCACGGTTGGCCAAATCACGGTTATTACCAATCCAGGCCGACACGGCAACCAAACAAGGGGCCAGCCAGTAGTCCGGGGTAGACAGCATCAGCTCTTCTGTAACCTGAGAGATCGTTGTTTTTTTGACCAGTGCAAGATCCGTTGCCTGCAAAACGCCCAGCATTGTTTCACGCACAACTTTGTAGCCGCCAAAATTGTTCTCGATTTCCTGACGAACCCGAACCAGTTCCGTTAGTGCTTTTTGCAGCATGTTGGCCCTTATTGTTTCCTGCATGAATTCCTCAAAACTGGTTCGCAGTTCGGTTAATTCGTGACTGACTTTACCAAGGTCGTCGGCTACAGAAGTTATTTTGTCGTTTGTATTGACCAGTTGATCCTCAATTCTATGCACAGAAGATGCAACATCGTTGAGTTTTCGCTCCAGGCCAACCGTTGAAATTCCTTGTGATGTGTTTGCTGCCATACGTTCTCTTCCTCCTCTTTTTATACCAAATCTGAATCTTTTTTATATTGCTTGCATTTAAGCTGATATGCGCCCAGAAATTTCTTTTTGAGATCTGCAGGTTCCATTGCAGAAATAATTTTCCCAACTTCTGTCACATAGTGCTCGTAAAAATACCGTACCCTGGCTTTTAAGTAGAAGTTTTGATTTGCATAAGGTGAGTCGGGATTCGTCTCAATGGATTTAAGCAGCGCAAAACATGTTTTAGGGATGCCGCAATGACCGGAAAGCTGCTGATACAAATCACTTAAATTTTCCGTCAGAAATCCGGACGAAGTATGTCGTGCAATTTGATATGGACAAAATGTGTCAATAAAATTGCAGAGATCCTTGCTATCTTCCGAAGACTGCATATTGGTGGCAATTAATTGAATAATACTTTCTTCGAAATCTCCAAGGTTATATGCCGCTGCCAGAATAAGTACCCGCAGGTCCTGTACCTCTTCATATTCAAGAGCAATTTCCTGAATATGATGAAAAAACTGTTTCATTGCATCTGGCTTGCCAGCTATGAATTCGTCATAGTACGCAAGTATAAACATTGCCGTTGCATTATCGGAAGAGATATTGAGGACATCCATCGCGTAATGACGTGCATCGTCCATTTTTCCTTCCTTAAAAAAGCGTAAGGCATTTTGCTTTGCAAATACTACTTTGCCATTTGCATTAAGGGTTGCCCTGGAATAGTACTCTTCTTTGCCACACTGATAGCAGCGTAAAATTCTGCTTTTGGGATCGAATTCTACATTGCTGCTGCCGCAGCCATGGCATTTTAGGCCTTCCATTTCCATATTCTCGCTATCTCTCCTTATCTCTATGATCACACCACCGTATTGCGCTGTTTCCATGTCTGCTCAGCTTGCTGCAGTTTCTGTAAAATTACAGCAGAGTCTTCGCAAACTTCCATCATACATTGTGCCTCTTCTAACTGTGCAGCAAACCTCTGTTCCAGATCCGCAAATGCGTCAGCCGAAATATTAGAGCTGTAATCCACAGTTTCTTTCATCTGCATAAGCTTATTTCTGATGGTATCATCCGGTGCTGCGGCGATCATACTTCCAATGGTTTGAGAAATTGCGGTCGTAACAAAAATCTTTTTCTCGGTTCTTTCCAGCTGCGCTGCAACACGGATAGCATATTTTTCTACATAAATAGCCGCAATTATGAAACACACATCAATGAGTGCATTTACAGCAAGCAGAACACGATTAAAATTGCCCAGCCCGATAAGGATAAATAAGGTATTTATAATCGCTGAAATCGCAACAAATCCAATTGTGAAATAAATAGATACAGCGCCTGTTTCCACGGATTGGGCATGAGAGGGAAATCTGATAAAGAGCAGATAAACCTCGGCAATCAAAAACGATATTACACCGCCGACAATACCGCCCCCAAAAAAATAAGTCGGCGCAAACAGCGAAGCAACGGCAACCATAATCAGGCACCAAGCCGCACCAAGCAAACCAAGAGATAGCGTAAGTGTTTTTTTGTTAGACAACGGTTTCACAATAATCCATCCCCTTTACAGTTTTGTTCCGCATTCTGGGCAGAATTTTGCGCCAGGAGCAACTTTTGTACCACATGTAGGACAAGACGTCTCTATTTTATGACCACAGTTCATACAGAATTTTGCGCCAGGCACCAGTTTTTCACCGCATTCCGGGCAGTGGATCTCTGCTGCAACAAATTTTTCACCACAATTCAGACAGAATTTGGCTTGTTCGGCATTTTCAGCTCCACATTTAACGCATTTTTTACCGGAAGACGGCGCAGTGGGCTGTACCTGGGAATTTTCCTTAGCGGGCATCGCCTGCTGAATGATGTTGCCCATTCCAGCCTGGAAAGCTCCGCCTACACCGAAGCCCATACCGAGGCCCATACCTGCCCCCATCAGATTAGAGGCTGTTCCTTCATTTTCAGCAGCAGATTTCAGTACATTGAAAGACTGTTCCTGCTGGAACGTATAACCTTCACGCTCACGCATTCTTGCACGGGCCGCAGACTCTATATCCATCTTAACTGCGGCACCCTCAGCCTTAATCTGATCCGTTTTTCTTTGGATCTTTGCCTGATTGATAATTTCCAAATCCGCATCAGGGACATTAATATTATGGAAAGAAAAATTATCCAGCGTCAGGCCAAAGGAGTCAAAATGCTCGATTAACTGGTCATAAATTGCTTTTGAAAAGTCGGTGAGGTAAGCGCTGAGTTTCAGAACACCGATTTTTTCACGAATAATATGATTGGCAAGCAGATTTGGCACATATTCCAAAATCTTTGCACGCATGAATGTAATCAGTTCATCCCGGGTATAATCCGCCCGTGTACCAACCACTTTCTGAAGGAACTTTCTTGCCTGAACCTCAGCACGGGTTGTATCGACCTGTTCGATATGAACACCAAACAAGCCGAATGCGCGAACGTGCACATTGACATCCTCTTCCGGATCAACCACAACTACCGGAGCCTGGGTACCCCAGGAGAGGTCATTCATATAGGTTGTATTTACGAAGTAAACGGTGCTGTGGAATGCAGACTCTCCTCCGGTCAGGGCGTGAGACACATTTCGGAATAAAGAGAAACGGCTGTCCCCGGTATCCAGTTTGATTTTGCAGGGTCCGATAAATGTGCACAGTTGCGCTCTTCCGCTTTCACCGTTGCCCTCAGAATCCCCGGCGTTCAAGTTATTTGTAAAAATAGCCATCTGGGATGGTCCTACAATCAGATAAGAACCATTTGGAAAGTCCTCATACTGAAATTTATGTACAATGACAGAGGCCTCCTGGTCTGTTTCAGGCTCCCATTTGATGACATCAACGGAAAATGCACCCAGTACACCAGAATGCTGCTTCTCTTTTGGATTATCACTTGAAAATAATTTCAAAAAAATCCCTCCTATATTTCTCTCTGATACGATTGTAAATCCGTAAACAACCAGAATCTTTTCGATCATCCACGCTCATTCAGATGTTTGCCCCAGTGGAAGATCGTGGCTTTATCAATATACCGTTACGCCCGTAACTGCGGCTGGATACTGCTGAAACACATTACAATCTTTATCGTCAATATTATATAAAATGTTTCATTATAATTCAATACTGATTAAACATTCTGCCAAATAAACTTTATATACATATGTACGTTTCTCATCATAAATCGGGACAGAAGAATGGCGTTTTCAATTATCTTCGCTGCCTTTGGAATGTGCAAGGCTCAGTTAAATACAAATTTTGAGAACAGGAATGACGCAAACACAAGCATTCTGACCTCACAGCCATCTCCGGTGGAACAACCGGAGTACATACAATTGCAAAAATAGGACTCGATTTTCTCCACCGCCGAGAAATATCTTACCCAACGTAACCTTGTTATGAAGTGACCCCAAAAGTTAGACAATATTTTGAAATAAAAACTGTTCCGGCCGCCGAAATAAACCGCACCCCATATGTTAGACAGTGTAACATATGAGATGCGGTTTGTTGCTTTGCCATCGGTCAATTCATTCACTTGGTTATTGCGCTTATGATAAATGGATACAGCTCTACTCTCCATCCGGGGATTCCTCCAAAACCCACGGAAGAATCGTCCAGAATTCCAGATCGAAATGCGGTTCCGGAAAGTCCGGTGCGCCATATGGATAGCACTCGTGGCAGCATCGTACCTGCCCCCACTGCTCCACACGCTCCTGCTCCGGTGTTTCAAGAATTCTGCCAGCAATCCGGTAGCTGAATTGGTAATGCATCCCCTGCGCATCGGAATACACCATGCATACATAGGTCGCTTTTTCAAGAGGAATCCCAAACTCGTCCATTACTTCGATGACAGGTGCAGGGAGTTTCTTTCGATTGGCTAACGCAAGGAAATTCCGGCAGTGGCCGCATTCACAGCCCCAATGACCGGCCTTTTCGTACCAGTCTAAGGTCGCAGTCTTGTCGATCTCCACCTGATAACCCCAAAAATCATATTTTTGCATTCTTCTCACCTTCCTTACCGGAACACTCTGTATTTCCATCAATGTAACAAAAGCGTTATATCCTACCCGTTCGGTTTTGTAAAACCATCTTGCGTATTTAGCGGTTTGCGTGTAAAAGCTCAGGATCCAGCATCGGAATCACCACATGATATTTCTTTGATAGGATAGCGGAAACATCCTTATAATTCCACCACGACAGTCCGCCGCCATGCAGCAACAGAATGGTTTCTGGATTTTCTGTTCCAAACTCCACAATTTCCATATTTTTTCTCCTACGCCGCTGTAAACCTCTATCCAAACAGTTTCTTCAGCATGTTACAGCCGTATTTGTACAGATAAAGATGGTGTCCCTTTCCAATATCCAGATATCGTCCAATGCCGGTCACAGGATCTACGCCAACCACAAGTATCGTCTTGGATGCGTACATATCCAGCACCATATTGTCTGCAATTTGAACCATTCCGGCATTGCGCAGTAATTGGGTGTTCTGTTCCGTCGGTTCATCGCTGTAAATCATCAGGATCAGACAGGTACTCTTTCCGTTTTGGAACTGTTTATCCAAATAATTCCACTCGTTGCGAATGGTTTTTTCCATGTTGGAGCTATCCAGAATTTTCACATAGTAAGACACGGAGTCCTTCAAAAACGAGAATTTTTTTCTCCGGTAATAACCGCTGTCATCATATTTAAATTTGTGAGAACGCAGTATTTGCGCTGCTTCATATTTCTTCATGCCGTGCAGCTGCGTCAGTTCACATTCGCCGTATTTTTGATCAATTCTGTTAATGTCCGAAAGCGCCAGTCCGGGCAATGCCTTGATCATCAGGCTCAGTCCGGCAATATCGCAGGCAAAGAAACCTGCGAGCAACCCCACGATCCCCCATGTGTCCTGCACATCCAGTATGGCGCCTGCCAATAGCACCGCAAAGCCCAGCAAGGCTAGCAGGACACCAAGGCAAAGCTTCCATTTTGCTTTACGAATAGCGACTTTTTCACCGTCTTGCTCAAGTTTTTCAATAGCATTCATGCAATATTCTCCATACAATCGGTTCTCAACGGTGCCAAGTCGAAACTTTTCCTAAAATTTTTATCTTATTTTACAATTTGAATCACAGCTTCCAATTTTGACTGTTGGATTTATTGGAATCAGCCTAACACGAAATAAAATCCTGTTCCAGAACGGTATTCAATATTAAGGGCGAAAGCTTCCGTGGCAAGCATCCGGAAACTATTGTTCTACAGACCAGCCGAGTGAAGGCCCCGGGATCTTCCGAGATTCCTACGCCGTAACCTAAGAAATAATGAACCGCAAATCTGGGTTGTTGGTTTTCCCTGTAAGCTCAGATTGACGATTTCTTCTGAGCCCGTTGTGGCTAGATCTTCTGGTCACTAACAATTTGGAATTGACCCTTTCCAGCCACAGCTCACCTATCTATTATAAGTTAACATTCTAATGCACTCCATATAGGCGATGTCCACCGCAGTTTCCTTTGCTTGTTCACATAAATATAAAACGTCATTTTCATTTGCTTGTAGCTCTTCTAGCTTTGTTTTTGTCTCTTTCGCCAAATTCTTCTCGTCGCAAAAATAGCTCTCTAAGCAATCAAACATTTTCTTAAAAATAGAAATTTGTTTTTCATTTGCTTTCTGGAATAATAATGTCTGGGCATCATTCAAAGTCTTTTGCATATACTCTTGTGTGTCTTTTTCTCGGCTGCTATCAGGCAATTTTAATATTCTTACAAACTCTTCAGAATCTTGTGAAATATGACTTGATATATAGCCTGTAAGCGTATCCCGAATCTCATCTTCGAATGCATCACCTATCTCATGATAATATTCATCTATTATATTTTCAGGCAAAACTCCAGCCAATTCATCAATAGCACTGTTTACGTTTTTCTCAATATCATCAATAATACCTTCTTCAATTATTTTTGCTTGCTTTGATACTTGCAGACGTGTTTCTTCACACACTTTATGAACATCGATTGTATCTTGCACAGAGGTTTCTGCATCTGCTAGGTCGACCTGTTTCGCCAAATACGGATTGTTGCACTGTAATTCTATACCCGCTATTTCCAAGCCTGTAAGATTTGTTACGTCTCCAATCTTTTCCATTGCAGCTCCAACTCTACGGCAAAACCCTCTCTTTACATTTCTCAAAAATCTACAGATGCCCAAACCTTACTCTCCTCCGTTCCGATCAATTTTAATTTTCAATTTCTCCTTGATGACTTTCAATTTATCTTCTAAAATCTGAAGCTCAGTTATCCCCTCTTCTATCTCTTCAATTTCTGTTATACCCGATTCATGCTGCCCTACAATTATGTGCATATATTCCTTCTTATCATCGATAAAGGCAGACGCGTTATCTTTAATTAACTTCATGGTATTGCTATAGTCTTCTTCAATTGCTTTGATAATTAGTTTTCTTCGATTTCTCAGCACTACATTATCGATATGGTTAAATAAGGCATTGATTCCTGCATATTTGTAAATCAGATCTGCCTTGTCGACAATTTCATCAAATTCTAAATCGTCGTCTATTTCTACCAAGGTCTTTTTTAGCTTCTTTTTTTCTTCTTTTTCAAGAGCAATTCCCTTTATAACCTTTGAGGTTAATAAATGACACTCAGCAGCAACAAAAGAAAATCTGCTATTAGCAAGGCTTTCATTATCATATAACTCCGATAGTCTTGTCCGGAATTCATGTGCTTTTTTTTGACCTTCGTCATTTGTTAACATATCTTTTTTGGTAGCAACAACAAAAATCTTATCTACATTGCCATTTTTATTAGATATCACCTTACTCAAGAAATTAAACTCAGGCTGACCCGAAAGATTCTCTGCAGATATACAAGCCAAAATCCAGTCAGAATTCTTGATATACTTTCTGGTTATATCCGAACGATATTTTACGGGGTCACTTAACCCTGGTGTATCGACAAGATAAACATCATGGGGAATTGTATCACTTTGATAGCCAATCTCAATTTCTTTTACAAAGAAGTGCTTAGGCGCATCTGATTTTGACCACTCCATTATTTTAGCAGGCAACTCTTCTGCGGAGCATTTAATTAAAATTGATTTCTTATTTAGAAATTGATCCTTAATTCTTTCCGATCCTAATTTTTCATATTCACTTCTGAATACCGTTGCCCCCTTTGCAGACTCCCAAAGTCTATTCCATTGATCTGTGGTATAGAAAACTATGCGCAAATAATTGCCTTCTTCTGTCGTCCTGTACTTTACCAAGATAGAAGTCTCTGGTGTTGGATCGACACTCGCCAAACTTTGACCGATCAAAGCATTGATCAGACTAGATTTTCCTGCTTTTACGGTTCCAACAACTGCAATTTCAATTTTTTCATCTCTGCAGTCTTTAAAAATCTTTGTGACAGCGTGTATATTTTTCTATACGTTGTTACATTTTTCCCGTCTTTATCATTCATCGCTTGCTTAGAAATCTCTCTAATCTTTTTCATTCTTTCAAGCTTTTCGTTCAGTTCTTCATATAGCCAGTCTTCATCCTTGCCACACGAGTCACTAATCACTTTTGACAGTTTTTCCACTTCCCTATAACATCCTTCTTCAATATTCAACCCTTGTAATTCATTTGGGAACACTTTTGAGATTACTCCGCACTTGCAGCATACCAGTTGGTGGATAGCCATTGGCTCTCCACAATTACTGCACATAGTAGTCATCGCTGGTATTGCCAATTCAAGATGATCAATCTTTCTCTGATGATTTCTAATTTTTTTAGCATGAGTAGATTGACTTTCATGAAGTTCATCAACGCAGTATTTAAGCTCCTCTTGCCCATTAATCAGATCGTTTGTTATTTTCTGCGCTCTTTTTTGACCACTTTTTATATCATCTAGTTTTCCACTATTCTCTTTCATCTCATGTGCAAGCTTTTCATACACTTTTTCAAAAGGCTTGGCACCCGCTTTCATTCCATCTTTATAAATCTGGACCTTCTTTTTCTTTCTCATGTTACTCTCCTAATACAATTTTAGCCCAATTCTCACTAAGGAACTCTTTTTCAACTTCATATTTAAACTTAGCATCTGTTATTAACCGATACAGCGTCACAAGCATTCCACCAACATCGAGTTTTTTTAAATCTCTTGTCAATGCAGCATAAATAACATTTGACGAAGTTGCAATTACATTGGAAATATCAATAATCTTCTTAGTCTTTACCCTGTAAACATCCAATGTGCCACATTGTGCTTCGTTATAGAATAACAAATGCATAGATTCTATTAGATAATTAATTAAAACAGCTACAGTAGCACCTCTTGTAATACTATACATGTCAATATTGCACTTGGTAATCAATGTTCTAGAGACATCATTACTAACTGTACTCAAGAATGGAACCGGCAATCCTTGTTTCGTGAAATAGTCACTACCGAAATGTACCGCCTGTCTAAGAACCGCTGCTGGTAGCAACATTTTGTTATTTCCAATCTGTTGCATTGCATTTTGAAATGCCCCAGCAGTTCCATTTGGGTAAAAGTTTGTAATATGCATATTTTGGACTTCATATGTAGACACCAAATCATATTTGGTTAGAGAATCACTTAATATATTAATTGGGCCAAAAATCCACCCTAATACCGGATCATGTCCTAATGTCCTATACCTGTGAGTCACCCCCGATAGCTCCGTATTTATTTGAAAATTCTCTTCTCGCATTATTGCATCATAGGGTACAGACTGTATCAACACGTCCTCAAACTTTTTAGGTACAAATGTTGCTACAAGAGCATCCCCCTCTTTCGCTGTTAGCCTGTATTTCTCGTTTGATAAAAGATATTGTCGTGCACACTGAAGTGCTGTTGCCAAAAACAAAAATGCAATATCTACCCCATTTAACTTTGTAGCTTTTTTAAAGTCAGCATCAATCTGCTCAATAATCCGATCTGAATACTTTGCAACCTCCGCGGTTTTTTGCGTTCTGACTAGGATCTTATCCAATTGATCTTGTGCTTCATCAATTTGGTTTAAAATACTGATAGCAATCTTTTCATTTGATTCTCTTAATCGATTATAATTCAACATTATCCCCCCTCTTACACTGGTATGTTAATATTAATGATACAAAACTATTCTTGTTCAGTTCTCTATAATTTTTACTTTATCCCCCTGTGCCCTTAACCACATGTCAATACCATCACCGTAAGATTCTGCGGTAATTGTATAAACTCCATCATCTACAGAAATAATCTCTGCTGTAGGCAACCTATCCAAAATAGATTCGATAGATGTACCCGAATATGCAAACTTCACTTTTTTCAATTTCCCCGTAAACATAAACTGTACTCTTTTTCTGAATTCACCATCATTAAACATATCGCCATACGGTGTTTTAAAGTGTTTTCCTGTACCACTTATTGATTTTACCCTATCTACTCTAAATACGGTAGGATCTTGCTTTGTTTCATCTGCCATATATGCAATCACATAGAAATAATACTCAGAAAATATCAAGGCTACCGGCTTTATTTCATGTTTTCTATCAGTTCCATCCCTTCTAGTGTAAGAGATACTTATATATTCCTTTCTATTGATAAATAAAGTCAACTCCCATAACAGTGGAAATAAGTCTCTATCATGCTTAAGTGGGACATAATAAAACAATTCCTTGTTGATAATTCCCTTTATTTCTTTGTTATCACTCGGTGATGCCAACAAAAGCAATTTATTAATGACTTGATGTAACTCCTTTTTATTAAACGCTCTGCTTTCCAATAATATTTTGCATATCGGAAGGATTTCCTGATTTGTCATCCAGTGATTATTTCTCTCTGCCAGATAATATCCATTAATCTTTTTGTCATAGAGTATGGACTCAGAATTTCCCGTGGTATTCGCATAGTATGTTCTCAAGTCGCTAATATCTCTGAGCATTGTTTTTTCGCTCACACAGAATAAATTTGCTAAATCTGCCTTGAAAAGAATTTCACCTTTATTCAAACGTTCATACATGTTGATCAATCGAAATGATTTTTCATTTTTGAAGTTTAATCTGTCAAACATCTCTATTTGCCTTCTTTTCAATCAAAGTAGGGTAAAGCGATAATATCGTATTTATTATAGCAGAGATGAACCCCAGAATGTGGGGTTCATAAGAAATTTATTTTAATTTATCGGCTTATCTCAATTTAGACAGGAAAATATATGAATACTGGTTCATCTCAAATAATTATAAAAATTGCTAGGTCAAGGAAACTCCCCCGCCTAGCAATTTTTTACTCGTTCGTGATCTCCACAACATCTTCAATTCTGCAATCCAGATTCACGCAGATTTTTTCAATAATTTCTATTGAAACCGGCTCATTTTTCTTAGTTTGGCAAGTGTATTATTGCTCATTCCAACCAAATCATGGAATCCAGGTGGAAGTCCTTGCATAATTAACTTCTATTGCCAAATTTGCATGATTAAATTCCGCTGAGGTATGGCTGACACTGGAAGTTAATTTTTCAATTGAGGACGGCAAGGCAGTTGAACCACAAGATAAATTTATCCGCCGGCCTGTCACAGTCTTATATCACCAAATGCAGATCCATGCTAATTCAAATTTTCTATGCAGCAGAAGCAAATGAAATCATCCCCTATAACCCTGCACGAAAATCAAAAGCAATTCGAGTAGTGAAGCAAATTGCATCAATTACTGACGAAGAAGAAAGAAAAAAGAATCTATGTTCCAGGGCAACTTTGCCCCTATGGATTTGCTCTACCCCTCCGATCCGGAGTATAAAAACTCAATCAGGAGGTTTGTGCGCTGACGGATAAGCTAAAAAACCATCTAACATCAGAGGACAGCGCCGCACTGGATACCATAATGAAAAAGGTTTACTCCTAAACAGGTCATGGCCACAGCGAAAATTCTGTGGCCATGATACTTTATTGAAAAGTCATAGATTTCATGTCGCTTTTATATTGAAAAGTCATTTTATTTTTTTCCTGAGGTCGCAAGAGGACACGATTCGATTGACTTTCCCTTAAAATCAGGTATAATTTAAGGGAAAAGGAGCGTGAGTAAGGGAATGCGCATGTTTAACTATTCCAAAATTCGGGAGCAAAAATGGGACAGCGAAATTCTATCCTACATTGCGGCCATTTACAAAGAAACCGGAAAGCAGGAGCTTTATCTGAAACAGCGTCCGGATGAACTGGAAAAGCTTGTAGAAATTGCGAAGGTACAGAGTACCGAAGCATCCAATGCCATAGAGGGAATTGTTACAACCAGCACCCGAATCAGGCAGCTGGTCGAAGAAAAAACAACTCCCCGGAACCGGGATGAGCAGGAAATTGCCGGATATCGGGATGCCCTCAATGTGATCCACGAGAACTTTGATGTCATTCCCATTGCTCGCAATTATATTCTGCAGCTGCACAAAATCATGTACAGCCATATGAACAATCCCATGGCCGGTCAAACGAAAAATGTGCAGAACTATATCAGCGCAACCTATCCGGACGGTCATACAGAAATTCTGTTTACGCCCCTTGCCCCCTACGAAACCTCGGAAGCACTGGACCGGATCTGTCAGGAATACAACCGGATTATTGGAAATATGGAAGTAGAGCCGTTGCTTGCAATCCCGGTATTTATTCATGATTTTCTCTGCATCCATCCATTTAATGACGGAAACGGCAGAATGAGTCGTCTGCTGACCACCTTGCTTCTGTACAGAAGTGGTTTCCTTGTAGGAAAGTACATCTCTCTAGAGGCAAAGATTGCGACGAACAAGGATCTTTACTATCAGGCCCTCAGTCAATGTCAGGATGGCTGGCATCAGGGAACGGAAGATGTGGTTCCCTTCATCAAATATCTTCTAAGCACCATTCTCTCGGCCTACAAGGATTTTGACGATCGATTCTCTCTTGTAGAAGAGAAACTGCCTGCTATTGAGATGGTTCGCAAGGCAACAATAGAGAAGATCGGCAGATTCGCAAAGCAGGATATTCGGGAACTTTGTCCTTCTTTAAGCCTCAGTTCTGTGGAGGGCTCCCTGCGTAAGCTGGTAGAATCCGGAGAACTGAAAAAAGAGGGCGCTGGAAAATCAACCAAATACTTCCGCACCCGATAAAATACCCTTAACAAAACCAAATCCCTTAAATACGCATTGTATTTAAGGGATTTGTTGCAATTATAATAGCTTATCACATTTGTGTGTATTTCTTAATTCTTCTTTTCCTGCAGAAGGTTCAAGGCTACGCAAGCAAGGCCGATGCCGAGCATAGTCATGCCGGATTTGATTTCCAGCTTGTTAAGGATGGTCAGCGCAGTAACGGCAACGCCCATGGCCAGAGGGATGGCCTTGAGGACCAAACCTAAAATTTCCTGAGCCTTTGCTCCTGCGGGAGATTCTTTGCCTTCTCCCTGCATCAACTGTTCCACGGTTGTCCCCAGAATCTCAGCCAACTTAGGAATGGAGTTAATATCCGGGCAGGACAGATCCCGCTCCCATTTAGAAACAGCCTTGTCTGTCACACCCATCTTTTCGGCCAGTTGAGCTTGCGTCATCCCATTCTCTTTCCGAAGCTCTGTGATCAGAGTGCCAAGTGTCTTTTTCATATTCGCTACCTCTCTTCATGGTTTTGTCAGCGGTTTCCGCCTGTGGGTTTAATCTACCATAACCCCCTCTTTTTCCTCAACCGACCGACAGTTTACCCGGGTAGAGAGGCAGTTTACATGTGGTAGAGCCACTTTTGAGCCGCTATATCAGGGTAATCGTATCAGGCTCATACTTTGTCACATGCAGGATTGGATACCACTGGATCCCCTTCGCTGGCTCAAAATGTGGGGCCGAGCAGGCAGCAAATTCGTGTTCTGTTTGGGGTGCACCCACAATCATTGCTGTGGGGCCGTCTGCACCGCCGATGATGCTGATGGCTGCGGCTTCGCAGCTGCCAAACGCAGTATGCTCTGTTTCTTTCGGTCTGGGCTGGTCGCATTCGGAAAGATCCTGAATGTATAACTGGCCTTCTTCCGGCTTAGGAGAAAGCGTATAGATCATCATCGTATAGCAGGTAGGGTATTCCATGTTGTCCGGGGAAAGCATGGAAGCATCCAGAACCTGTGGTTCATAATCTTTTACGGTCAGCGTAAAGGAATTTTCCGGAATTTTCAGGTCAATCTGATCTCCGAGGCCGGATACTTCAAACACCTCTCCGGGAACTCTCACAGGTTCCTGGGTCATGGTCAGCTCCAAAGACTTGATTTCTGGCCGCCGCCCGGTGGCCCAAGGGAAACATACCCGGGAAAAGGACCAGGCAAAGCTGGAATCCAGATGATAATGCTCTACGATAAACCGGGTTTCTGGCTCGCTGGGATCGCTGGGAATGTAACAGATGCCGCTGCTGTTGCGCCGCTTGAGCACTTTGCCGTTGACGGTTACCTGTGGTTCAAACTCAAAGAGCAACGGATTTTCCAGTTCAGCCAGCAGTCGCTCTCTGTGGTTTAGCCGTTCGCTGTACCTGTCACTCCATTTGTTCCAAAAGCACTGAAAATCCTCCGCATCTACCTGCATACAGAAGTCCACTACCAGTCCCTTGGCACAGGAATATACCGCCGGCACGAGCCATGTATGGTCTGCAAACTGAAATTCTTTTTCTACCGAGATTTCTACACCGGCCTTGTCCCGTCCAGAATGACCGTAGATGGTTCCGTCAAAATACACGGCCCATTCTTCGGCAGGTGCATTTTCGTTCAGTTCCGGGTCATAGAAATCTTCCGTGTATTTGATCTTGCTGTAATCGAAGCTGTCCTGCAGCTCCTTCATATACTCCCAGGGTTTTTCCATGGGTGTCAGGTGCATGGTTTCTGCAATTCGGTCAAGGGTTTCATAGGCAGACTGGGCTGAAATGCTGCCACCCAACATTTCATAGAATTCTTCCGACTTCCATCGCCTTGCCTGTTCTAGGATGTTGGCATCCTTACAGGCAAGCAGCAGCCGCAGGAAATCCTCAAAGCTTCCGGCAAGAGGCCGCACATAGTTTGGGGCAATTTCCATGGGGTTTACGGCAAATACCATTTCTCCAAACCCACGGACAAAACAGTAATGAATGCCGTCCACACCGGCCCAGCCGATGATGGATGCCCCTTTTGGCGTGCAGAAATAGGGCGAATTATCCTCCCGGCGCTCGATTCCCAATGGTGCCAAGTCAATGTTTTTCCCTACAAACTTGTTATAGTATTTTCCCATATGAATCACCCAGCTTTCAATTTTGACTGTTGTATTTGTTTGACTAAGACTAACAGTTTTGAACTGCACCGGCTTAAAAAAGTAGCGTCATCACAAAGATTCTTCAAAATAGTGGGCAACCGTCACACATTGGAAACCTAATCTGTCTGCAACTGTATGGGTTTCTGCGTCATTAAAGAAGTACATACTGTTGGCACCGCCGTTTTTCGCTGTGTTAAGACTTGCGGTCAAAAGCGCTTCTGCAACAGCCGCTTTGTCACAGTCCCTAGATAAGTCCAGTCCAAAGATTTCGCAATCGTGGATGCCGCTGTAATAGATTGCTCCAAGACAGCGTCCCTTCTGCTCGTATGCGAAAATCTTCCAGTCATCAATCGTATCCTTGATGCGGTCGCTGTTCCAGTACATCTCGTCTTCAAATTGCTGATGGATTTCCTGAAATACAGCAAAATTATCAGACCCGATTCGTGTCACATGTTCCGACTCATGGTGCAATTCATAATTCTTGAACAGGAGAACATCCACAACCTCCTGAGAACGATCCTGATAGCCATGGGTATGCATATACTGCAAAATCTCACTATTTTCTTCCGGAAAATAAAGACTAAAACGGTACTGGGGGTAGTTTTTCTTCCAATATGCCAACAGTTCATCAAACGCTTCTGCGTATCCGGAACGGATCGACATGCTGCAAATCCCCAGATATCGATCAGCAGGAATCACATAATAGTGAATCCAGCCTTCTATGCCTCCATCCTTCTCATAAATCAGAATTTCTTCATCCGAACGATGAAGTCCATCCATGCTTCGTTGCAGAAATTGCTGTTTTGTTTTGATTCCGTCCGTATAGACAGGAAAGCTGGTACGGGAAAGGTCCAAGGAAAGATGATATACAAATTCAGAAACCTCTTGGAATTCCTGATTTCGAATTTTTCGTAGCATGATTTATCACCTCTACATCATTTATAATGCAGTATGTATCGTTACAAAAACAGATTGTTTGTATCTTTGAGGTATCGAACAACTTTTTATAACATGTTCTTTTTCCACTTTCTGATTTTTGTCCGGAAGGTGCCAAAGGGCGCAACGGTATTGACATGAATGAATTTATAAACTTCCCATACCGCCGATTTTGTGGCACTATCTGCCCACTTGCGTTGGTGCGGCAAAAATAGTTCATCGTCAGACATGGAATCGATCATCTGATAAATTGCCTGAATATTGGCATCTAGTTTGTCTTGAAGTTCCGCCAATGACAGCCCTGCATAAGTATCTGAGAACCACTGATATAGCTCCCCCAGCTGATTCCATTTGAACTGATCCGAGGGCGTTTTCACTTCTGCACCGTTTTGTTCGGCACGCTCCCAGCCCAGGACAAGGGTTGTCCACCCCACCTGATAGGCCAGATTTTCAGCTGGAGTACGGTCAACCTCATCTGCACGGCTGGCTTTCATATGCTCTGGAATCGCTTCAAACTCTGCAATGTATTTTTCGTAAGTTTTCTTGATTTCTTCTTTCAATTCTTCTTTGCTAGTATATCCTCTCATAAATTACCTCGAATCTTTATTTTGCCCTGCAAGCAAATACTCGTATTTCTAACCTGAGCCAGCATCTGCTCCAAGCTGAAATAGCCGCTTCTCTCAATCGCCAGCTTTCCTTCCACATACACGAAGATGGCAGGCACCGTAAATACACCCATCTGGGTGCAAGGCTCTGGCCGCTCGTCAGCAGTCACATAGACATGCTCAACGGCCGGATGCTCCTGATTCCATGCCTTGATTCTGTTTTGAAGAGCCTTGCAGGGAGCGCAGCTTTCAGAGCCAAACTGTAAAATTAGGATCTGATTCTGAATAATTTCCATGGGATTTCCCATAAAAAATGATGCAAGCATGGCGTTTGTACCTTGCTTGCATCTTATTATATCGTTATTTGATTTCCTGTTCAAGCCCGTCGAAGAGATCACTGTCAAAAAATTCCCGAATGGAAATATCCAGTCCGTCGCACAGCTTTTTGATGGACACCACACCAGGATTCTGGCTCTTTTCGTTAAGCATGCTGTAAATAGTGGAGGGTGACACCCCAGAGACAGTACCCAGGGCATTGACTGCCATATTCCGCTGCTCGCACAGTTCCAGAATGCGTTTTGCAACAGCTTCCTTGGTATTCACTTTGCATCCCTCCCTACGATATATCGTGAGTTTAGTTTACCCAAATCTTCGATGTATCGTGTGGGATATATCGTCATTTTTGCAAAAGTGTGTTATACTTACGATATATCGCAAACCAGGAGGAAGAAATATGGCTGCTTGTACCTTTTTCGGGCACCGGGATTGTATTGGCCTCAGCAAACAAAAGCTGGAGGAAGCCATTGAGGATCTGATACAAAACCACGATGTTGACCTTTTTTATGTTGGCAATGAGGGCCAGTTTGATGCGCTGGTACACTGGGTCCTGTTCACCATGAAGAAGAAATATCCGCACATCCGCTACGCTGTCGTGCTGGCTTACCCTCCGAAAAACATCCCCGGCGAAGATTACTCGGACACCATGCTGCCGGAGGGCATTGAAGCCGTTCATCCCAGGTACGCCATCACCTGGCGTAACCGTTGGATGCTGCAGAGGGCGGATTATGTAATTATCTATGTCACCCATCCTTGTGGCTGGGCGGCAAGGTTTGCACAGGAGGGTAAAAAGCAAGGGAAAAGGGTTATAAACTTAATGCCCGATAATATAACTAGCCGGGGCTGACATGCATCAGTCCCGGCTGTGACATTGTTTAAGTATCCTGCCTTTTCAGCACCGAATGTTTCGCTGAACAGGTCAATAAACAAATCCTCCGCAGCACTGCCCGAAGCGGCATGTAGATGGCTCATAAACTACCTCGATCTCAGCCCGTATTCTTCTCTATTAGTGATCTTGCCCAGGCGCACCAATCGTGCTGCAATACCACTATGAGAGCGCTTGAATTGTTTGCTAATCTCCTCTCTACTGCATCCATTTTCAAACATACGACACAGCATTGCATCATCCTGTGCGGTCCAGGGCTTACCTGCATTTTCAGGATGTGTTTTGGAAGTTTTTATGGATTTCTTGTTTATTTCATCCAGTACTGTATGTAATGCTCGTACGATTTGAACTTGATTCGCACTATCTGTCTCGGGTAAAATTTCACCGGTCATCGGATTAATTCCATCCGATAGGGTTTCCAACAATTTCTTAGCATATTCAAGTTCCATCACTCGTTACTCCTTACCTCTTTCAGTAGAATCTTTTTCTGAAAGCTGCCACGCATGGCTGCCTTCTCTGCTTGAACTCGTTCGAGATTCTCCAGCGCATATCCACGGGTGATTACTGCAGCGTGGATAACCTCTGTCAGATCCGCAAGCTCCTCGATATTCTGATCCTGATGATATTCTGCAAGCTCTCCATCAAGCTTTTCATCAATCATTTTGAGATATTCTTCATCCGAAAGAATCTCGGTTTTGCAAATTTCACCAGAGCTTTCGATAATTTCTGGGATGCGGTCTCGAACTAGCTTGTTATATCTTTTGATACTCATGAGTAAGTCTCCTTAAAATTTCAACATCTGCCGGGCAAAATTCATAGTTCGGAATTTCATCTACCGTGATCCACCGGATATCATTGTGCTCAAGCTTCTGGGGAGTGCCTTCTGCAATGGTAGCGTGGAACAAGGTCAGCCGGACTGTGATATCCGGATACTCATGTACTACCTCTGTAAATTCATCCCCAACAGAGAGCGTGATAGCCAGTTCTTCCTGACACTCCCGAATGAGTGCCTGCTGTTTGGTTTCACCGGGCTCCACCTTACCGCCAACAAATTCCCAGAGCATGCCTCTGGCTTTGTTGGCAGGCCGCTGGCAAATCATAAATTTATCTCCGTCCCAAATCAAGGCGGCGACTACTTCTGTGATTTTCATAATGATCCAACTACCTTTATAATGTTTTGTATTTTAATCATACTACAAGATAAGTCCAACAATTTGGACGATTGCGATGATTTGCACGAAAAAGCCCTGCCGGTTTGGCAGGGCTTTCGTTGGTATCATTCATTGCTGCCCTTCTATTTGGGGAATACAGCTGTTTTATTTATAATACCAGATTTTTTGACGGGTTTCAAGGGTATCTACACCTTTTTAGATTGGCTATCCCTTCGCATTGCAAGGCGCAGGACTCTGGGGCGGTTATATCGCTGCAGTATGACAAACAGCAGATCATACCCGGCCGCCAGAATGGAGGTAATCACAAAAACAGGAAGTGCGCCAACCCATACGGAGAAAAGAATAGGCACGAAACTGACTACAATATTCACCTCATGCACCAGTTCAGCCTGACACATAGCCTTTGCAATCTCCTCCCAGGAATGGAGTGCCGGATCAAAGAGGGATGAATCGTACGTCGGCAGATGGCTCTTCCAGCGTTTAACTTGCAGTTTTTTGTAGACAGCACTTTCCCACGCAGATACTTGATACCATTTTTTGCGGTAATCTGCTTGATTGTCCATAAACCGATCAAATGCCCATCCCACCAGCAGGCGGATGCCAATATGATAAAAAACCGTACCTGTTGTAATGGCAATGGTCAGTGCAAAATCCTTGCTCAAAATCAGCCACAGGATGGCCGATACCAGTGCGATTCCACCGGAAACAAGAGCACAACGCTTCATAGTCTGTTCCATTAGACACTTCCTCCCTGTCCATGCAGAATGACCTCTGCTATGGCTTCTGTTTCCGATTCGGGAAACTATTCTCCATCCAGGTTTCAAACTCCTGTATGGTAATCCTCCCGTCCGTGCATTCATCACGCCTGGTCATTGCCTGATACTTCCATTTCTTGAAGTCCGGCTCCTTGATTTTCTTCACCCGAACACGGGCGGCGTAGCGCTTATAATACTTCTGATACAAGGGAATGGCGGCATTGTCCGCCATTTTCTTTTTGTAGTTTTCCTGTGCTGCTAATTCCTGACAGGTACGAGTTGTTCCATCTGCCGCCCGGTCGCAGTAATTAGCCTCATAATTTCCCTTCATGATAAAGTACTTCCCGCAGCGTTTGCATTTGCGAAGCTTTACCCCCTCCAGCATCATCTGCCACAGTTCAAACATCAGCATTTCTTCCAGAGAATCACACTGGAAGCCGGTAATCAGTTTTCCGTCATCATGCTGATTAGCTTCTACATCCACATCAGTGGTATGATACCGCTTGCAAAATTCCTGCAACTCTGGATCATCTGTTTCTACTTCCGTTTCCACCAAATCAGCAAGGTTAAAATATCGGGACGGCGGATTCTGTCCATCGGACGGAAAATCAAACGCATAAGTATATTCACATCGAGCGTTACAGCTCATTAACTTGCAGTAATAGGCATACCGCTGCTGCGCCGTCATTTTCCCTAGTACCCCGGGATAGTAGTCCGGATCAAAAATAAATCCCACACAGTCAGACAGTTTCTTTTGCAGAGCTTTCAGATACGCAATGTATTCTGAGAGCTCTTTTTTTGTCCGCTGCCGCATAAAGGGCGGACAGACCATCGTGTAAACCGAAGCCCAAAGTGCCGCACGGAATCGCTGTACCGTTTCCTCGAGGCAGTAGTAATCAAAAAGTTGCTGTTCAGCCTCGCTCGCACACTGAAAATCAATCTGTTGGTGCTCCGGCGCACATTGCGTTTCTGCATCCGTCAGGCACGCATCAAAGTCTGCATAAAGGAAATTGAGCAGACCTTCTCCCAGGGAAAAAGTCATATTGCCTCCGCTGATCGGATTCAAACGACGTGCTTCAATTTCGGACTCGTCAGAATCACAATCTGGGTTCGTCACCATTTCCATAGATGGAGCTACTTCAAAAGATGTGCTGAGCTTTTCAAAGCAATCCGGAAAGTCCCCAACGAATGTTCCTGCTTTCGGCAGTGGTGGAAGACCATACGCTTTGCCACAGGCCGCCATGGAGATTTCCTTGCACCTATGGTCTGGGAGCGAACGTGCTGCTGCACACACCTCGGCGTACTCATATGACTCATGGACAGCGATTCCCATAAATTTTTGCTGAGCATTGTACCAGACAAGATTTTTTGTTTTCCCCTGCATGGCAGGATTGTGTTTATCAAAGGTATCAAGAAGGGTTCTTGCAGCCATTTTGAATCGCCCCTTTAGAAAATGTCGTTTCATGGATTTTTGTCAAATCCATATCGCTTCAATAAACATTGAACAAAAGAGTTGCATTTGTGTCAATAGCCTTCTATAATGTGTTTAGAAAATATAGAACATTTGTTCTTATATTATACAAAATGAAATGACCCTGCGGTTTCGTGATCTGGTCTGGGAACTGGTGGAGCGAAAGGACCCCGAGGACATTCATAATGCAGAGATTCCCGGCTTTGTTTTTCGGGTAGCCGATTTTATGAAGGGCCAAACCCAGTGGACAGGCACGGCAAGTGACCTGCTTGCGGCGATGGCTGAAAAAAATGTGTCTCCCAATATGGTGAAGAAGTATCTGGGGCCGTTCGCCGGAGAGGTATTGGCGCCGGAGGGCGTCCGCTATCAGACCAAGAGAACCGGCAATGAAGATTACAGGACCCCGTGCCCTGTACCTGCATAGAGGACAATCCCTCTATCCCTGCCAACAGCTAGAATCTATTCCTATATTCGTCTTTCAGTTGAACATATTTGGAAAGCTTGACGCCCTTGCTTAACTCAGAATTATAGCCCTTGGTCAGTCCAGCGACACGAACCATTTCTGCTGCAGAGATACCATAGCGTGCCATCTCATCGGCATAAATAATACCGAATAAATGCACCATCGCAGCTTTTTCTGTGTTAGTACTATCGTACATGCTTTTGAGCTTGTTAGCGAGTTCGTGTATCATAACAGAAAACCTCCTTAGAATACTAGCAAATGGATATGTGATTACCGAAGAAGCAATTCACCTCTGCCGTTCTCTGCAATGCCGGCCCACTCCAGAACTGCGGCCAGAACAAAGACAGGGTCAAAGACGGATTCGCCAAGTCGGTTGCCACGGTACTTTGCTACCGTTCCAACAACTGTATTTTCTTCACAGCCGGGTTCACCCAGCTTATAATTGCGGCCATTGCCCTTTCTGGCGCTGCCACCCTGACGCTGAAGCAGATCCACAATGACATCAAATACGGTATATTCATAAGGCGGTTTAATGGGGAGCTTATCACTGATGAAAGACTTGCCATCCTCTGCTGCATAGATCTCACAGGGAAGGCCCCGTGCGGTATAGACGGTAACATGACCGCCATGATCGATCAGCTTTGCCTTGATGATTTCAGATGCCTTTTTACTGCTGCGATCAGCAGTTAAATTACGAAGATCAACTTCCACCGGGATTTTCTCCTTCTTTGTGTCCAGATTTAATGCTTGGAGCAAGTCATCCAGCTGCTTTTTAGCGGTGGGATAAGAGATACCCCGTTCAGCCTGAACATCCTTCAGACTGCCTCTGCACTTAAGAAAGCTCAGGAGAAAGTCATACTGGTTATCATCCAGCAGATCAAACCGGCTGAGTTCAAAATCGTTTTTTATTTCTGTGCCGCACTCCGGACACTGCAGTGTGGAAATTCTCAGTGTCTCGTGGCAGCAGGGACAAGAAGAAATAATTTGCTTCATGTTGATCACCTCTGACTACAATATAACATTAGTATTTATTCTTGTCAATATAGTATTTAATCATTTTCATTACTAATTAGTAACAAAAGAGATTAGAAAGAAACTCCAGGAAAACAGCAGCACCGCTACATGCGGTCAACATTCAGTAAATTTTTCAAAAGGTCTTTACAATGCAAAAAAGTTATGTTAGCTTGAAAGCGTCACAGTGAAGGCCTATGTTACAGGACTGAAAGGAGTAACATGGCTAAACGATCAAACGGCGAAGGAAGTATTCGCCACAGACCGGACGGCCGCTGGGAACTGCGCATCATGGATGGGTTCCTGGAGGACGGCCGCCGCAACATTATTTATTTCTACGGAGGAACACAAAAGGAGGTTCGTGCAAAGGCGAAAGACTATCAGAATTTGCGTAACCAGGAATCGACAACACGGTCAAACACACCTTTGATACCTGGTCAGACATCTGGTTTGAACATCATAAGGATAATATCACACCTACCACACAGCAAAACTACAAGTATATTTTGCAGACCCTGCAGGACCGGATTGGCTCCAGACGGCTTCTGTATATCAAGGCTTTTGACATTGAGGAGCTTCTGAAAGGTCTTAAAAAGGACGGAAAATCCGAATCCTATGTATCCTCTGCCAGAGGCATGCTGTTCCAGATCTTCAACAAGGCTGAGGCCAATGATCTGATTCTGAAAAACCCGGTACGGTTTGCAGAAAAAATGCGGGCAGACAAAGGACCTCCCAAGCGAAAGGAAGCGTTTCACGCTGATGAAGTCAGAAAAGTGATGGCGGAGCTGCCCTATGACCGCATGAGCTGCAGCATCCGGCTGATGCTGGGAACTGGTATGCGGACACAGGAGATCCTAGGACTGGAGCCAAAGCACAATGAAGAACACGGTTCGGTGATCTGCATCCGTCAGGCAGTTACCCAGATCAAGGGGACGGTCACCATCGGCCCGCCCAAATCCCGGGGCAGCTACCGGGACAAGTTCAAAGAGGCGCTGGAAAGTGTCGGAGGAGTGCGGGTGTTGACGCCCCATTGCTGCCGGCATACCTATCTATCTCAGATGCAGGCTCTGGGCGTGGATCTGCCCACCATCCAGAGCATCGTGGGTCACGCTGACCTCGATATGATGCAGCATTATCTGCATGTGCAGGATAACGTCCGGCAGGAGGCTGTGGAGCGCTTCAGCGAGGCCTTTGGCTCATAATAATCCATAAAGCTACGCATTCTTCAATCAATATTGGAAAGGAGAATCTCAAATGGAACCATTGAAAATTGACATTGATGGAATTATACTCAGATTTGCTGTATCTGAGTATCGTCATTCAACCCGAGAGAACTGGGAAGACGAATGGTGCAAAATTGATTTGTTGCTTGAGAGTAAGCCTTGGATAAATTACAAAATCGATCATGATGAAATGTTAGCATGTTGCGAGATTGATAAATTATCTGCTGCTTTTTCCGATTTCTTAGATGGAAAGATCGGGCAGAAACAGGATATCAGTTTCATAGAGCCTGATATTGAGTTTACGTTATACCCAGGTCATTTATCACCTTATGCTGAAATGAGGGTACATTTCTGGAACGAGGGTTTTTTAACTGAGAATTATTTGGTACTCACCTTATCGAATGAGGAAATACGCTCATTCAATATGTATTTGCAATCTGTTATAAGCGGAAATATTATTTAGTCTAATGTGTCCGATTGTCGATGTGGTCAGATTAGAGGCAAAGGTTTTCCCCCTGCGAAACCGCAGGGGGGAGCAAGGAACTTTTAAGGCAGTATATAAAAAGAAAAAGTTCTGAAATCCTAAGATTTCAGAACTTTCTTGGTGGAGATAAGCGGGATCGAACCGCTGACCTCTTGAATGCCATTCAAGCGCTCTCCCAGCTACTGAGGCGGTATACACCGCCTCAGCAAAAACCGTTGCAACACAAGCCTTTTTCCAGTAGCACAGTCTTAGACCGCTTGAATTTTTGCGATCTTGACCGCTTGGATTCTCTGTTAATCACAGTATAGCATTTTATCAAGAAAAATACAACTTCTTATCGTCTTTGAAGCAAAATCA
This sequence comes from Oscillospiraceae bacterium, assembly GCA_020025575.1. GTDB lineage: Bacteria > Bacillota > Clostridia > Oscillospirales > Oscillospiraceae > Faecousia. The sequence continues at coordinate 117 of JAHHRW010000002.1, read as the reverse complement.
AACCAAGAGCAAATCATCAAAGTAACATTTTTTATCATCTTTGAATCAACTGCGGAAGCTGGCCTCTAAGCAGCATCTAAGCCAGCCCGCCACAACTTTACTCCAAGCTGTAATGGC
>JAHHRW010000019.1 GCA_020025575.1 Oscillospiraceae bacterium | reverse complement strand
GTTACCGCCCGGACGGCTATCTTCTGGTGGACTTCAGTCTGGTGCCCCAACTCACTGATATAATGGGTGGTGTACAGGTAAATGTGCCGGACGACTGCACCGATGGTATCATTTCCCTGAATGCGGGCCTGCAAACTTTGAACGGAAACGAATTGCTGATGCTGCTGCGTCACCGCAACACCTATGCCAATGCAGATTTGGGCCGAGTTGAAGTCCAGAGGGACATCATCAAGTCCTGTATGGATCAGTGGGTCAGCATCAAACACCTGCCGGATGTACTGCCGGCGCTGAATCTGGTGCGCAGCAACTCCCTGTCCTCTTTGAGCACTCCCAACTACCTGTGGATGGCAAAAACCATCTTGCTGAATCTGAGTAACTTCTCCACGGATACTCTGCCGGGTTATCCCACAATGATCGACGGTGTATCCTACTATATGCTGGAGCGGGACCAGGTGGCGCAGATGATGAACGAGTCCTATAATCCCTACCAGGTGGAGATTTCTGCCGACAGCCTGAATATTGACGGGTAATGCCATGGAAACAGTTGGAAGATTTGCCCCCACCCCATCCGGCAGAATGCATCTTGGCAATGTATTTGCAGCGCTTTTGAGCTATCTATCCGTAAAAAGCAAACAGGGTGTCTGGGTCCTCCGAATGGAGGATCTGGACACCCTTCGCACAAAAGAGGAATATGCAGCCCTTCTGCGTGAGGATCTGCTTTGGCTGGGGCTGCGTTGGGACGAAGAAACCCAGCCCCAAAGCCGCAGAAGTCCTGTTTACCACCGATATTTTGAAAAATTGCAGGATCTGCACCTGCTTTACCCCTGCTACTGCACCCGCAGTCAGCTGCACAGTGTAAACGCCCCCCATCTGTCCGACGGCACCTATGTCTATGCAGGAACCTGCCGCAATCTGAGCCAGCAGGAGCGCGCCCGGCAGACACGGCTCCCATCCTATCGGGTGATGGTTCCCAATCGGGAGTACGCCTTCACCGATCTGGTTCAGGGAGCCTATCACGAAAATCTAGCCACCGATTGCGGCGATTTTGTGGTCAGAAGGGCAGATGGTGTGTATGTTTATCAGCTGGCGGTCACCGTGGACGACGGAGAATCCGGGGTCACCGAGGTGGTTCGGGGCATGGATCTGCTCAGTTCCTCTCCCAGACAGATGTATTTGCAGGATCTGTTTGGCTTTCAAACGCCACAATATGCCCACATTCCCATGCTGATGGCACCGGACGGGCGGCGGCTGAGCAAGCGCGATCAGGATCTGGACATGGGCGCACTGCGCAAGCATCTGAATCCGGAACAACTTATCGGCATTCTGGCCCATGCCGCCGGCCTGACAGAATCCGGCAACCCCATCAGCGCAATGGAACTTTCCTCTATTTTCGACTGGAACAAGCTAAAAAAAACAGACATCATTCTGCAAACCATTGCAGATATTTTTTAACGCAAAGAAGGCATATGTTATGGAACTCATTTATCGAACACAAATTACCATATCTGTCACAGATTGCGACTGTTTTGGCAGACTGAAACCATCGGCCATCCTGAGCATGATTCAGCAGGCCGCCACCAATCAGTGCCTGCAGCTGAATATGGGTTGGGAGGACATGGCGAAAAAGAATATGTTCTGGGCGGTGATCCGCCAGAAGGTACTGATCACCCGTCTGCCTTCCTACGACCAGCGTATCACCCTGGAAACCTGGCCCGGAAAAACCAGCCGGGTGGCCTACCCCCGCTCTGCCATCGCCTATGATGAACAGGGTAACGAACTGTTCCGAGTCATCGGTCTTTGGGTGCTTATGGATCTGACCACCAGAGCCATGATTCTGCCCAAGGAAAGCGGCATTGTGGTACCCGGGTATGTCCGGGGAGATGAACTGGCCCTGCCCAAATCTCTGGCAGTGAAACACCTGAGCGGGCACACCACCCGTCAAGTCATGTATTCAGAACTGGATCTGAACAGCCACATGAACAATGCCCGGTATCTGGACTGGATGGACGATCTGCTGCCCAGTTTCTTCCACAAGGAGCACCCCATCAAGGAATTCACCATCAACTATTCCAGCGAGGCCCGGGAATCCGAAAACATTGATCTGCAATACGAGCTGACCCCTGAGGGGCAGTTCTATGTAGAGGCCACCCGGATACAGGATAATCCTTCCACAGACCATCACCGTGTTTTTGCCATTCAGGCGAGTTTTGTGTAAAACTTTATCCACAGTTGTGCACACAGTTGTGGACAAAGACTCAAAACTCATGGTTTACGCAGGGTTTTCCACCGAAATCCTGTGGACAAACCTGTGGACAATGTGGATAACTTGTGAAACAGGCTGTGAATAACCCACAGGTCTTGCCGAAAACCTGTGTATTTGTGTGGATACCGTTGAAAGGAACAGGGAATTTCCCTGTGTAAACAGGGGATCAGCCCCATGCTCTGCCACTTATCCACAGGCGGTGAAAAACTGCAAGACGTGTGGTTCCCCAGCAAATGAAAAGCACCTGCCGCCTGAAAACGGCAGGTGCTTTTGCCATAACCCCATTAGCCCGTATGGCATGATATTTCATTTGTTTCTCACTGGGATCGGTTTTATAATGGAAGTAAAAGGCCGTGTAACATTTTGTCCGCTCAATTGTTATATGGGTGAATGGATTGATGACCGCAGAAAAGGGGGTGTGTACCATCGACAGGGAACTGCTGAACCAGCTGTATTTCAAATACAGCAAAGAAATCTATCGATACTTATACGCCATGTGTCAAAATCAGGCGGTTGCCCAAGATTTGACACAAGATACCTTCCTCAAGGCATTGCTTTCCCTGAGCGAAAGCCACGGGAATATGAAAGCATGGCTTTATCTGGTGGCACGAAATCTATACCTGAACCACCAAAAAAAGGAAAAATTCCATGTTCCATTAGACGAACACCCGCAAAACACACAAGCACCCAATATGCTCTGCCAGGTCATCCAAGAGGAAAACAATGCCCAGCTGTTTCATGCAATGAATCAGCTGAGCAGGCAAAAACGGGAAATTCTGCAATTACAATACTTTGGCGGTTTTTCTCAAAAGGAGATTGCGGCAATTCTCCGGCTGACCCCGGGCAATGTACGGGTTCTGGCCCTGCGAGCCAAACGGGAACTCAAACAATATTTGGAGGCGAATGATTATGACATTTCGTGAAATCCTAAAGCTTTATGAAGATGGAAGGCTGGACGAATCCCAGAGACAGACCGTGGAATCTGAAATCGAAAAGCACGACGCCATCAGCGACTATCTATATAATCACACCCACATCCCGGAACTGGATGAACTGGGCCAGGGGACAGAGGATGCTGTGCCGGATTCCGAAATTGACGATGCCAGACGATTTACCCAGATGGTGAACAAATCCATCCGCAGGGCCTTTGTGAAAATGGGCATCGTGGTGGGGAGTGTCATTTTTGCGGCGGTACTTTTGGTCATTTTTGTTCTGCCGGGGCTGGTATCCCAATTCTATTATAATCCCAATCAGGTTGTGGCCACATCCAGCAACGATATCGATACCACACGAATGTCTCTGGATTTGGCGGTTTTTACCGAGCTGTTTGTCCCCGGAACCCATCGGGATCGCGTGATTGCAGAGGCCGAAGGCTATGGCAGATATCAAATCTCCATTCCCCAGACCCTTTCGATTACAGGGAATTTCACAACCGTCACGGGCAAATTGGAGCGGAACGATCTGACCCTGTACAACCCGGATTTGCTGACATTTCCCACGGGAAATGCATTTATCGGACCAGGTACCCGCCACGACCAAGGCCCCCAAGGTTCGGCAGAAGAGGCTTTTGCCCGACTGCAAACACTGGACGAAAAGCAGATGTATACCGCTTATTTTTCCCTGGATCAGCTGATGGACTACGAAACCCTCTGCAATGATCTGGGGGCTGCATCCGACCTCTGGTACGCAGTTTACACCGAGTTTGCTGCGAACAGCGCCATCGGCTTTTATCCGGGGATGGGCAGCAACATTTTAACATGGGATGAAGAACGCTACCCGCTGCTGCGCACCACGGGTAACGCAGACACCTTGGATTTGTTGATGCAGGACCCAGATGCCATGAAGGCCCACTTTCTGAGTATGCTCAGATATATGCAGGACTATCCCCAGCTTGGGCAGATGTTTGACTGGGGCCCAACGAACTGGGATGCAGCAATCCAGTATATCGAAGAAAACGGCCTGCAAATCTACGGTTTCTGCGCAACAGCGGATAAAGAAACCCTGTTAAAACTGTCTGAATACCCGCATGTTTCCTATGTTTATACCGTCCACGCCAAATAAAATCGCAAAATAGCAAAAGGTGCAGTTCACAAGAAACTGCACCTTTTCCTGTATTCTAAATTTTTAATCGTGATACTCCACCGGGGCACCATCCTGAATGATGGCCACATAGGTCTTGCCCACGCCAAAGCTCAGGGGCTTGCCATCTTCCGTGGTGTAAACGAAGGGAGAATCCACATCCGCTCTGGACCACTTGATGGGGATGAGTTTCCCATCACGGGCATAGTAACCGGTACCTTCGCCCACCGTATCCATCTGAACATGGACACCATTGGAAAGGATCCAGCGGTTTGCATTGAGAATCAGCACATTGCGAAACGGCACCAACTTGTCCGTGTTGCCATCCACATAGTCCATATCATACTGGACCAGCTTATATCCGCCCAATTCTTTCTCATAGAAAAGCTCTGTTTCCTTGCCGCCAGACTGAAATTCCAGCGTGATTTGACCTGCGGGTTCCCCGCCGAAGGGCACACTTTCATCGAATGTGAACCCATAATTTGCGTCTTCCTTACGGGTCAGGCGCATTCCCTCATCCTTTGCAAAGTTCACAAGGTCCTCACCGTTTACAAGGAGGCTGTGCTCATAGCCCATATTCTCAATGCGCCAGTCGTCCCGATAAAAATAGCTGGTGGTCAGGCCATTGAGGTAGTCTACGCCATTTTCCCAGATCATATCCAGCACATTGGGAGCGCCGCTGGCGCTGGCATAAATGGCATCATAGCCCTTGACAATATCAACGTAGGGGGGACGGGCACTGCGTACAGCGCCGATGGGACCTGCCTTTGCAGGGTCGGAGAAAATCGCCATAAAGCGGGTCATGCCGCCCTCTACACAGGTTTCGTAAATCACATCCGCAGCGCCAACACCCAGGTGCGGAAGACAAATCGAATGGTTATTGAGCATAATGGCATACAGGCGGCTGTCGTTCTTCTCATCAAGCTCCTCCCCAGTCAGAGGGTTAACATCAATGGCAGTGGGTTCGGTAACCTGCGTGGGCATCGTTGTGGGTTGGACAGTCGTTTCTGTAGGGGGTAGCGTCGGTTGTTCGGTGGGAACGGTTGTCTGCCCAGATTCCTTGCCGCAACCGCCAAGCAGCAGGCAGAGCGCCAACATCAGCATCATATATTTTTTCATAGTATGCATCCTTTCAGGTTGTCCGGCTGAAACCGGCAATTCGACTATACCACACTTATGAGGAAAAGAAAAGGCTTTATCATTTATTTCCATAACCACCACAGAAAATACGGTTTTTACCAAAAAAGAGGAAATTATGCAAATCATGCGATACCCTTTTGTCTATTTTCTTCTGGCCAGAGGCTCGCTGCGATCCTGCGCCAGCAGCAGGTCGGAAATGATGCTGTTGGACACCAGAAATCCCTTGGGGGTCAGATGCCAGCGGTCATTGTCACACCGGGTAAGATCCAGCTTTCTGTTTGTTTCCAGAATTTGTTCCAAGGGTTCAAAGGGAAGCAGATAACTCGATTCGTATTCCGCTTTATTGATGCCGCCAATGGTGCGCAGACGCATCATCAGGTACTCTCCGGCCCGTTCCCGGATGGGAATTTCGGCGATTTCGCTGACAATCTGACCGCCTTCCCGGATTCCGGTCACATAATCGGGCAGACTGCGCACATAGCTGTAACGCTTTCCTGCAAAGTCAGAGCTGGCGTCCGGGCCAAATCCGATGTATTCCATGCCGGTCCAGTACTTGAGATTGTGCCGTGAGACCTTTCCACGCTTGGCAAAATTGGAGATTTCATACTGACGGTAGCCGTGTTCCTTGAGAATATCCACCATGGCAAGATACATATCTGCCTGAGTGTCGTCATCGGCCAGATTGGCAAAGTCCTTGTATTCATAAAGGGGCGTACCCTCTTCCACCTTCAGACCGTAGCAGCTGATATGCTCCGGATGCAACTGGAGCACGTTTTCCAGTGTATTGGTCCAATCCATCAGGCTCTGTCCGGGCAGTCCGAACATCAAATCCACCGACACATTCTGGAATTTTGCCTTGCGAATCCGATGGTAAGCCTCCACCGCCTGCTCATAGGTGTGGGGGCGCCCGATTTTGCTCAAAATCTCATCGTCATCGCACTGGATGCCAAGACTCACCCGATTGAACCCCTCTGCACGCAGCCGTTTCAGCAGTTTATCATCCACAGAGTCGGGGTTTGCCTCAAAGGTGATCTCCGCATCGCCTGCCACATCAAAATTGCGGCGAATTTCCATGAGAATCGCAGCAAGCCCCTCTGCTCCCAGAAAACTGGGGGTGCCGCCGCCAAAATAGATGGTATCCACATAGTGGTTGGGCGCCAGAGGGCCGGTCTCCTGAATGTGCCGGCAGATGGCATACAAATAGGAATCGACCAGGGTTTCATCATGATCTGCCAGGGAGTAAAAATCACAATACTGACATTTACTCCGGCAAAAGGGCACATGGACATAAATGCCCAGTGGTTTTTTATTTTTATGGGTGTTTAAAAATGCCATAGGTTACCTCCGGTATCCGTGAATGGGAAATTGTTCTTACTTTTTGCAGGGCACGAACGATACCGAGCCACACCCCGGGATGCAGAAACGACAGACCCAATCAGTCTTCGTCCAGCTTGAGCACTGCCATAAAGGCCTCGGAAGGAACAGAAACCGTACCAAAGGTACGCATCCGTTTCTTGCCCTCTTTCTGTTTCTCCAGCAGTTTCTTCTTACGGGTGATATCGCCGCCGTAGCACTTGGCAAGCACATCCTTGCGAACGGCCTTGATGGTCTCCCGGGCGATGATTTTGCCGCCCACCGCTGCCTGAATGGGAATTTCAAACTGGGCACGGGGAATATTATCCTTCAGCTTTTCACAGATTTTACGGGCCCGGGCATAGGCGTTATCCGCAAAAAGGATAAAGCTCAGTGCATCCACGATATCGCCATTGAGCATGATATCCAGCTTTACCAGCTTGGATTCCCGATAGCCCAGGAACTCATAGTCCAAAGAACCATAGCCACGGGTACGGGATTTCAGCGCGTCAAAGAAGTCATAGATGATTTCGTTCAGCGGCATGTAGTAGTGCAGCTCCACACGGCTTGCATCCAGATACACCATATCCTTAAATTCGCCCCGGCGGGAGGTTGCCAGCTCCATCATGTTGCCCACATACTCCTGGGGGCCGATGAGACTCACCTTTACAAAGGGCTCCTCTGCCTTGGCAATCTCCATGGGGTCGGGGTAGTCCAGAGGATTGTCCACCATGAGAACCGTTCCGTCGTTTTTGGTGACCCGATAAACGACGTTGGGGGCGGTGGTGATCAGATCCAGATTGTATTCACGCTCCAGACGCTCCTGAATGATTTCCATATGCAGAAGACCCAAGAAACCGCAGCGGAAACCAAAGCCCAGGGCAATGGAGCTTTCCGGTTCGTAGGTCATGGATGCATCGTTCAGCTTTAGCTTTTCCAGTGCATCCCGAAGATCCTGATATTTTGCGCCGTCTGCCGGATACACACCAGAGTAGACCATGGGCTGAACACTGCGATAGCCAGGCAGAGCCTCTTTTGCCGGATTTGCAACCGATGTGATGGTGTCACCCACACGGGTATCTGACACATTCTTAATGGAAGCCGTCACATAGCCAACTTCGCCTGCGCCGATGGAATCCCTGGGGGTCAGACCCAGCGGATTCATTACACCCACTTCAACGATTTTGTACACCGCACCAGTGGCCATCATGCGAATATCCATGCCGGCACGCAGGGTGCCCTCTTTCATACGGATATAGACAATAACGCCCCGGTAGGAATCATACTGGCTGTCAAAAATCAGCGCCTGAACAGGAGCCTCCCGGTCGCCGCTGGGGGCGGGCACATCCTTGACGATCATCTCCAGAACCGAATGGATGTTGATGCCGTTTTTCGCAGAAATCTCCGGGGAATCCTCAGCAGGAATGCCGATAATATCCTCTACCTCAGCTTTGACTTCGGCAGGACGGGCAGAGGGCAGGTCGATTTTGTTGATGACCGGCAGAACTTCCAGCCCTGCATCAATGGCAAGGTAGGTATTGGCAAGGGTCTGCGCCTCAACGCCCTGGCTGGCATCCACAACCAACACCGCACCCTCACAGGCAGCCAGGGAGCGGGATACCTCATAGTTAAAGTCCACATGACCGGGGGTGTCGATCAGGTTCAGGGCATAGTGCTCGCCATCATCGGCGGCGTAGTCTAGCTGTACCGCTCTTGCCTTGATGGTGATGCCCCGCTCCCGCTCCAAATCCATGGAATCCAGAATCTGGGACTCCATTTCACGCTGGCTGATGGCATTGCACTCTTCGAGCAAACGGTCTGCCAAAGTGGACTTGCCATGGTCAATGTGGGCAATGATGGAAAAATTACGAATTTTTGACAGTTCTGTCATAATACACCTCGTGCGTAATGTGTTATGGGCAGACATTCAAGCAATATCTGCATATCTCCAAATGAAAATACTCATACTTACTTCATTTTATATAGTATATCGGACTTTTGTCAAAAAGTAAACTGTATGTTTTGAAAAGATGCGGGGATACTGTTTTCAGAAAAAAAAAGGCGAAATCTGAAAAAAGCAAAAATTTTTCTCGAAAAACCCTTGCCGAAATCAAGAAAACAGGTTATAGTCTACCCGGAAATAAGCGATTTGAGCAAAAAACGAGGAGAGAGTCATGGCTAACGAAAAAAAGACCCATAAATCCAACGAAGAACTGTACAGCGCTCTGCAGAGTCTCATTGCCAAAGGCAAGAAAGATGGCATGATCCGTGCTGCTGATTTGAATACACATCTGGAAAAGATGGACTTGAGCCCCGAGCGGATTGAGGACATCTATGACAAGTTTGAGGCAATGAACATTCAGATTGTGGCCGCTGAGCTGGATCTCGACATGGAGGATTCCCTGGATCTGGACGGAAACGGTGACGGAGATATCGATCTGTCCGGTCTTGAGGAAGAAGATCTGATTGACCCGGTGGATCTGGCTGCGGAATACAATCTGGACGATCCCGTCCGTATGTATCTGAAGGAAATCGGTCAGGTAAAGCTGCTCTCTGCCGAGGAAGAAGTGGATCTTGCAAAGCGAGTATCTGAGGGCGATCAGTATGCCAAGAACAAGCTGACAGAGGCAAACCTCCGTCTGGTTGTCTCTATTGCAAAGAAATATTCCGGCCGCGGTCTGCACATTCTGGATCTGATTCAGGAGGGCAATACCGGCCTGATTCGCGCAGTTGACAAGTTCGACTGGACAAAGGGAAACAAATTCTCTACATATGCAACCTGGTGGATTCGGCAGGCCATCACCCGTGCCATCGCCGATCAGGCCCGTACCATCCGCGTACCGGTGCATATGGTAGAAGTCATCAACAAGGCTACCCGCTGCAACCGCAAGCTGGTTCAGGAGCTGGGTCGTGAGCCTACCGTTGAAGAAGTCGCTAAAGAGCTGAATCTGCCCGTTGAAAAGATCATCGAGGCAAACCGCACCGCTGCCGACACCCTGAGTCTGGACACCCCCGTGGGTGATGAAGAGGATACCTCCATCGGTTCCTTCGTGGAAGACGATCACACCCCCGGCCCTGCAGATGCCACCTCCAATGCGCTGCTTGCTGAGGCATTGAAGGAAATTCTGGACACCCTGACCGAGCGTGAGGCCGATGTGCTGAAAATGCGCTTTGGCATGTACGACGGCAGAACCCACACGCTGGAAGAAGTGGGCCAGATCTTTGGCGTTACTCGTGAACGTATCCGCCAGATTGAGAATAAGGCAATCCGCAAGCTCCGCCATCCCAGCAGAGCCAAGAAAATCAAGGACTTCTACTGCTGATTCTTTCCCCCGGTACACCTGTACCGGGGGATTTTTCTGCTTGCGGATTATCTGTATACCTGCCACTGGCAGGTATTTCTATTTTTCATTCGCTGCGCGGAGCACCATAATTATAAAAAAAGCGCTTGCTGCCTGCATTCACAGACAGTAAGCGCTTTTAAAGAGAGGACAACTTAATTATAATGAAGGATTTGTTCCAGAAGATGCATCAGGCATCGCACTGGTACCACAGCTCAGCCATTCCAAGGCGTGCGACATCACCCTTGCGAAAACCCACTTCCTCGTATTTGCCGACGATGGTGCCATCCAGCAGGCCGGTGGTCAGATCCAGATAATCCTTGACAATCTGCTTGTCAATGGTCACAGCATCGTGACCCACACCCAACTTGTCGTAGTCTGCCTCCAACGCCCACAGCTTTACCATGGTTTGGTTGCAAATTTTGATTAGCGCAGTGTCGTTATCCGGCTGACGCATGAGGATAATTCCCACGTTGGCAGTATCCCCACTAAACAGGGTACGGCTGGTCTTATCCAAAATACTCACCTCGCCATCGGAATGACCGGGGGTGTGAACCACCTTCAGCACTCTGCCGCCCAGGTCGAACTCAGTACCGTCAACCATAGGCTGCCAGTCATAGGTCTCAGGAGTTTTTTCCGTAGGAACCAGTTTTAGCAGCTCATGTACATCCAGCTCCGGGCAGCGAATGGGGGCGCGGCTGGTGATATAGTACGCACGCAGCTTATTTTCGTCCCGGCATCCTGCCAGATTTTCGATCATCTTCATGGTTTGCTCCCGCTGACAAGCATCCGCAGGATGCTGATAGATTGTCGAACCCGGAAATTCAAAAACGCCGCCATTGTGATCGAAGTGTCCGTGTGTAATCAGGACAATCAAAGGCTTATCCGTTAGCTCTCGGACGATTTGTGCCAGATTTCCAATACCGCAGCCGGTATCAATCAGCGCAGCCCTTTCTTTGCCTTCCACCAGAAAGGCATTTACCAGATGAAATTCGCTGATGCACCAGGTATGGGGCGCAATCTGCGTTACTTCGTGTTTTAGCATGGTGAATTCGTCACTCCTTATGGGATATATTGCAAAATAATGGATTATTCTCCCATTTCTTTCAGTGCAGCAGCTTCCTTTTTCTTGCCCATCTGCATAACCTTCTGGCTGATTTTGCTCATTTCCTCGTCAGACAGATTGTAGATAATCTTGTAGCAGATGAATACCAGGACACATCCAACAGCGGGCCACAGGCCGCCGAACATCTTTAGTCTTTCGGCAACGCCGGCCAACTGACCCATGGAACCCAGGGTCGCATCGTAGCCCAATACCTCCAGAACCAGGGCAATGATGGACGTAGACGCAGATGCCGCAAAGAACACCAGGAAGGTAATCGTTGCATAAACGGTGCCGTCGTTGCGCTGACCGGTCAGGTAGGCCTGATAGTCAACAGCGTCAGCAACCAAAGACCACAGCAGAAGGGTCGTGGCAGTGGTAAAGCAGGATGCACCCAGCTGGACAACGATCCAAGTGGTGGGAGTCATGGGTGCAAATGCAGTCACACAATAACAGACGGCTGCCACCAGCGGGGGCCAGGTAACCAGATTCTTCTTACCAAAGCGCTTGACCATAGGCTTGACAAACAGCATGCCCAGCACCAGAGGGAGCATGGTGCTCAGAGACGCCCAGGACAGCATGGAAGTATCCTGGAAATAAACCATGAATACGTACTGGTTAATCATCGCAACAGGCTGGATGAACAGTTTGGAGAACACGTATGCCAGAACAACTGCGATCATGATGCGGTTCTTCAGGAAGCTTTTGGCAACCTGCAAATAGTTGATTTTTTCGCCGCCAGCGGAAATATTGCTGTCGGGCGTCACCAGAACACGCTCGCTGATGAGCTTATGCGACAGCATCAGACATGCCACGCAGAATGTGCCCATAATCAGGCTGAGCAGGATGAACCGGCTTGCAATGGGATCTTCGTTCTTATCAAACAGCAGCATGGGCGCAATGGTGGTGGGAATAATCATGCCCAGGAAACTACCGATGGAACGGAAGTTAGAAAGATCGGTACGCTGCATCTGATCCGTTGTGATGATATTGGACATCGCACCGTAGGGAACATTGATAAACGTACCAACGATACCCCAGATGAAATAGATCACCAGAACCCATGCTACACGTGCAACATAGGGCATTGCGGTCACATTCACAAACAGAACCACAGTGAAAATCATATAGGGAAGTGCAAACCATTTCAGGTACGGTTTCATCTTACCATACTTGCTAGCAGGGCGGTTGTCAACCGTTCGTCCAATAAACGTATCATTCAGTGCGTCCAGTGCCTTGCAAAGAAACACGATGGTTGCAAAGTGGGTTGCTTTGATGCCCATGACGTTAACGCAGAACAGCATCAGGTAGCTGTTTACGATAACCTGAAGACTATTAAAACCCCAGTCACCCAGCATATAGCCGATTTTATCCTTTATACCAAAGGCAGGGGCATTCTTGACGTTTTGCACGTACTGTTCATCTAGCTTTACAGCATTTGCCATAATGAATCGTCTCCTTTTTCTCTACTCATCTTGACTCTTGTAATACAGATTACTGTTGGCCCGCAGGACAATGCGAGGCGTGACCTTGTAATCTTCTGGCAGTTTTTCCCCTTTTACCAAATCGTTGAAAATCATCTGCGCCGCCTTGTAGCCAATCAGCTCCGGGCGTTTGTCGATCACCATATCCAGCGTGCGGTTTTGCAGGGCCTGATAGCTTTCTTCAAACAACTCACTGCCGATGACAACTTTTGGGCGGATTCCTGTGCGCTCCATTGCATGCAGCATCGATCTGGTGTGCCGGGCGCAGGTACTGTAAACACCAACCAAATCCGTCATGGATAAGAGTTCGGCAAAGATTTTGTCATTCTGTTTGACATCACACGCAATGGGACAGCTGATGGTCTCCACTCCAGGACAGCATTCTTGCAAGATTGCCATACAGGCGTCCGTATTGACTTCACCGCCGGGCGTATTCTGACTGAGAATGACCAGCTTTTCAGACTTTTTCAAAAATTTTGACAGCAACTCGCCGGCCATAATGCCAGCCAGTTCCTCGTTCTCGGTTACGTTGCAGATATCCGCAAGACTCTCAGGACAGTTTTCTACAACAACCACCCGCGTACCGCTGCCCACAATCCGGTTTACCATGGTCTCCGATGCCTCATCCAGCACCAAGCCATAGACCACCACACCGTCAAAATGTACCGGACGTTCCCGATAGATGTTTTTCAGGGTGTTCACCGTATTGTCGCTGAAGGTCTGGGCATCCGTTCCGGGAACATAGTATTCATGGAACATCACATTGAACTGGGACACTTCATTCCGGAACTGAAAATATCCGTCCAATATGCGATCCCGAAAATACTGGGCCTCTTTTACACGCAGAGGAAACAGCAGCGCAATTTGAATGGTCTGCTTGCGCAGGGATGCCGCTGCCAGATTAACGGTATAGCCCCGCTCTTTGGCGATGGTCAAAATCCGCTCTTTCAGCGCTTCGCTGCAGCCTTCCTTGTTGTTGAGTACCCGGTGCACCGTAGTCAGGGACACTCCAGCCTCTTCGGCAATTTGTTTTAAGGTTACTTTTTCTGCCATTGTTACACCTCATTTGATTGTTTGCGCAAACCAGACGCTTTTACGTTAATGTTTTACGAAAACTTTTACGCAAACATTTCCTCAAATTTTGTGTATGAGATTATACAGATTTTACTTTGTTTTGTATATTGACAAAACATCTGAAAAGACGCTCAGAGTTTGTGCATCTTGCACATGTCGAACTCGATCATCGGGATTATGGCCGCTCAGAAAGGGCTGAAAAACGAGAAAGGAACCATTCTCCGCACTTCCGGCAGGTCGGACGGAAGTTTTACAGAAGGGTCATCACCGGGTTACTTTTCTGACCAAGAGAAAATCTCTATTCGAAAAACATAAAAAAAATGATGGCACAGCTGCGGCTGTGCCATCGTTGCTTTTTGGCATATTACAGGTACATTTTCGCCCTGCGCTCTTTTTTCTTCAAGACAATCTCCAGCAGTACAAACTGAACCAGGAAGGTCAGGGACCAGGATACGATGTAAGACAGGTACAGGCACTTTGGCGTATGATACTGCGGAACCTGGAAAATGGTGTAAACCCAGGCAATTCTCAGGCCGCACACACCCAGAATGCTGACGATCATAGGAAGGAAAGAAGAACCAATCCCACGCAGTGCACCGGTGGCAAGATCCATCAGACCACACACGAAATAGGGCAGACAGATATATCCCAGACGGGTGACGCCATATGCAATGGCCTCGGGAGAGTCCGGAATGTAGAACTTCAGCAGGGCAGGGCCGGCAAAGAACACCACAGGTCCCAGAATCATGCCAACTGTGCTGACGCAAACCATGCAGGTACGGAAAATCTTTCTGATTCGGTCATACTGCTGTGCACCTGCATTCTGACCAACAAAGTTGACCGCACTCTGGCTGAATGCATTCAGTGCCATATAAACGAATCCTTCGATATTACTGGCTGCACCGTTGCCTGCAATCAAAGTTGCACTGTTAAAGCCATTGACCGAAGACTGGATGATAACATTGGATATGGAGAACATGGACCCCTGAACACCGGCAGGCAGGCCAATTTCAACCATTTTTATCAGCTGAGCCTTGTAAATGCGCATCTTTTTTAAGTGCAGCTGACAGGCATCGGTTCTGCGCATCAGTGCACGGACCACCAGGAATGCTGAAATTGCCTGAGCAATGATGGTCGCCAGAGCAACGCCGGCAACATTCAGGTCGCACACAATCACAAAGAACAGATTCAGCAGCACATTGATCACTCCGGCAATCGTCAGATACAGCAGAGGACTTTTGGTATCGCCAGCGGCACGCAGGATCGAGGATGCGAAGTTATACACGATGGTGAAGGTGATACCCGCAAAATAGATGGTCATGTACAAAGAAGACAGGGGCAGCACATCCTCGGGCGTGCTCATCATCTCCAGCAGGGGCTTTGCAAAGCAAACACCCACCACGGTCAGGATTGCACCGCTGACCAGCGCCACAGGAATGGCTGTGTGAACGGTACGGTGAACTTCCTCATCTTTTCTGCCGCCCAGTGCATGGGCGACGCAGACACCGGCACCGATAGACAGACCAACAAACAGATTGATAATCAGGTTGGTCAGGGCACCGGTGGAACTGACCGCACCAACGCTGATACTGCCGCAAAACTGACCCACAACCACCAGATCTGCTGCATTAAAAAGCAGCTGTAAAACACTGGATAGAATAATGGGTATGGTATATCGAATAATTCCAGAGTACAACGATCCCTGGAGCATATTCGTCTGTTTTGACTTCATAAACACATTCTCCCTTTCTTAATATCATCTTTATAACGACGAATTATTATATTCATTTTTCTGAAAAGTGCAAGTGTTTATTGTTTCGTCTTGAAAATTTTGTTCTCGTTTGGGATGATATTAAGACTTCATGCGGCGATCTGATTCCCATGTAAACCAATTTGCCGGGCGGCTGGCTGCCAACTTTTTCGGGTGCAAAAATAACCCTGATATGCATAAATTATACATATCAGGGTTATAAAAATTCATTGGCAGTCTTACAGCGGTGCCTGTTTGATCTTAGCGTAGCGGCGGGGGAACCGGGCAGGGGTACTGGACACCTTGCGCAGCACAATCACCATATGCTCCGTGCCGTCCATGGGGAAAGTCTCGGTCTTTTCAACTTTCAACCCCAGTTGACGGATGGCATTTTTCGCTTCAGCAAGCTCCTCTTTGCCCGCAGCACCCTTCATGGCGAGCACAGCGCCGCCTACTTTTACATAGGGTGCCGTCAGCTCCAGCAGGATATTCAGCCGGGCCACGGCACGGCTGGTTGCAAAATCGTATTGCTCCCGGCGGTCAGCCACGGCCTCTTCCGCCCGAGCTGTGAGGTAGGTTGCATCCACCCCCAGAGCCGGCAATGTCTGCTCCAGCCAGTTCATCCGTTTCCCCAGAGAGTCAAGCAGCGTCAAATCCAGTTCCGGGCAGGCGATTTTCAGGGGAACGCCGGGGAATCCGGCACCGCAGCCCACATCAATCAGGGTCTTTCCCTTCAAATCCGCCAGTTTCAAAACCGTCAGGCAATCCAGCAGATGGAGTTTTGCCACCTGCTCAGGCTCTGTAATGGCGGTCAGATTCATGACCTTGTTCTGCTCCACCACAGCACACCCGAATTTACATAGGGTCTCATCCGCCCCCTGAGGCAGCTCCAGAGCAAGGCCGGGAAGTCCACTGCGCAGAGTGGAAAGCATGGTATTCATCATTGCGCTGCCTCCGTTGGGGCCGGTTTGGCGTTGACGATTCCCGTCAGGTCTACCTGGCTTTCATCAAAGGGGTCAAACTTTACTTCCAGCTCCGGCTGCTCTACATATTCATTGAGATGCCAGTTGACCAGAAGATCACACAGCTGCACCTGAGACTGGGCACCAGTGCCGGCGCTGGTTTGCTCATAAGCCTGGCCTGCGGTGTCGATCAGTCTGGCTGCGGCATCTTTCTTCTGATTGTTAAAGTACTGATGATAGGCATTCAAATCCCAGGTCAGTTCCTTCACGCAGCCTTCGTTGATCTTGTCTGCGGAAGCCGCATCGGCATGATACAGGGCATTATAGCAGGAGAGATATGCCGTAAAATAGCCGGAGTAGCGGTATTCTATGCTTTCATTTGCCTGACAGGAGAGGAACGCAGCAAATTCGGAATCCGTCTTTCGTGCAACGCACAGCCGGTGGGCCATTTCACGTGCCATGGTAAAGGGCAGCGTCACCCCGGGAATCTCAGGATTTACCGCAGATTCGCCGGTGAGGGGCACCGTCATGCCGGTCATGCCGAAACCGCCCCACCCCAGTTTCTTCACCGGCGTATAATCGCCGCCGAAGATTGAAAAGGATCGATCGATCATCAAATGTCTGAAACCATTTTCGGTCTGTCCGGCCAATTTCTCAAAATCAGAGAAAATCGCAGCGCCCTGTTCATCCCGGGGCAGCTGAACCGCAAGCTCATTTGCCTTGTCCCGGTAAAAGATAGCAGCCTGCTCCAGCTCCGCCTGGGTGTAGTCCTTTTGTTCCATGCGCAGATCCTGCGTAATGGGGTCTGAATAGTAATTCAGGCCATATACCCCCGTATGCAGGAAAAATACGATGCTCACCGCCGCCAGAACCCATCCAAACCACTGAATGATGTTCCCTTTACAAACCAGATAAATGATCAGCGATGCGATCACCAGAACCAGCAGCACCATCACAACCGTCTGCCACACCAGAAAATCCACGCTGGATGTCCACCGGGTCAGCATGCCCTGCACGGTCTTAGTCACATATGGGTAAACCATCGCCACCAGGGACTGATATTTCTGCCCGAACTGCATCATGGCCCAGGAAAATGCGGCAAATATAGCGGCTGTTAAATAGCCACGCCAATATTTCAAAGGAAATCCCCCTTCCAAAATGTACAATCAATGTCTTTTGCGGACATTGATAAAAATGCATATATTTTCTTTTATATTATATCACAGATCGTCTGCGTTGTCTTCATAAATTTTCCTTAATTCTCTTATTTGGGATTTTTATTGCATATCATGTACATGCGTGTGATATTATGCAATATTTTATGCATTCTATACGAATTTTTTCGATATTATTTTACCTATATTGCGCATTTTGATGTGGACTTTTCCTGAAATCTATGGTAATATCCTATTTGACAGAAGTTGGAAAGGTATATAATTCCACTCCACCACACATCGTCATCAAGCGGTTCTCCGCTTATCTATTCTTTAGGAGGAATCATTATGGAAACCTATGGCATCGAAAAGTTTGGTATTCTCAACCCCAGTGCTGTATATCGCAATTTGGGCGTTGCTCAGCTAACCGAAGCAGCTCTTCGTCGCGGCGAAGGTAAGTTGTCCAACACCGGCGCTCTTGTGGTTACCACTGGTAAGTACACCGGACGTTCCCCTGACGATAAGTTTATTGTTGACACGCCCGCCATTCACGACGATATTGCATGGGGCAAGGTCAACAGACCCATTACAAGAGAAAAGTATCAGGCGATCAGAGCGAAGGCCTGCGCATATCTGCAGGGCCGGGAGATCTTTATCTTCGACGGTTTCGCTGGTGCCGATAAGAAATATACCCAGAAGTTCCGCATCATCAATGAACTGGCATCCCAGAACCTGTTCATCCATCAGCTGCTGATTCGTCCCAGCGCAGAGGAGCTGGCTGCTTACGGTGAGCCTGACTATACCATCATCGCTGCCCCCGGTTTCAAGTGTGACCCCGCTGTTGACGGTGTCCACTCCGAGGCTGCTATCATTATTGATTATGAGGCACACGAGATTTTGATTGTTGGTTCCCAGTACGCAGGTGAGATCAAGAAGTCCGTCTTCTCCACCATGAACTACGTGCTGACCAAGATGAACGTGCTGCCCATGCACTGCTCTGCTAACATGGACCCCGTAACCCACGAGACCGCTGTTTTCTTCGGTCTGTCCGGTACCGGCAAGACCACATTGTCTGCCGATGCCTCTCGGAAGCTCATCGGTGACGACGAGCACGGCTGGTCTCCCGATGGCGTGTTTAACATCGAGGGCGGCTGCTACGCCAAGTGCATCGGCCTGAAGGAAGAGAACGAGCCCGAGATTTTCAACGCCATCCGTTTTGGCTCTCTGGTCGAAAATGTGGTCATGGATGAAAATACCCGCGAGTTCGACTTTGACTCTGCTGTTCTCACCGAGAACACCCGTGTGGGCTACCCCGTTGAGTACATCTCCAACTCCGCAATTCCCGGCCAGGGTGGTATTCCCAAGGTTGTCATCTTCCTGACCGCTGATGCTTTCGGCGTGCTGCCTCCCATCAGCCGTCTGAGCCGTGATGCTGCCATGTACCACTTCGTCACCGGCTTTACTTCCAAGCTGGCTGGCACTGAGCGCGGCGTTACCGAGCCCACCCCCACCTTCTCCACGCTGTTTGGTGAGCCCTTCATGCCCATGGACCCCTCCGTTTACGCGGAGATGCTGGGTGCAAAGCTGGATGAGTACGGCACCAAGGTTTATCTGGTCAACACCGGTTGGGCTGGCGGTTCCG
Organism: Oscillospiraceae bacterium; assembly: GCA_020025575.1. Taxonomy (GTDB): domain Bacteria; phylum Bacillota; class Clostridia; order Oscillospirales; family Oscillospiraceae; genus Faecousia. Next base: position 7,781 of record JAHHRW010000019.1, on the reverse strand, counting down.
CATCCATGGGTGCTAAGCGCATGAAGCTGTCCTACACCCGTGCAATGGTCACCGCTGCTCTGAACGGCTCCTTTGACAATGTGGAGTTCAAGCACCACGATGTCTTCAACGTGGATTATCCCACTTCCTGCCCCAATGTTCCGGATGAAATGCTGGACGCCCGCGGCATGTGGGAGGACAAGGCTGCATACGATGCGATGGCCAACAAGCTGGCCGGCATGTTTGAGGCAAACTTCACCAAGAAGTACCCCCATATGCCCGCTAACATCGTCAATGCCGGCCCCAAGGCTAAATAACCCATTACATGTATCATTCGCCGGGGGCAAACTGCCCCCGGCTATGAATAAAATTGGATGTATTTTGTTCCCTCTCCGGCTTTGGTTCTTCCTTTCCGGACCACTCGCTGGCGTGGAAATGTGCATTGTTTTATGAATGCCAATTTCCACGCCTGTGCGCGCCGGTAGGATAGACCCATTGTTTGGGGCGGGTGCGTATATTTATACATCCAACGATTACCCCTTGATTTATGGAGGTTTGAAAAACAATGGCAAGAAAAGTTCAGTTTGTAGAGACTGTGCTGCGTGATGCAAACCAGTCCCTCATCGCAACCCGTCTGCCCTATGACAAGTTTGAGCCGATGCTGTCCACCATCGACAAGGCCGGCTACTATGCAGCTGAGTGCTGGGGCGGCGCCACATTTGATGTCTGTCTGCGCTACCTGCACGAAGATCCCTGGGAGCGTCTGCGCAAGATTCGGGAGAAAATGCCCAACACCAAGCTGCAAATGCTGCTGCGTGGTCAGAACGTTCTGGGCTACTCCCACTATCCCGATGATTTCGTAAAGCTGTTCGTTGCGAAGGCTGTCGAAAACGGCATTGATGTCATCCGCGTATTTGATGCTCTGAACGATGTCAATAACCTGAAGGTTGCTATGGAAGCCACCACCAAAGCCGGTGCCATCGCATCCGGCACCATCTCCTACACCACTTCTCCCGTCCATACCCAAGCCAAGTATGTGCAGATGGTCAAGGAGCTGAAGGAAATGGGCGCCGCCACCATCTGTATCAAGGATATGGCCGGCATCATGGGCCCCAAGGAAGCTTATGATCTGGTTTCTGCCATCAAGGACGCTGTGGATCTGCCCATCGACCTGCATACCCATTGCACCACAGGTCTTGCATTCATGACCTACCTGAAGGCAGTGGAGGCAGGTGTCGATATCATTGACACTGCAATTTCTCCCTTCTCCGGCGGTACATCCCAGCCTGCAACCGAAACCATGGCTTACGCCCTGCGTCAGCTGGGTTACGAGGTGGATCTGGACGATACCTGTACCAAGAAGATGGCAGATTACTTCAAGGGTGTCCGGGACGAGTTCATTGCCGACGGTACTATGATGACCAAGTCCATGGTTACCGATACCCAGTGCCTGACCTATCAGGTTCCCGGCGGTATGCTGAGTAACCTGCTGAGCCAGCTCAAGCAGATGAACGCTCTGGACCGTTTCGACGAGGCCCTGATGGAGACCCCCAAGGTTCGTAAAGACATGGGCTATCCGCCTCTGGTCACCCCCACCTCTCAGATGGTCGGTGTTCAGGCTGTGCGCAATGTCCTGGACGGTCAGCGCTACAAGACCGTTTCCAAGGAAATCAAGGCATACTGCCGCGGTGAATACGGCCGCACCCCCGCTCCCATCGATCCGGAGATCCAGAAACGCATTCTGGGCGACGAAAAGCCTCTGGAGGGTCGCTATGCAGACACCCTGGCTCCCATTGTGGAGGAAACCCGCAAGAAACTGGAAGGCATCGCCAAGAGTGACGAGGATGTACTGAGCTACATCGCATTCCCCAACCAGGCTGAGAAGTTCTTTGAAGAGCGTAAAGCGAAGGAAGAGAATGTTGCCACCTATACCATTACCGAGGCATAAGGAGGCTTAACCATGTTTTTAGCCAATACCCTGCCTGAACATCTGGGCTTTGTGGATGCCGCAGTCATCGCACTGCTGGGTTATTTGGTCGTTTTCTTCGGCCTGATCCTGCTGATGATTGTCATTACCATTCTGGGAAAAGCTTTCGCTGCCAAGAGCGCAAAACCCGCTGCAGCGCCTGCTGCTGAGGCGGCACCTGTCCCCGAAACGCCCAAGCCCGTAGCTCCCGGTGCCGCCGGCGAGCTGAAACTCCACGATGTGGAGCCCAAGATTGCAGCTATGCTGATGGCCATTGTGGCCGACAAGATGGGCAAGCCCCTGAACGAGCTGCGTTTCATTTCCATCAAGGAGGTCAAGTAATCATGACATATAAAATTACGCTGAAGGGCCGCACCTACGAAGTTGAGGTGGAGGCCGGCAAGGCGATGCTGCTGGACGAGTACGAAGCCATTGCGCCTTCTGCCCCCGCTGCACCGGCTGCCGCAGCACCTGCAACTGCTCCTGCAGCAGCTCCCGCTGCCGCTGCTGCTCCCGTCATCACCGGTGCCGGCCAGACCGTCAATGCTCCCATGCCCGGTAATATCCTGAAGGTCAATGTCACCGCAGGGCAAACCGTTACCGAGGGCCAGGTTCTGGTGGTTCTGGAGGCAATGAAGATGGAGAACGAAATCATGGCTCCCAAGGCCGGTACCATTACACAGGTTCTGGTTTCCAAGGGTTCCACCGTTGATACCGACGCTCCTCTGGTCGTCCTCGCATAAGGAGGTCTACCAATGAGTGTGAATGTTGGTGATATCCTGCTGAACCTGTGGAACCAGTCGGGGTTTGCCGCCCTGTCCGCAGGCTTTACTGCCGGTGGCTGGCAGAACCTGGTTATGATTGTCATTGCCTGCGTTTTGTTGTATCTGGGTATCGTAAAGCAGTTTGAGCCCCTGCTGCTGGTGGGCATTGCCTTTGGCTGTCTGCTGACCAACCTGCCCATGGCTGGTCTTTACCATCAGGAACTGTGGGATGCATTTATGAATCCAGCCAGTGAAATGTACCATAGCTATGGCGCCATTATGCGTGATGGCGGGTTGCTGGACATTTTCTACATCGGCGTTAAGACAAGCCTGTACCCCTGTCTGATTTTCATGGGCGTTGGTGCCATGACCGACTTCGGCCCCCTGCTGTCCAACCCCAAGAGCCTGCTGCTGGGCGCTGCTGCTCAGCTGGGTGTTTTCGTTGCATTCCTGGGTGCAACCCTGCTGGGTTTCTCCGGTGCAGAAGCTGCGTCCATCGGCATCATCGGTGGTGCTGACGGCCCCACCGCCATCTACCTGACCACACAGCTGGCCCCCCATCTGCTGGGTGCCATTGCCGTTGCAGCCTACTCCTACATGGCGCTGATTCCCATGATTCAGCCCCCCATCATGCGTGCGCTGACCAAGGCTGAGGATCGTAAGATCAAGATGGTACAGACCCGTACCGTTTCCAAGGCGGAAAAGATCATCTTCCCCATCCTGGTTACTGTTTTCGTGGCGCTGCTGCTGCCCGACACCGCTCCTCTGATTGGCTGCCTGATGCTGGGCAACCTGTTTAAGGAGACCGGCTGCACTGAGCGTCTGAGCGACACTGTCCAGAATGCGCTGATGAACATTGTCACCATCCTGCTGTCCACCGCTGTGGGCGCTACCATGGTGGGTTCCTCCTTCCTGACCGCATCCACCCTGAAGATCGTTGCGCTGGGCGTCGTTGCCTTTGGCATCTCCACCGCAGGCGGTCTGATCGGCGGCAACATCATGTGCAAGGTCACCGGCGGCAAGGTCAACCCTCTGATTGGTTCTGCCGGCGTGTCCGCTGTTCCCATGGCTGCCCGTGTATCTAACGTGGAAGGCCAGAAGAACAATCCATCCAACTTCCTGCTGATGCACGCCATGGGCCCCAATGTGGCAGGCGTCATCGGTTCTGCCATCGCTGCAGGTTTCCTGCTGAGCGTTTTCGGCTAATCAGGTTTCGCAGACAAAAATCCCACTCCTTAGGGGCGGTGACGTAAGAAAACATTTATGTGAGAGAATCGGCGTAGTTTAGGCTACGCCGGTTTTCTTTTCTTTTTGGGCTGCTTGGGATTGCTCCCTTGCTTCCTCAAAATCAAATGCACCAATGAAGTTATAGACGATTTCGATTTCTCTGACCTTAATGCGCGGCTCGTTCTCGTCCGGCGTGTAAACCTCGGAGATATAAATTTTCTCCACAAACTCCCGGAGAACAGAGGCGTCAAGCTGCTGCATATCGGTGTACTTTCTGACCGCTGCAATAAACTGTCTGACATTGACTTTCTGCTTTTCCTGTTCCTTGACTTCTTGTCGAAGATATTCGACAAGGTTTGTAAGGTTGGTCTGTTCCAGTTCATAGTCACGGGACAGTTTGATGAAACGCTCGTCGGAGAGCTTGCCGGAAATGTTATCCTCATACAGTCGCTTGATGATAACATCCAGCTCGGCAATCCGCTTTTGCGATTGCGCCAGAGTATCTTTCTTTTGTGCCAGCTCCTTGTCCCGTTCCCGCAGGCTTTGATCTGCGGCTCGCTGCACGAAGTCGTCCTCATACTGCGTCACATACTGAATGGCTTCCCGCAGGTTTCGCAGTACGATTTCTTCAAGGACAACGCGCCGGATAGAATGGGTCGAACATAAGGTACGGCCTTTGCGATAGGTAGAACAGATGTAATATTCCTGCTCTGGCTTGTAGCAATTAGCACGGCACAGATACATCTTGCCACCGCAATCCGCACAGTACAACAGGCCGGAAAACATTCCCATGTCACCCATTCTGGTAGGACGGCGACGGCCCTGCCGGATTTTCTGCACAATCAGAAACACACTTTCCTCAATGATAGGTTCCTGTGTATTCTCAAAGATCACCCATTCTGACGGGTCATTCCACAGCTTTTTCTTGTTCTTGAACGATTGCTTGGTGGTTTTGAAATTTACTGTATGGCCCAAATAGTCAAGACGCTCCAAAATCCGTGATACCGTTTCATTCGTCCACTTATAAGGATTGACCGGCGGCTTATTGGATACCGGCAGCCCTTTATCGTAGGCGTAGGCAGTAGGGTTCAGCACCTTGCTCTGTGTCAGCCATTTTGCAATCTGCGTCGGCCCCATACCGTCCATGCACAGCGCAAATATCTTCTGGACAACGGCGGCAGCTTCTTCATCCACGATCCATTGTTTTTTATCCTCCGGGTCTTTCTTGTACCCATAAGGCGGGATAGTGGTAAGGTGTTCGCCAGAGCGTCCTTTGGATTGCCACGTTGCCCGGATTTTCTTGCTGGTGTCCTTGGCGTACATTTCATTGAATACGTTGCGGATGGCGGTAAACTCGCTGTCCCCGCGCACACTGTCCACACCGTCATTGACAGCAATAAAGTGGACGCCGTACTCTGGAAACAGCATTTCCGTATACATCCCGACTTGCAGATAGTTACGTCCGAACCGGCTCATATCCTTAACGACAACACGCTTGATCTTGCCGGCCTTGATGTCGGCAAGCATCCGCTGGAATCCGGGCCGGTTGAAGTTGGTTCCCGAATATCCATCGTCCTCGTCGTAGTGGCGGATGGCGGTATAGCCGTGATCCCGGCAATACTTTTCCAAAATCCGCTTCTGGTTGCTGATACTGTTGCTTTCGCCGTCCAGCTTATCTTCTTGGGAAAGGCGCTCATAGCAGGCGGTAATGCCATCGGCGTCCTCCTGCGGCTGGCTGTGGACGTAGAATTGTAGCACCGTGTTTTGGATGGCCGTCTTGGTTTCCTCGCTCAAAGGCGCGTCGTTGGATACGCGCTGAAAGGAAGTGACTGGCTGTTGGTACATTTGATTGTCAAGGTTCAAAGTAGTATCGTTATTCCGTGTCGCACGGGGGTTCCGTGCAACCACCATTTCCGGCTGTTTGCTCATAAGTTCCTCCTATTCCGCAGCCGGAAAACGAGGCATGATACAAGTATATTATACCATATCATGCCCCATCCGTCTGCTTGTAGGAAATGAAAAAATCTTTAATTTTAAGTGGCTGCCTTTCTCAAATCGTTTTGAAGCAGCCGACGGATTTTCTTGACTGCGGTTTCTTTCGCGCCGTCTTTGACGGTCGCTTTCACAATATATCGAACGCCGCCGATCTCGTACTGACGTACTACGGGGGCGGTCTGGTTCTGACTTGTTACTGTACTCATACAGTAATCCCCCTTTCGCTTACATTGGTGTAAAACGAAATGGGCAGTACGGACGGCTGCTGGCACAGCTCCACGGGAATCTCACCCCGGCCCATGCTGATGGGTGCGCCGCGCAATGCTTTGAGGGCGTTCAACGCGGGAGTATCATTGTCCTGCCTGTACGTCGTCGCCCACAAGTTGCCACACTTGTTTTACAGCCCGGTTTGATCGCTCCGCTTTTTCCTACTGGAAAAGCCTCATGGCGCACCTGCCGCACGGCTCGGCACAGACAGAATGTGTCCGTTTGCCCTATGATGCGCCGCTATGTACGGGCATATTTTTCAAAGAACTGTGACGCCACAGACCTTTTGCTGGCGGGGAAAGGGTAAGCCGCTGCATCCAGCCGGGCGGTTATCGTTAAACTTTAACGATAGCTTGGATCAACCTGATTTCTAAGCACCGTTTCATGTACTCGTCCACACACAAATGAGGATAGCCGTCCTCGTCATAGAGCGTCCGGGTACACAGACAATTCATGTAATTGTCATAGCACCGAAGTAGCCGTTCTACGGCTTGGGGATCGCCTGCACGGGCGGACACATACACTGAAAGGGGCAAAGGCTCTTTGCCTTTGTAGGCAGGTTCTTTCATCCGCGTCAACCTCCTTCCGGCATGAGCGCCATCAATTTTACACGCAACTCTTTCAGTGTCTTTGTCCTGTGGCGCTGGACGGCGCTGCGGGACATCCCTGTGAGGCTGGCAATCTCGCCGTCTGCCATATCCAGTACGCAGTACAGAATCAAAATGCTTTGTTCCTGTTGCGGCAGGTTGGCAAAAGCGTCGGCCACAAGCTCGTTGTCGATATGTAAATCGTACCCATGAGAGCTAAACACAAAGCTGTCGCTGGGATAGCGGTCTACAGTGCAGAGCTTGTCCAACTCATGCTGCGGCAGGTCGCTGAACATCGTTTCACGATCTCTTTGACGCTTCATATTCCGCAGATAAGCCCGTGCCTCGTTCTTCAACACTTTTTTGCAAAAGGCATCAAACTGGCCTCGTCCATAGTCGCGGGGGATAGCTTCCATCATTTTCACCCCCTTTCTGTTGGGGGATTGGGTGGTTCTCTCCCTTTCCGCTACTACTAATCCTGCGATACCCTTTGCTGCCCGCTGAACGCCTCCTTTTTGGACTTTTTTTGGAAAAACTTCCAGAGCAAATTTGAAACCGCAGGAAACGACAAAATTCGCCCGGCAGGTCGTAGACCCACCGGGCGAAAACGAAAGAAATATGAAGGTTTCTTATATGGTATAGTTCATACTCTTGGCCGAGAATGTCCCATGCAGGGGATTGACTTTTTTTGAGCTGTTAGGTTGGCGAAAAATGAAAAAGGACACAGCGATACCTCCCGGACACCGCCGTATCCTTAAAAAAGGGCGACTTTAACACACCCCCCGTATTCTCATTTTTCAAAGAAAACGGCGGCTTGAAATTGTTATTTCAAAACCGCCGTATGGCTTCTGTATTTTGTTTTGGCGCGTGAATATCCAGCCGCCGAAACAACGGTTTTTTTATTATCCCGTTGGGCGGTCATTCTTGAACGAAAAATCAGATTAGACAATATGTAATGACCCCCAGTTTGTAGCATCGTGGATTTACCTGTATAAT
>JAHHRW010000018.1 GCA_020025575.1 Oscillospiraceae bacterium | reverse complement strand
TACCCAGTTGCTTTTGGTTGGCTAAAAAGATGTTAAATCTGGATAGGTTCTTGATACAAAGATCCTATCCAGATGACAAAGTACCATAACTTAAAAGTTCTGACACCGCCGGCAGAAGGTGTCAAAAGATAGCACCAAAAGCCAAAAATCGGCGTCAGAACTTAGTGTCAGAATTAAGGAGGAAATAGCCATGATTTACGGCTATGCCAGAGTATCCACCGCCACACAGGGACGGGATGGAAACAGTCTGGAGGATCAGGTGGCGGCCTTAGAAAAATACGGCTGCCAGAGTATTGTCCAAGAGGCATTCTCAGGAAAAACCATGGAACGCCCCAAGTTTCAATTCCTTCTGGAAACGCTTCAAGATGGGGATACCTTGGTGGTCTGCAAGCTGGATCGATTCGCCCGAACCGCAATTGAAGGCGTTCAGACTGTGCGGGATTTGTTTGAACGAGGTGTGCGGGTTCACATTCTCAATATGGGATTGATTGAAAATACTCTAACAGGAAATCTAATTTTAACTGTGATGCTGGCCTTTGCAGAATACGAAAGGGGCATGATTGTGGAGCGTACCCAGACCGGAAAAGCTGTGGCCCGACAAGATCCAAACTTCCGGGACGGAAGACCAAAGAAATACACGCCGGAACAACTCCAGCTGGCTCTGGATCTTCTGGAACAGGGTAAGACCTATAAACAGGTGACTGCCCTAACCGGGATTAGTAAGAGTACATTGATTAGAGCCAAATGAGGAGGAATCAGAAATGTATGTAGTCCGATTTGTGAGGAAAGACGGACAGCCGGATGAAGAATATTATTATAACTGCCTGAAAGACGCTCAATTTCATTTTAATCTATTCAAAGATGATGATTCAGGATTATATAAAAATATTTCACTCAGTCAGTTTTTTCAAACCTCCTCTTCAAGTAAATCCAAGCTGATTATCGGACAAATTATCGTTGATATTAAATAGCAAAACAGGTCCCCGTGTTGAAACATATACGAGGGACCTGTTTTGTTTAGAAAAAGTGTTTTAGAAAAAAACACTCATTTATTGAATGCTAATTATACCGGTTGCAATCTTGTTCCAGATATCTCTGTGCTCAAATCCAATTGCAGCATCTTTAGCCAGCATTTCTGCGTAAACAGGAAGAACTGCACCAGGATTAGTCAAAAGTCTCAAGTAATATTTGATTGTAGGAATAACACCATTAACGATCATCTGACAGCCTAATAACTTCTTTACATTTTCAACCTCATCAACAACATCTTGCATCGGCTCATGCTGAGGATGCGTGGTCAAAATATAGTATCGATCTACTTGCTTGCCTCTAATCTTCTGTTTAGCACTATCTACCATTGGTTTTGTAACCACAAGGTCGTGTTTGACTTCTACTGCTTCGAAAACAGTCCCATCACCATTTACTATTTCAATGTCTCCCACAGCTCCAGTCTGTTTATCAGCTGCTGAATGGGATTCCAGTTCCTTTACGGCCTTTCCATCGTATCGGTGAAGCTCCTGAAGCAAAATTTTATATATAGAATATAACGCTAAGACAGGTAACCGTGATGCACCTTTAGAATCTTTATACTTATAAAAGAAATGTGCCTCAAATAAGTGAGTAATCTGTAATACATCCTGAATTCGAGGAACTGCTAGTTCCACTTTCGATGCTTCACGCAGTTGCAGCCTACGCCAAAGCAAAAATGCAAGTGCAATTTTAGCATCCTGGTGATTAGTTTCAACCTCATCGTAGCAGATTAAAAAGGGTTCTTTTATTGTACCAATATTTTCATCATAGGATAGCATGTAAGGTTTTGGACGTTCAAAAGTTCTTGTTTGCCATCCTGATTTTGCTCCATGAAATTCGTGTTCTTCCATCCATTCATAAATGACTGTTTCAGAAACACCACGGAAATTAAAGCCAGCAGGACGATTTGTTTGATTCTGGATTTGCACTTGGTGATAGCGTACATCAACAGAGTCCCCATACACCGCTTTTATTGACAAACTTGTAATTAAATTACTATATCCGCCTGACGCCTTCTCGCAGTATTTCGCCATCATCTCCAGTGCACCAATAAATCTCTCATTCAGTGCTTCTGTTACAAAAGGAGGAATGTCCTTGGATTTTGTAACAAAATAACTTTCTGCTTTTCCCAAAGCAAGATCCAACTGTTCCCGTATTTTTAGATCAAGATCATCGGGACGCGAATGCTCTTTTTTCTGTGCCATTATGTATCATCTTCCCCTCTAACAAAGAAATTCATTTGCTTATCATATGGAAGGGCAAACGGATAAGCAACCATATAAACACCTTGCGGAATTGCAATATTAGTTTCATGACATCTTAAATCAAACCGATAAGAGCGTAATGATCTTGCCAATTCTACAAAATTGTCTTTTTTGAATGTATCTTTCCACATTGCCATCAAATGTTCTTTAGGAAAATAAACCGAACAGTTATCAAAATTCATGCAGTGTTTTGCAAACTGGAAAGAGGGAAGGTCTGTTTTGATATCAAAATTAGTAATTTTGAATATCGGATGGGGCTCCGTAAAATGACCGTACAATTCAACTAAAGAACGGAAACTACTACAATGTTTCACCCATGCGTCAACAGCATTCCACATTGTTTGAATATCCTGTTCTTGACAACCCCATACCGTGACAATCAATTTAATCTCCCGATCCATATTTACACCATCAAAGACAGAAAGATATAACTTTGCCTCTATTGGCGATTGGGGTGCACAGTACACATCAATACTAACCTCTTCGCCATTGGTTGTAACATACATATTAGAATCTTCACAAATCAATGTAGGGGTTACAAATGTCTGAAAATCCTCAAGAGTGAACGAATAATCTGCTTTTAATTTATTCTGCTCAATTACTGCCTGATGAATTGCACGAGTTTTTTGTGCCTTCTGCCCTTTCCTTTTATCGAAAGACAGCACATCATCTTCATTTAGATATTCAATATTCGACGGAATTCCAAAGATTTGCTCTTTGATTGCCAAGGCCATATAATATGCGATTTTAGGACAAACAGAATTACCTATTTGCCGAATTTGTGCAGAGCGATCACCGAAGAAAATATGATTATCTGGGAAGCCTTGGATGCGTTTATATTCGGAAACTGTTAAATACCGGTTATCCCAATGCAAAGGACCAGTATATTTGCCGGGAGATGCGATGAGTGTTTTAACGGGAGTATCGGGGTTCGCTTTATACAAAAAATCTGAAAAACGGGACCTATATGCAAAAATGGGTTCTGGATATCCGCGTTTAGCAGTAAAATGCAAATAGTTCTCCCCGGGAGGTACTAATGGAAGTAATTCGGAATATTTTCCCCCTGCAAAGTTAGTTTCTTGCCGATCTTGTTCTGTAAATGGAATATCTTCAATAGCTTTCCCTACAGAAACATAGGGCTTCTTGTCAGTGCTATCGGGTCCAAATACGGGTTTGGGATATAAAAAGGGATGATCCATTTTATGACCAACAATAAACATTCGTTCTCTCTGCTGTGGTACGCCGTAGTCTTCAGCATCAAGAATTCGATGCTCTATCTTATAGCCTAATGCGGCAAAAGAAGAAACAATATCCTGAAAATCTTGCCCTTTATTCGTTGCAAGTATTCCTCTGACATTTTCAAATAAAAATGCCTGCGGTTGCAACAACTCAACTACTTCACAGTAACTCTTAAATAAATTCCCCCGTTTGTCGAGTTTTCCTGCAGCACCGCCAGCTCTTCGACCAGATGCAGAAAAGGACTGACAAGGAGGACCACCAATTATCATATCAATATCTTGGGGGAGAACATCAAAATCTATAGTGGTAATATCATGTTCTTCAACGATCAAATTGGGATTAAGCGTATTACCTTTATTCAGCTTTAGCGTTTCACAGCACTCGTGATTGAAATCTGTAGCAAAAAGAATATCGAACCCGGCCTGTTCAAAACCTATATCTAGTCCACCGCCCCCAGAAAAAAGGCTAAGTGTTCTAATTGGTTTGCTCATAACTATTACCTCTAACAAATCTACAGTTAAAATATTATTTCTAGATTATATCATTTTCAGAATTATTTCGCAATGATATTTTTGGCTTTTGTGATATCCTCTTTTTGAAATCTCCTGAAATCTTGAAGAAGTACGAATTCACTTTATTACAAAAGCATAAAGTTGTCATTTTAATGAATGCATGATAAAATTACTGAAAAGTGAACTTCAAGGAGGCCGCCGCAATGGACCTAAAAGAAAAAGCCCACCACGGCAAACAGGTGAACCAAAAGCTGAAGCCCTATCTGGTACTGCAATACCTTCTGAAAGAAACAGACGAAAACCACACCCAGACAGCAACGGAAATTGTGGCCTATCTGGAGGACGATTGCGGCATCACCGCCGAACGCCGCTCCATCTATCGGGACATTGAGGAGATCAACAAAGCCCAGCTGGCTCTGGAGGAGGGCTGCACCATCCAGGAGGCCGAGGAAATGTTGACCGATGATGTGGACGATGACCTAAAGCTGATTGTATACAACAAGGCAAAGAAAGGCTTTTATGTGCGGCAGCGGCACTTTGATCTGACAGATATCCGGCTTCTGGCTGAGTGTGTCTACTCCACCAAATTTATTTCTGAAGGCCAGTCCAAGCGGCTTTTGGATGTAGTCTGCGATTTTGTCAGCAATCATCAGGCTGAGAAGATCCGCCACAATGCCTTCCTGACAGATCGTGTAAAAACCAATAACCGCAGCGTCCTCAAAAATATTGCCACCATCAACGAAGCTATGAGCCGCAAGATAGAGGGCCAGCCGCACGAGCCGGAGAAGATTGAGTTCAAGTATCTGAAGTACACCATTGATGATATGAGCGGACAAGCAGAACGCCGCCACGGTGAGAAATACTGCGTAAGTCCCCATCAGCTGCTGATTAGTGACGGCAACTATTACCTCCTGGCCTTTGATGATCGCTTCCGTAAAATGAGAACCTATCGTGTGGATCGCATGAAAGAGGTTGAAAGGAAGGGACAAGCAAGAGAAGGTGAAGCAGCTTTCAAGGAAATTGATTTGCACACCTACACCCAACGGACTTTTGGAATGTTCGGCGGAGAGGAAAAGCTAGTAACGATTCGGTTCATCAATCCGCTTTTGGATGCTGCCGTGGATCGCTTTGGTGCAAGGGGCAGCGTTTACCAAAAGACAGATGATACACACTTCACGCTCACGACCAAGGTTGAAGTCAGTGACCAATTTTTTGGCTGGCTCCTCTCTTTTGGCAGGCGGGCAAAGCTCATCGGACCGGATGATGTTGTGGATCAGTTCCGGGCATATATGGATAAAATCAGAGAGATATACTAAGGATGGTAATTACAATGGAGGATAAATATTGCAGTTCAAACTATGGTCTTGTTCCTCTATTCACAGATGTTGCTTGGGACTGGGATAAAATTTGTGACGCAGTTGAAAGAGTATACAAGGCTGAGCACTCAAAGCAAGATCAAACAAACTATCAGAAATACATACGGATTATGGAGGAAATTGATTGGCCTGCATTTATAAATGGCGATACAATCTTTCATGAAATGGTTATTGAGCAGTATGCTCAGGGTGGAAGCAATGCCGTTATTACAACTATTTATGATTATTATGGTGCTTTGTACTTGAAAGGGCTTGAAGATCAGTTAGCAACTTCAAAGGTGATCAAACCAAGCAGAAAGCCACTATTCCATGAAGCTTTTTTGTTATATCAGTTAGGATATTATCATGGAGCTGTCGCAATTCTAATTTCCCAGCTGGTGGGAATTGCCGCCGACATAGAAGAATATTTAAAAATTATAGAGGCTGAATATGATCCCGCCACCAAACAAGCCATTCATGATAGATATGGCTTTAAGCTAAAAAATGATATATCGAGAGTCGTGACGGCTGTGCTTGAAGGTGAAGGGATTGATGACGAACAAGGAGAATATCGTTGTTTTGTTGACTACCTTCGGTTCAGAATTTTCAGTAACAGCATTTCAAAGGAAAGTACATATCACCATCCTAACCGCAACCTGATTTGCCATGGTGCACAATTAAACTACGGGACGAAAGAACACGCATTAAAAACGATATTATGTATTGATGCACTGGCATGGGTAGCTGAAGTTATTGCCGATAATTTTACACAAAAATAGTCATAAGACATCTAAAAGATGCTATAACGATGTTAAAAAGAAGCAAGAAACATGATTGTTTCTTGCTTCTTTTTTGCTATCATCAGGCTACTTTTTGATTGCCGTCTTCTTTACCTTCTGCATCTGAGACAAGGGTGAACGCTGGTCATGGTTTTGCAAAATATCATCGTTGAAAATATTGCAGTAGTGCTTTGTCATATTCAGCGTGGAGTGTCCCATGAGCTTCTGGAGCGTGAATGCATCGCCGCCGCAGTCAACCAGATACTTCCGGGCGAATGTGTGGCGGAAGGCGTGAATGGAAGTCCGCTCTACGCCTCTGGATTCATTGTATCGTGCGATTGCCAGCCGCAAGGCGTTCTCTGTCAGATACTCCCCAAATTCATTACAGAACAGATAATCAGAGCTGCTGCCCGCCCGGATCTCCATGTAGTCCTTCAGAATCTGGATCATAGAAGAACAAAGAGGAATCACCTGCACCCGTCCATTCTTCGTGTGACGGAATACAATCTGCCGCCGGCTTAAATCCACATCTTGTATCTGTATATTTCTCACTGTGGCGGCCCGGCATCCACTGTTCAGAAGAAAATTGATGATGACCCAGTTCCGATACTCACAGAAATTACAGTCTGCTTTTGGTTTCTTCAGAAGCGTGAGAAGTTCTTCATCTGTATAAATCTCCTTAACCGTCTCCGCCACCTTGTAAAGAGGAATATTGATATCGGTATCTCCTTCTTCATTACACCACGATAGGAAGACCTTCAGTGTCCTTGTATAGCTATTGATGGAGCTATCTGAAAGATGATCTTTGCGCATTGTCAAAATCATATCTTCCAGATCGTGCTTTGTGAGATCCGCAATCGGAATAGAGCTGTCTAGTCTTTTGGAAATAGCGTGGAAATGTTGCTTGTAGGTTTCCAGCGTTTTATCCTTTACACCTCTGGACGCAGCTGCAGATAGAAACTGAGTAAAAATTTCTTCAATTGTTGCCTTTTGAACCGTTTTCATCGTAATCTTTGCCATAAATTACACCTCTTGAATGATCGATATTCCAGAGAAATTCAAGCGGTCTGAATCATCAAGGCAATCATGAGTAAAAGATGTTAAAAAGTTCTATAAAACAAGAAAAAACCTTGTAATCAAGTGATTACAAGGTTTACTAAGTTCGCAATGAACTTTTCTGGTGGAGATAAGCGGGATCGAACCGCTGACCTCTTGAATGCCATTCAAGCGCTCTCCCAGCTGAGCTATACCCCCATATTTAACTATGTCATTTCTGACAGCTTTTGTATTATAGCATATCCGGACAAAATGTCAATATATATTTTTTCTATTTTCTGGAGGATCCTGCTTCTGCAGTGGGCAAAAAACACATACATGGGTAGATATCCGAAGTTCCTACTTGCATTTTTCCATCCAATATGGTATAGTAGCCCCGTTTTCAAGCTTATATAAATTCACGATTGGGTGAATGTTTCTACAAACTACCGTAATAGTTTCGCTATAAGTCGAAAATTCTTTCGACTTATAGCAGCTATTGCGGTTTTTATTTTATCAGGAGGAGATTCCATGGATGCAAACAGAATTCTGGGAGAAGAAAAAATATCCAAATTGCTTTTGAAATTCTCAACCCCTTGCGTTATGGGGTTGCTGATCAGTGCTTTCTATAATATCGTAGACCAGATCTTTATCGGAAACAGCGAACTGGGGTATCTTGGCAACGCTGCCACCGGCATTTCATTCCCCATTATATGCATTGCCAACGCCTTTGCATGGTGCATTGGTGATGGCGCTGCCGCATTCCTGAGCATCTGCGCAGGACGAAAAGACGGTGACAGCGCCCATAAATGCGTTGGAACCGGCATAAGCACCACATTGCTCATCAGTGCTGTATTGATGATGGTCTGCCTGACCTTCCAACGGCCATTGATGTTGGTATTTGGTGCCACGGACCAAACACTCACCATGGCACTGGATTATTTTCAGATTATTGCGGCCTTTTTCCCCTTCTATTTACTGCTGAATGTGATGAACAGCATGATTCGGGCCGATGCAAGCCCTACCTACGCCATGATTGCCATGAGCCTTGGCGCAGTGATAAACATAATCCTCGACCCGATTTTCATATTCGTTCTGAAATGGGGCGTTCAAGGTGCCGCCATCGCAACGGTTATTGGACAGGTTGTTTCGTTTATTGCCTGCTCAGTCTATTTTTTCAGACCCAAAAGTTTCTGCCTGACCAAGCATAGTTTTGCCATCGACCGGCGCATCCTGCGTCATCTGATTTCGCTGGGCGGCGCAACATTTATAACCCAAATCTCCATCGTTGTCATGTCGGTGCTCAGTAACATCACCCTGTTCCACTATGGGGCACTGTCCAAATACGGAAGTGACATTGCAATTTCCGTCTTCAGTATCCAGACAAAGGTTTATACCATCGTGAATAACATCATCGTTGGCATTACCCTGGGCAGTCAGCCCATTTTGGGGTACAACTATGGCGCCGGAAACATGGACAGGGTGAAGAAAACATACAAACTGCTCCTGATATCCTCCATTTGCGTGGGCGCGGCGGCGACGCTGATTTTTGAACTTTGTCCCCAGGTTGTCATTGGAATCTTTGGAAAAGGAAATGCACTATATCAGGAATTTGCCTTAAAAATGTTCCGAATTTACCTGTCTCTCAGTCTGTTCACCTGCCTTGTGAAGATGACAGCCGTATTCTTCCAGTCCATCGGAAAGTCCCTTCAGGCAATGGTTGCCTCCGTGATCCGGGACATGATCTGCTTTGTGATTTTCACCATAACCCTTTCCTATTTTTTCGAGGCCGCTCAGCCCGGTCAGGGCATCTATGGAATTCTCTTTGCAGCCCCCATGTCCGATTTTATCGCAGTGATTGCTGCATTCTTACTGACCTTTCAATTCTTTCAGTCCTTAAAGCGTCAGCAGACAATGGGCCTGTGTTGATGATTCCCTGCGCCCATACAGCACGAAAAGGCACCTGCATATGGCAGGTGCCTTTTCAATGTTTCGAAAAAAGAGAGAGGTAGAAAAGAGGGTTCCAGACTGCGGGGGATTACAACAGCCACCACAATTTGGATGGGATCATCATAAAAGACGGTTTTGAACGGCTCGTAACCCAATTGAAAACAAATTACGACTTTTTTGTGAACACAGCGGCATCTGGGTTTGTTTACGGATCCTAACTGCAAGAATTTCATCTTGTAAACCCATACCATTTCCCTTATAATAATGAAAAAGAATAACAAAGGAGCGGTATTATGATAAGTCCTGAGCAGATTGAAAAAATGATTGATTATGCAAAAAGTCTGATCCCCGTTGCGGTGATTTTTGTGGTTGGCATGCTGGTGATCCGGCTCATTCTAAAGCTGGCAGACCGCTCTCTGGAAAAGTCCCGGCTGGAGCGGGCCGCCACCAGCCTGATTAAATCTCTGCTGCGCGTCACGCTGTATATCATTCTGGGCATGATCGTTGCCGAGCAGGCAGGCATCAAGGTCACCGGCATCGTTGCCCTTGCCAGTGTGGCGTCTCTTGCCATTTCCCTGTCCTTCCAGAATGCACTGACCAATGTCATCGGCGGCTTTACCCTGCTGTCCACACACCCCTTCAAATCCGGTGACTATGTGGAAATCGCAGGTCAGGGCGGTACCGTCCAGTCCATTGATGTCACCTACACCCAGCTGTCTACTGCAGATAACAAGACCATTTCCATCCCCAATTCTGCCGTGGTGGCATCCCAGATCGTGAACTACTCAAGCTCTGGTACCCGCAGAATTGATATCACCGTTGGCGCCAGCTATGATGCCCCCATCCCCGTTGTGAAAGCTGCCTTGCTGCGAGCAGCCAATATCCCCACCACCCTGTTCACCCCCGAGCCCTTTGCCGGTGTAAAAAACTATGGAGATCACGCCATTGAATACGTCCTGCAAGTCTGGACATCTTCTTCCGACTACTGGCCCTCTTTCTACACCATCAACGAAAATATCAGCAAGGAATTTGAAACGGATCATATTGAATTTACTTATCCGCACCTGAATGTGCATATGGAAAAGTAAGAAAAAAGTCCCGGAGCCGATGACCAGTCGGCTCCGGGATTTTCTTAAGAAAAGAGGTAGGAAAATGAAAAAGCTAATTGCTTGTCTTAATAGTAAAACAATTCTATTAATAAAAAAAGGGGATAAATATTAAGATTCTTTGAAGTTGCATAAACTAGAAAATATGGCGGATCTGTGAATTTTCAGCAAGCAATTGGTCTGCCTCTTGACTTTTTTCAAAATAGAGGTATATTGAAGTCAAAGAGAATTAGCACTCTAAAGCAAAGAGTGCTAAAACCATTCCAAAGAAAGGAGTTTGTTTATGAACTTTAACACCTATACCCAGAAATCTCTGGAGGCTGTTCAGCTGGCACAAACCATCGCCAGAGACAACCACAACCAACAGCTGGAGCAAATCCATCTGCTGTGCGCCCTGCTGCGGCAGGATGGCGGCCTGACCCCCCAGCTGCTGCGAAAGATGGATGTGACCGTGGAAAGTCTGGAGGCAGCCGCCAATGCACAGCTGCAAAAGCTCCCCAGTGTCACCGGCTCCCGTGAGGCAGACCGTTTCTATATCAGTGCCGATATGGATAGCTGTTTCACCGCTGCCGAGGCCCAGGCCAAGGCCATGAAAGACGAATATGTATCCGTAGAGCACCTGCTGCTGGGTCTTCTGGATACTGCCGCCGGCCCTGTGAAATCCCTATTTGACATGTATCGCATTTCCAAAGAAAATGTCCTGACGGCTTTGCAAAGTGTCCGCGGCAATCAGCGTGTGACCACCGATAATCCCGAAGGCACTTATGAGGCACTGGAGAAATACGGCACGGATCTGGTCAAGCGAGCCAGAGAGCAAAAGATGGACCCAGTCATCGGCAGAGACGAAGAAATCCGCAATGTGATTCGGATTCTCTCCCGCAAGACAAAGAACAATCCCGTGCTCATTGGCGAGCCCGGCGTTGGTAAGACCGCCATTGCAGAGGGTCTTGCCCAGCGTATCGTAAAAAAAGATGTTCCAAAGACTTTGCAGGACAAGACCATCTTCTCCCTTGATATGGGCGCCTTGATTGCCGGTGCAAAATACCGCGGTGAATTTGAAGAGCGTCTGAAAGCAGTCCTCAATGAAGTAAAGGACTCCCAAGGGCAGATCATTCTGTTCATCGATGAGCTGCACACCATTGTAGGCGCCGGCAAGACCGACGGTGCCATGGACGCAGGCAACCTGCTCAAACCCATGCTTGCCCGTGGCGAGCTGCACTGCATCGGTGCAACCACGCTGGATGAATACCGGCAGTATATCGAAAAAGATGCCGCCCTGGAGCGTCGATTCCAGAGCGTGCCAGTGGATGAGCCCACTGTAGAAGATACCATTTCCATTCTGCGTGGCCTCAAAGAGCGTTACGAAGTATTCCACGGTGTAAAAATTGCAGACTCTGCCATTATTGCTGCCGCTACCCTGTCTGACCGCTATATCACCGATCGATTCCTGCCGGACAAGGCCATCGATCTGGTGGACGAGGCCTGCGCCCAGATTCGCACGGAAATGGACTCCATGCCTGCAGAGCTGGATCAGGTATCCCGTCACATCATTCAGCTGGAAATCGAAGAAGCTGCACTCAAGAAAGAAGATGACGAACTGAGTCAATCCCGTCTTGCCCAGCTGCAAAAGGAATTGGCTGAACAGCGGGAAAACTTCAACGCAATGAAGGCCCAATGGGAAAATGAGAAGAATGCCATCGAGCACGTGCAGCAGATGCGCGAGCAGTTGGAAGATCTGAACCGCCAAATCGAAACTGCCGAGCAGAATTACGATCTGGAAAAAGCCGCAGAACTGAAATACGGCCGTCTGCCGGAACTTCAGCGGCAGCTGCAGGCCGAGGAACAGAAGGCCTCCACCGCAAAGGAATCCAACATCCTGCGAGACCGTGTCACCGACGAGGAAATCGCCCGAATCGTGGAGCGCTGGACGGGAATCCCCGTATCCAGACTGGTACAGGGCGAACGGGAAAAGCTGCTGACTCTGGACGAAACCCTACACAAGCGGGTGGTGGGTCAGGAAGAGGCTGTTACCGCCGTCACCGAAGCCATTCAGCGCAGCCGTGCCGGCATCGCCGACCCCAACCGTCCCATCGGTTCGTTCTTGTTCTTAGGCCCCACGGGTGTTGGCAAAACCGAACTTGCCAAGACTTTGGCTCAGGCCCTATTTGATGATGAGCAGAATATGGTTCGGATCGATATGTCCGAATATATGGAGAAATTTGCCGTTTCCCGTCTGATTGGAGCGCCTCCCGGATATGTGGGATACGAAGAAGGCGGTCAGCTGACGGAGGCCGTTCGCCGTAAGCCATACAGTGTCATTCTGTTTGACGAAGTGGAAAAAGCCCACCCGGATGTGTTCAACATCCTTCTGCAGGTTCTGGACGATGGCAGAATCACCGATTCTCAGGGCAGAACCGTGGACTTTAAGAACACCATCATCATCCTGACCTCCAATCTGGGCAGTGAATATCTGCTGGACGGCATTGATGCAAACGGAACCATCAAACCAGAGGCCAAGCAGCAGGTGCAGCAGCTTTTGCGCCGCTCCTTCCGTCCCGAATTTTTGAACCGACTGGATGAAATCGTGTTCTACAAGCCCCTGACCAAGGAAAATATCTACTCCATCATCGATCTGCAGATCGATCACTTGAACCAGCGGCTTGCCGATCAGCAGCTGCACTGCCATTTGACCCAAGCAGCTAAGGACTTCATTGTAGAAAAGGGTTATGACCCCAACTATGGCGCCCGTCCCCTGCGCAGATTCGTGCAGCACACGGTGGAAACCGTCCTGAGTAAGATGATTCTGGCAGGAACCATCACCACCGGTCAGGAGCTGACCGTGGATGTTGACAACGACCAAATCATCATCCGATAAAATATCCCGGGTATCGAACATTCGATACCCGGGATTTTCTTATTCTTCGCTAGGCTCTTGGGCTTTTTCTTCCACAGGTTCTGCTTTCTCTGTGGTTTCCTCTGCCGTTTCCACGGTCTGCACAACTTCTGCGGTCTGTTCAACCGGTTCAGATGCCTGTTCCCCGGTAACCGGCTTGTCTTCTCCATTGATGAATGCCATCAGCTCGTCACCGGTGATGGTTTCCTTGGCCAGCAGGTACTCAGAAATCTCATCCAGCAGATTCCGGTGTTCCTTCAGGCACGCAATTGCCTCTTGATGGCTCTGGTTCAGCAGTTTCTGAACCGCCGCATCCACCTTAGCAGATGTTTCCTGAGAGCAGTCCAGATATGCCTGAGAGTCCAGATACTGCTGGTTCACATTGGCAGGGGCCATCAGTCCCAATTCTTCACTCATGCCATAGACGGCCACCATATTCCGGGCCAGAGCCGTGGCACGCTGGATATCGTTGGATGCCCCGGTGGTCTTAGCACCGAACACCACCTGTTCTGCGGCTCTGCCACCCAACAGGGTGCGCAGCTCTGTGCGCAGTTCTTCCATGGTGGACAGGTACTTTTCCTCCTCCGGCAT
Source organism: Oscillospiraceae bacterium (assembly GCA_020025575.1). GTDB lineage: Bacteria > Bacillota > Clostridia > Oscillospirales > Oscillospiraceae > Faecousia. Next base: position 21,021 of record JAHHRW010000018.1, on the reverse strand, counting down.
CTGCATGGTGTAGCCCAGTGCGCCGGAGGTATGGGGAACGATGGTGATTTTCGATACAGGCTGGGCATGTTTCTCCAGGGCTGCCACCAGCGCATGTCCCACCTCATGGTAGGCAACCATACGCTTTTCCGTGTCGGTCAGCACGGTATTCTTCTTCTCCGTACCTGCAATGACCGTTTCAAAGGAAACCAGCAGGTCTTCCTGATTGACCGCCTGACGGCCCTTACGGACAGCACGCAGCGCAGCCTCATTGACTAGATTTGCAAGGTCTGCACCAACTGCACCGGCAGTCGCCTGGGCTAGCTTGGAAAGGTCAACATCTTCAGCCAGACGAATCTTTCTGGTGTGGACCTTCAGCGTATCCAGTCTGCCCTGCAGGTTGGGGCGGTCTACAATGATTCTGCGGTCAAAACGACCGGCACGCAGCAGTGCCTTATCCAGAACCTCCGGACGGTTGGTTGCCGCCAGAATAACAACCCCCTTGGAGGAATCAAAACCGTCGATTTCGCTGAGCAGCTGGTTCAGGGTCTGGTCATTGCCGCCCATGCGGGTATCTCTGGTTCTGCCCACGGCATCGATTTCGTCGATGAACACGATACACGGGGCAACTTTGGTGGCCTGACGGAACAAGTCCCGGACACGGCTTGCGCCGACACCCACGAACATCTCTTCAAAATCAGAGCCGGAGATGGAGAAAAACGGCACATTCGCTTCGCCCGCAACTGCCTTGGCAATCAGGGTTTTACCGGTACCGGGGGAACCCACCAGCAGCGCACCCTTGGGAAGTTTCGCACCGATATCGGTGTACTTCTTGGGGTTATGAAGAAAATCGATGATTTCCTCCAGGGACTCCTTGGCCTCATCCTGACCTGCCACATCGGCAAAAGTCACGCCGGTCTGCTTTTCCATGTAGACCTTGGCCTTGCTCTGACCCATGCCGTTATCCATGCTGCCCATGCGTTTCATAATCATGCGGATCATGAAGAACGACAGCAGCAGCATACCGGCATAGTACAGCACCAGCATGATGCCGGAGTTATCCTCAACGATCAGTTGGTTAACGACAACACCTTCTTGATACAGCTCTCTGGCCATTGCCATGGTGTCGCCGCCGGAGGGCAATCCCGTAAAGAAGGCTTTCTGATCAGAGGCAGGCTTTGCCGCCTCTTCCTTGGTCATGTAGATAATGCGGTCTGGCTGAAATTCAACCTCGCTGAGGTTATCGTTTTCCATGGCCTTGACAAAGTCGGAATATGTGGTTTTGGTGTACTTGCTTTCGTTGACCGCATTGAAGACAGTGCCAAAAATCAGCACCACTGCAATGGCAATCGCCAGAGCCACCCACACACTGGTTTTGGGTCGCTTGTCGTTCCCATTCTGGGGACGATTATTTTCATTGGGATTCATAATCATTACCACCCTTTGCGGATTTTGCAAATATCTGTGATACCCACAGTTTTTGTATATTGTATGTTATGCATCATATCATAAAATAGCAAACTGTGCAATGAAGTTTCCCTTTCTTACGGTAAACAATCTGTAAACTTCCCAGAATGATACAGTAAAAATTGATGGTTGTCGGAATGGGGAGTTTCTGCTATAATGAAACTGTATATCCGAAACTCAGGAGATGAGAAATTATGAGAGAAAACAATCCCCGCCGGGGTAACTATAACCGAAACGATCGCCGTTCTGATTTCCGCCGTGATCGCCAGCAGTCTGCCCCTGTGCCCGCAGAAGAAGAGGACGAGTGCCGTCTGGAGGGCCGAAATGCGCTGACCGAGGCTCTGAAGGCCGGCCGCACCATTGATAAGGTATTCATTGCCGACGGTGACACCGACAAGGGTCTGCAGCGTCTGGCCGCCCAGGCCAAGGAAGCAGGCGCCGTTGTGGTTCCTGTTGACCGCCGCAAGCTTGATATGATGAGCACCACCCGTGCCCATCAGGGCATCATTGCGCAGGCTGCTGCCCATGAATATGCCACTGTGGATGACATCCTGCAGGTGGCTGCCGACCGTGGACAGGCTCCGCTGATCGTGATTTGCGATGAGCTTTCCGACCCCCACAATCTGGGTGCCATCATGCGTACCGCAGAATGTGCCGGTGCCCATGGTGTCATCATCCCCAAGCGCCGCAGCGTGGGTCTCACCGCAACTGTAGCCAAGGCATCTGCCGGTGCTGTGGAATACATGAAGGTGGCCCGTGTCACAAACATTGCCTCCACCATTCGAGAGCTGAAGGAAAAGGGCGTTTGGGTCTTCGGCACCGCAGCTGAGGGTTCTGTGCCCATGTATCAGGCTGACCTCACCGGCTCCACCGCCATTGTCATTGGCAACGAAGGCGATGGCATCAGCCGTCTGGTTCGGGATCTGTGCGATGTGATGGTCAACATCCCCATGTCCGGCCAGATTTCCTCGCTGAACGCATCTGCCGCCGCATCCATTCTGTTGTATGAAGCAGTTCGCCAGCGTCTTGGTTAAGGAGTGTGAATTTCCATGGACGATAAAGATCAGGCATTGGAGTTCACTCTGGAAGATATTTTAAAAGAGTTTGGTTCTCACGATTCTGATTCACAGGAAGGCCCCGTCCCGGAAGAACTGGTTTCTTTGGATTCCGTTTCCCCGGAAGAATCTGTTCCGGATGAGTCGTCAGCCGTTGATGCTGCCGACCCGGTTCCGAATGAGCCCGTTGCAGCCGAAACAGAATTTCAGGAATTAGACCGGGTTGATTTTGTCAATACAGAGGAAGAATCGTTGTCATTTGACACACTCTCCTTTGGGCTGAATCCTGCTGCACAGGCGGATGTCCACGATGACGAAACAAACGCTTTCTTTGAGGCGGATACCATCCGTCTGGATACCGAAAAGATCGTCGCTGGCGCAGCACAAGCCGCCGAATCTATGCATAGCGAAACCCTCTGCTTTGCACCGATCTCTCAGGAAGAGCCTGTGCAAGAAGCGCCGGACGAAGTGCATGCATCCCCCATTCCGGAGGGTGCTGAGCCATTCAGCGCCGGATGGGAACCGGAGTATGAGCAGCCCATTGGGGAATATACGCCGCCGGAGCCCATTGTCTTCCGGCCCAGATCCCAGCGGTCATCCCTCAAGCGTAAGCTTGTGGCAGGCCCGGAGCGTCGATACTATGCCCTGGCCGAAGCCGGATTGGGAAAGCTGCAGATTTCCATTTTCCTAAGTATATTGGTGGTGGTACTGGGTGTTGCCTCCATTGCCATGTATCAATTCGATCTTGTTCAGCCCAACCGTATGCGCCTGCTGGTCTTTGGCGAGCTGTTTGCCATGCTGTTCAGTGCACTTTTGGCATCCGGCCGGCTGGTAGATGGATTTCTTTCCCTGATTAAGGGAAAATTTACACTGGATACGCTGCTGCTTGCAACATTTTTGGTGTGCATTGCCGACGGTTATTTTTGTCTGAAAGAGATCAGAGTTCCCTTCTGCGCCGCTTTCTGTCTGGAATCTACCATGTCCCTTTGGGCAGAGCTCCAGCGCCGTCACACGGAGATGGGGCAAATGGACACCCTGCGCAGGGCAACGCATCTGAATCGGGTTGCTAAAGCCCCAGACTGTTTTGAGGGGCGTCCCGGTTTCTATGTCACCAATGGCGAGCTGGAGGACTTCATGGACACCTATCAGCAGACCACTGGCTCTGAAAATATGCTGAACATCTATGCACTGGTGGCATTTCTGATATCCGGTGCCATCGCCGTAATGGTAGGGCTGACGCAGGGCATTTCTGCCGCTTTGCAGATCTGGTCAGCTGGGATTCTGGCTGCGACTCCAGCCACCATCTTCATCAGCCAGAGCCGCCCCGTGGCGATTTTGGAGCGCAGACTCCACAAGCTGGGTGCCGTTCTGTGTGGCTGGCAGGGCATTCAGGCCACCGCCGGTGCTGCTGCAGTTCCGCTGTCCGATGAAGATTTGTTCCCCAGCGGAAGTATTAAGATCAACGGCGTGAAGTTTTACACCAATCGGGAACCGGATCAGGTCATTGCATATGCCACCGCCCTGATTACCCATGCAGGCAACTGTCTGGGGCCCCTGTTCGAGCAGCTGCTGGATGAGCGGAACGGCCGTCACTACGAACTGACCAGTTTCCGCAGCTATGAAAGCGGCGGTCTGGGCGGTGAAGTCTGCGACGAAAGCGTTTTGGTTGGCACCATCGCATTCCTGCAGGATATGGGTGTGGAAACCCCTGAAGGCTCCAGAGTCAATCAGGCCGTCTACATGTCCATCGACGGCGAGCTTTGTGCAGTCTTTGCACTGGCCTTCAGCAAACTGAAGGGTGTAACCGCAGGTCTTGGCAGTTTGTCCGGCTACCGGGGACTAACCCCAGTGCTCAGCTCTGACAACTTCCTGCTGTCTGAAAGTTTTATCCGCGCCAAGTTCAATGTAAACACCCGGCATTTCGCCTTTCCTTCCATTGAGGATCGGCAGGAGATCTCCCAATGGAGACCGGACATTGACCAGAGCATTCCATGTGCCCTGACCACTCAGGAGAATCTGGCAAGCTCTGCCTTTGCCATCACCGGCGGCCGTGCCGTTTACACATCCACAAAACTCGGTGCATTGGTCCATATCTTTGGCGGCATTCTGGGTTTGGTCATCGTTCTGGCGCTGTCATTGGTGCGCGGCGGCAATCTGCTGACGCCTTCCAACCTGCTGTTGTTTGAATTGGTATGGACCATACCGGGACTGCTCATCACGGAATGGACCCGTAATATCTGATTGTACTCCAAAGGAACCTGTTCATTGGGGTATGCCTCGTAAGGACGTATTTTCCCCAAAGGTTTTAGGAACTGGTTCCCAACGATTGCACGGTTTATGCTCCGTATGGAGTACAAAAACCGTATGCTCGTAAAGGTGACACAGAGAAACGGCATTGTTTTCTGAACTGCCCCCCTCTGTTAGACAGTATGATATACTATCTAACAGAGGGGGGCTTTGTGGTGCCTGAGGGAACACCAAACAGCATCATTTGTTCCAGAAAAGATGGCGGCACCCAAATGATAAAGCGTTCATAGGGCTTTCCCGGTCGAACAATTGCTTTATGTATATCTCGGTTGTCTGTGAGCAGAATATCTCCTGAGTGCAGGATGGAAAAACCGTATCGCAGTCGTGATAACATTCGAAATCTGGACGCTCCATTTATTGACGAAACGCATAAACATCATTGTGCATTTTTACCAATTTTGCACAGTATCTCTTGTTTGCAATTATATTATATGGTATATTATATAGCAAGTTACACCAGATTCCAAGCAGGATACACCGTAAAACACAGCAAAAAACAAGTATCCGCAAAATAAGAACACGGAACATGCATTTTCAGGGAGGTTGATTCGAAACCTGTGAAAAGATGACAAGCAAATATCTTTGAAAGCATCATAATACGGAGGAACTTATTATGATAAAAATGTAATCCATCCCGGCTTGACCGATCAGGTTTGCGTTGTAACCTGCGCAGGCGGTGCAATCTGCGTGCGGCAACCGACAACGTATAGCACCACGACGCAAAGGAAATCAAGGACTGCAAGACGTTTTTTTCCCTTGGCCAGTCTGGTGTATAAAATCATTGCGCACCATTTCTAATCAAGAGAATAGAAAAAGAGGGTTTATTATGAAAATGATGTCTCGCTTAACGGCATTGACCCTGACTGCTGTTCTCGCACTCGGCACTTTGTCTGGGTGTGGAAACACAGCGTCCTCGGGTCACAAACAAATTATTCGGATTGGTCATAACCAATCGACCAATCATCCCACACACCTTGGACTCAAGGCATTTGAGTCGTTCATCGAAGAAAAGCTGGGGGATCAATACAATGTGGAAGTTTATCCCAGTGAGCTGCTTGGTTCCCAGAATGAGATGGTTCAGCTGACACAAACTGGTGCCATTAATTTCTGTGTTGCAAGCAATTCTCTGCTTGAAACCTTTAGTTCAAACTACACCCTATTTAACTTACCCTATTTGTTTTCCAACAGCGAAGCCTACCATGCTGCAATGGACGATACCAGCATCACTGACCCGATCTTCAAATCCACCCAGCAGGCTGGATTCGAGGCGGTCACCTGGCTCGATGCCGGCACACGTAACTTCTACACGGTAAACAAGCCCATCAACACCCCCGCAGATCTAAAGGGCCTGAAAATTCGCGTACAGCAGTCCCCCACCAACGTAGAAATGATGCGACTTCTCGGTGGTGCTGCTACCCCTATGGGATTTGGCGAAGTCTATACGGCGCTGCAGTCTAAAATCATTGATGGCGCAGAGAACAACGAAATGTCACTCACAGATAACGGTCATGGCGATGTCTGCAAATACTATTCCTATGATATGCACCAGATGATCCCTGACATTCTCATCGGCAATTTTGCTTTTTTGAATGGACTGTCTGATGACGAGCGTGCCATTTTTGAGGAAGGTTTCCAGCTGCTCAATCAGGTACAGCGTGAAGAATGGGTCACAGCCGTCGAAAAAGCCAAAGAGCGCGCAGTAAATGAACAAGGCGTACAGTTCCTATACCCAGATACCCGTGCATTCCAGGAAGCTTGTCAGCCGCTGCATGAATCCATGCTCAAGGCACAGCCAGATCTCGAACCAATTTATGATGCAATTCAGAAATACAACGAATTGTATCAGGAACCCCAATCATAAGGAGGGCATCTTCATATGAAATCATTAAGAAATGTGCTCAATCAGCTGTTGCACGTGCTTGCAGGCGTCAGTTTCCTTGCAATGGTTGCGCTAACTTGCTGGCAGGTTATTACCCGCTACCTGCTCCACAGCCCCTCCACCTGGTCTGAAGAGCTTGTCTCTTATCTCTTTGCATGGGCAAGTCTCTTTGGTGCATCATTGGTCACTGGCGAACGCGGTCATATGAATATTCCGATTTTGGTCGATCGTCTGAACCCAGGCGCGCAAAAAGCATTCCATATCTTTGGAGAGCTGGTTGCCTTTGCATTCTCTGCCATCATCCTTGTCTATGGCGGCATTCAGATCACACAGCTTGCCATGGGTCAAATGACATCTTCTCTCGGTGTTGCAGTGGGTGTATTTTATGTGGCACTGCCGGTGTGTGGTGTTCTCAATATCATCTATACCATCCTAAACATTATTGATATCTGCAAGCCGGAAAAGACAGAAACGAAGGAGGCATAAGCGATGGCGATTCAATCTTTGTTCATTATTGTTGGAATACTGGCGCTTCTTCTAATCGTTGGTGTCCCGATTTCCTATTCCATTGGTATTTCTTCTCTTGTAGCCATTCTGCAAACTGTGCCCCTTGATGTTTCTGTGGTTACAGGCGCACAGCGTATCTTTGTGGGCATGAGCAAATTCAGCCTGACTGCAATCCCGTTCTTTATTCTCGCCGGAAACCTTATGAACCAGGGCGGCATTGCAAAGCGTCTGGTTGATTTCGTAATGGCACTTCTTGGAAAGCTGCCGGGAGCTCTGCTTGTCACCAACACCGGCGCAAATGCGCTGTTTGGTGCAATCTCTGGTTCTGCCTCCGCTGCGGCTGCCGCTGTCGGCAGCATGGTCCAGCAAGGTGAAGAGGAACTGGGCTATGACAAGGCACTTTGTGCAGCAACCAATGGTGCATCTGCGCCATCCGGCTTGCTGATCCCCCCGTCTAACGCCCTCATCACCTATTCTCTGGCTTCTGGCGGCACATCCGTTGCAGCGCTCTTCCTCGCAGGCTATATCCCCGGTATTATTTGGATGCTGTGCTGTATTGCAGTTGCGATTTTGTTTGCAAAGAAAAAGGGATATACTGGTATCCCCGGTAAGTTCGACTGGAAAAATCTGGGTGTATGCACGCTGCGTGCACTGCCAGCGCTCTCTCTGATCGTTGTTGTCATCGGCGGTATTGTCGGTGGTATCTTCACCGCAACAGAAGGTTCTGCCATTGCGGTTGTATATGCGCTCATTTTGGGTATCTGCTATCGCAACATTACATTCAAGTCCTTCTGGAATATCGTCATCGAAAGCGCAAAGATGAGCGGCATGGTCGTATTCCTCATCGGTGTATCCAATATTTTGGGCTGGGTCATGGCATTTACCCAGATCCCGCAAGCGATTGCAGAGTCTCTGCTTGGCGTAACACAGGATCCGATCATCCTGCTTCTCATTATGAATGTAATCCTTCTGATTGCAGGAACCTTTATGGATGTTACCCCAGCAATCCTGATCTTCACTCCACTGTTCCTGCCGGTTGTACAAACCTTTGGTATGAATCCAGTACAGTTCGGTCTGATTTTGGTATACAACCTCTGCATTGGTAATATCACACCACCTGTTGGCAACACATTATTTGTTGCAATCAAAATTGGGCGCTCCTCGCTTGCAAATGTCATGCCCTATATGTTCTGGTATTATGTTGCCATTCTAATTGGCTTGCTGCTTGTCACCTATGTCCCCTTCATCAGCCTTGGACTTCCGATGGCAGCCGGTCTGATCTAAAATTCCCATCCCCGAATATGGAACCCCCTAGTGTAGGATTCTAACTACACTAGGGGGTATCGTTATGCCGTATACTATCTAACTTTCCACCCAACACGAACAACCGTTTCTTGTTAAAATACACACATTTCTGCATCCAATGCTATCTACTTTGCACAATTATACAAGGATATACCGTGTTTCTTTCGATATTTTTCGCATTATGAACAAAATAGGCATTGAAATTACCGTTTCATTCGTGTATAATGTCCTCAACGCAGTCGTAGATACTGCACTAGATGGTGTGGAGGGATTCCCTCCCGAAAGGAGTTCGTTTACAATGTTCTACGCAAATAGCATCCGTAATATCTGTCTGCTGGGTCACTGCGGCAGCGGCAAAACTGCTCTGGCTGAAAGCTTGCTTTACATGACCGGTGCCATCGACCGAATTGGTAAAAACGCCGACGGTAACACCGTTTGTGATTTTGATCCCGAAGAAATTCGCCGCAATGTGTCCATTAGCGCCAGCGTGGCTCCCATTGTTTACAAGAACACCAAGATCAATATCCTGGATACTCCGGGCAGCTTTGATTTCTCCGGCGCTGTTATGGAAGCACTCCGTGCCGCCGACGCAGCCATCATCGTCTGCTCTGCCAAAGACGGCCTCACCGTAGGTCTTGAAAAAGCATGGAAATACTGCCAGGAGCGTAATATGCCCCGCTTTATCTATATTTCCAAGGTTGATGAAGAAAACTCCGACTACAATGCGACTTTTAACGCCCTGCGTGAAAAGTTCGGCAACAAGATTGCTCCTGTTGTTGTCCCCATTTGGGACAGCTCTAAGAAAATCACCGGCATTATCGATGTGCTCAACAAGCGTGCTTTTGAAATGCAGAATCTCAAGCGTGTGGAAATCGAAGTTCCCGAAGATAAGATGTCGGTTATCACAGAATTTAACGACGCCCTGAAAGAGTCCGTCGCCGAAACCAGCGACGAATTTATGGACAAATTCTTCGGCGGCGAGGACTTTACTTACTCCGAGATGATTAAGGGTATGCACACCGGTGTACTGCAGCAGTCTCTGGTTCCGGTACTGTGCGGCTCCGGCATCAGCTGTCTGGGCAGCCTGATGCTGATGGAGCATATCATTGACCTGCTGCCTAACCCGGTTGAGGGCAACTATCACAAGGCGACTCTGGCTGACGGCACCACCAAGGAATTTGTCGTTTCCCCTGGCGGTGTCCCCTCTGCCTACGTGTTTAAGACCGTTTCCGACCAGTACGGCAAGTTCTCCTTCATCAAGGTACTCTCCGGCACCATCACCCAGGACACCACCCTGGTAAATGCCCGCACCGGCGAAACCGAAAAGCTGGGCCGTCTGTACACCATGTGCGGCAAGAAGAGCACCGAAATCAAGGAACTGTCCTGCGGCGATATCGGTGCCATCGGCAAAATGGAAAAGGTCAAGACCGGCGATACCCTGTGTGACCCCCGCAAGGTGGTTTCCCTAAAGGGCATCCCCTATGCTCCCGCCTGCTACTCCATGGCCATTGCCCCTAAGACCAAAGGTCAGGAAGATAAGCTGGGTGCAGGTCTGATTCGTCTGAACGAAGAAGATCCCTCCTTCACCCTGTACAACAACCCCGAGACCAAGCAGCAGGTTATCACCGGTTCCGGCGATCTGCAGCTGGATGTTCTGGTATCCAAGTTAAAGAGCCGCTTTGGCGTTGATGCTGTCCTGAGCCCTGCCAAGGTCGCTTACCGGGAGAAAATCAAGAAGAGAGTGGAAGCTCACGGTCGTCACAAGAAGCAGACCGGCGGTTCCGGTCAGTTCGGTGATGTGTGGATTCGCTTTGAACCCCAAGAGGAGCAGGATGGGCTGATTTTTGCCGAAGAAGTCTTTGGCGGCAGCGTGCCCAGAAACTTCTACCCCGCTGTTGAAAAGGGCATTCAGGAGGCCGTGCAGAAGGGGCCTCTGGCCGGTTACCCCATGGTCAACCTGAAGGCAACATTGTACGACGGCTCCTACCACCCCGTGGACTCCAACGAAATGGCATTCCGCATGGCTGCCATCCTTGCATTCAAGGAAGCGATGCCCAACGCCATGCCCACCCTGCTGGAGCCCATCGGCGCCCTGTCCGTCACCATTCCAGACAGCTACATGGGTGATGTAATCGGTGACCTCAACAAGCGTCGTGGCCGTGTCATGGGCATGACACCCGATGACGAGGGAAACACCGTTGTGGAGGCAGAGGTTCCCATGGCAGAGATGAGCAGCTACGCCATTGACCTGCGGGCAATGACACAGGCCAGAGGTTCTTTCACCATGACCTTTGAGCGTTATGAGGAAGTTCCCAAGGCAAATCAGGCAAAGATTATTGCAGAGGCCAAGGAACACGAGAACTAAATGGATCATTGCAAGGCGGCAGACCCACGGGTCTGCCGCCTTTTTATGCATTCATATCTATATTCCCATACCAACCAAGATGTTGATTTATCAACATATAATCGTTGACAAATCAACATCTTCATGATATACTGCCACCAGATTCTTTTCGGAGGTGTGTACATGATTCATCGTTTTGAATCCTTTGTTACGGGTATCACCGTGTGCTACAAATATATCCAGCGCATCAAATCCATGGAGATGGTGGAATTTGGGCTGAAAGGAACCCATGTCATGTGTCTATTCTATCTGCACCACAATCCAGAGGGGCTCACCGCCGCTCAGCTATCAGCCCTGTGTGCCGAAGACAAAGCCGCCATTTCCCGCACCGTTTCCGAACTGCGCCATCAGGACTACATCGTTCCCGAATCCGGAAAAAACTACCGTGCTCCCCTATTGCTGACAGCAAAAGGGCAGTCTGTGGCCCAAAAGGTGGATGCACTCATCGAAAACTGGGTGGCTGTTGGCGGCGACGGATTGACCGAGCAGCGCAGAGAGGACTTTTATGGGAGTCTATCCCTGATTGCCTCTAATCTGAAAACAAAAATGGATTAATCCAATTAAACACAGGAAAGGAGCCGCCATGGCTGTTCATTTTATTGTTGATTCCGCATCTGATATCACCCCCGACGAGGCAAAAGCGTTGGGTGTTACCATGCTCCCCCTGAAAGTGGTCTTTGGGGATACCGAGTATGCCGACAAAATTGACATGACCCACACCCAATTTTACGAAAAGCTCATCGAAAGCGATGTGCTGCCCACCACCTGCCAGATTCCCCCATCCGATTATGAGGACGCTTATGCGCCGATCTTAGCCGCCGGTGATGATATTGTGGTGGTTGCGCTGTCCTCCAAGCTTTCCGGCACCTGCCAGAGCGCCATGATTGCAGCCATGGAGCACCCCGGCAGGGTTTATGTGGTGGACAGCCTGTCCGTCTGTATCGGTGAGCGAATCCTGCTGGAATATGGTCTGACCCTTGCCAAGCAGGGGCTTTCCGCCGAAGAAATTTTCCACAGCTTGATGGCACAAACTGGGAAAATTCGTATTCTTGCGCTGTTGGATACGTTGGAATATCTGAAAAAGGGCGGTCGAATTTCCGCTGCAACGGCTCTTGCCGGCAGCCTGCTTTCCATCAAGCCCGTCATTACCACGGAAAATGGCGAAGTCGCCATGGCTGGCAAAGCCCGTGGCTCCAAGCAAGGCAACAACTTGCTGCGCCAGCTGATTGAAAAGGCTGGTGGTATTGATTACAGCAAACCCTATGCCCTTGCTTACAGCGGTCTCAGCGACACCCTGCTGCAAAAATACATTGCAGACTCCGCGGATATCTGGAAGAATCATGCGGATCAGCTGCCCATTTACTCGGTGGGATGCGTGATCGGCACCCATATCGGCCCCGGCGCCATTGCCGTTGCCTTCTTTGAACCATGACAAAAACCCGTCTGATTCTCGAGAATCAGACGGGTTTTTTGATTAGCAGCAGCAAAACCATCCACGGCCACCGCAGCAAAACATATTGCACAGATAGCACAGGCAGAAACTAGTGCAGGGGTCATAGCCCACACTGAACCCACGAAAACCGCCAGCCTGGCGGCGATAGGGATCTCCGCCGTGTTCCATACGATTCAGTTCGTAAATGTACTCCTGATTGCCCGGGTCCATGGATACAGCCTTCTTCATATGCTCCAGCGCCGTGATCTGATTGCCCAGGCCCTCATTGGCAAGGGCGCTGAGGTAATACCACCGGGCATTGCGTTTGGCAGCATCCATGTTCGACAGCACGTTCAGTGCCTCACGGTAGCGGCCAAAGCGGATGTACTGGAGCGCACCACGCAAATAAGAATCCTCTGCACTGTGGCTGCCTGCCTGCTGATAGCCTCCAAACGGGCCGTAACCGCCAAAGGGATCGTACCCCTGGGAACCGGGATTTGCCGTACGGTACTTCTCGGGATTCTTGATCTGGTCGTAGGCCGCATTGACCTCCTGCATCTTTTTTGCCGCCACCGGGTCACCGGGGTTGGCATCGGGATGGTATTTCTTTGCAAGCGCCCGATATGCTCGCTTAATTTCTTCGTCAGAGGCATCCCGGCTGACGCCAAGAACCTGATATGGATCAGCCATTGTGATCCTCCTTCTCACATTTTCTTTGTTGCTTTCGATAATTCAGCCAAACACCGCTGTATAAGATGTTATCCAGCAGGTGCTTGTCCTGAACCAGAGGCAGTCGCTCATAGGCATCGGTACAGCCAGCCATGGCAAGCACCAGATACTGCTCCCAGTGGGTATAGTCTTCCCCGGCACCCATGGCAATAAAAGGGTTGTACTTTCCCTGTTTCCGGTCTTTTTCGTAGTCAATTGCCGCATCGGCAAGGTAGATGAATCTGCCCAGATGGAATCCCAGTTTGCCTAGAGATTCGCTCCACATATCTTCCTTATATACCATCAAATCAGACATGAGTCTGCCAAAGCAATTGGCAGGCTCATCGGGATTTGCGCAGTGATCTTTCTCCAAGGCATTCAGCTGACGAATGCAGGTTTCCATGCTCTGGCACTGTCTGGGGAATTGTTCAGCAATATCTGCCACATTTTTGCCAAACACCGAATGCAGGACTCTTGCGGAGAGTTTTTTGTCATCCTCCCAGTCATCCTTTGCCTTGTACGCCGCCAGTGCTACATTCATTCTGGCCGCATAGCGAATATATTCATTGGTGAGCCATGGATGTTTTTTGATTGGATGCAGGATACAGGATCTGTCCCCGCCGGATTCCTCCGGCTCATACAGGCTCATCAGCAGCAGCGCCAGAAATGCCATGTCATACTGCAATCCCAGTCGGCAGGCCTGCCCGTCAGAATGCTTAATCTCTCGACAGATTCCGCAGTAAACCGCTCCATAGCGGCGTTTTTCCTCTTGCGTCAGCTCTTTTGGTGACGCGGTTACCAATCCAAACATAAAAGCACCCCCATAATAGGTATGCTATCGTGTATTTATGAACAGGCAATAAACACACGAAAATAAATTTTTAATAAAGGGGCATTTATGAGGCTTGCCATTGGCCGATCAGACGATTGAGGACGCCACCGTAGAGCAAAATCAAAACGCAGATATACAGCCACAGCATCCCCGATGCCAGCGCATAAACCGATCCATAGATATTTTCGTACACATCCAGCCGCTGGACATACACGGAGAACAGGTTGGAAAACACCTGCCAGCCAACCGCTACCACGGCAGCACCGGGCAGACTGCTAAAGAATCGGTTCCGGCGATTGGGAAGAACCATATAAATAGCCGTAAAAACCAAAATTTGCAGGCATAACAGCACCAAAAAGCGCACATCGATCATATGCACGAGCCACTGAACGATGGGGACTTCTATGGTATTGAGCCAATTGGAAATGGACTTTCCAAACACGTGCAGCACAAGGGTCAAAATCAGAACCAGCAAAAATGCAAAGGTATATACCACGCTGATGATCCGGGTGTAAAAATACCCACGATCCTCTCGCACCCCATAAATATGGTTCAGTCCCGTCAGCAGTCCATATACGCCCCGGCTGGAAGACCACAGTGCCGTCACAGCCGACACCGAAATCACCATGCCGGAAGAATTGTAATAGGTATTGACAATCAGCCGCTCTGCTGCGGGCATCAATGCCGCCGGCATAACGGTTCCTAATACCTCAATCAGATCATTTGCAGATAGGCTTGTGTAGCGCAGGGATGCCAAAATCAGCAGCAACGAAGGAAATACCATCAACACCAGAAAGTAGCAGGCATTGGCAGCATACACCGGGATCTGCAAATCTAAAATCATCCGGAGCAGATCTATCATCTGTGCAAATCCGCTTTTTCGTTTCCGTTGCATAATTCCCCCTCCTTTGCACCTATATGCTATGCATAAGCCCCCAAGATATACCCAATGCAAGAAAAGGGAACCGAGAAACCGGTTCCCTTTTATGACGATTGGGGATTTATTCTGCAGAAATCATGTAGTAGTAGACAGGCTGACCACCACGCAGCAAATTGACATCTGCATCAGGGCAAATCTTGGCAAACAGGTCTGCGGTCTTCTGGGCATACTTTTCCTGAATATCTTCACCATAGTAGATGGTGATATATTCCTTGCCATCATCACGAACCTTCTCTGCCAGAGCGCGGAGCAATACCTTGATATCCCGGCTGGTGCCGAACAGCGCACTGCCGTACATAGCCAGATAGTCACCCTCGTGGATATCATAGCCGTCGAAATCAGAGTTACGGGCGGCATAGGTAATCTGCATGGTATCTACCGTAGCCATAGCCTCGGTCATGGCCTCCACATTCTCCTGAACCTCACCCTCAGAATTAAAGCTCAGCATAGCGGTAATGCCCTGAGGAACGGTCTTGGTCGGGATCACCACCACCTTCTTCTCAGTCAGCTCATCCACCTGCTCGGCTGCCATGATAATGTTCTTGTTGTTGGGCAGAACAAATACCGTTTCAGCAGGAACCTTGTTCACTGCGGTCAGGATGTCCTGTGTGCTGGGGTTCATGGTCTGACCACCGGAAATGATGCCATCCACACCCAGATTCTGGAACACATCCGCCAGGCCATCACCGGCACACACGCTGACAACGCCCAGAGGCTTTACAGGCTCTGCGATCTGAGGAGCCAGTTCCTGCTCGCTCATGACCTTCTCCGTGTGCTGCAGTCGCATATTCTCGATCTTTACGGTGACAAAGGAACCGTACTTGAGGCCCTCCTGCAGTGCGATGCCGGGGTCATTGGTATGGACATGCACCTTGATGATCTCCTCATCGTCCACCAGAACCAAGCTGTCACCCAGCGTGGTCAGGAACGCACGAAGCTTTTCGGGGTCATTGTCATTTTCACGGGATACGATAAATTCGGTGCAGTAGCCGAAGGTGATATCACCGGCATCAAAATCAGAAAAATCTGCCTGTTCCTTCACCTGCTCCTGATTGTCACCCTCTGGTGCAATCACGTCCTCGCCGCGCATTGCCAACAGCATGGCCTCCAGTGCCAGCAGCCAGCCCTTGCCGCCTGCATCCACAACGCCGGCCTTCTTGAGCACCGGATTCTGGTTAACGGTATCGGCCAGCGCAATCTCTGCCTCTTCAATGGCTGCCTGCTGAACAAACTCGATAAAGTTATTCTCCAAAGCTGCCTCCCGTGCCTTGGCTGCTGCCAGACGGGCAACGGTTAGGATGGTACCCTCAGCGGGTTTCATGACTGCCTTGTATGCAGCATCGACACCTTCCTGCAGTGCCTCTGCCCACAGGGTGCCGTCGCACTCGGTGTGACCCTTCAAAGTCTTTGCCATGCCCCGAACCAGCAGCGACAAAATGACGCCGGAGTTTCCACGGGCACCACGCAACATGGCCGAAGCAGCGGTCTTGGATGCCTTTTCCAGATCAGGATCTTCGGTCTTGCGAAGATCTGCCGCAGCAGCGTTGATGGTCATGGACATATTCGTACCTGTATCACCATCTGGCACAGGGAACACGTTCAGCTCATTCAGCTGCTGCTTATGAATTTCAATAGAGGCGGCCGCACTAATCATCAGTCTGCGAAAATCGGCCCCGTTCATGGTCTGCCTCAATAGATTACACCTCCGTAATTATCCAATCATCATGGAATCAAAATATACATTCACGGCTCGAACATCCGTGCCGGTGCACTTGTTTACCACATAGCGCACCTCAGAAATAATAGAAGAACCCACTGCCGCCAGATTGACACCGTGGTCAACCATAATGTGCAGCTCAATGGTAATGGTATTATCTTCGTGGAACTCCACCTTAACGCCCTTACCCATGCTTTCCTTGCGCAGCAGGTGGTACAGGCCGTCGGTTACAGACCGGGCTGCCATACCCTTCACGCCGAAACAGTTGGATGCAGCGGTACCGGCGATATCCGTGTAAACACCGGTGCTAATTGTGACAGAACCGTTTTCATTGTAATGCTGGATCATAGAAAATACCTCCTGGTCCAAAGATTCAACACGCATCAAAATATGATGGATTTTGTTTGCAATCGTGTGACTCAAAGAACCGCCCAATGGTGTTGCAACTGCCATTGGGCAGTTCTGAAACGCATTTTCGGGAGCTGGTCCCGATTAGATCATGCTGTCTTCCCAGCAATCAGGAGCAGTCAGGCCCATCATCTTGACAACGGTAGGTGCCACATTTGCAAGACCATAGTGGCCTTCCTTGATGGTCCAGTTGTTGTCCTTATCATAGATGATGAAGGGGACAGGGTTCAGGGAGTGAGCGGTACGCACAGAGGTCTTGCCCTTCTTGGTTTCGGTCATCTGATCGGCATTGCCGTGGTCAGCGGTGATGAGCACGGTATAGCCGTACTTGTCAGCAGCCTCGATGATGGCCTTCAGGCCGTTGTCCACGCACTCCATGGAGTAGATGACTGCATCCAGAACGCCGGTATGACCAACCATGTCGCCGTTGGGGAAGTTGCAGCGCAGGAACTGGAACTGCTTAGAGGCCATAGCATCCACCATTTTCTCGGTGATTTCCTTAGACTTCATAGCAGGAGCCTGCTCGAAGGGAATCACATCAGAGGGGATCTCCTCGTAAACTTCCAGATCCTCGCAAACCTTGCCGGAGCGGTTGCCGTTCCAGAAATAGGTGACATGGCCAAATTTCTGGGTTTCAGACAGGGCATACTCATGAATCCCGGCCTTGCACAGAACCTCGGTCAGGGTGTTGGTGATGACAGGGGGCTGCACCAGATAGTGTTCGGGGATGTTCAGATCTCCGTCGTACTGCAGCATACCTGCAAACTTGACACCGGTGTAGTCGCCCCGGTCAAACTTGTCAAAGTCCTTGCGGTCGAATGCCAGAGAAATCTCCTGGGCACGGTCGCCGCGGAAGTTAAACAGAACAACGCTGTCGCCGTTGGCAATCTTTGCAACAGGCTCACCGTTACGTGCAACCACAAATGCAGGCAGATCCTGATCGATGACACCGGTCTCGGCACGGTAGGTCTCGATTGCTTCCTTGGCAGATGCAAACATACGGCCTTCGCCCTGAACATGGGTTCTCCAGCCCTTTTCCACCATGCCCCAGTTTGCCTCGTAACGGTCCATGGTAATCTGCATTCTGCCGCCGCCGGAAGCGATTGCATAATCGCAGCCGTCCTTGCTCAGCTCAGCCAGAACATCCTCCAGCTGCTGCACATACTCAAGGGCAGAAGTGGCGGGCACATCACGGCCGTCCAGCAGAATGTGGCAGTAAGCCTTCTTGACACCGGATGCCTTTGCATTTTTCAGCAGGGCAATCAGGTGGGCGATATTGGAGTGGACATTGCCGTCGGACAGCAGACCCAGGAAGTGGAATGCATGACCTGCCTTGGCATTGTCAACCAGATCAAGCCAAGTCTTGGATGCAAACAGAGTGCCATTTTCGATGGACTCGCCCACCAGCTTTGCACCCTGAGAGTAGACCTGACCACAGCCCAGAGCATTGTGACCAACCTCAGAGTTGCCCATGTCATCGTCAGAGGGCAGGCCAACAGCAGTACCGTGTGCCTTCAGATAAGTATTGGGGCAAGTAGCCAGCAGGTTGTCCAGAGTGGGGGTCTTAGCCAGAGTAACAGCATCGCCTGCGCCGCCGTCGCCTCTGCCGACGCCGTCCATGATTACCAAAACAATGGGTTTGTTCATAATGAATTACCTCCAAACGTAATGCCCAGAAAAAAGCGGGCGAAAAATTGCATTTCTTGATTCATACTATTTTACACTATTATTTGCTGGGTTACAACACTTTTTTCAAATTTTCCGGAAAAACACAAAAAGTCCCAGCGTTAAACCAGTGCCTTTGTGTCAAGTTTTGAGCAATTGTTAAATTTATATTTCTAATTTTTAATTCATGGTGTACATGCATCGCTCAAACAGCGCACGGATCCGCTGGCGAAGTGCAGATGCCTCCGGGCAGTCCGATGTGCCATATGTTTCAATCCAGTCCTTGGACGCCTGCTGGGCCGTACTGAGGGTATCCAGATCCGTGCCCAGACTTGCCACACGAAAAGCAGGCAGTCCGGACTGCCGAGAGCCAAAGAAATCCCCGGGACCTCTGAGTTTCAGGTCTTCCTGGGCAATGGCAAAACCATCAGAAGTTTTGCACAGGGCTTTTAACCGAGCGATGGTCTGCTCATTTCGGTTGTGGGTGGTGAGGATGCAGTAGCTTTTGGCACTTTCCCTTCCCACTCTGCCCCGGAGCTGATGGAGCTGGCTGAGGCCAAACCGGTCGGCATCCTCAATCACCATCAGCGTAGCATTGGGCACATCCACCCCAACCTCGATGACCGTAGTGGCCACCAAGACATCTGCTTCCCCCCGGGCAAAGGCCGACATCACCTGTTCTTTCTCTGCGCCCTTCATCTGACCGTGGAGCAGCGCAATTTTCAGATCCGGAAACACGGTATTTTGCAGGGTTTGCGCCCACTGGGTGGCGGCTTTCAGGCTCATACCATCGGTCTGTTCCACCGCAGGACACACCACATAGCACTGGTGACCTTCCGCCACCTGCTTGCGGATGAAGGCGTTGATTCTGGGGCGATAGCTCTCCCCTACCAAAAAAGAATCCACCGTCTGGCGACCGGGGGGCAGTTCATCCAGAATGGAAACATCCAAATCTCCGTATAATAGCAGTGCCAGCGTTCGTGGAATGGGTGTTGCAGACATAACCAGCAAATGGGGTGCCTCGCCCTTTGCCGACAGTGCCGAACGCTGTCCAACGCCAAAACGGTGCTGCTCATCCGTGATCACAAGCCCCAATTTGCAGAATTTGGTCTGATCGGACACCAGTGCATGGGTTCCGATGATAAAATCCAGCTCACCGTCCTCTATTTGCTTGCGTACACCGCTCTTTTGCTTGGGGGTCATGGAGCCGGTGAGCAATCCTACCCGAATGCCCAATGGGGTCAACAGGCCATCCAGCGACTGAAAATGCTGTTCCGCCAGAATTTCCGTGGGAGCCATCAGCCCCACCTGATATCCGTTTTTCACGGCGCAGTACCCTGCCGCCGCAGCCACCATGGTCTTACCACTGCCAACATCCCCCTGAACCAGCCGATTCATGGGGGTTCCACGGCGAAAATCTTCCAGAATTTGTCCAATCACCTTGGTCTGTGCTCCGGTCAATTGGAAGGGCAGTGCCCCATAAAAACCAGACAAATCCACATTCTGATAGATTTCGCAGGATTTTTCCGCTCTTGCCGCCCGCATCAGACTCAATCCAGCGGAAAACACAAAGAATTCTTCAAAAATAAGCCGTTTCTTTGCCGCCTGAGCCTGCTGCATCGTCTGGGGCTCATGAATGGCGAAATAGGCCTTTTCCGCCGGCAAGATGTCATATTTGCGGCGAATCTCCTCCGGGATAATCTCCTGAGGCATGGGACAGATTTCCAACGCCTGCCGGATTGTCTTCCACAGCGCGCTGTTGGTCAAGCCGGCAGTCAGGGGATAAATCGGCAAAATCCGCCGGGTGGACACCGCAGGTGCATCCGGAGATTCAAAAACCGGATTTGTCATGTTGTATCCAATAAAATCCCCGCTGACCGCTCCGTAAAAAATATATTCCTCACCGTAATGCAGCTGCTCTGCGGAATATTTGGCGTTAAAAAAAGTCAGATTCAGCCGCCCGGTGTGGTCGGCCACCTGTACCTTGGTGATATCCAGACCCTTGCGGATGTGGGCAGTCCTGGGCGTATTCATCACCATGGCTTTGAAACAGGCCGGGACATCTGGCTGCAATTTATCAATTGTCACAAATTGATTGCGGTCTTCGTACCCCCGCGGAAAATGGCAGATGAGATCCTCCAATGTCACAATATTCAGTGCTGCAAACTGTTTGGCTTTTGCAGGGCCGACACCCTTTAACACGGTAATCGGATCAGATAAACGAGCCACAGTACCCCCCCTATTTTTTAATTCTATATATTATAGTATAGTGCGCGCTGCATTGCAATAAAAATGAATCGAAACCCTTCACAGATTCAAGCGAAATCGTATAAACAAGGTCTGGCGATTACCGCCCAGCCGGGGCACGCATTGGCGATGGGCACTGCCATTCCTCTCGTTTGCACGCCTTGTAACG
>JAHHRW010000017.1 GCA_020025575.1 Oscillospiraceae bacterium | reverse complement strand
CTGGGTAAATTGGCCGGAGTGGATGTCGTTGTGGTTCAATGCGGCGTAGGCAAGGTTCATGCCGCCATGTGCGCCCAGAGCCTGTGCGACCGATATGCAGTTACCCATCTGGTCAATACGGGTATTGCAGGTTCCCTGGATGCACAGCTTGACATCGGAGATGTTGTGGTCAGCGAAGATGCCATGTATCACGATTTTGACTGTAACTATGTGGGCTACCCCATGGGGCAGGTACCGGGACAGGATGTGACTGCGTTTCCGGCAGACCCAACGATGATGAAATTGGCATTTGCCTCCAGTGAGGCAATTAAGCCCGGACATACCAAAATCGGCAGAGTGGCAACGGGCGACCAGTTTGTGTGTTCCGCCCAGCAGAAGGAGCGCATCATCTCTGTTACCGGTGCAAAGTGTACGGAGATGGAGGGGGCAGCCATTGCCCAGGTTGCCTATAGCAATGGGGTTCCTTTTGTGATTCTGCGTGCCATTTCTGATAAGGCAGATCATTCTGCCCAGATGGATTATCCCACTTTTGAAAAGATGGCAGCAGAGCATTGCGCCGCTGTCACAGAGGGCTTTGCCCAGCAAATGAAGGCTCAGATGTAAAGAAAATGGTCAGCTGCAGAACGGAAATTCTTCAGCTGACCCTTTTATGTTTTTTAGTTGGTTTTTAGCATTCCGGTACGCTTTAGTGCCGGGCGCAGAGCCAGGTAGAATACGCTGGCGCAGATCACCGCAACGATGGCGTTCACCAGAGTGGTGATGGCACCCATTTTGGCCCAGGCGTTGGCAATTTCCTGGGGAATCCCAAGGACATACAGTTTATAGAAATATCCAACCAAAGGATCACCGACCACATTAAATGCCATGCCGGCGGCGCAGGAAACGACAGTCGCAATGGTCAGAAAACGCTTATCATGTGCTTGATTCAGCTTGAAAACTCTGTGCGCCATGAATCCGACAATTAGGCCAATGCAGAGTTTCAGCAGGAAGGTTTTAGGCGCTGAGGTGATATAGCCGGTGGTGAGGTCAGCGATGGTCATGCCAATTGAGCCGGCCATGCCGCCCCAGAATCCACCAATAAACAATGCGGCCAGTACACAGAATACATTGCCAAGATGGAATGCGGTTTTCTCAGAACCAACCGGAATGTCGATTTTGAAGAACGAGAAACCAATGTAGCACAGGGCAGCAAACATGGCAGCCAGGGTCAGCGTCCGTGTATCGGCTTTCTTTGCACTGGACTTTGGCAGAAATGGCACAACAACAGCAAGGAATCCCAATAGGGTAAGAATCAGCTTGAGTGCATACTGGAGCTGGTCGCCGGCAGATGCAGATTCTGCGATTGCGACACTTCGAATGGATGTAATATTGAATAGTCCCAAGGCAAGACATACGATTCCAAGGCCCGGGATGATCCATTTCTTAATGGAGTGGTTCATTTTAGATCCCCCTTTTTCATGTTAGCCTGATTATATCACATTCTGGACATATAAATAGAACCAAAAAACGATTTAATTATAAGGCCAGATGATAAAGAAAGACTATAGATACGAGTACACAAAACAGCCAGATCGTTGTCAAAATGAAAAAATTCAAAAGAAACTCTATACATATGCGCATTTCAGTGATAGAATAAGGCTGTAATTTTTAATGAACGAAAGGGGATTACTCCAATGAGAATCATCCGCGCAAAAGATTATAATGATGTAAGTCGCAAGGCTGCCAATATCATTGCTGCTCAGGTTCAGCTGAAACCTGATTGTGTTTTGGGCCTTGCTACCGGTTCCAGCCCTGTTGGTACTTATCAGGAGCTGATTAAGAAATACGAGTCCGGCGATCTGGATTTTTCCAAGGTCAGCACTGTGAACCTTGATGAGTATGTTGGTCTGGATGCAAATCACGACCAGAGCTATGCTTACTTTATGCGCAGCAACCTGTTCGACCATGTGAACATCAATCAGGCAAACTGCAACATCCCTAATGGTATGAACCCTGATGCAGAGGGCGAGTGTGCTCGTTACGATGCAGTCATCGCTTCCTTCGGTGGCGCTGATCTGCAGCTGCTGGGCCTTGGCCCCAATGGACATATTGGTTTCAATGAGCCTGCTGATGCTTTTGTCAAGGGCACCAACAAGGTTGAGCTGACCAAGGCTACCATTGATGCAAACGCTCGTTTCTTTGCATCTTGGGACGATGTGCCTAAGTTTGCCTATACCATGGGTATTGGCGGCATTATGCAGGCTAAGCGCGTCCTGTTGGTTGTCAACGGCGAGAAGAAGGCTCAGGCTGTGAAGGATTGCTTCTTTGGACCCATCACACCCAAGGCCCCTGGCTCCATCCTGCAGCTGCACCCCGACTTTACGCTGGTCGCAGACGAGGCTGCTCTGTCTCTGGTTCAGGATCTGCTGTAATCGCATAAATATTGAACCAAGCTTAAATGAAAACTGGAAACGGCAGTATCTCAAAATGGGATACTGCCGTTTTATATATAGAAAAGGTGAAACACAGCTGCGAATCATTTCGTGCCTTTGTGGCATAAGTTGTCTGGCGTAAGCGTGAAATAGGCGTATCGAGATTTTCGATACGCCTATTTTGGTGCCATGAGTTCAGACGATTATCGCCGGTTTATGACTGCGTTGTGTGATTAGTCAATGGAAGTGACGGGATAACCCTGTTTCTCCACGACTTCTTTCAGAACATCGTTAGAAATATCAGCCTTCAGGGTTACGACAGCGGTACCGTTTTCGTGGCTGACAACAGCGGATTCTACCTGCTCGACTGCTTCCAGAGTGCTCTTTACGCGGCCTTCGCAGTGGGGGCACATCATGCCCTGAATATGCATTGTTTTTTTCATAAGTTTTTCCTCCTGTTTGTGGGTTTGGTGGTGAATTTTTCTATCTCTTTTTGGATCGTACAGATCAAAAAGATTCAGCCTGAGAGCGTTGGATACAACGCAGAAACTGGATAGGCTCATTGCGGCTGCGCCGAACATGGGATTGAGCTGCCAATCGAATATGGGAATGAACACGCCGGCGGCAAGGGGAATGCCAATGGTATTGTAGAAGAACGCCCAGAATAGATTTTGGTGGATGGTACGCAAGGCTGCACGGCTGAGACGAATAGCAGCGGGTACATCACGGAGCTGACTCTTCATGAGGACGATATCCGCAGCATCCACTGCCACATCCGCACCGGCTCCGATGGCAATGCCAATATCAGCTCGGGTGAGGGCGGGGGCATCATTGATGCCGTCGCCAACCATGGCAACTCTGCCTTGGCTTTGCAATTTGCGGATGGTGGATTCCTTTCCATCTGGCAGGACACCGGCGATAACCTCATCAACACCGGCCTGTTTGCCGATGGCGTTTGCGGTGCGGGGGTTGTCACCGGTCAACATGACGACACGGATACCCATGTCCTGCAGCCGGCGGATGGCTTCGGGGCTGTCCTGACGGATGACATCTGCTACGGCGATGATACCGCACAACTGACCGTCACAGGCAAAGAGTAAGGGGGTTTTGCCATGTTCAGCCAGAGAAATTGCTTTGCGCTCCATTTCTTCGGATACAGATACCTGAGAGGCAATATAGTTCAGGCTGCCGCCCAGCAGGGGCTTTCCATCCAATTTAGCGGTCAGACCGTTACCGGGCAGAATGCGGAACTGTTCCACGGCGTGGGCTCTGAGACCCTGCGCCTGAGCCTTGGACAGTACAGCCTTGGCAAGCGGGTGTTCGCTATTTTGTTCCAGAGCGTAGGCGATGGACAGCAGGTCCTCTTCCTGAATACCGGCAGCGGGAATTGTGTCAGTAACGGCAGGCTCTCCCTTTGTGATGGTGCCGGTCTTATCCAGTACGACAGTTTCGATTTTTCCGGTTTCCTCCAGAGAGGCAGCCGTCTTGAAAAGAATGCCATTTTTTGCAGCCTTGCCATTGCCGACCATGATGGATACGGGGGTAGCCAGACCCAGTGCACAGGGGCAGCTAATCACCAACACAGAGATACCTCGAGCCAAAGCAAAACCAATGGTCTGCCCCAACAGGAGCCATACAGCAATGGTCACAACTGCAATGGCAATAACGGCTGGCACAAAAACACCGGATACTTTATCGGCAATTTTTGCAATGGGCGCTTTGGTGGCGGCAGCATCGCTGACCATTTGGATGATTTGAGACAAAGTCGTGTCTTGGCCAACACGGGTAGCCTCGCAGCGTAGAAAGCCGGACTGATTCACGGTTGCGGCAGATACTTGGTCACCGGGAGCTTTGTCAACAGGGATGCTCTCGCCGGTTAAGGCACTTTCATCTACAGCAGCTTCGCCTTCTGTGACAATACCGTCCACAGGAATATGCTCACCGGGACGCACCACGAAGAGATCCCCCTTGCGTACCTGTTCGATGGGAACATCTACTTCCTGACCGTTTCGCAGGACTGTTGCTGTTTTGGGAGCAAGTTTCATTAGGCTTTTCAGTGCATCCGTGGTTTTGCCTTTGGAATGAGCCTCTAACATCTTACCCACAGTGATTAGGGCCAGAATCATAGCGGCTGATTCAAAATAAAATTCGTGGACAAGTGCGTGTGCAGCCTCCATCTGTCCCAACGACTGAAGATGGCTCATATAGAACAGGGCGGCGGTGCTGTAAATGAAGGCGGCAGCAGCGCCCAAAGCAACTAATGTGTCCATGTTCGGTGCACGATGTATGAGCCCCTTGAAACCGCTGACAAAGAAGTTTTGGTTTATAACCATAACCATTCCTGTGAGCAGCAGTTGAATCAGTCCCAATACAACCGGATTGTGTTCCACGGACTTGGGCAGTGGAAGTCCCCACATATGTCCCATGGAAAAGTACATCAGCACAATCAAGAATCCCAAGGAAGAAACCAACCGCCGTTTTAACGCAGGTGTCTGTCGATCCTTCAGGGCATCGTCGTCACCTGCAGCGAGATTTTTCCCTCCCCCTTTGGGGCAAGCACCATATCCGGCGCGTTCAACCGCGGCAATGACCTCATCATCAGAAATGGAACCATCAACGCTCATGGAATTGGTCAATAGGTTCACGGAGCAGGTTTTCACCCCTGGCAGGGCGGATACCGTTTTTTCAACACGGGCTGAACAGGCGGCACAGCTCATGCCGGTAATATCGTATTGTTTCATAATTACCCCATCCTATATCATATTATTTCATCAATTTATACAGGGTATCCATCAGGTCGTCTATGACCTCATCGTTGCCTTTCCGAATATCATTTGCAACGCATCCGCGAATATGGCTGTTCAGCAATTCCCGGTTAAAGGCGTTGATCGCAGCTCCTGCAGCAGCACTCTGAACCAGAATATCGGTGCAGTAGGCATCGTTTTCAATCATTCCCCTGATGCCCCGGATCTGTCCCTCGAGCCGGGACAGCCGATTGATGAGCTTTTTCTTTTGCTCGTCGCTGCGCATGGTCTTTTTTTGATTACAGCATTGCTCCATTGTTTTATCTCCTTAGATTGTATACCCCCATGGGGTATTTTGATTATAGGTCTGTGAATCCGTTTTGTCAAGGCGTTGCTTGGTTATATTGTCACAGGATCCTGCCAATGGTACGCCCCGGGGGTTATCGCTTAACCGTATTATGAGCATTATGAAAGACTTTTTTACATTGAAATGCAAAAATATTGTTTGTTACAGGGAAAAATCCTGGGGGAATATAAAAGAATCTTCTTGAAAGGTTTACAGATGGAGTCTGAATATGATATCATATAGCGCAGGATAATATGAACTGAGGTTTCAATATGGACTATATTGTTTTGGATATGGAATGGAATCAGCCTTGGCCTGGGTCACCCTCTGCGCGGAAGGTGCTCCCGGTACAAATCCGCGGTGAGATCATCCAGATCGGTGCTGTCCGAGTGACAGAAGATCAGCAGGTGGCGGATGAGTTTCAGGTGATGATTCGTCCCAAATACTATCGTACACTGAATCGCCGTGTCAGCAAATTGACCGGCATCAAGGAGTCTCGGCTGAAGGCGGAAGGAATCTCCTTTCCTGAGGCTATGGAGCGCTTTCAAAAGTGGTGCGGTGAGGATGTGGTGTTTCTCACATGGGGCTTTGATGACATTGCCATGCTGCGGGAGAATTTACAGCTGTTCAATCTGTCCACGGATTGGATCAACTGCTGGTATAATGCCCAGATGATCTTTAATGCGCAGACCGACGGCTCCACCGCCCAGAAGGCATTAAAGACTGCCATGGAGATTTTTGGGATCGAGGCTACACGCCCTGCCCATGATGCCCTGGGGGATGCCTACCACACGGCGCTGATTTGCGCAAGGTTGGATCTGCGCCGGGGGATGGAAGAGTATGCGCAGGCATTGCGCAATCATGACAATGGATTCCATGGAGCAGAGCTGCCGGGCTGCATTTGCCGCAAAGTATTTTACGATGTGGCGGATAAGCACGCTGCGCTGGCCCTCATGTCCGGGCCGGAGAATATTTGCCCCACCTGCGGCCGTCAGATGCTCAGCTCCCGTTGGTTTGCTCAGGCTGGACACCGGTATATGGATTTGGCAACCTGCCCCGAGCATGGAAAGTTCCTCATTCGTATCCGTTTGTCTGAACAGCCCGATGGACTTGTGCGTGTAAGCAGACTGACTTACGAGGCTGCGTCCGAGGCCGCAGATGCCTACCGCAGCAGGGTAGAAAAGGCAGAGCCGGAGCGCCGCACTACCCGTCGCCGCCGTCGCCGCCGCAGAACTTCTTCTGAGCAGGAATCGTAAGAACCTGAAAATCGCGTATGACACTGGTCATGCGCGATTTCTTATGAATATTGTAAAATATATCTTGACAATTTAGATGTGGAATGGTAAAATACTGTGCGTATGGTGCTTAACCGCCCAAATAAATGGGCCTTTAGCTCAGTTGGTTAGAGCCTCCGGCTCATAACCGGATCGTCCCGGGTTCGAATCCCTGAAGGCCCACCAGTGTGTTCAGGCTGTAAGAGCCTTGGAAATATAAATATAGGGGTATAGCTCAATTGGTAGAGCGGCGGTCTCCAAAACCGTAGGCTCAGGGTTCAAGTCCTTGTGCCCCTGCCAAAAATATCCTCGTTGCTTATGCAACGAGGATTTTTTGCTGAACGGCTATTTATCATCCCATTGAAACGATGGCTTGGATTTATTTTGGATACTCATATTCAAATGCAGCGCTGTCTGTCTCAAATTGAAAGATGGTTGATTCGTTTATCTGAAAGTGATAGGCGGCCCGGCATAATATATGCTCGTGAATTGTGCGTACCATTTCTCCTTCAAGGGGAGCCAGAAGCGGTTGACCGGACTGCTCCAAAAGCTCTGCACGCAGTGACCACGATCCTTGCTGAATTAGAATCTTGCCAGATGCAATGCATACTGCTCTGGCACCCAGATAGGTGGCGAAACGGTACTCTTTTCCCTGCCATAGAACCACAGCAATGGTTCCCGTGAAATGCAGTGGCCCAAGGGGGATCTCAGCCACGGACAGAACCAGAGAGCCTTCGGGAAAAGCACACTGCGTCCATACATAGTGCGTTGGAAAAGACCTTCCTCTGTCACCCTCTAAATAGCCAACGGCGTTGTGAAAGCGATAGGCAGTGCCGTTGATTGTCAGATTGCCGGTAACGGAATGTTTCATGCTTTTGATGATGTGACGGCACTCCATCAGCGGAACATAGCGGAATGGCCCCATGATGTCATAGCGGATGGGGGTAAGCGGCCCAAATTCCAGGGTTCCGCTTGCAAGCAGATTGGGCGCATCTATATCAAGGCAGATTCCCTGATCAGAGAAGAGATTTGGGCCAATCTGAAAACTGGTTTTTGTTTGGCGCAGTGCATCGTATGGAAATGTTACATTCCAAGAGCGTGTAGGGGTAATCAGCTGAATGGAGCAGAATTGGCTTTGCCTGCTCCTGTGGAATGCGGGAATGATTGCCAGCGTATCCTGATCGGATTGCATGCGATAGTACCAACCGCCAAATTGATTGTGCATGTAAAGTCCTCCTTGCTTTTTGCATATCGTTCCCATTTCGGGATGGACTTTATACCAGCGGCTGGAAAATGAAGAGACCTATGAATCCAGTTATGGGTTCATAGGTCTTTTGCGTTTATGAGGCCAGTCGTTTGCAGGCATTGGCTAGGGCACTTAACGTGCTGCAGGAAACCATGGGGCAAAGGGCTGCCATGATTTGCACACTGCGCAGGTACTGCCACTTGTTTTCAGGGATAGGATTTAACCAAATCATTCGCCCAGATTGGCGTTTGGATTCTAACAATGCGCGGACAGCCCTGGGCTGATCCACGGTTTTGGTGTCGGACAGAATGAGCAAAGTGGTGGATGCATTCAGGATTGACGGCTGCATACTGCACAGTTTTTCCAATGCGGTTCCCAGATCAGTGCCTCTTCCATACATACCGGACTCTTTTACATAGTTTCGGAACAAATCCATGTTTTGCAGGTGGAAGGGATCTGCCTCCAGAAGATCTTCCGAGAAAAGAAAGGTGCGGGAGCTTTCCGATACCTGATTCAATGATTGGATAAATCTCAGGGCAAATTCAGAAAACTGCATCATGGAACCGGATACATCGCACAGAATCACCAGATGCTTTTTGCGCTGGCGCTTTTTGCGGTAGCGCAGGCGATAAAAACTTCCGCCTGTTTCAAGCCCCTTGCGAATGGTTTTGCGAAAATCCAGAGCGCCGGAGTGTCCGCCCCGTTTGCGTTTAGAGGACAGTTCACTGTTGATTTGCTGGGAGATGGTTTGAATGATCGAGATGGCTTTGGGAATTTCGTTATCCTGAAATTGAGAAATATCCCGGTAGAGAAGTCCAAGTTCCGGATCAGATTCATCGCAGCCTGTCCCGGCATTCTCCATAAGCATCTGCTGCTCCATGATGGCACGGGCAAAAACAGAGTGGATGAAATTTCCATAAAGGTTTGGATTCCGTTCTGTATTCCCTTTGTAGCGCTCCATGAAATTGCGGAGCTTGTCCCGCTGCTCTTGGGACATGGAAACATAGGCGTCGCGCTGCTCTGGGGTCAGATCCATGGGCTGACCGTTGAATTGCAGATCTTTTTCAGCCTCTTTCCGCGCCTGCTCTAATTGGACTTCTTCCTGCTGGCGCTGTTCTGCCTGTCGGCGCATGGATTCTTCTGAGATAAAGAATCCGTCGAAAACCAAATCAAAGGTATTTTGCTCTTCTCGGGACTTGGCAAAGACCGTGCGAAGAGCAGCTTTTACCTGCTCTCGGTCTTCCAGTCCCAAATGAATGAGAATTTGGCAGGCGTCTGCAGTTTCCTGAGGGCCAACAATCATACCCTGTAACCGAAGCATCCGGGAAAAGAGGGAGATCTTCTCCAGATAGACCTTCGGATCAGCCATGGTGATGCCCTCCGCAGTTTCCGCCGCAGTTACAGCTGTGATTGGATGTATCCACAGTTTCTACCGCTGCCAGATCTTCGCTGTTTTTTAACACAAATCCTGCGGTTCGGCGCAGTGCATCAGGAGTCAGCTCTTTGATGCCAAGGGCATCCAGTGCGGCTGCCCAGTCCAGAGTCTCTGCGATAGAGGGCTTTTTCAGAATGGCCTCATTGCTGCGCAGCTTTGCAACGGCTGTAGCCACCTGTGCACACAGACGGTCGTCCACATGTGGCAGTTTGGCCCGCAGAATTGCCAATTCCTTGTCCACATCCGGGTATTGAATGTACAGGTAAGCGCAGCGGCGCCGCAGAGCCTCGGAAAGGGGGCGAGCACGATTAGAGGTCAGCACCACAAAGGGAATGGACTTTGCTTTGATTGTGCCAACTTCAGGGATAGAAACCTGCATTTCAGACAGCAGTTCTAAAAGAAAGGCCTCAAACTCCTCATCGGCCTTGTCGATTTCGTCAATGAGCAGAACCACAGGCTTTTCAGAACGAATGGACTGCAGCAAGGGACGCTCCAGAAGATATTCGTCGCTGAACAGGCTGCGGGTTAGGGCATCTCGGTCTTCATTTGCCATGTTGACCTGAATGGAGAGCAGCTGCTTTTGATAGTTCCATTCGTACAGTGCTTTGCTTTCATCCAGACCTTCATAGCACTGCAGTCGCACCAGATCCCGATCCAGAGCAGATGCCATGACCTTCGCAATTTCGGTTTTGCCAACGCCGGCGGCACCTTCAATCAGCAGGGGACGACCCAACTGCAGGGCAACCGAAAGAACCGTTGCAAGGGTATCATCGTAAATATAATGGGCCTGATCCATTTTTTCTTTGAGTTGTTCCAGATTCATTGTATCCCTCCGTTTTCTTTTCAGTATATCAGATTTTTTCTATGGGTCAATTCCATAACGGAAAAAAGGTTCGGACTCTGATGAATCCGAACCCTTTTATTAACGGGATTTCAGTTTGTATAGCAGCAGGCAGATGACTGCTATGATCATTGCAACAGGAACCCAGCCAAAACCCATGGAGTACAGCGGTAGAAGATGAAAAGCCTTCCCCACGATGCCCAAAGGAAGTTTGAGCTGATACAGCGCATAAACGACACTTACAATGCCGGTGCCTGCAATGGTGCAGGGGTAGATGTAGGGATTGGCCTCAAACCATTGATCCGTCAGACCCAGAACAATCAGGACGATGGAAATGGGGTAGATTGCGTTTAGAACTGGAATAGAGATGCTGAGGATGGTATTCAGCCCCTGATTGCAGACCAGGAAAGAGAAACCGGTAATCAACAGCACCAGGGTCCTGTACTTCAGCTTGGGATACAATTTGGAGAAAAAGAGCGCAATGGAGTTTATGAGTCCGACACAGGTGGTCAGGCAAGCCAGTGTGAAAATTGCTGCCAGCAAAATGGAACCGGGGGTGCCGAACAGCTGATAGACAATATGCCGCAGCGTATATGCACCGTTTTCACCCAGGGCATATACACCGGAACTTGCCATGCCCATATAGGTCAGCATCGAATACACACCCGTCAAAATGGTTCCGGCAATGATACCGCAAAGGACGGTATAGCGCATGATGCCTTTCTTTTCCTGAATGCCTAGAGCGGTGAGGGTGGTGGCGATGACCAGACCGAAATTCAGTGCGGCGATGGTATCCATGGTTTCATAGCCATCCACAAACCCCTGCATAAAGGGAACGTCCTGATAGGCTGGCTGGGCCTGAGAGACATCTACTTTTCCCTTAAATATAAATGTAATGAACAGAATTGTAATCAGAATTAAAAGACTGGGGGTTAAAATATGTCCAATTCTGTCCACCAGTTTCTGCGGATTCATACAGAGCCAGCAAGCCAAAAGAAAAAACACCAGAGAATATCCCAACATGAACAGTGTAAAGGGGGAGCCTTCCGGCAGATAAGGTGCAACGGCCATTTCAAAGGGGACAGAGGCGGCTCTGGGGATTCCCAATCCCGGGCCTATGGAGAGATAGATCAGAATGGTGAATAAAACAGCAAATTTACTGCCGACCTTTCGGGCTAAAGCATCCAGTCCACCGAATTTAGCGACCACCACAACCCCCAATACAGGAAGTACGACAGCCGTAATCAAAAAGCCCAGAAAGGCCAAGACGGTCATATCTGCCGCCTTTTGCCCAAGAAAAGGGGGGAAAATCAGGTTTCCTGCACCAAAGAACAGGGAAAAGAGCATAATGCTTACGAGCAATATCTCTTGCTTTTTAAGTTTCATAATTTCACTCTCCCAAAAACCAATTTCGACCAATATACCACAAATACCCTAATTTGTAAATTATTGTATAAGAAATTGTTAAAAAATCCTGAACGGAATTTGGGACTGTGAAGACGAACATTTTGTGCAAAATGTCTTTATGTAATAAACGCCTGTCCGCTCTGTGTAGATTTAGCTTGACAATTAGGTGGCAATATGTATAATTGTATACAATAATACAAAACGGAGCTGGAGTTATATGAGAGCGTTTAAGACCACATCCTTAGCTGATCAGGTATTTGACAAATTGGAAAATGACATTGTTATGGGCGTCTATGCCCGTGGGGACATTTTAACAGAGCTGAAACTGGTGGAACAACTGGGAGTCAGCAGAACGCCTATTCGGGAGGCTCTGCGTCGGCTGGAGCAGGAACGGCTGATTGAGGATAGCGGAAAGGGCAGCGTGGTTTTAGGCATTACAGAGGATGATCTGATTGATATTATGGAAATCCGGCAGTATGTGGAACCTCTGGCATCCTATCATGCGGCAATGAATATTACGCAGGAGCATCTTGATGAATTAAAACATGTGGTCCAATTGCAGGAGTTTTTCTGCGACAAATCGGATTTGGAGCATTTGAACCAGATGGATGCAAGATTTCACCATGTTATTTGCATTGCCAGCGGCAGAAATGTGATTCGGGACACATTGCTTCCATTGCATCGCAAAACCACACGTTTTCGCAAAGCGGCACTGGCAAAGGAGGAACGAGTTCTGAACATGGTAAAAGAACACCGACAAATTTATGATGCGATTGCGGCGCACGACCCTCAAAAAGCTGCGGAATTGACAGCTCAGCATATTCAGGCAGCCAAGCAAAGTATGATTGAAAGGATGAACGACAATGGGTAAAACAATTGCACAAAAAATCATTCAGTCTCACCTGATTTCCGGTGACATGACACCCGGAAGTGAAGTTGCCTTGAAAATCGACCAGACTTTGACGCAGGATGCAACAGGAACCATGGCGTATCTGGAGTTTGAAACCATGGGGATTCCCCGGGTAAAAACAGAACTCAGTGTGGCCTATGTAGACCACAATACTTTGCAGTGTGGGTTTGAAAATGCAGACGATCATCGCTATTTGCAGACAGTGGCGGCCAAATACGGCGTTTATTTTTCTCGCCCCGGCAACGGAATCTGCCATCAGGTTCATCTGGAGCGGTTTGGCAAGCCTGGCAAGACCCTCATCGGCTCAGACAGCCATACGCCTACCGGCGGTGGCATGGGAATGCTGGCCTTCGGTGCCGGCGGCATGGATGTTGCCGTGGCAATGGGCGGCGGAGCATATTATATTACCATGCCAAAGATGTATAAGGTCAATTTGACTGGAAAACGAAAGCCCTATGTCACGGCGAAGGACATCAGTTTGGAATTGCTGCGCATTCTGTCGGTTAAGGGCGGCGTTGGAGCGATGATAGAATGGGGCGGGGAGGGGATTGCCTCTTTGTCTGTTCCGGAGCGTGCCACCATTACCAACATGGGCACCGAATTGGGGGCTACCACTTCCATTTTCCCATCGGATGAGGTGACACGTCAGTTTCTTGCGGCGCAGGGGAGAGCAGAAGACTATATACCTCTTTCCAGTGACGAAGATGCAGCGTATGACCGTGTGATTGATATTGACCTGTCCCAGCTGAAACCCATGATTGCCTGTCCCCACAGTCCTGACAATGTGGTTGCAGTGGAGACGCTGAAGCATGTAAAGGTGGATCAGGTATGCATTGGTTCCTGTACCAATTCGTCATTGCTGGATATGCTGAAGGTTGCAGCTATGCTCAAGGGCAAGACCATTGCGCCTGATGTCAGCCTGTCCATCTCTCCGGGCTCCCGTCAGGTGCTGACGATGCTTTCTGACTGTGGTGCGTTGAGTGATATTTTGGCGAGCGGCGCTCGGGTACTCGAGTGTGCCTGCGGACCCTGTATCGGCATGGGGTTCTCCCCCAATTCCTCCGGCGTGAGCCTGCGCACCTTTAACCGGAATTTTTTGGGGCGCAGCGGAACCAAAGATGGTCAGGTATATTTGGTTTCCCCTGAGACAGCGGTTGCCTCGGCATTGACTGGCTTTATTACGGATCCAACCACTATTGAGGGGAATATTCAAGTGCAGATGCCCGAAAAATTCAAAATTAACGATTCAGCAATACTGGCGCCTCTCAGCGCAGATCATGCGGCTAAGGCAGAGGTTCTGCGTGGCCCCAATATCAAACCGTTCCCCAAATCTGAGCCATTTGCAGATTCTATGGACGGTGAAATCCTTTTGTGCGTGGGCGATAATATTACCACAGACCATATTATGCCGGCAGGGGCCAAGATCCTGCCTTATCGCTCCAATATCCCTTATCTATCCCAGTTCTGCTTTGAGGTCTGCGACCCGACTTTTGCACAGCGAGCCAAGCAGGCACAGCACAGCGGTATCATTATCGGTGGCAGCAATTACGGTCAAGGTTCCTCCAGAGAGCATGCAGCGCTGGTACCCATGTATCTGGGCGTTCGTTGTGTCATCGCCAAGAGCTTTGCAAGAATCCATGTGGCAAACCTGATCAATGCAGGTATCCTGCCCCTTACCTTTGCAGATTCTGCCGATTACGACGCTTTGCAGCAGGATCATGTATTGCATTTAGAGAATATCGAATCCGGAATGGCTCAGGGAAAACTGAACGTCACGGACAGCACCACAGGCAGGTGCTTTACAGCACTGTGTAATCTAACCCATCGGCAGCAGGCCATTTTGATGGCAGGTGGATTGCTGAACTACACCAAGGAGGGTGGACAATGAATGAATTGGATTTGGCTTGTGAGAGTTTCCGGAAACTTCTGCAGGAGCAGATGCAGCGCGTAGAACATATGAATAGTGACAAGACCGATTTTACATCCAAACCGTGTATCACCATTGGTTTGATTGATGGTGATGGGATTGGCCCGCTGATTATGAAACAAGCGAAGCGTGTCATGGGGAAACTTTTGGATGACGAGATTTCCTCGGGCACGATTGTGGTAAAGGACATTGAGGGCCTGACCATTGAAAATCGCCTTCAAAAGAAACAGGCAGTCCCAACAGAGGTATTGGAGCAAATCAAAACCTGTGACGTACTGCTGAAAGGGCCGACCACCACGCCCATGGGTGGCAAAATGGAAAGCGCCAATGTGGCCCTGCGTCGGGAACTGGATCTATATGCCAATGTGCGCCCAGTATCCATCCAGGATCAGAACATTGACTGGGTGTTCTACCGTGAAAATACCGAGGGCGAGTATGTACTGGGGAGCCGTGGCGTGGAACTGCCCGGCATGGCGGTAGATTTCAAGGTAACCACAGATTTGGGAACCAGACGGATTGCCCGGGCGGCTTTTGAATATGCCAAGCACAATGGGAAAACACGATTGAGTATCGTGACCAAGGCCAATATCATGAAAAAGACAGACGGCAAGTTTACCGCCATTTGTCATGAGGTGGCTAAGGATTATCCCGGCATTACGGTGGATGATTGGTACATCGATATTATGACAGCGAATCTTGTGAATGAGCAGATTCGCGATCAGTTCCAAGTGGTGCTGCTGCCCAATCTATACGGAGATATCATTACCGACGAAGCTGCGCAGATTCAGGGCGGTGTGGGAACTGCCGGCAGTGCCAATATTGGCGACAGGTTTGCGATGTTTGAGGCAATCCACGGTTCAGCCCCCCGGCTGATCGAGCAGGGATTGCAGGACTATGCAAATCCTGCCAGCATCCTAAAGGCAGAGGCCATGCTGCTGCGGCATATTTGCAGGGCGGACAAGGCCGAAAGGCTGGAGAAGGCTATGCAGCAGTGTCCCCTGATGGTTTCTGTGGATGATTCCGGAGTCACAGGAGAATCATACACAGATGCAATCTTGCAATTGTTATAAAGACAAAGGAGCGTCCCGTGGGATGCTCCTTTTTGTTTTGGGAAGACTATACTTCGGAGAACTGGTCTTTACCCACAAAACACAGGGGGCACAGAAAGTCTTCCGGCAGATCCTCGAATTTGGTTCCGGGGGCAGTGCCTTCCTCTGGATATCCCAGTTCTTCGTCGTAAATCCATCCACAAATGTCACAGATATATTTCATAATCGTTTCCTCCTAGATGATGGGTTATGATTCCATAACATTTAAAGATTATGCGTAAGTTGTGGAATATATTCCTGTTTTTACAAATCATTCTGAACGGAACCGTTTACCATATGTCTGATTTTTCCATTGACGTTGGAAATATTTCATATTATAATAAAACAAATGTTCAAAATGGAGAGGGGGACTACTGTGAAGAATAGAACGTATATTGCAATCGACTTAAAATCCTTCTATGCATCTGTAGAGTGTATCGCTCGGGAACTGGATCCGATGACCACCAATCTGGTGGTCGCAGACGCCAGCCGAACGGAAAAAACCATCTGTCTTGCGGTGTCTCCTTCACTGAAAAGTTACGGCATACCCGGCAGACCCCGACTGTTTGAAACCGTTCAGAAAGTCAACGAGGCCAATGCCCTGCGCAGAGCCAAAGCTCCGGGACGAGAATTCACCGGGAAATCCTATGATGCAAGGGAATTAGCCGGCGATGCATCGCTTGCCATTGATTATATCGTGGCACCTCCCAGAATGTCCTATTATATGGAATGCAGTTCCCTGATATATAATGTCTATCTGAAGTATGTAGCACCGGAGGATATCCACGTTTACTCCATTGATGAAGTGTTCATGGATGTGACCGGATACCTGAATACCTATGGATGCACGGCAAGGGAGCTTGCCATGAAGATGATTCTGGATGTGCTGGAAACCTCTGGCGTGACTGCCACGGCAGGAATCGGAACCAACTTGTATCTGTGCAAGGTAGCCATGGATATTGAGGCAAAACACATTCCTGCGGATCAAAATGGTGTCCGCATTGCAGAACTTGATGAGCTGCGCTATCGTAAAAATCTTTGGACCCATCGCCCGTTGACGGATTTCTGGCGAGTGGGGAAAGGGTATGCCAGGAAGTTGGAAACCCACGGACTGTTTACGATGGGCGATGTGGCAAGATGCTCCATGAACAATGAAGCGCTTTTATATAAGCTGTTCGGCGTGAATGCGGAATTGCTCATCGATCATGCATGGGGATGGGAACCTTGCACTATGGCAGATATCAAAGCCTATAAGCCCCAGAGCAATTCCATTAGCTCCGGACAGGTATTGAGCGAAGCGTCCACATTTGCAAGAGGAAAGCTTGTTACGCGGGAAATGACGGATTTGTTGGTACTGGATTTGGTGGAGAAGGGGCTTGTGACAGATCAGCTGGTACTGACAGTGGGGTATGATATCGAGAATTTGACAGACCCGAATATCAGCAAAACCTACACAGGCCCAATTTCAACAGATGTCTATGGCCGACCAATACCGAAGCACGCCCACGGGACGGCGAACCTGGATGGCAAGACTTCTTCGACCATGAAAATTATGGATGCCATGATGGATCTATACCAACGAATTGTGAATCCCAACCTGCTGATTCGCAGAATCACCATTGTTGCCAACCGCCTGGTGTCAGAGAATATGGCAGATCGAGATCTCATCTGTGAGCAGATCGATTTATTCACCGACTTAGATGCCAGACAGGAGGAACAGGCAGCGCTTCAGCGGGAGAAACGCAGACAGCAGGCTATGCTAATGATTCGCAAGAAATATGGAAAGAACGCCATCCTAAAGGGTATGAATCTAGAACAGGGCGCAACTACCATAGAACGAAACAGCCAGATCGGAGGACATAAGGCATGAGTGGAAAATATGATGATATGCTCTATCTGCCGCACCATGTTTCGCCCACCCGGCCACGGATGCCCGCCATAGACCGGGGGGCTCAGTTTTCTCCGTTTGCGGCACTGGTGGGGTACGATTCTGTGATTGAGGAAACCGCCCGTTTGACACAGCAGAAAATTGAACTGACAGAAAGTGTGCAATGGGCGCTGAATGAAAAGCTAAGGATGCTCTCAGAATATGGGATTGGCCCTGTCATTTCGGTTACGTATTTTTGTCCGGATATAAGAAAACAGGGAGGCGCATATGTGACAACGGTGGGAACGGTTCGGAAAATTGACACCATTCAAAAAGTTATGATTCTATCAGATGGTGTAAAAATTCCCATGGAAGATATTTTGAACATCGAAAGTGACTGGTTTGCATCCATGCAATCAGGCATGCGGGATTGAAAAATCAAGAAAATGCCCCATCCGCTTGATAGTGGATGGGGCATTGGTACGGTTACGGGGAACTCGATGAGGCGAGTATCAGTTGATCTTCAGGTTCTCCCACAGGGTGTTCAGATGGTCGAGCATTTCTGCATCCATATTGCGGTATGCAAATTGATTGTAGCGCTCAGAGAAGTTATCCATTTCGGGGTAGAGAATCTTCATTGCATCTGCACCCATGTCCGCCATATAACCCTCGTTGGTGTAAACCAGTTTGTTGGGGGAGGCGTAGTTGGTGAACTCAGCGTTGGCAACTGCGGCCTCTTCAGAGAGCATATAGTTGATGAAGATTTCTGCCAGTTCCTTATTCTGGGTGCAGGAGGGAATGCACATTGCATCTATATAGAAATTGGTGCGCTCAGGGTAGTAGAACTGCAAATCTACATCAGGCGCCTGCACATCCCTCATGGTGAAATAGTCACCGGCATAGTAGGAACCGATGGCGGCCTCGCCGGACTCCATCTTGTTGTAGATTTCATCCATAACATAGCTGCCAACCAGGGGCTTTTGGTGCATCAGTTCTTCGTATGCAGTATTCCAAACAGCTTTGTCGTGGGAGTTGACATCCAGACCCAGCTTGTACATGGCGGTACCAAAGGCATCACGGGAATTGTTATACTGCAGGATACTTCCAGCGTACTTTTCGTTCCACATCAGATCCCAGTCACCAACATCGGCTGCGTCAACGACATTTGCATTGTAAATAACACCCACAATGCCATAGGCGTAGGGGACAGAATACTGGTTATCCGCGTCGTAATACAGACCCTTGAAGGATGCATCGATATGCTGGTAATTGGGAATGTTTTCATAATTCAGGGGCAGCAGCATGCCTTCGGATGCCATGCGAGCGATCATGTAGTCAGAGGGAATGATAACATCGTAGCTGACAGCACCGCTGGAGATTTTACTGTACATGTCTTCGTTGGATGCATAGGTGCTGTAGTTGACATTGACCTTGGTGCCGTAAGTTTCCTGATACCAATTCTCAAATTCACGGATGGTATCGAAACTGTCTTCGCTGCCATCGGAGATGTATTCACCCC
The DNA here is from genome assembly GCA_020025575.1 of Oscillospiraceae bacterium. GTDB lineage: Bacteria > Bacillota > Clostridia > Oscillospirales > Oscillospiraceae > Faecousia. Next base: position 15,773 of record JAHHRW010000017.1, on the reverse strand, counting down.
AGTTGTAGACATTCAGGGTCAGTGTATCGGAGTTACCGCAGCCGGTCAGGCAAATGCCGGCTAGCATCATCAGTGCCAAAATCAGGCGAACGAATTTTTTGTTCATTTATAATCCTCCTAGGAAAAAGTAATGATTGATTCAGGATAGCCCAGATGAAGTCTGTCTATCCTGGGATTTTTTGCGCTTGCGAAGTTTGCGGCTGTCATGATTATCGACCAAGTTGCTGATGAGCAGCAGAGACATGGTTACAAAGAAGATAATCGTTGCCAAAGCGTACATTTTCGGGGTAACGGTTTTCTTTGTCATGCTGTAAATGCGGATGGGCAGGGTCTCAAAGCCGTTGCCAGAGGTGAAGTAGCTGATGACGAAGTCGTCAAGAGACAGTGTAAAGGCCATGATCGCACCGGTGATGATACCCGGCAGCATTTCGGGCAGTTCAACCTTGAAGAATGCCTGCATGGGTGTGCAGCCCAAGTCCATGGCAGCTTCGGGCAGTGCCTTGTCCATTTGCTGTAGCTTTGGCAGGACCTGCAGGATCACATAGGGTAGACAGAAGGTCACGTGGGCAATCAGCATAGTCCAGAAACTCAAACTGTTGGAGGCACCGAACAGTCTGCCTACAAACACGAACATCAGCATGAGGGAAATACCGGTGATGATATCAGGATTCGTCATCGGAATGTCGGTGACCGTGTTCATGGCGGCACGGTACCAACGGGAACGAAGCCGATCAATTCCCAGTGCGGCAGCAGTTCCCATCACGGTGGAAATCGCTGTGGCACAAGTGGCCAGTACCAGCGTGTTGCGGACCGTTTCCAAGGTGTTGCGGTCGTTCATCAGTTCTTTGTACCACTTCAATGAAAAAACCGAGAAAACCGAAAGACTTTTGGATTCGTTGAAAGAGAATATCAACAAAATCACAATGGGTGCAAACAGAAATGCAAAAATGATTCCTGTATATATTTTGGAAGAGAGTTTCATTTTCATGTTATTCACCTCCGTACACATGACGGGTGGTTACATATTTCAAAATGGCCATACATACCAGAAGAATGCCCATCAGGACAAAGGCGATGGCTGCGGCAAAGTGCAGATTGTTTGCAACATACTGGCCTTCAATGGCATCACCGATGAGGAAGAATTTGCCGTTGCCCAACTTCTGGGAAATATAGAAGGTGCTGATAGAAGGAATCAGAACCATTGTGATGCCGGAGATTACGCCGGGCAGGCTCAGGGGAAAGATCACCCGCCGAAGAACCGACAGACTTCCGCAGCCTAGATCCCGGGCAGCCTCCAGAAGTCTAACATCCATCTTTGCCATAACGGAGTAGATGGGCAGAACCATATACGGGAAATAGTCGTAAACCATGCCAATGACAACAGCGGTTTCCGTTCCGATGATGTGCAGTGGTTGAATACCCAGCATACCCAGCAGATTATTCAGAATACCGGTGTCCTGCAAAATGGTCATCCATGCATAGGTGCGAATCAGAAAGTTCATCCACATGGGAATCATAATCAGGGTAATCATTGTCTTTTGGGTTTTTGCGCCAGCGCGAGCGATGATGTAGGCGATGGGGTAGCCCATCAGCAGACAGATGATGGTGGAGATGACAGCCAATTTCAGCGACCGCATGAAAATCAGCAGGTAGGTATGCACTTCTGTGATGGTCCCATCGTCGTTCTTCAGGTTGCTGGTTGCGGTAAAGAAACGATTGAAGTTAGCTGTTGTGAACTGAAAATTGTTGTCGGTAAATGCATAGTAGGCTACAAAAACCAGTGGGATAAGCACAAATAGCAGCGCCCAAATGGAGTAGGGCATCAATGCAGCTCGATAACTGGTGAGCTTTCTGCTTTTTACAGGGCGATTCATTCTTCCGTGTCACCTCCGGGATTGGATAGTTCATCCAGTTCGTTGGAGAAAGAAGAATAGTCACCGAACATACCGGAGTATTTGGATTTTTTCATAATATGGATGGAATCCGGGTCAAGACTCAGACCGATGTGTGCACCCTCGTCCACAGAATCGGTGGTCTGAATCATCCATTTGAAGCCTGCAATGTCCACGATGATTTCGTTATGGACCCCCATAAAGGTTACAGAGGTAACCGTACCGCTGAGCATGGCGTCCTGAGCAGGGACGATATCGACATCCTCGGGGCGGATCACCACATCAACAGGCTCGTTCTTACCAAAACCGGTGTCCAGACATGCAAAGGTATGACCGGCAAAGCGGACCTTGTAGTCCTCCAGCATGACGCCGTCAACAATGTTGCTCTCGCCAATAAAATCAGCGACAAAGGCGTTCTTTGGCTCATTGTAGATATCGATGGGGGTACCAATCTGCTGGATTTTGCCTTCGTTCATGACCACGATGGTATCGGACATAGACAGGGCCTCTTCCTGATCGTGGGTAACAAAAACGAAGGTGATGCCCGTGCTTTTCTGGATTTTCTTCAGTTCCTGCTGCATGTCTTTACGCAGCTTTAAGTCCAGTGCACCCAGAGGTTCATCCAGCAGAAGCACCTTGGGATGGCTGATGAGCGCACGCGCAATTGCCACACGCTGCTGCTGGCCACCGGACAGACTGGTGACACTTCGATTTCCAAAACCGGGCAGCATCACCAACGAAAGCATCTGGTTGACTTTCTCCGTGATCTCCTTTTTGGAAACTCTGCGCTGGCGCAGAGGGAATGCCACATTTTCAAAAACATTCAGGTGGGGAAACAGTGCATACTTTTGGAATACGGTATTGACATTGCGCTTGTGGGGAGGCGTGTCGTTAATCCGCTCGCCCATAAAGATCACATCACCTTCGTCCGGCTGGGTAAAACCGCCGATCATACGCAGGGTTGTTGTTTTTCCGCAACCTGAAGGCCCCAATAGTGTAATAAACTCATTATCATTGATATACAGGCTGATGTTATCAAGAACTTTTTCACCGTCAAAGGATTTTGAGATATTTTTTAGTTCAATAATCTTCTTCATATGCTTTCTCCCATTTCACCGACAGATTATATACAGGGCTGCTATGTTCCCCCAAAAATATAGAAAAGTGGTATGCCACATCAGTAGCATACCACTTGTAAATCACGATATTACAATGCGCAACGCACAACTGCCTGAAAACCGGCAAAAACGCGACATTTTTCGCACACAGTACGAATACGCATCAAATCACAATGGGATCAGAGTCTATATAGCAAAGATTACTTTTACTACTCTTATTGACCATTTCACAAGTTATATGCCGCAAGGCACTGGTTTATAGTAACCAACTTATAAAACTGAGCTTTTAACTCAATCAATAAGGCAACAGAAGTTGCCAACCGCATCTGCGGTCTTCGGCATTCGACCCGGCTGTCCGTATGGCCTTAGCCGATGGAAGAATCGGCGGTCGCATCTTGCTTTGGAAAGACCCTTTCCAATTGAGACAAACGGATTTTAACACAATATAACCAAACTGTCAACGAATTATTTGTACAAACCCTATAATTCCGAAGAAAAGAGTCCGCATATTCTTGCGGACTCTTGATTGTGGCATATCAGTTTTCAGAACGAATTGCCCAGCGCATCTTGGTAGACCTTGCACGGCTGTTGCGGTAGCATTCCTCGGGGCTTGGGCGGACGACATCGTGTGCAATGTCACTGTAAACACCCTCGCGATAGAAACGCTTGAATGCCTGCTTTACCAGACGATCTTCACCGGAATGGAATGTCAGGATGGCAACTCTCCCGTTGGGGGCAAGAACCTGAGGCAGTTTGTCCAAAAATGCGTACAGAACCTCAAATTCGCAGTTGATGTCAATTCGCAGCGCTTGGAACGTCCGCTGACAGGACTTCTTGACTGCCTCTTTCAGCTCCTTTTTGGGAAGAAAAGACAAAGATTCTTCGATCACCTGACGCATTTGAGTGGTGGTTTCGATTTCTTTGCCACCGGCGCGCCAGCGCATCACGGTTTCAGCAATCTCTGAGGCATAGGGCTCGTCAGAGTTTTCAATCAGCATACCTTCCAATTCCTCCAAGGAGATGTCCTTTAGACGCTGGGCGGCACTGATGCCCTTCTCTGGGTTTAAGCGGAGATCTAAGGGACCTTCCACCTTATAGGTGAATCCACGGTCGGGATTATCAATCTGCATGGAGGAAACACCCAGATCTGCGAGGATAAAGTCAAACTTCTTTCCGATTTCCTGCGAAACCAAATCAATGTCTGCAAAATTCTGCAAACGGACGGTCAGAATATTTGGCCCAAATCCCTGATCTTCCAGACGCTTTCTGGTTTTTGCGGACTCGATTGGGTCTACATCCAGGGCATAGAGATGACCCTGTCCCTGGAGTGCGCGAAGCATGTGCCCAGTGTGCCCACCGTAGCCAAGCGTGGCATCCAGACCAATCTGTCCAGGCTGAATCTGCAAGAAGTCCAGAATTTCCTGAACCATGATGGAGATGTGCATTCCTGCGGGGGTGGCACCGCGTTGAATGACATGCTCAATGGTATCTGCATACTTTTCGGGGTTATGTTCTTTATACTTTTCTTCAAAGCGCTTTGGATGCGTGCCGGAGTAGCGCACCCGGCGTTTGTGGGGAGTTTGCTCTTCCATAGTGCCTCCTTATGGGGATCATCGGTTTATATTGCTGGACTATTTCAGCACATCTACCGTGTCTATTCCGTAATGTGCAAATAATTCTATTGCGGTAGATTCAATTCGCTCGCCAGATACTGCGATGGGGATTGCAGGGGGGCAGGCCACGGTGGGAGCACCGCAGATACGCCCCAGTGCATCTTTGGCGGGGATTACTTCGTGGGGGGAGAATAATGCTTTTCGAATGGGAACCACCTGTTTGCCTTTGGCTAGCGGCAGGATAGGGGCAGATTGCAGACCTGCCATATTCTTGCCCAATACGGATACCAGATGATGAAGTGATTCTTCTTGATTTTCGGGTGTGAGCATCAGCACCAGAAATTCTGGGTCGGCATATTCACATTCCATTCCGTTTTGCCGAAGAATATTTGCCAGGTCAATGCCTGTCTGATTTTTTGCAGCACAGATGGTGATACGCAATGGGTCGGAAGGTGCAACCATCCATCCGTTTTCCATAAGATCACGGCGAATGGATTGGATAAAAGAAACCGTTTTGGTCAGGCGGTTTTGGTAGCCATTCGCCAGATAGCGGTTGCATCGATCCAGCGATGCCATTGTCAAATAGGAAGGGCTGGTAGAGCCAAACAGCGCCATGGCAGTTTTAGCATTCCGGCGCATCGCCTCAGGTGCGCGATGACTCAGATGCAGATAGGCACCGCCTGTTAATACGGGCAGGGTCTTATGGGCAGAATCACAGCAGAGGTCAGCACCCAAATCCAGAGGGTGCTGAGCAGGATTCAGAAAATGCAGATAAGCACCATGGGCGTTGTCCACCACCAAAATTGTCCCATAACGATGGCAGACCTCAGAGAGTGCGGCAATATCTGCGATACCGCCCAGATAGTCCGGGCTAGTGAGATACACAGCTGCGGGGGGATTGGGCAGCGAATGAAGGGTGTTTTCCAGAGACTCTGCGCAGATGGGACAGCCACATAAGGAGCGGTTTTCCCCATCTGGCCACAGCCAGACCACTTCAAAATCCAGCAATGCAGCTGCATAAACGAATGCCTTATGGACATTTCTGGCTGAGACAATGACCGGCGCTGTTCCTTCCGGACGATGGGTCAGGGCCAGATACAGCATGGCCCGAATGCACTGGCTGGAGCCTTCTGTTGAATATACCGTTCTCCCAGAGCCAAAAAGCTTGGTGGCATTTTCTTCACTCCGGGCGATGATTCCCTCTGCCTCATAGAGGGAATCGGCACCGGAAACTTCTGTAATATCCCAAGGTTCACAGCCTAAAAAGGCATTGCCCTTATGACCGGGCATATGAAAACGGGAGATACCGCTGGACTGATAGTGCTCCAGAAAATCACAAATCGGCGTGTCCATCAGCACCCCTCTTTTTCTGCCTCCTCAGCCACTTTCATCATGACAGCACACTCGATACGCTTGCGGAACAGCTCGCAGCCGGGTTCGTAAACACCACGGATGGAGCCGGTTGCGTGCATGGCATTGGCAGCACAACCTCCGGAGCAGTAGAGCTTTGCCCAGCAGTCTGCACATTCAGAACGGGCATAGGCGTTGCAGCTGCGGAATTCTTCACGTAGATCTGTATTGGTGACACCATTCCAAACATCGCCCAGCTTGTATTTTTCTTCGCCAACGAACTGGTGGCAGGGGTACAGGTCGCCCCAAGGGGTAACAGCCATGTACTCCGTTCCGGAACCGCAGCCGGAAATGCGCTTGTACACGCAGGGGCCTTCGGTCAGATCCAGCATGTAGTGATAGAAGGTAATGGGCTTGCCCTCTTTCTTGCGGCGCAGCATATCTTTAGCAAGAATTTCATACTGCTCCTTGACGATTTCCAGATCTTCTGCAGTCAGTTCTGCAGGATCTCCGGGAGCACACACCACAGGCTCCATGCTCAGCTCCGTGAAACCAAGGTCTGCCATGTGAAATACATCGTTGGTAAAATCGGGGTTTGCATGGGTGAAGGTACCACGCATATAGTAGTCCTTATTGCCCCGTGCAGCAACAAGTTTCTGGAACTTCGGTACAATACGGTCGTAGCTGCCGTTGCCGGCGTAATCCACACGGGTACGGTCGTTGATCTCCTTACGGCCGTCCAGAGACAGAACAACATTGCTCATTTCACGGTTTGCAAAATCGATGACATCATCATTGATGTTTACGCCGTTGGTGGTCAGGGTGAAACGGAAGTTCTTGCCGCGCTCCTTTTCAACGCTGCGGGCATATGCAACCAGCTGTTTGACCACATCCCAGTTCATTAGGGGCTCACCGCCAAAAAAGTCTACTTCCAGATTTTTGCGATGGCCGGAGTGATCCATTAAAAAGTCCAAAGCCTGCTTACCAACCTCAAAGCTCATCAGTGCACGATCACCGTGATACTTACCTTGGCTTGCGAAACAGTAAGAGCAGTTCAGATTGCAGGTATGGGCAACATGCAGACATAGAGCCTTGACCACATCGCCGGAACGCTGCTTGAAGGTGCCTGCGATTTCGGCAAAGGTATCGGGGGTAAAGAGCTTGCCGGCTTCCTTCAGGGCCTGCACATCATCGATGTACTCCCGAACCTCCGGCTCGGTTACATCATCACGATGACCGTATTTTTTCATGATGGCATCTACGATTTCATCGGAAGTGTGATTTTCAAACATGGCGATGATATCATAGCCTACCTCATCGACTACATGAATCGAACCGGAACAGCTGTCCAGTACGATGTTGTAGCCGTTTAATTTATACTGATGTACCATAAAAGGTCCTCCATTTGTGTGATTTGGTATATAAAAAGGTGCCACCTGAAACGGTGGCACCTTTCACTGGTTTCGAATGCTTACTTTTCAGTATTTTCGCACTTCTGGTTGGCAACACCGCAGCTGGTCTTGCAAGCAGACTGGCAGGAGGTCTGGCACTCACCGCAGCCGCCGTTCTTTGCGCTCTGGCACAGGTTACGAGTTTCAAGAGTCTTGATCTTTTCCATGATAAAAATCTCCAATCTATTCAATATTGTGTTTTTCAATAAATCTTTGGAACATAAGATTCCGTTTAACACAAAAATTTTAACATACGCAGAGATAAATGTCAACAGATCACAACGGAAATGGTTTTATAAGCAAAACCTGGAAAGGTGTTATAGGAACGCTCACATAAAAAATGTTATCCAATACAGGGCAAACTGCTTTGCATGGAGCGTCGCTGCAAGAGTTACAGATCATCCACAAGGGCACTGCTTTTTGCATAGGCGGTGCTTCTTGCTTCGAAGAAGTCTGTTTTGATCATGTTTGCGTTGGAAAACTGGCTGACCCAGGACATGCTGTCAGGCTCCTTGTCGTGGCCTTCGTAAATCGGGTCAAACCCCAGATTCTGACAGCGCAAATTGCCAAGATACTGGATATAATCGGTAACCATAGTCCGGTTCAGTCCCTGAATTTCATCACCGATGACATAGTGCCCCCAGCGGATTTCCTGCTCGCAGCCTTCACGAATCATTGCGCGATAGCGGTCTACATGCTGCTGCGTGAATAGTTCGGGGGATTCCTGTTTCAACTCCAGCAGGATGTTGCGGAACAGCCACAGGTGGGTGTTCTCATCCCGATTGATATAGCGGATCTCCTGTACACTGCCCGGCATCCGCTGATTCCTGCCCAGGTTGTAAAAGAACATGAACCCACTGTAGAAATAGATGCCCTCCAGAATGTAGTTGGCAACCAGTGTGCGAACCAGCGTTTCCGGAGACTGATTGTCCTGAAATTCATTATAAAGATTTCCAATAAATTCATTTCGTTCCAAGAGCCGGGGATCATCCTTCCACTGATACAGCACGGCACTGCGCTCCTGAGGCTCGCAGATGGTGTCTAGCATATAGCTGTAGCTTTGACTGTGAACGGCTTCCTGAAATGTTTGAATTGCCAAACAGAGGTTGATTTCATTGGCGGTAATATAGGAACCGATTTGCGGCAGGTTTGCAGACTGAATGCTGTCCAGAAAAATCAGAAAGGACAGAATTTTGTCATAGGCCCGGCGTTCCGGAGCAGGGAGCTGGCGATAGTCTTTGATATCGGCACCCAGATTGATTTCCTCCGGAATCCAGAAGTTGTTCATAGCCTGGCGGTACCAGTCGCTGACCCATTCGTACTTCATATTATTGAAGTCGTTGAGGTTGGTCGTATTACCGCCGATCATCCGGCGCAGCCGCACCTCAGTATCTCCGGCTGGATTAAATAACGGTTTTTTCTTAAGCATATTCATTGTGATCTCCTTATGAGGAACACACCTCACACTCCTCTACTTCAAGACTCTTGGAACGGATGTAGTAAATGGTTTTGACACCCTGTTCCCATGCCAGAAGGTATAACTTTAATACCTGGCGGAAGGTGTATTCGTTGGTGATATAAAGGTTCATGCTTTGGGCCTGGTCGATATACTTCTGGCGAATGCCACAGGCTTTGACAGACCAGGTCTGATCGATCAGGTGGGAATTTTTATAGTACCAGAATGTTTTCATGGACAGTTCAGGGGCAACACGGGGGACAAGCCCGTTTTTCTTCTCTTCCAGAAAATAGCGGCTCATAATGGGGTCAAGTCCTGCCGTAGTGCCTGCAATCATACTGGTGCTGCTGGTTGGAGCAATCGCCATGAGATAACCGTTGCGAAGGCCGTGTTCCATGACATCGCTGCGCAGATTTGCCCAGCGGACATCGGTAAGTCCTCGCTCATCAAAATATTCGCCGGTCTGCCACAGACTCCCGTTAAAGTAAGGATAGGCACCCTTTTCTTTTGCGATGCGGCAGCTTGCCTGAATGGCTGCATAATGGATATCAGAAAAAACCTTTTCTGTAAAATCCAGATGCGCCTGACTTTCCCATGCAATGCCGTGCTTTGCCAACATATGATGGTAACCGCTGATGCCCAGACCGATGGGGCGATAGTTCTGGTTATTGAGTTTTGCATAGGGGACGGGGAAGAAGTTCAGGTCGATTACATTATCCAAAGCCCGCACGGCACCTTCGGTAATAAAGTGCAAAGCTTGCTTATCTTCAAGATCGATATTTCCCAGGGAAAGGCTTGCCAGATTGCATACGACAAATTCACCGGGCTTGGTGATGTTTACCACCACAGTTTCACCGTTGATCTGCTGAATGGATTCTTCCACCTGAGAGATGGCTTCCATATTCTGCGCAATTTCTGTACAAAGGTTGCTGCAATAGATGATTCCACGGTTGCGGTTGGGATTTGCACGGTTTACGATGTCCCGATTAAATGCAAAGGGCGTACCGGTTTCCACGGCGCTTTTGATGATAAGACGTATGATTTCTTTGATTGGAATGACCCGCTTGTGAATACGGCTGTCCCGAATGCAGTCCAGATACTTTTTCGTCCATTCATCACCATAGCAGTCTTCCAGGGCATAGCCCTTGATGGTCAGAATCTCGTGTGGGCACATGAGGTACCAGTCGCCCTCTAGATTGTCCCGAGCCTGCTCCCAGAAGTAGTCGGGATAGCACACAGCGGGGAACACATCATGGGCTTTCATACGGTCGTCGCCGTTGTTGGTTCGCAGATTCAAAAATTCCGGCAGATCCCGATGCCATGCATCCAGATATACGGCAACAGCACCCTGACGCATACCCAGCTGATCCACAGCTACAGCAGTGTCATTTACCAGACGAATCCAGCGGATGACACCGCCGGCGGCACCTTCATAGCCACGAATGCTGCTGCCGGCAGCACGAACTTTTCCGAAGTACATCCCCATTCCACCACCAAATTTGCTGACTCTGGCGAAATTGTCTATGCTGCGGTAGATGCCGTTTAGACTGTCGGGGACTGTATCGATAAAACAGGAGGAGAGCTGGTGATGAGGCTTTCGGGCATTGGAAAGCGTGGGTGTTGCCATGGTGACCTGCAGCAGGCTGAGCATATCATAAAACCGGCGAACCCAGTCGTTTCGGTTGGCTTTTTCGGGCATGGCAAGATGCATGGCGATACCCAGGAACATTTCCTGCGGGGTTTCCATAGGAATGCCTTGCCCTGTACGGATGATATAACGCTCCAGTAGTAGGGAGAGTCCGGAATAGTTGAATAGATGATTCCGCTCCGGGCAAATCCATGAGGCAAAAAGCTCGACTTCCTGCTGAGAGTATGCTTTCAGGATGTAATCCCCATAGAGCCCCTGCTCCGTCAGATATACCAGTTTTTCGTAGAAACTGCCGATGTGACAGCGTTCCAGCGTTTTCGTGAGGTTGAGATCAAACTTCAGCATCAGCAGCCGTGCCGCTATATTCTCCCAGCGGGGGGCCTCTTGCGTGGTGCGTTCCACTGCGGCTTTGATGAGCATGTCCAGTTTCTCTTTTTCAGAAAGCCCAGGCTTTGCAAGAGCTTGAAATTTGGTGTACAGGTGCTCTAAGTCATAGCACTCGTCTAAAAATTCCCGCTGAATATCGCCTAATACAGTGCGCAGTTCAGGAATTTCTGGAATGATGGCCAGAATGCCAGATCGGGCACGGCGTTTCTTTGTGTGCTCTTCACGGTAAAGAATATAGCTTTTCATTTCCTGATAGTAGTTTTCCTCCATCAGGGTTCTTTCCACCAAATCCTGAATTTCTTCTACAGAGATAGAAGTCTGGCTGTGGGTCATGACTTGTATTTTCTCTTCCACTTTGGAGAGCAGCCGGTCACATTCTTCTGAAGACAGGGGATTTTCTGTGCTTTTAAAGACCAAGGTGATGGCGCGCTTGATTTTAGCCGGCTGATACGGTTCCTGCTGACCGGTGCGTTTGATAATCCGCATATGATTCTCCTTTGAGTGCCTAAATGTTGTATTTATATATCTATGCTAGCACAAGATATTGTGTTATTCAAGTAAACAAATATTAAGATTGGCCATTAAAAATTACCAAAAATAGAGGCGGATCGGTACGAAAACACTCGATAAATAAGGATTGATTTGTGCATGTACACCAAATAGAGCATGGTTTTATGGATACTCCGTTCATAGCCAAGCTAAATTCTGAATGCTATAATGTCAGATATCAAGCGATTACATATTTACCCTTTATTCGCTTTGTAAAACATGAGGAGGAAATAATCATGCTGGATGAATCCTACTATAACAAGACAGATGAGATCATCTCACATTATGACCGCGAGGCAAAATCTCTGATTCCAATTATGCAGGATATTCAAAGTGAATACCGTTATTTGCCCAGTGAGCTATTGAGCTATGTGGCAAAGCAAATCGGTATCACAGAGGCGAAGGCTTATAGTGTTGCAACCTTCTATGAAAATTTCTCTTTTGAGGCAAAGGGAAAGTATGTAATCAAGGTATGTGATGGAACGGCCTGCCATGTACGGCACTCTACGCCTGTGCTGGAAACACTTTGGAAGGAACTGGGGCTTGGAAAGAAAAAGCATACCACCGATGACATGCTGTTTACGGTGGAAACGGTATCATGTCTTGGTGCCTGTGGCTTGGCGCCCACGATGATGGTCAATGATAAAGTATATCCCTCCATGACACCGGAAAAGGCTCTGGCGCTGATTGAGCAGTTGAGAGGTGAAAGATAATGATTAAAACTGAGGAAGAATTGAACCAAGTACGTATTCAGGCTCAGGAAGATCTTGAAATGTATCAATGTCGGATTTTGGTATGTTCCGGCACCGGCTGCATTGCAACGGGTTCCAATCATATCTACGAAATTTTTCGGGAACTGGTAAAAAATACCCCCGGCGTGGTGCTGGAATTTGCCCCGCATGATGAAAAGGAACATGAGGATCTGGTGGGTGTTAAAAAAACCGGCTGTCAGGGATTTTGTGAACTTGGACCGCTGGTGCGGATTCAGAAGGGAACCCGTGTCATTCAGTATGTGAAGGTTCAGCCGGAGGACTGCGAAGAAATCTTCAAGCAGACCGTGCTGGAGGACGTGGTCTTGGAGCGGTTGCTGTATCGCAAAGGCGAAACCGGCTATGTCCAGCCGGATGAAATCCCATTCATTGCCAAGCAGACCAGAATCGTTTTGGAAAACTGCGGCAAGTTTGATGCAGAATCTCTGGATGAGTATCTGGCATCCGGCGGGTTCCGGGCACTTCAGAAAGCGATGTTCTCCATGACCCGGGAAGAGGTCATCGATGAAGTGGATCAGTCTGGCCTGCGCGGTCGTGGCGGCGGCGGATTCCCCACCGGACGAAAGTGGAAACAGGTTGCCCGGCAGAAGGAAACTGTCCGCTATGTGGTCTGTAACGGTGATGAGGGTGACCCCGGTGCATTTATGGATGGTTCCGTGATGGAAGGCGATCCCTTTAAGCTGATTGAAGGCATGATGATTGCGGCCTATGCTGTCCGTGCGGAAAATGGCTATATTTATGTTCGTGCAGAGTATCCCATGTCCGTTGCGCGCCTGCGCAGTGCCATCAGCCAGCTGCAAGAGCGTGGCCTGCTGGGGGAGAACATTCTGGGATCTGACTTTAGTTTCCATCTACATATCAATCGGGGCGCCGGTGCATTCGTCTGTGGAGAAGGTTCTGCGCTGACTGCATCCATCGAGGGCAATCGCGGTATGCCCCGCGTCAAGCCCCCCAGAACGGTTGAAAAAGGTTTATGGGGGAAACCGACGGTATTGAACAACGTGGAAACGTATGCCAATGTGCCCAAGATCATTTTGGAAGGCTCTGACTGGTTCCGTTCCATTGGTACCGAGGGCAGCCCCGGATGCAAGACTTTCTCCTTGACCGGAGCCATCGAGAATACCGGACTGATTGAGGTTCCCATGGGTACGACACTGCGGGAAATCATTTTTGATATCGGCGGTGGCCTGAAGGCAGGTGCAAAATTTAAGGCGGTGCAGATCGGCGGCCCTTCCGGTGGATGCCTGACAGAGGAACATCTGGATGAGCCATTGGACTTTGACTCTGTGAAAAAATTTAACGCCATTGTGGGCTCCGGCGGTATGGTGGTTATGGATGAGCACACCTGTATGGTAGAGGTTGCTCGTTTCTTCATGAGTTTTACCCAGAGAGAATCCTGTGGCAAGTGTACGCCATGCAGGGAAGGCACAAAGCGTATGCTGGAAATCCTCGAGCGCATTGTAAATGGCCAGGGTAAATTGGAAGATTTGGATATGCTGGAAGAGCTTGCAAACATGATCCAGTCTATGGCTCTGTGTGGTTTGGGGAAATCGGCACCACTGCCCGTGCTCAGCACACTGAGCACCTTCCGGGATGAGTATATTGAGCATATTGTGGACAAAAAGTGCCGTGCGAAAACCTGTACCGCTCTGCGGCGCTATGTCATCAATCCTGCATTCTGCAAGGGCTGCAGCAAGTGCGCCAAGAATTGTCCCGTCAATGCCATCTCCGGCAAAATCAAGCACCCCTATACCATCGATTCGGACAAGTGTATCAAGTGCGGCGCCTGTAAGGATAACTGCGCCTTTGATGCCATCTACATCGAAGCATAAGGAGGGGTATTTATGGGTATCATCACGATCAATGATAAAAAGTATGAATTTGCAGACGAGAAAAATATTCTGACCATTATTCGTAATGCAGGAATCGAAGTGCCAACGCTCTGTTATCAGCCGGAACTGAGTACCTTTGGCGCATGCCGGCTATGTACCGTACAGGATGACAGGGGGCGTTTCTTTGCATCCTGTTCCGAAGAACCCCGAGATGGTATGGTCATCTATACCCACACGGAAGCTTTGCGCCGGCACCGCAAGCTCATTGTGGAGTTATTGCTGGCCGCTCATTGCCGTGACTGCACCATCTGCGATAAGCATGGCAAATGTACCCTGCAAAATCTGGCATACCAGATGGGCGTCAGTACGGTTCGTTTTGACAACCACCGGGAAGTTCAACCTGTGGACTTTTCTTCTCCGGCCATCGTGCGGGATCCCAACAAGTGCATCCTCTGCGGCAACTGTGTCCGGGTTTGTGATGAGATTCAGGGAATTGGTGTTCTTGGATTTTCGCACCGTGGCACCGATGCCATGGTCACGCCAGCCTTTAACCGTAAGCTTTCGGCAACGAACTGCGTCAGCTGTGGGCAGTGCCGTGTGGTTTGTCCCACGGGAGCTCTAACCATCCATCACAACATGGAAGTTGTGTGGCAGGCATTGGGAGACAAAAACACCCGTGTGGTTGCTCAGATTGCCCCTGCCGTGCGTGTAGCTGTAGGAGAGGCTTTCGGTTTGCCAAGGGGTTCCAATTCCATGGGGAAAATTGTGGCGGCACTGCACCGCATGGGCTTTGATGAGGTGTTTGACACCAGTTACAGTGCGGACTTAACCATTATGGAGGAATCTGCTGAATTTTTAGACCGCATGAAAACGGGGGAGAACCTGCCTCTGCTGACATCCTGCTGTCCTGCATGGGTGAAGTTTGTGGATAACGAATTCCCCGAATTTAAGCCCAATGTTTCTAGCTGCCGTTCTCCGCAGGGAATGTTCTCGGCGGTCATTAAGGAATACTATCGTGACCCTGCAAACAGTGACGGAAAGAAGACATTTGTGGTTTCCATTATGCCATGTACGGCCAAGAAGATGGAGGCAAACAGCCCCAATTCCTACACCCATGGGGAAAAGGATACAGATGTAGTCCTCACCACTGCGGAATTGATTCGAATGATCGATGGATTTGGAATTACCTTTGACCAGCTGGACGGCGAGGCCTGCGATATGCCATTTGGTATTAGCTCCGGCGGCGGTATCATTTTTGGCGTCACCGGCGGCGTTACCGAAGCGGTTTTGCGGCGGCTGATGGACGGTCACGATGCGGTTACTCTGAATACCGTTGCCGAATGTGGTATTCGCGGGCCTGAAGGAATCAAGGAAACTGTGGTGCGCTATGATGGCGTGGATGTGAAGATCTGCGTCGTTTCCGGCCTCGGGAATGCCAGAAAAGTTCTGGAGCAGGTTAAATCCGGTGAAAAGGAATATCATATGATTGAGGTCATGGCATGTCCCGGCGGCTGTGTCATGGGCGGCGGTCAGCCGGTGGATGGCAGCAAGGAGATTCGCACCAAGACCAGATCCAAGGGCTTGTATCGGGCGGATGGTGCTATGTCTATTAAGAAGTCTGATGAGAATCCTCTGATGGACGTATTCTATCATGGATATTTTAAGGGAAAGGCCCACGAGCTGCTCCATAATCCGCAGGAATAAACC
>JAHHRW010000016.1 GCA_020025575.1 Oscillospiraceae bacterium | reverse complement strand
GAGCGCATCCTTGGTAAGGATGAGGTCTCCAGTTCAAATCTGGATAGCAGCTCCACAGAAACCTCGAAATTTTTTTCGAGGTTTTTTCTTGCCCTTTTCTCCGTGATACAGTGGTAGATGAATCTGGGGAAGCAACATGAATCTAACGGGTGAAAATCCACTCGTGTTCCCATTTTGTTTCAGCTGACGATTGTTCCAATAAGCTCGACAGGCTGTATCCATGTTTTGTCTGAGACAGATCCTGTTTTCATTGTGGGCGTCATGAAATAGGTGTCTAATTTCATAACTGCCATTTGGAATCTCGATTTACTAGGGCATAGAATTCGGATTGTCATACGGATATAAAGATGACACAATTCTGAATCATTCACATTATCAATTTTTAAAGGAGATATTACTTTGAATCATCGCATTAGCGTAGCCGGTCACCAGTTTTCACTTTTTCAGATGACATGGCCAGTTTTTATCGAATTGCTGCTGCAGATGCTGGTAGGAAGTATCGACCAGATCATGCTCAGTCAATACAATGCCACAGCGGTTGCGGCAGTAGGAAATGCAAACCAGATTATAACCACCCTCATTTTGAGCTTCAATGTGATTTGCCTTGCCGCTACTATTATGCTCAGTCAGTTCCTGGGAGCCCGTGATACGGAAAAAGCAGAACAAATTTACACATTGGCTGTAGGATTAAATCTTGTGATCAGTCTCATGCTCAGCATGCTGCTTCTGATTGGGACTGATGCGCTGCTTGAACTGATGCAGGTTCCGGTTGAAGCTCGTGCAGAAGCGAAAAGCTATCTAATGATCACCACGCTGAGCTTGCCATGTCAGGCACTGATGCTTACATTCAGCGCATTTTTACGGGCGCATGCCAAAATGCTGGTCATTATGTGCAGTACGGGTTTTATCAATCTTATAAACATTGTGGGCAATGTGGCTTTTATCTATGGCATTGGCCCATTTCCCCGTCTGGGTGCAGCAGGAGCTGCTATTTCAACCAGTATCTGCCGGACCATTGGAATGCTAATGATGATGTATGCATTTTTTCGGACGATTCCAGGTGCGTGTATTAGTTTGCAGAACCTTCGCCCATTCCCAACAAATCTATTTAAGCGTTTCCTCTACATCGGACTACCATCCGGCGGAGAAGGCCTTTCATACAACCTTTCTCAGTCCGCCAGCCTGGTTTTTGTGAATATGATGGGAACCTATGCGGTTACTACTCGTATGTATACCATTATGTTCGCTCAGATCTGCTATATGCTTATTAATGCAGTGAGTCAGTCCACCGCAATTATTATCGGCTATTACATTGGTGCGCGGGAATTCGACCAGGCTGATCGTCAAAACTGGAGGATTTTAAGAATTTTTGCTCCGATCTCTGTGGGTTTGGCGGTCATTCTGGCATTGTTTGCCCGTCCCTTGTTTGGATTCTTCAGCAATGATCCCCAGGTGATTGCCTTGGGGCAGCAAGTGCTTTTGGTGGAGATTCTTCTGGAAATTGGGCGCTGTTTCAATATTGTTTTGGTGCGTAACCTGCAGGCTACAGGCGATGTAGCATTCCCGGTGACTGTCGGAATTTGCAGCCAGTGGATCGTCGGTGTGGGTATCGCCTATCTTTTGGGGGTCCATTGGGGCCTTGGTCTGGTAGGTATCTGGATTGCCTTTATGCTGGACGAAAATCTGCGGGCTGTGATATTTGCTGCCCGATGGAAAAAAGGACACTGGCGCCACATCCAGACATTATAAGCCATTGGCTGAAACAGAAATCCAATTACAAACAAACAGAAGGGTTCCAATTTGATATCCGCCATGCTATAGTAATAAAAAGACATGATAGGAGGATTCGGATGGGATATTTGTTTGCGGTAATTGGCGGCTATCTGGTGGGCTGTTCCAGTATGGCATTTTATCTATCTAAGCTGAAGCATGTGAATTTAAGCAAGGAAGGCTCCGGAAATCTAGGTGCATCCAATACGACCATTCTTCTGGGATGGAAGGCCGGTATACTTGTAGCGGTTCATGATATTGTGAAGGCAGTTGCGGCAGTGCTTCTGGCGCAGATGATGCTGCCCAATCTGGGGCATATTGGTGCGGTTGCGGGCGTTTCCTGCGTTCTGGGTCATATTTTTCCCTTCTACCTGAAATTTCGTGGGGGGAAGGGGTTTGCCTCCTACTTTGGCGTAGCGCTGGCTATGGACTGGAAGTTTGCTCTGATTCTGGCGGTGATCCTGATTTTCATTACACTCATCACGGACTATATCGTGTGCGCCACCATCACAGCGGCAATTTCCATTCCCATATATCTTAGCTTTGCTGCGCACAGTATGCCCCTGCTGATGATCCTTCTGATCCCCACGGTGGTGATGCTTGTCAAGCATCGGGAGAACTATGTTCGGATTTATCATGGTACCGAGGTTGGCCTTCGTGCAACCCGACGCGGTGAACATCGAATAAAATAAGGAAAAATGCGAGTACCAACCGGTACTCGCATTTTTTACAGAGCTGAGATTAGATGTGAATCTTGAAGACGCACTTGCGGACTTCGTAGGGGCCTTTGGGCGGCATAATGCCGGGTGCGTGGGCATCGCTTGGGAAAAAGATGGCGAAGCGGTCACCTTCGACAGTAACGCTGTCCATGGTGCCGTGGTAGAACCAAATATCGCCGGCGGGATTTGCTTCCGTTTCGGTAACATTTTCCAGCTGGTTAAATCCCATGATCTCGGTGCCGGTAATCATGTACTGAATGTCAATGAAGTCCTTGTGGGCCTCAAATTTCTCGAAGTGATGGTTCTGCGTGTAGGACATGACATTGTAGCGGAAGTCAAAACCTTCTACTTCGTAGGTACCGTCGGCAACCTTGGAGAAGTCTGTGTCGCGCAGGATTTCCAGGGCCTGGTAGATTTTGGGTGCGATGCCTTTGTAGTTTTCAATATGCTTGAGACTGTCAAGAATCATTTGTGCTCACCTCATATCAAAGATTCAATAGGAGCCGCAGCCCGGTGCGGGTGCGGCTCCTAAAGATTTCAAGAAGCTTATTTGCCGTCCAGTTTGTCCAGCATATCCCAAACACCCAGCATATACATAATGCCAAGTGCTCTGTCGTACAGGCCGTAGCCGGGACGGACGTTGCCGGGACCTTCATTCCACAGATGACGGCCGTGGTCGGGACGGATGTATCCCTCGTAGCCGCAGTCGTGGTAGGCCTTCAGAATGTCCAGAATACCGGTGTCGCCGTCGCAGTCCCGATGGCTGGCCTCGGAGAAGTCGCCGTTGGGGAAGTGCTTGACATTGCGGATGTGGGCGAAGGCAATGCGGTCGCAGTGCTTGCGCACAATATCTGCAACGTTGTTGTCCGGATTTGCATTGAGAGAACCGGAGCAGAGCGTCAGGCAGTTGTAGGGATCGTCCACCATCTTGAGGAAGCGATCAATGCTGGGCTCGTCCACCAGCAGACGGGGCAGACCGAAAATATCCCAGGGGGGATCGTCCATGTGGATTGCCATTTTGATGTCGCACTCCCGGCAGGTAGGCATGATTGCCTCCAGGAAATACTTCAGGTTAGCCCACAGCTTCTCGTGGTCCACACCTTCATAGGCCTTAAACAGCTCATCAAGCTTGGCCATACGCTCGGGCTCCCAGCCGGGGAAGGACATATTATACTTCTCGGTGAAGTCCAGGATATACTTCGCCATGGCGTTGTAGTCGTCCTGAATCATGTTCTTCTGGTAGAACAGAGCAGTGGAGCCGTCGCCCACAGGGTGGAACAGATCGGAGCGAGTCCAGTCGAAGATGGGCATGAAGTTATAGCAGATAACCTTGACGCCGAACTTGGACAGGTTGCGGATGGTCTGGCAGTAGTTTTCAATCAGGGCATCCCGGGTGGGCAGGCCGATCTTGATGTCGTCGTGAACATTGACAGATTCTACCACATCCATGTTGAAGCCATACTCATCGAGCTGCTTCTTCACTTCAGCGATTTCGTCTACTTCCCAGATTTCACCGGGCATTTTGTGGTGCAGCGCCCAGACGATGCTGGTGACGCCGGGGATCTGCTTGATATCGGAGAGGCTGATCTTGTCATTACCCTCGCCGTACCAACGGAAGCCCATTTGCATTGGCATGTGAATTCCTCCAGTTAAATATTGTTGCCTGATTCGTACCGGCGGCCCTAATATACCCGCAGATACATAATCCCCCTCTAAAGGATCGAAACTGGCTAGCATGATTATAACATAAAATAATGTATTCTTACAATGGCACTTTGAAAAAAATTAGAGAAAAAACAAAAAATTCATGGAGAAAAATCCTCTGGCGCTGCTAAAAAGACCCGCAACAGTCAAAAAGGGGAGTGGATCCGGTCAAAATGAGAAGTTGTGCGGAAATATAGGAGAAAATACCCGTAGAATCTGGGAAAAGAGTATTGGAATCTGAAAACGATTCTGTTATACTTAATAATAGCGAAAAGGCCTGCCTGTGATCAATGGCTAAGATGAATACCATGGAAAAAAGGAGATTTCGATATGACTGAATATAAGAATTACGGTCGTGTTACCATTCCAACCGATCTGGATGTGGTTGATGAGACTCTTGAGATAATGAAGCGCTGGGGTGCGGATGCCATTCGTGACTGTGATGGTACCGACTTCCCGGCAGAACTTCAAAATCAGAATGCTAAGATTTATTCGACTTACTATACCACCCGTAAGGACAATGCCTGGGCAAAGGCCAATCCCGATGAGGTTCAGCAGTGCTATATTATGACCGGTTTCCATACGGCTGTCGGCGGCCCCCTCTCCATTTCCCTGATGCAGGGAATTTCTCCCGAGCTGATGGAAGTGAATACCCGTGATGATATGAAGCGCTGGTGGGAAGTCATGGATCGCACCACCGGTGAACCCATCAGCCCCGATGCATGGGACTATGACCCAGAGACCGGCTGCGTGGTGATTCACAAGCCTGCTGCCTTCCACGAGTACACGGTGGCTTTTCTGGCATATCTCATCTGGGATCCCGTCCATATGTACAATGCCGTTACAAATAACTGGCAGAACTTCGAGCATCAGATTACTTTCGATGTCCGGCAGCCTAAGACCCATAAGTATACAATGGAGCGTCTGCGCAAGTTCATTGCAGAGCACCCTTATGTCAATGTGATCCGCTACACCACCTTCTTCCATCAGTTCACCCTGATATTCGATGAGCTCAAGCGCGAGAAGTATGTAGACTGGTATGGCTATTCTGCATCTGTCTCACCCTATATTCTTGAGCAGTTCGAGCAGGAAGTTGGCTACAAGTTCCGCCCCGAGTTCATCGTTGACCAGGGTTACTATAACAACCAGTACCGTGTGCCCTCCAAGGAGTTTAAGGACTTCCAGGCATTCCAGCGCCGTGAGGTGGCAAAACTGGCCAAGGAAATGGTCGACATCACCCATGAGCTGGGCAAGGAAGCCATGATGTTCCTGGGCGACCACTGGATCGGTACGGAGCCTTTCATGGATGAGTGGAAGACCATTGGGGTTGATGCTGTTGTCGGTTCCGTGGGAAATGGCTCCACCCTGCGTCTGATCTCCGATATCCCCGGTGTTAAGTACACAGAGGGCCGTTTCCTGCCCTACTTCTTCCCCGATACCTTCCACGAGGGCGGCGATCCCGTGAAGGAAGCCAAGGAGAACTGGGTGACTGCCCGCCGTGCGATCCTGCGTAAGCCCATCGACCGCATTGGCTATGGCGGATACCTGAAGCTGGCTATGGATTTTCCGGAGTTCATCGACTACATCGAGTCCGTCTGCAACGAGTTCCGCGAGCTCTACAATAACATCAAGGGAACCACTCCCTACTGCGTCAAGACCGTTGCGGTGCTCAACAGCTGGGGCAAGATGCGCGCATGGGGCTGCCACATGGTTCATCATGCACTGTACCAGAAACAGAACTACTCCTATGCAGGTGTCATCGAGGCGCTGTCCGGTGCGCCCTTCGATGTGAAGTTCATTTCCTTCGACGATATTCGTTCCGATCCCAACCTGCTTGACTCCATTGATGTAATCATCAATGTCGGCGACGGCGATACCGCACACACCGGCGGCGCTGAATGGGAAGATCCTGCAATTTCCTCCGCAATTCGTGGCTTTGTCCATCGTGGCGGCGGCTTCATCGGTGTTGGCGAGCCTACCGGGCACCAGTATCAGGGACACTATCTGCAGCTGGCCAATGTTCTGGGAGTGGAGAAGGAAACCGGCTTTACTCTGAACTATGACAAGTACAACTGGGTCGAGCAGGGCAACCATTTCATTCTGGCTGACAGCGGCAAGGAAGTGAACTTCGGTGAGGGCAAGAAGAATATCTATGCATTGCCCAATGCACAGATTCTCTGTCAGAAGGACAATGAAGTCCAGATGGCTGTCAATGCCTTCGGTGATGGCCGCAGTGTCTACATCTCCGGCCTGCCCTATACCTTTGAGAACAGCCGGATCCTATACCGCGCAATCCTGTGGGCATCCCACAGTGAGGACGAGCTGAACAAGTGGTACTCCACCAACTTCAATGTGGAAGTCCATGCCTTTGTCAAGAACGGTAAGTACTGTGTGGTTAACAACACCTACGAGCCCCAGTCCACCACCGTTTATACGGACAAGGATCATTTCAATCTGGAGCTTGCGGCCAACGAAATCAAGTGGTATGAGATCTGATCCCGCTGAACAAGCCTGGGAAGGCTTGGGATGTGTGATTTCAGAGAAGGAGGAAGATACCCATGACAGCTGAAAAACTCGTAGAACTTGCTATTGAGGCCCAGACGCATGCCTATTGCCCCTATTCGGGATTCAAAGTCGGTGCTGCGCTGCTGTGCGCAGATGGTACGGTCTATCAGGGGTGTAATATCGAAAATGCGTCCTATTCCCCTTCGGTCTGTGCCGAGCGGACGGCTTTTTTCAAGGCAGTCTATGACGGACATCGGGATTTCACCGCCATTGCGGTTTGTGGCGGCAAGGACGGGGAGATTACGGGATATTTCCCGCCCTGCGGCGTCTGCCGTCAGGTGATGTCGGAGTTCTGCGGCGATGATTTTCGGATTTATATGATTGGCCCCGGGGAAACCTGGAAAGAGATGACGCTGGCACAGATTCTGCCGGAGCGGTTTTGCGCATCGGAACACATGGCGTAACCGAAAGCTTTACTGTATTTGCAACGGCTCTGTTCAAAGCATATCATAGACAAATGCCCCCTGATGCAGGACTATGAAGCTTCTGCGTCAGGGGGCATATTTTACAGTTTCTTGCGAATCAGTTCCGCAATGTCACTTGGGCTTGGAACCCGGTTGCGGATGACAGCCTCTCCGTTTACAGCCACGGCGGGCGTTGTCATGATGCCGCTTTTGACAATCTCCATCAGATCTTCAATTTTCTCGACATCTGTGTCCAGACCAAGAAGCTGCACTGCTTTGCAGGTATTTTCATACAGCCGGTCGCATTTATCGCAGCCGGTACCGAGTACTTGAATTTTCATGGCAGTTCCTCAATTCTTCAGTTTCATAGGGACGGACATGGTTTCTTTCCAGGCACTGTCCACAGTACGAATGACTTTGGGGCCAATCTTCGACAGAAATACCATCTGGGAGATCTCCCGGCGTTCTGTGGGATGGTATTCGATTAACTTTTCCACCACATCCACCTGGAACCAACCCTCGTTGAGGAGGAAAAAGCCTTTTATCCGGTAGGTATCCGGCAGAACTTTTTGTAAAAATGCGGTCAGATCGGCCTGAGCTACCGGCATGGAGCACTCCATGGAGATGGTCTTGGGCTTGTTATCAACGGTATTGAGGGAATCCTCGCATTCAGCCCACGCAAGCAATGTCAGGTCTTCATTCAGAAATGCCAGATCAATTTTTCCGTTTTGGCACAGTTCCAGACGGCAGCGGGGATTGACCTTGCGAACGGCGGCGATGACGGCTTGCAGCTGGTGATGATCCACCAGATCGGTCTTGTTGATGACTGCCATGTGGCAGTGGGACAGCTGACGGTCCACGGTCTCAATATCAGCCAGCTGGACAGGAAAGTTGACCGCGTCAATCAGACAGATAGCTCCCTCAAATCGGTAGCAGTCGCCTGCCAGCAGCTTTACAGCATTCAGAATTTCCTCTATATTGGAGGGATCCGCCAAACCGGAACTTTCTACAATGACATAGTCGAGGTCTTTCTGGCCCATTTCCGCCAGAGCCTGAACAAAGTTCAGCTTCAGACAGGAGCAGAAGATGGAGCCACGGGTGATCTCGGTCATTTCGATGCCATCCCGGCGCGAGAGAATACCGTCAATGCTGATTTTGCCAAATTCGTTCTGAATGACACCAACTTTTGCATCACCGGTGTGATCCAGCAGATGCAGCAGCAAGGAAGTTTTGCCGGAACCGAGAAAACCAGTCAGGACATAGAGCTTCTTTTGTTTCATGGTCAGATTCTCCTTTTCAGATCAGTAGAAATTGGATGAAGTTAAACAAATAGCCGACGAGGATGATGCCCACCGTGCACATGAGCGTAAAGATGGCCAGTAGTTTTGGCTTTACGGCCTTGCGAAGCATAACCAGTGCGGGAAGGGAAAGGGTTGTAACCGCCATCATAAATGATAGCACCACACCCAGCCGGGCACCTTTTGCCAACAGCGCTTGTGCGATGGGAATGGTGCCGAAGATATCGGCGTACATGGGGATTCCTGCTGCGGTGGCAAGTACCACGCCCATAGGATTTCCGGTGCCCAGAAGTTTTTGAATGAATTCCGCCGGAATCCAGTTATGAATGATAGCACCGATGCCGACACCCGTCAGCACATAGGGATACACTTTTTTGGCTGTAAAGGCGACCTGTTCACAGGCAAAATTGCGTCGGTCACGGTGGGTGAGACGTTCGGGCGCATCGTCAGCGGAAGGAATGCGGCGGATAAAATCCTCCACCTGGTCTTCAAGCTGCAGGTGTTCAATGGCGCTGCCGCAGATGACGGCGATGACCAACCCCAGCAGGACATATACTGCGGCAGTTTTCCAGCCGAAAATACTCATGAGAAGCATCAGGCTAGCCAGATCCACCATGGGTGAGGAGATCAGAAACGAGAAGGTAACGCCCAGCGGCAGCCCGGCTCCGGTAAAGCCGATGAAAAGCGGGATGGAGGAGCAGGAGCAAAATGGTGTCACAGTGCCTAGAAGTGCCGCCATGGTTCTGGCACCGAGACCGTGAAAACGGGCGAGAATTTTCTTTGTACGCTCCGGCGGAAAGTAGCTCTGAATCCAGGAAATGAAGAAAATCAGGATCCCAAGCAGCACCATAATTTTTGCACTGTCGTAGAGAAAGAAGCGGATACTTCCCCCCAGTGGGCTGCCGGGGTCTAGGCCGATGAATGCCACCAGGTGTCCCATCAGCCGGTCCAGCCACGCCATGCCGAGCAGCTCTCTCTGAAAGAAAGTCCAAAACGATTGCATACAGGATTCCTCCCTAATAGATCGAATTTTTTCGATATAATTCTCTGAAAAAAAGACCATCTGGGGACGGCCTTTTTAGTTGCAGCAAGATTCACAGTCACATTCTTCATCCACAGAGGTGATCTGCTTCAGAAGTTCTACCGCAATCTTGGCACCGAAGGGACTGATGCGGTAATGGGTCCACTTGCCCTCCGTACGGCCTTCCACAATGCCGGATTCAGTCAGAATTTTCATGTGGTAGGACAGGGAAGACTGGGGCATATCCAGAAGATCAGTCAGCACACAGGCGCATTTTTCGCCGCTTTTCAGCAGTTCCAGAATCCGCAGTCGTTTTTCATCTGCCAGAGACTTGAAAACCTTTGCCCGATCCTCATAAATGCTGGACACATACTCACCTCATATCGAAATATTTTGATGTTATTATATCACAGCACCGTCAAAAATCAAGTGGCTGCACACAGAAGGATTAGAAGCCCGGATTTTTCTTGTTCTGAAGGCAAAGCTGTGATACAATAAAAGAAAAAGGAGAAATTGCAATGCTTTTGATTGAATATCCCAAGTGCACTACCTGCCAGAAGGCCGCAAAGTGGCTGGAGAATCAGGGTGTCAGCTTTGATCGGCGTGACATCAAGGAGAATAGACCCACTGCCCAGGAGCTGCGCCTGTGGCATGAGATAAGCGGTCTGCCTCTGAAGAAATTTTTTAACACCAGTGGTATGCGCTATCGGGAACTGGGCCTTAAGGACCGAATCCCCGGCATGACGGAGCAGGAGCAGTATGATCTTCTGGCAAGCGATGGTATGCTTGTCAAGAGACCGATTCTGCTTTTCGAGGATCAGGTGCTGGTAGGTTTTCGGGAAAAAGACTGGGAAGCGGCACTGAAGTGATGCAGACAATTATTCATCCCCATGAACAAAGGCAAAGCATCCGCCGATCCGCTGTGTGGGGAGCTGCCCCATTTTGTGCCCAATCAAGGTTCGTTCCTCAGCTGTCACCGGGCAGCGAAGAACGATGGGATGCTTTCGGTTTACCATAGGCAGTTTCTCCAATCTACGTAAGGGTTTGGGATTATCCTAACAAGTAATTTTTCTTTTTCTGGCAAGGGAACCAGTCAGAATATATCAGACAGGGAAATTTCCCTTCCCTATCGCAACAGAGGCTCTCGATATGTCGTGGATAAGAAAATAAAACGATGGATTTTTAATTTTATTCCAATATAGGACTTGCAATTTGAATTAAGATGTGCTATTATATTTAAGTCGTCGGCAATGATGATAAAAATACAATATCCGGGTGTGGCGAAGTTTGGTATCGCGCTTGAATGGGGTTCAAGAGGCCGCTGGTTCGAATCCAGTCACTCGGACCATCTTTAGGTCTGAAATCGGTAGATTTCAGACCTTTTCTTTTTATATTTTGAACATTTCCCGAGAGAATGAAAATCACGGAGATCAGCCGTGCGGAATCTGAGCTGAATGCGTGTGGACTGCGATTTCGTGAGAAATTTCAGCACGCACCATTTCTGAATTTTATCCATACGAAGACCAGATCTTGAAATAAATTTGCTGATTAAAAATGAGAGCCACGGGATTTTAACCGTTGTACTTGTCAAGTAAAAGGAGACACAAAAAAGTGTAATTACGCAAAGCCCAGTTCGGTCTGGTACTGAACTGGGCTTTTGTAGTCCAAAGCGGCAGTTGGACGATGATTACTGTAGAAATACACATTCTTATTCAGCAGATCCGGAAGGTTCTCTGCCTTATCCAGCCATTCAGAGCTTCAATAATTGGATGCCTCACGCAAGGCTTCTGATAGTTTGGAGATTACTTTAGCCCATTTCTCATGCCAGCCCTTCTTTTGTGGCTTGAATGGCTCCAATGCATGAATTGTTTCTTCCATAAATTGCTTCTGGCTATCAATTGCCAGGGAGCTACTAGGCTTTTTACGTCGGTATACCCCATCGCAAGTGACTGTACTGGCCTTTACATTATCGCTTAACTGCTTGGCAATGATCCAATGCAGTTTATCCTTTAAATCCGGATCATAGATGGGACACGCAACCTCTAGTCTGCGATGTAGGTTTCGGTCCATGAAGTCAGCAGAGGATATGTACATTTTGCTGTCATTGCCCTTTCCAAACATATAAATTCTGGAGTGCTCAAGAAAGCGGCCGACAATGCTGGTGACAGAGATGTTTTCGGTAAATCCAGTTACTCCGGGCAGCAGACAGCAAATCCCTCGTATGATCAGCTTTACCTCAACACCAGCCTGGGATGCCTCTACCAGTTTCTCAATGATCTCACAATCGGTAAGCGAATTGATTTTAGCGCACACATACCCGTCTACCCCTTTTTTGATTTCCTCGTCAATCATGCTGCAAACTGTATTTTCAATTCCTTCAGGAGACACCAGCAGATGATGATATTCTCCGTTTAGATTATTTACCAGGAGGTTTTGAAAGAATGTAGTGGCATCTTCACCGATAGCTTGCGAGGCCGTCATCAAACTCAGGTCAGTATAAGCAGTGCTTGTTTTCTCGTTGTAATTTCCGGTGCCGATCTGGGTAATATAGTGGAGTTTCCCCTTGGTTTGCATGGTAATCAGACAAACTTTGCTGTGGCACTTAAAATCCACAATCCCGTAGATAACCTGGCAGCCCGCGTTTTCCAGCATCTTGGACCACTGGATGTTATTCGCTTCGTCAAATCGAGCGCGAAGCTCCATCATCACCATAACATTCTTCCCATTTTCAGCTGCCCGGCAGAGAATCCTGGCAATTTTAGATGATGAAGCCAGACGGTAAATTGTAATTTTAATTGAGATTACCTCTTTGCTTTCAGCGGCTTCTGTCAGCAGACGAAGAAATGGTTCTGTTGAATCAAAAGGGAAAAACAGGAGTTTGTCTTTCTGCTGTACCTGATCGATTACACAGCAGTTCGGGTCAATATCCTCAGGCCAACGAGGCGTATAGGGAGTATATAACAGATGCCCCTTCAAACGGTCGTTAATTTTGTTCTCCAGCTGAAATACATACTTCATCTTCAGCGGGCATGTGTCGATGTATATCTGCTTTCGATCAACCTGTACAAGATGTGATAGGTGATTCAAAAAGGTGTCTGAAATTGGAGTACCCAGTTCGATTCTAACAATATTCAGGTGATCTCTGTTCTTCAGCAGAGACGTAACCCTGTTGCGAAAATCAAACGCAATATCTTCAAATTTGTCGTCATCAAAACTCAAATCTGCATTTCTGGTCACCGATGCAATTGTGTACTCCTGGACTTTGTAGGAACCAAATAGTTTGCTGACCCAGTGCATAATAATGGTTTCAATACGAATGTATCGCAGCTGCTCGCCTTGGGTCAGGGTAACGAACGGGGGAAGCGTTTGAGGTATTGGAATCAGGCCAACGGCGCTTTCCCCGTCCCCGTCCTGCAAAGTTGCCACCACATAGAGCTCTTTATTCTCCAAATGCGGAACGGGATGATGGCTGCCCAGGATAATCGGTGAAATAATAGGGAGAATATTGCTTTTGAAATATTTTTTTATGAGTTTTTGCTCACTGTCTGACAGGCTCTCGTAGTCTAAATCCCAGATTCCATATTGGTTGAGCGCCTGAACTACTTCCGTATAAATTCCTTTTTTCAGTTCGATCAGGTCGCCGACAGAAGCATAAATGCGATTTAACTGCTGAGAGGGAGTCATACCGCTGCGATGGTCTATATCATGGGGACATGCTTTTTGCAGATCAAATAGACTGCCAACGCGTACCATGAAAAACTCATCCAAGTTACTGGAAAAGATAGAAATGAATTTTAATCTTTCTAAGGCAGGAAGACTTTTGTCATTAGCCTCATCCAGAACCCGCTGATTGAAATGAAGCCAGCTGATCTCTCGATTCTGAGTGAATTCATAGTGATTCTCTACGATTGAATGATTCTGCTGCATAAAAAGCCCTCCCGAACTCCGTATTTACTTACAACAATCTCTTTGGACTGATACAAATGCATGATACGGTCCAAAATGAAAAGACCCGGTACAAGGGTATGGATACGGTCGGGCACTGTTCGAAGAAGTGTCTTAATAATTTTTTTGTCACCGGACAGAAAACGCTGCAAAAGCACATCGACCTGCTTAGCTGTAACTTGTCTGCACTCGTCAGGAAGATCAAATTCCTTAATTGCCAGCTTAAGAACGGTTCGGGCTGTGCCGCCTACGCATACCAACGGTGTCCGGGAATCAAAGGTACAGTCATGCAAAGACAGTAACTCTGAATCAACCAACTTTGCCATGGATTCTATCGCTTTTTGGTTCGGGAGAATTTTGGTGACGCACTTTTTGTATAAGCTCAGGGCACCAATTCTGCGGCTATGCGTCTCTAATATATTTCCATTCTCAAAGGAGATGATTTCTGTGGATGCGCCTCCGATATCAATAAAGGCACCAGATTCAATGTGGAGGTCCATCATGGCACCTCTGTAGCTCATGAGTGCTTCTTCGTTTCCATCGATCACTTCAATATTGAAACCTGTTTTCTGATTTAGAAGTTCAACTGTTTCCTGGGAATTATCAATATTCCGCAAGGATGCAGTTGCAAAAACAGAAACATTCTCGATTGATAAGGACTCAAGTGTTTTCTTAAAACCCAACAAAGCAGATTCTGCAGCCTGGATGCCGTTTGCGGTCATCATTCCGTCCTCGACATATCCTGCCAATCCTGCCATTACCTTTGTTCGAAACAGAGTTTTGAAATGAACCCCGCTGATCTCATACACCGTCAGGTGAAGGGAGTTTGATCCCACATCTATGATGGCATATTTCACGTGTATTCGCTCCTCTCAGATATTTCCCTGCTTTGTCTGATATCTGCAGACCGGGAAAGATGCTAAACATACCTTTAAGATATTTTATAAAATCAATGTAATAATCGATATACAATCTCTGTGAAATTTATGTCAAATTTAAGTAATGATGCTCGAAATAGAGGGTATAATGAAGAGAATTGCAGAAAAAGGGCGTCCGATATGACATCCGATTGTATGCACTGAGGGCAATTCGGACCGGATGGGCAGGATGAACGCTATTCCCGAAGCGTTTTGTATATTCCTTCTAGCAGCATCCCATGGGAGCGATGCAGCTAACTTGGTCCATTCGTTTTCCAAATCCAGCTTGCAATTGCAATTTACGAAAGAGAGGAAAGATCGGAATTCTTAAATACCCTTGAAAATGCAGGGGGAAGAGGACTGGAGAAGCTCTGAAAGTTTGATATGAGAGAATAATTTTTTGCATTTAGCCTAATTTTTACAGAAAAAATTTTGGTCTATTTGCCATATTGTACAGAAAAAAGTGATATGGTACAATAAGCGAAGGTAATTTCATTTTATGATAAGAAATCAAATTGGAGGGGTAATATGAATAAGAGCATACAACAAAATTACGAGAACCTGGCATCCTTTCTGGGTCTTCGACTTGATGCGGAGGGCGGTGCAATATACGGACAACGCAGAACATATGATTTGATTATATACCCGGAACAAGTCAAGTATGCCTATATGCTCACGGTGGCTGTTTCCGCGCAAAGAGCTTCAGAGCCACTCACAAAAGAGGAGTGCAAGCAATTTCAGCGTGAAAACAAGTCTGTGGCAAAGTTGACGCAAAATGGAATGTCCATCAAGATGAAGATGAAGAATTGTTCCAATCAGAGTAAGCTTCAGGCGAACCTGAAAGAATCCATCGATGCGCTAGTCAATTTTTTACATATGAAAGGATTCCAAAACTGCTGTCAGACATGTGGAAGAGAGAATCCTTCGGCCTGTTATGTGGCGGGCGGATATGTGAACTTGTGCCCTGATTGCTTTAATAAGATTCAGCACGACAACACACTGAGCCAGTCTCAAAAGCAAGGTAAGAGGGAGAATGTGGTTGCTGGTATTGTTGGTGCATTGATCGGCTCTCTCCTGGGCGCGGCCTCCATCATCATATTCAGTCAGCTGGGGTATGTAGCAGCATTGAGCGGTGTGATTATGGCTGTCTGCACGCTGAAGGGCTATGAGCTGCTTGGGGGAAAACTGTCTAAAAAAGCAATTGTGATCAGTGTGATTCTGATGGTTGTGATGACATTCATCGGTGATCGGATGGACTGGGCAATCTTGATAATGCGGGAGTTGGAGATTGACTTTATTACTGCATATCAGATTCTCCCGATGCTGCTGGAGGAACAGGCCATTGAGATGAGCAACTATGTAGGAAGCCTTGCAATGGAGTATCTGTTTGTGCTCCTGGGCGCCATTCCTACCATTATCTCGACCTTAAGGAGCAATAAGATTCAGGGGAAGGTCTATTGCCTCGGAAGTATGAACAGCACCTCTGATGTGGAGTCATAACGTTTTTTAGTCATACAGGTCCCAAGAAAGGTCTGAAATCGTGAGATTTCAGACCTTTTTGTTTGCTTGCAGGATCGAAATTTGAAAAGGAAAAGTGGCTATGGTATAATCTAAACACGATATAATATTTCCTTGAAGGAATCAATGGAGTAAAATCACATGACTGATACAAAAAAAGAGCAGGAACGGGGAGAGCTGCACCGCGCCATCTGGGCAATTGCTGAGAAACTGCGAGGTACTGTCGATGGATGGGACTTTAAAAACTATGTGCTGGGGACCATGTTCTATCGCTATCTTTCAGAAAACCTGATGAATTATATCAATCAGAGGGAGACTGATGGCGAAAATGCAGATTTTTCCTATGCTGAAATGTCCGATGAAGACGCGCTGAAACTGCGGAAAGATCTGATAGAGGAAAAAGGGTTCTTCATTTTGCCCGGAGAATTGTTTTGCAATGTTGCGCAAAGGGCTGCAGGAAACGAGCATCTGGACGAAACACTGGAGACCGTGTTCCGACATATCGAGGAATCGGCAAAGGGAAGTGGGGCTGAGGGAAGTTTTGCGGGCTTGTTTGACGATTATGATGTGAACAGCAACAAGCTTGGCGCCACCGTTGCCAAGCGGAATGAAAAGCTTGTAAAGCTGCTCAACGGCGTTGCAGAAATGAATCTTGGCAAGGTGAAAGATCACCAGATTGATGCATTCGGAGATGCCTATGAATACTTGATGACCATGTACGCCAGCAATGCGGGAAAATCCGGCGGCGAGTTCTTCACTCCTGCAGATGTGTCCGAACTGCTGACCCGTCTGGGAACGGTGGGAAAAACCAAGATCAACAAGGTCTACGATCCGGCTTGCGGTTCCGGATCCCTGCTCCTGCAGGCGGCAAAGGTACTGGGACTGGACGGGGTTGGCAAGGGTTTTTATGGGCAGGAAATCAATGTTACTACTTATAATTTGTGCCGTATCAATATGTTCCTGCACGATGTTGGATTTGATAGGTTCCATATTTCCTGCGAGGATACGCTGATGCATCCGCAGTACTGGGACGAAGAACCTTTTGAGCTGATTGTGTCCAATCCGCCTTATTCCATCAAATGGGCAGGAAATGAAAACTCTCAGCTTCTCGGTGACCCACGATTTGCGCCTGCCGGTGTATTGGCGCCTAAGAGCAAGGCAGATCTGGCATTTGTGATGCACTGTCTGAGCTGCCTTGCGGATCATGGGACAGCGGCGATTGTATGCTTTCCGGGGATCTTGTACCGTGGCGGTGCCGAAAAGAAAATCCGGCAGTATCTGATTGAGAACAACTTCATCGATTGCGTGATTCAGCTGCCCAGTAATCTGTTTTTCGGCACCAGTATCGCCACCTGTATCATGGTTCTGAAAAAGAACAAGCAGGATCACAAAACACTGTTTATTGATGCATCCAAAGAGTATGTCAGGGTCACAAACAACAATCATCTGACCGCTGAGAATATTGGCCGCATTGTGGACACCTATGCAGAACGTCGTGAGCATACGCATTTTTCCCGCCTGGCAACCCATGAGGAAATCGCACAGCGGGAATACAACCTGTCGGTGAGCAGCTATGTAGAAGGGGAGAATGCCCGGGAGAAAATCAATATTGCGGAGCTGAATGCAGAAATTGCGAAGTTGGTCGCCCGGGAGCAGATCCTGCGGGATGAGATTGTCAGGATGATTGCACAGATGGAGGATGGTTCTGAGAAGATCCTGTAAGCCCGGAGAGCCCGAGGGTTATCAGGGGCTGTTCCGCAGGCATCCGAGACTACAGGGGAGTGGACAGTCATCTTTGCGGATCATTCAGGAAAGAGTGCAACCTTTAGACTTTGGAGGGCTGCTTTTCAGATAAGTACTCAATCACCGCCTTACGGGTGATGATACCGGAGAGACAATTCCGTCCATCCACGATAGGAACATAGTTTTGATTGAGGGCAACAGAAATCACTTCCTCCTCACTGGCGTTGATGGGAAGTGCCGTGCAAAAGTCCCGACGGAAAATATCCCCCACCAGATAGCGCTCGTGAACTTTTAGATCGGTACTGCCGACCTGGAGAATATGACGCAGAAAATCTCCCTCTGTGACACTTCCCATATACAGTCCATTTTCGTCCAGAACGGGAATTGCAGTATAGCCGTGATAGCGCATGAGTTCAAGCCCCTGTCGTACTGTGCTGCTTTTGAGCAGGCAGACGGTGCTGCATTTGGGAATCATCAGTTTTGCAAGATTCATATATATTCCTCCGAAATGCCAAAGGCATTTTTCTTTTTATCATAACATCATATTATGAATTAGGTGTGAAAACTGACATAATTCGATTTTTGATATGATTTGGCATCAGGGAGTATCATGTAGTTTGTAAAAGTAAAAATGATGAAGAGCGTATATATGGGTGCTAAAATATGAGGACTCCGTTTCGAACTGAAACGGAGTCCTGCTGAAATATCTAAATTACATGGAAGCTCTGATTCCCGCCTTTCCCATCATGGGAGTAAGAAGCGGGACTTATCCAAAGACTAGTAATTATCGCAATAAAGTTCAAAATAGCTCTGAGGATGGTTGCAGGTAGGGCAAACATCAGGGGCTTTCGTTCCCACAATGATGTGGCCGCAATTCCTGCATTCCCAGACTTTTACTTCACTCTTTTCAAATACCTGTGCAGTTTCCAGATTCCTGAGAAGGGAGCGATAACGCTCTTCGTGATGTTTTTCGATGGCAGCTACCAAACGGAATTTCTTTGCTAACTCAGGGAACCCTTCTTCCTGAGCGGTTTTCGCAAAACCAGCATACATATCGGTCCACTCAAAGTTTTCACTATTTGCGGCATTTACCAAGTTCTCAGCGGTATTGCTGATGCCATTAAGTTCATTAAACCAGAGTTTTGCATGTTCTTTCTCATTATCTGCTGTTTTTAAGAAAAGATCGGCCATCTGTTCATACCCTTCTTTTTTTGCTACAGACGCAAAAAAGGTATACTTATTTCTTGCCTCAGATTCGCCAGAGAAAGCAGCTTTAAGATTCTCTTGTGTTTGCGTACCCTCATATTTGTTAGCCATTTTTTCTCCTCACCTTCTATTACGCAATGATATTGCACCTGAAGTACATCCGATATTCAAAAGAAATCACCGAAGTACATTTCTATTTTTATAAGAACTGCTGACGACTTCCCAGTTAATCAGTGTAATGAATGCATCAAAATAATCAGGACGGCGGTTTTGATAATCCAGATAGTATGCGTGCTCCCACACATCTACCGTTATCAGCGGAATCCATTTACATAGATCCGGTACGTCTTGATTGGGGGTAGCGCAGATAGAAAGTATGCCCGCCTTGTCTGTAACAACATAGGCCCAGCCGGAACCAAATTGCCCCAGAGCAGCTTTTCTTAACTCTGAAAACATTTGATGAATGCTTCCAAAGTCCCGATCAATGGCAGCTTGTAAAGCAACAGAAGGCTTGGTGCCAGCATTGGGAGAATTCAGGGTTGAAAAATACAGCTCATGATTGAAAACGCCTCCACCATTGTTTCGCACTGCAGTCTGAGCAGACAGAGGCAGTTCATCCAGCTTGGTGAGCAAGGATGCTAAAGGCATATTGTGGAATTGGTCAAACGGCTCCAATGCTTTGTTGAGGTTATCCACATAAGCCTTCATATGCTTATCATGATGAAAATGGAGTGTATCCTCTCCCAAAACAGGGGACAGTGCGTCATAGGAATAAGGAAGTGGTTGCAATACATAAGGATAGGTTGTATTCATTCGTTTCTCCTCCTGTTCGTTTCGGCTGAAAACTGCGTACAATTAAATGGAACATGAAATTGTTTCCTTAAACAATATGATGTCCACTTATCTTGAGTGTATCACTGAGATGATTGAAAAACAATCAAAAATTGTCACAGGCGTATTTCGACCGGGTTCGGCGCTGCCATTTTGGGCAGGGTCAGCTTTGCTGTACCCAAAATCCGAAATAACAAAAAGTTTTCATAGGATTGATGCTGAAACAGCCGCAAAAGGTCAAAAAAAGCCTGCCGGAGAATTTGCATTCTGCGGCAGGCTCTGATATGCTGTGTAAATTAAAGCGCTCTTGCCACCTGATATCCGCGTGTCACGGCATCCTTGATGTTTCCGAGCTTTTCGGCATCGCCTACCAGATGATAGGTTACACCACAGGCCTTTAAAGTCTCTTCCAGCTGAGGATCAATCTTGTAGCCTGCTGCAAATACCAAAGTATCTGCATCATCAATGCAGTATTCCTGACCGTTCTTGCTGTAGTAGATCTTGTCTTTCTCTACACGCTCAACCTTGGCGCTGCAGATCATCTCTACGCCCTTTTTCATCATTCTCTGAACGAGGAGGCTGCGGCCCGGGCCGGATTCATTCATCATAAGACCGGACATCATTTCCAGAATAATGATTTCTCTGTTTCTGGGGAACAGGTCGTTGACCAGAGGAGCAAGGTAGTCAGCGGTTTCACAGCCAACGGAACCGCCGCCGATGATGACAATCTTTCTTCCGGGGAAGGCCTTTCCGGACAGAATATCATCTGCGGTCATCCACTGCTTAAATTCGGTAAAGGGCTTTATGACAATGGGAGATGCGCCGGTTCCGGCGATCACTTCATAATCCTTGAACTCGGTTTTGAGCATATCTTCCGTAACAGTGCAGTTCAGTCTGACATCTACCTTTTCCTGCTCCAGTTTGCCTGCCATGTATTTGATCACCTTGGTAAGATCCTGCTTGGCGATGGGAACAGCTGCCAGACGGGTCAATCCGCCCAGAGCATCGTCTTTTTCACACAGCACGACATGATGTCCGCGTTTCTTCGCCACATAAGCGGCTTCCATTCCGGAAGGACCGCCGCCGATCACCAGAACATTTTTCTTGACAGGAGCTTCTGTGATGTTCTCTTCATTTTCCAGTTCCAGAGAGGGGTTGATGGTGCAGGAAACACGATTGCCGAACATGATGCCATTGAGACATCTGAGGCAGCCAATGCAGGGACGAATATTGTCCGTCTGGCCGTTCTGTGCCTTTGCAACAAAATCGGGGTCACACAGGTTGGCGCGTCCGATCATGCAGATATCAGCACGACCATTGGCAATCAGTTCCTCTGCAATCCAGGGCTCAGTAATTCTGCCAACAGTTGCAACGGGAATGGAAACATGCTTTTTGATCTCTTCTGCCATCTTTACATGGGAACCCATGGGAGTTCCGGGGGCAGGAATCGAGCTGCCGCGCATGATTGTGGTACCGCCGGATACATGCAGGAAATCGACACCGGCCTTTTCCAGCTGCTTGGAAACATATACGGCGTCGTTCAGATTCAGACCGCCGTCAGTGTATTCATCGCCGGAAATACGCACATCGATAATGAAGTCATCGCCGCAGACTTTCCGAACTTCCTGAATAACTTCAAGGGTAAGACGCAAACGACCATCCAGGTCACCGCCGTATTCATCGGTTCTCTTGTTGTACAGGGGAGAGAGGAAACCGCCCAGCAGACCATGTGCATGGGCTGCATGGATTTCCACACCATCCGCACCTGCCTGCTTTACACGGCCGGCAGCCTCACCAAACTGGCGAATGATAACCTTCAGCTCTTCAACGGTGACAGCTCTCGGAGCTTCTTTTGCATAGTAAGGACCAACATTAGAGGGTGCAATAAAACGGGGAGTGCCGGGCAGGGAGAATGCCATAAATGCCGGATGAAACAGCTGGGGCAGAATCTTTGCGCCATACTGATGGACAGATTCGGTGAGCTTTTTCCAGCCGGGAATATAGGAATCGTTGCAGATGGACATATCTCCGGGCAGGTATTTGTATACAGGCTCGACAGTGGTTACCTCGGTAACGATCAGTCCAACACCGCCCTTTGCTCTTGCGGTGTAATGCTGAACCAATTCATCGGTAACATAGCCGTTATCTGCCAGATTCGTAGAGATAGGGGGCATGAAAACGCGGTTTTTAACAGTGGTTTTGCCGATTTTGATAGGCGAGAATAAGTTAGGATATGGATTCATTTCGTGTTCTCCTCTTCTTTCGTTATAATTATACTTATTTTATCATATCTTCCATCCGAATTCGTTCACTCACACAGATATCGGCAGTCGTTTTTTGTCTGGTTTTATATGAATGATTGGAATTTAGGCATAGGATAAGACAAAAAAGAACCGTTAAAAGAAATCGGGATTTATTTCTCTTTAGAAATTCTCATCACCATGCCGCCTTCCGGCGTGGAATCAATCTGGATCCGTCCCTTTCTGATGGTGAGCAGTAGATCGTCGCCCTCTTTCCGAATGGATAGCTGCTCATTCTCATACAGGATTTCTTGCGTATCCTTCACAAGATGCCAAAGCATGCGTTTCTGTTCCTCATCCAGTATCATTTCCTGGGTTTCTTCGCCTTTACTGTATTTCAAATTTTTCTGGAACTGTTTCCGATATGCGCTAGGTACAATCCCATACAGTTCCCGGAAGGCCTCTGTATATGCTTTTGAACTGGGCATTCCACAATCAAAGGCGATCTTTTCAATGCTTTCTCTGCCCTCCAGAAGCGTTTCCAGCGAGGCGCGTACCCGGACATACGCCAAGTATTTTACGAAGGGAATTCCCGTGAAACGCTTCATGAGCTTGGATGTATATGAGGTGCTGAATGACAGTTGTTTGGCAATCTCTCCCAAAGTCAGATTCTCTTTATAGTGACCGTCAATGTACTTAATTGCCTTCATGTAATTCTCATGATAATTCGTGTCAAGCGGCAGCTCATCCACAGAAAATGATTCCTTGGAAGAAGCAATGCGCAATATCTCCATCATGATGACATTCATATGATAAAGATCGTGGCTCTCTGTCATCAGATCTGAGGCCAGCTCTCCAATTTTATTCCGTAATTGGATATAGGATGCTCTGTTTTTGGTTTCTGTACAGACAGCTGTACGAAATCCGGTGTGCAAATTGCCAACCATAGAGTCAGTCATTCGGCTGAAATCAATATGGATCGTTAAGATGATTCCGACGTCTGCTGGATCCTTTTTATGGAGCATATGAATATCATAAGGCGCAATGACAATCATATCTTTTTCATTTAAAACATAGGAAAAATCCGCTGTGACTGCTTCGTACGATCCTTTCAGGATATAAGAAATTTCTAGACTCGACTGCCTGGAAAAAATATTTCTCGAAAATCCGTTGATGCTCAAGCTCAGAGGATAACCAAATTTCTGCCCTGAGAAGTCATAATATAAATCCATGTTCTGCATATCAATTACCTGTTCCTGATTGTTTTTATCATAACGATTATGAGATATTATACGATCAGATTTGGATCTTTTCAAGGAGAAACCCAGCTATTATGGTTTGCGTTTTCCTTGAATTCGACACGGTGCAGCGCTATGCCGGGGGTTAGTTGTTTCGACCAAAGGATTTGTTTGATCTCCAGAAGGTACACAGTGTTTATAAAAATCCTCTTTGATGATTCAGGTCCTATTGTGATGCCGTCGTTATTTCCAGGGAAATGGCTGCCATTACCCAAAAGATCCTGATTTTGGGAAGCGTGTCCAGGAAATCCCCGTATAGCAGAGCTTTGTAGAATGCTGTCGAGCTTATAGCGTGCAGGGTATTGTATTTTTATAAAGATTTGTGTACAATATTATTAAATTGTTCCCATAAGAAGGAAAAATTCTTGTATTTCTGCTTTTGAACAGACATTTGAATTCAGTGTGCGCACTAGATGCAATCAAGGGAGAAAGATCGGTATGAACAGAGAGGAACAATCAAATACTGCCATTCCGAAGAGGTCTTCTCAGGGGGCGGTGTCGTGTGGCAGATACTATCTGGTTGCCAAAAGAATTGTGGATGTGATTGTCTCAGCCGCAGCATTGCTGTTGATCGGGCCGTTTATAGTGCTGGTAGCGCTGCTTATCTATCTGGATGATCCTCATGCAAGCCCCTTTTTTAGCCAGATACGGGTGGGAAAAGGTGGAAAAGAGTTTCGGTTATATAAACTCAGAAGTATGGTAGAAAATGCAGAGACACTGCGCGAAACCTTGAAGAGCCAAAATGAAATGGATGGTCCTGTTTTTAAAATCGATAATGATCCGCGCATTACCCGGATTGGGCGATTGATCCGCAGGACCAGTATTGACGAGCTGCCCCAATTCTGGAACGTCCTGAAGGGCGATATGTCCATTGTGGGTCCTCGTCCTCCTCTTCCGGAAGAGGTAGCAAGGTACACCCCTTACCAGATGCAGCGCCTGAGTATCAAACCCGGCCTTACCTGCATCTGGCAAACCCAGGCGAAACGAAACGATCTGCCTTTCAGTAAGTGGATTGAGCTGGACCTGGAGTATATCCAAACCCGCAGCCTGAAGCTGGATTTCAAACTGATGGTTCGGACGTTTGGCTGTATGCTGGCAGGAGAGGGAAGATGAGATTTCTTTGGAAATGGCGTTTAGATCATATAAGGGTGCAGGATAAAACATGATGGATCGTCCGAACATATCACAGGAAAAGCTTCTGGGCCACAATCCCAGAATTACCATATCCGGAATAGAAATTGATGTACTGAATGCCCAGGACACCGTTGAGCTTGTTGAGCAGTATGTCATTTCCAAAACTCCGCTGCATCTGATGGGGGTCAATGCGGATAAGATCAATGAGGTCAACACAAATCCCAAGATGAAAGAAATTGTCAACAGCTGCGGCATCATCAACGCAGATGGCGCCTCGGTTGTCATGGCAAGCCGCTATCTGGGCAGGCCTCTCCCGGAACGGGTGGCTGGAATTGATCTGATGGTGAGCCTTGCGGCGCTCAGCGAAAGGAAGCACTATACAGTTTATCTGCTGGGGGCAAAACAGGAGGTAGCAGATCAGGCAGCTCAGAAATT
Organism: Oscillospiraceae bacterium; assembly: GCA_020025575.1. GTDB lineage: Bacteria > Bacillota > Clostridia > Oscillospirales > Oscillospiraceae > Faecousia. The sequence continues at coordinate 11,427 of JAHHRW010000016.1, read as the reverse complement.
GAAGGAACAATTTCCCCTGCTTCAAATTCTGGGGGTTCATAACGGTTATTTTCAGGAGTCGGACTGGCCGGAGATTTCTCAGGAGCTGAAAGCGCTGACTCCCGATTTTGTCTTTGTGGGAATCACGTCGCCTATAAAGGAATACCTCATTGAATACCTGCAAAACGACGGTAATAACTGTGTTTTTATGGGGGTAGGCGGCAGTTTTGATGTGATTTCCGGCAATATTTCCCGGGCACCCAAATGGATGCAAAAATGTGGCCTTGAATGGCTCTTCCGGCTGATGCATGAGCCAAGGCGCCTGTTTAGACGCTATTTTGTCGGAAACTGGAAATTCATCCGGACGATCCTTTCGGAGAAAGGAATACTGCGCAAATGAAGGTGTTAATGGTAGGGGTCGATGAATCGACAAAAGGCGGGATGTGGACCGTCGCAGAAAACTATCTGAATGCTCCAGCATTTGTCAGTATGTGTCACCTGAGCTATGTTCCAACATCCATCGTCGGAAACCCCGTTCAGAAAGTCTGTTTTACCATAAAAGGCTTCTTAAAAATTTTTCGGGTCTTTCGCATGGAAAAAGTGGATATCACCCATGTCCATATGTCCGAACGTGGCAGTGTCTACCGCAAAGGACTGGTTATGCGTTATGCCAGAAAACATGGATCCAGGATCCTGCTGCATATGCATGGTGCAGAGTTTGAGGACTGGTATCGCGGGCTGAACGCGAAAAGGCAACAACAGGTGCGCTCCATTGTGGACAGCGCAGATGAGATTATCATTTTAGGGGAATACTGGCAGAATTTTATCTCCGGTCTGGTCCGGGATCCTCACAAGATCCGTGTAGTCCCTAACGCAGTTTCAATTCCAAAGGAAAGGTTGTATTCTCCGGATTCCCGGCGGCTCCTGTTTCTGGGGGCCGTTTCTATGAGAAAGGGAATTTATGACCTGCTGGATGCCATGCAGCAGATTTCACCAGAACTTTCTCCGGAGTGGAAACTGGATATTTACGGCCCCAATGTCATGGGGAATGTTGAAGATGAGATTGAAAAACGGGATTTAAGCAGCAGGGTGTTCTATCGTGGCTGGCTGCCTCCGGGAGACAGAGCGGAAGTCCTCTCCCATACCGCAGTCAACATCCTGCCTTCCTATCATGAAGGCCTGCCTATGACGATTATGGAAGCAATGGCAGCAGGTATCCCGTCCATTGCCACAAATGTGGCGGCAATTCCGGAGGCTGTCAACGATGATAACGGAATCCTGCTGCAGCCCGGAGATACCAGGGCGCTAGGGCAAAGCATCCTGACTCTTTGTAATCACCATGAAATGCGGTTACAAAAAAGTGAAAATTCTTATCGGACGGCGGTGGAAAAATTTTCACTCGAGAAACACCTTTGCCGAATTGCAAACATCTATAGGGAGCTGCTAGATTTATGAAAAAGGTAATGCTGGTTTTCGGTACCCGGCCGGAGGCTGTTAAAATGTGTCCGCTGGTCAAAGAGCTGAAAAAACGGAAAAGCCTGGATACGGTGGTATGTGTAACCGGGCAGCACCGCCAGATGCTGGATCAGGTGTTGGAAGTATTTCAAGTGCAGCCGGATTATGACCTGGCTGTTATGAAACAGAAGCAGACCTTGTTCGATGTAACGATCCATATCTTAACCCGGATCAGGGAGGTTCTGGAACGCGAGCAGCCGGATGTGGTATTGGTACACGGGGATACCTCCACAGCCTTTGCCACCGCACTGGCTTGTTTCTATCTGCAAATTCCGGTTGGGCATGTGGAAGCCGGTCTGCGCACTTATAACATCTACGCCCCGTATCCGGAGGAGTTTAACCGTCAGGCGGTGGGCATTGTTGCGAAATATAACTTTACACCCACAGAATGGTCCAAAGAAAACCTTCTGAAAGAGGGGAAGGACCCTGCAAGCATTTATGTGACAGGAAATACGGCCATAGATGCCCTCAAAACCACAGTTCGGGTGGATTATACCCATCCGGAGCTGGAATGGGCAAAGGGCAGCCGCTTGATGATGCTGACAGCACACCGCCGGGAAAATTTAGGGGAGCCCATGCGCCATATGTTTCGTGCCATCAGGCGGATTGTGGATGAGCATGACGATCTCAAGGTTATTTATCCCATCCATATGAATCCTGCTGTGCGTCAGGCTGCTGCAGAGGCTTTTGGAGACAACGATCGGTTCCATATGATTGAACCGCTGGATGTAGTGGATTTTCATAACTTCCTGGCCCACAGCCATCTGATTTTGACGGACAGCGGCGGAATTCAGGAGGAGGCTCCCAGCCTGGGAAAACCCGTCCTTGTGATGCGTGACACCACGGAGCGGCCGGAGGGTGTTTCTGCCGGCACGCTGAAGCTGGTAGGCACCAACGAAGAAACCATCTATACGGAGTGTAACCGATTGCTTACCGATCAGACGGCCTATACAGCCATGAGCGTGGCATCAAACCCTTATGGCGATGGCCACGCCAGTGAGCGAATTGCGGATGCGCTGGAAGAAAACCTGTTCACCGACGGCGTATGTTCTGTGGGTGAACGAATCAGACAAAAAGGATGCGAATGAACTATATTATATCTCTGCTGGCATTCGTGCAGGCATTTTACTATCTCAACAGGATCAGTAAAAAAACCACCTGGGTTGTGACTCTGATCTATTTTGAAGTGATCTACAATTTGATTATCAAGTTCCTCATCGGCAACACCCCGTTACCTTCCATGTTTAACTATCTATCCGATGTGGTACTGATTATAATTCTCATGGCGTTTTTCCGTCAATCCTTTGGAAAGGTTACGGGGATTCCCCGTACAATGCTTTTGTGCGGGAGCGTGCTATTGGTTGTATCACTGGTTTCCTATGCCATCAATCTTTATTCACCGTTGCAGTATTTGTGGGGATTTCGAAACAATTTCCGCTTCATCCTGTTTGCGATAATGTGTGCGGTGTATCTGCAAAAGCAGGATATCGACACGATTATGGATATTCTGTACGGATTCTTTCTGACCAACATTCTGGTGGTCAGCTACCAGTTCTTCTTTTTACCCCACACCAGAGTTTCCTTCGGTGATTTTATCTCTGGCCTCTTCAGCAACGGCTCGGTGCGGGGAGGAAATGGTTCGCTGAATTGGCTGATGTGTATTGTATGCACCTACCAGACGGTAAAGTTTCTGAATGAAGGAAAGAATACGAAGCGGTTGATGCTATGCTGGGCAGGTGCGCTGTACATGGCGGCGTTGGCTGAAATCAAGCTGCTTTTTATTCAGCTTGTGATCATCTGCGCTCTGGCTGTCGTTATTTGCAAAAAATCCTGGAGATCCCTTGTATTTACACTGGCAGCCATACTGTCCATTCTTCTGGGAATTCAGCTCCTTTATATTGCATTTCCAGAATTTGACCAATTTTTTCGTTGGGAAACCATGCTGTCTTATGTCACACATCAGGAAGGATATGCCGGCAAGGGATCTGCGGCTGGACTGGATCGTTTGACCGCAATTCCCTATGTATTAAAGAATTTTCTTCCCAATTGGAGTGAAAAGCTGTTTGGCATCGGTCTTGGAAATGCGGATTATTCCAGTTATTCCTTTCTGGTATCTTCCTTTTATCGTGCCAATAGCTGGACGGGATATATTTTCTTTTCCTCCTCATTCATCACGGTGGAGTTGGGGATCATCGGTTTTGCTGTATATCTGATGTGGTTTTTGAATGATATCCGCAAAGCAGTCACGGTGAGCGTTCAAACGGATCAGGAAAAATCCGCAAAGGACATGGCTGCCATCATTGGACTGATTGCAATTATGACGATTTTCAGCAACCAGACCATGAAGCTGGAGGCCTCGGCTTATATGGTCAACTGTGTTCTGACCTTTCCCTTTATTCTGGCAAAAACAGTGCCGGGACAGGCAGGAAAGCCTCGGGTCCCAACGATAGGTGCCAGAATCGGTAAAAATACACAATTGCTGGGGTGACCCTGCGTCCCCTGAAAAAGCGGAGGTAAAATGGATTATCCCCTTATTTCTATCATCATTCCCGCCCACAACGTTGCCCCTTATCTGTCTCGATGTGTGGACAGCATTGTGCATCAGTCGGGGGCACCGTTTGAAATCATTCTGGTAGACGACAGCTCTACAGATACAACCGGAAGGATCTGCGATGCTTATGCCCAAAAAGACTCCAGAGTTCACGCTTTGCACTGCAACTTCCGGGATGTCTCTCTGACCCGTAACGCCGGCCTGGATATTGCCCGGGGAGCATATATCGGCTTTGCTGATGGCGATGACATCGTTTCCTCTGGGTTTCTGGAGTGGGTTGCAGCTGTGATCCGGGAACATCATCCGGACATCATCCGATACGGGTTCCGGGAGGTTTTTCCAGGCGGGAGCACCAAAGATCGGATTCTTCCCGATTCGGAGGGCCTCTGCGACCGGGAAACGCTTCGTCGTGATTGTCTGGACGGAGTTTCTCCCGCCAATGTTCTGGATTATTCTGTTCCCCGGATTCTGACGGTATACGCTCATGTTTTCCGTCGGGAGTTTCTGCAACGCAATGGCCTGCGCTTTGTTTCCCAGACGGAAATCCTGAGCGAAGACTATCTCTTTGTCCTCCACAGTCTGTTTTTGGCAAAGTCTGTCTACCATCTGCCTCAGGTGCTCTATGACTACATGGTAAGACCCGGTTCGCTGTCCCGTCAACCGAAAAGCCGGATGATGCAGCGAAAAAAAGCGCTGATTCAGGCCTATCTCCAGTTTGTTCCCACAGAGGATCCGGAGATGAATTTGCGTTTGCGGAACTTCTATATTGACTCCGTTTATGACTGCTTTGTCAATGCCTGCACCCAGAGCGCTTCCAGGAAAGAGGCACTGGAGCGCATTCGGCCCCTTCTCCGGGACCCGGATTTGAAGCGATGCCTACAGGCGAATCGGCATAGAATGGCATCTGTCAAAACGAGGTGTATCTGCTTTCTGATGGCGCATCGAATGAGCCTTTGCATGTATCTTTTCTACCAGCTGATTGCCGGGGCGCGCGGGAAATGAGGTGTTTTTATGAGCGAGGAGCTGATTGATTTTGTAATTGCCTGGGTGGACGGTTCCGATCCTGCATGGCAGTCCCAAAAAAATCTCTGGTTGAATCGAATCGGAAAAGATTCCGCATTCATCGATGCAGGTGACAACCGATACCGGGATTGGGATAACCTACGCTACTGGTTTCGGGCCGTAGAAACCTATGCCCCCTGGGTTCACAAAATTCATTTTGTCACCTGCGGGCAGATACCGGACTGGCTGAATACCCACGCACCGAAGTTGAATCTGGTCAATCACCGGGACTTTATCCCGCAGCAGTATCTGCCTACCTTCAGTTCCCACCCCATTGAGCTGAACCTGCACCGGATTCCGGGACTCAGTCAGCAGTTTGTCTATTTTAATGATGACTTTTTTCTAACGAAGCCTGTCCAGCCGGAGGATTTTTTCGTAAAGGGACTTCCCTGTGACAGCATCTCCGAAGAACCTTTTGAATTCGACAAGGAGGATATTTTCAATCATATTCTCATTAACAATATGATCTATGTGAATCGGCATTTTGACCGACTTTCCGCCCGGAAACGGCACCCCTGGAAATGGTACAACCTGCGCTGTCCCCATGAATCTTTAAAAAATCTGCTGATGAGCAGATTGCGCAATCAAAATTTTTTTGGCCTTGCATACAGTCATCTGCCCCAAAGCTTCCTGAAAAGCACGCTGGAGGCGGTTTGGGAATCTGAACCGCAGCTTCTGGATCAGACATGCAGCCACCGGTTCCGGGATCAGCGGGATGTCAATCAATATGTGTTTTGCTATCACCAGTTGCTTTCCGGAAATTTCTACCCCTCCAGCCGCCGGAAATCCGGAAGCGTTTTTTCTGGTACTTGGGATCCCAAGCAGGCAGCGGAGGTTATTGAAGGACGGCGCTGCAAGATGATTTGTATCAACGATAGTCATATTACTGATTTTGAGTCGGCGAAAAATATGGTAAACTCGGCGTTTTCCAGAGTCCTACCCAATAAATCCTCCTTCGAGTTATAAAAATGAGAGGTCTTTATGTCTAACTGCAACGATATAGATTTTGTTATCACATGGGTGGACGGGTCCGATCCTGCATGGCAGGCGGAACGGGCGCGTTACCTGCATCCGGATATGCCTTTGGATCAGATTGATTTTCGGGAAACCCGTTATCGGAACTGGGATAATCTGCATTACTGGTTCCGGGCAGTGGAAACCTATGCACCTTGGGTCCGCAAGGTGCATTTTGTGACATGGGGACATATTCCCGAATGGCTGAATCCCGATGCGCCAAAGCTGCACATCACCAATCACCGGGACTTTATCCCTGAGCAATACTTGCCCACATTCAGCTCCCATCCAATCGAGCTAAACCTGCACCGCATTCCCGGGCTCAGTGACCAGTTCGTCTATTTTAACGACGATTTCTTTCTGACAGCCCCTGTGGAACCTGCTGATTTTTTTAAGGACGGTCTTCCCCGGGACTCTCTGGAGGAAATGCCTCTGCTTTTTACAATGCCGTCTTTGATGAACTGTGTCAACACAAATGATGTGATCTTTGCCAATCAGCATTTCCGAAGGGATCTCTGCCGTGGGCGGAACAGATCCAAATGGTTCAGTCTGCACGACCCCCACGCCATGCTGAAAAACCTTTACATGACCGCTTTTCACAGCCGGTATCTCTTCGGCCTGAACATCCATCACCTGCCGCAGGCGTACCTGAAAGATACCTTCCGTCAGGTGTGGGAGGCTGATGCCAATCTTCTGGATCAGGTGTGTACCCACAAATTCCGCAGCAGCAGTGATGTCAGTCAGTGCGTATTTAAATTCTGGCAGCTGATGTCCGGAACCTTTCTCCCTTATAATAAACGCAAGGTGAGCAAGCTCTATCAGGCAGGCCGGGAATTTAACCAGATGTGCGAGAGCATCTGCTCCCAACGCTACAAATACATCTGCTTCAATGATGCGGATGAAATCGAATTCGAATCCCATAAAATTGCGCTTAACCAGGCGTTTGAGCAGGTGCTTCCCCACAAATCCTCGTTCGAAAAATAAAAGGAGAAAACATGAACAAACGCGTCCTTTATTTTCTGCTTCAACCCATCGATTCTCGCCCGCCCTGCATCTCGCAGGTCTGCACACTGCGGGATATGGGAATTGAGGTGGTCGTTTTGACCACCGGATGTAATGGCCCCATCTGGAAACTGCTGCAATCCAAGGGAGTCACCTGTGAGTTTTTTACGATGAAACAGTTTCCCGTGATGCTCCTTCAGCGTGGCATCAACGCTGTGAATTACTTTTTCATGTTTCGGAAATTCTGGAAGAAATACTGGACGGACAACACTGTTTTGTGGATCGGCAGCGAGCAAAGTGTCATCAAAATGTGGCGTTTTCTAAAGCACCGCCATCCTGTTATTCTCAACGCTCTGGAATTTTACGAACATGAATGGTACCAAAAGGGAATGAAAAAAATTGTTCCCAATGTGGAAATCCTTACCGCTTGTGAACCCACCCGGGCAAAATATATGGTGGATTGGTGGAATTTGGAGAAAACACCCTACATTCTACGGAACAAACCCTACGGCTCCCTTCCACCCAAGGGAAACGGTTCTACACCGGAACTGAAAGCTGCCATTGATCTGCTTCGGGACAAAAAAGTCCTGCTCTATCAAGGCTCCATTGCTCCGGATCGGGATCTCAGTTTGCTGGCGCAGGCCCTTGCCCGGGGAAACAGTGAATTCTATCTGGTCCTGAGCGGCCCCGACAAGAACGGCGGTCTGAAAAAGCTGAAATCCATCTATGAGAGAGTACTCTATCTGGGAAATTTCCCGGCGCCCACCCATCTGGAAATTACCCCCTATGCTACCGCCTGTGTGGCGTTTTACGAGGACAACTGCATCAACAACCGCTACTGTGCCCCAAATAAAATCTATGAATATGCCGGATGCGGTGCGCCAATGCTCTGCAATGCCATTCCCGGACTGATGGAAACTGTGGGTAAGGCCGGAGCGGCGGAATGTGTGGATTTTTCGGATGCCCGGGAGGTTCTTGATGCCCTTGCCCGCATGGATGCCCGGTATGAAGATTACCAACAGGCGGCTTTGGCGTTCTACCGCAACACGGATAATTCTGAAGTTATGGAGCAGATCGTATCTGATGCATTTTCCCGGACAAAGGCGGCAAAAGTATGAAAATTCTTGTTTTAGGCTGGTATTACTCCAGTAATATGGGCGATGCAGTCATCTGCGACTGTGTGGCGGAGCTTCTGCGCTGCCATTTTCCACAGGCGCAGATCACGGTTCGTGACATGGCAGGCCGTACCCGGTTTCCACAGCGCAAGACTGTCGACCGAGCGCACCTGGATCATCTGCGCCGCCGCCAGATTCTTCGCAGCACGGCCACCCATTTGGGTTGGGACAAACAGCTGTCCCATGAAATCTGGTGCTTTCGCGAAAGTCTGCCCCAGATGGAAGCGGTCACAGAAGGGGACTGGGATCTGGCAGTTTTTGCCGGGGGGCAGCTGTTTATGGACAGTCTGGCTTTGTATGTGGTCCACCTGACAAAAGTGTTTGAGAAGCGGAACATCCCCGTGATCTTCAACGCCTGCGGCATCGGTCCCTGCGTCAGTCCGGCACTGCGGGAACGCCTGACAAATGTTCTGAAATCTCCGACAGTACGGCTGGTTTCCTGCCGAGACGGCGCGGAGCTGGTGAACAGCTGGTGTGGGGAAGCGGTGGCCGTTGCCACGGATGATGCAGCTCTTTGGGCAGGGGAGTGCTACGGCATGGAAAAAAAGCCTTCTCACACCGTTGGTCTGGGCGTATTGTATCCCCAATCCCTCAGTCCCCGCAAAACCGCGGCCTTCTGGCGAAAAATCATGCAGGAGCTGGACAAAAAACAGATTCCCTGGAAAATGTTTACCAATGGATTTGAGCAGGATATGGTTTTCGCCCGGAGTCTGCTGGATGGCCGGCCGGAAGCGGATTTTCTGTGTCCGGCGCCAGAATCTCCAGAAGAACTGGTTTCTTTGATTGCCTCTTTCCGCAGTTTGATTGGATTCCGCCTCCACAGCCACATTATTGCTGCATCTTTGGGAATTCCCACCGTTGCACTGGTGTGGGATCAGAAGGTTTACAGGTTTTTTGAAAAAATGGACCTGCAAGATCGCTGCTTTACCATTCATGATTCTGCTTCATCGGTGATTTCCGCTCTGGTGGCAGCAGAAACTGCATCGGATCACCGACGCATTGTTCTATCTCGCCGCCAGGCGTCCCGCAATCTGCTGCTGAATGCTGCGGATCGCATTTGAAAGGAGTGTCATGAGTCGTACTTCCAATTCTTTGCGTAATGTGGGCAGTACCGTCGGGGGACAGATGCTGAATAGTATTCTTCGTTTTGCCTGCCGGACAGTGTTTCTCCACACCCTTGGACAGGAATTTTTGGGAATTTCCAGTCTTTACAGCAATGTCATCAGTCTCTTGAATATCTCCGAGCTGGGCCTCTCTACCGCCATTACCTTCAGTCTTTACAAACCTTTGGCGGACAATGACCGGCAGGCCATCCGGGCCATTATGGGCTTTTTCCGGACTGCCTACCGGATCATTGCGCTGGTTATTCTTGGCGCGGGGCTGATGCTGATGCCGGCGTTGCCATATCTGATGACCGGTGTGACAGACAAAGTCAATATTTATCACTTTTATCTGCTGTATCTTACAGAAACCGTCGTTTCCTACCTGTTTTTCTCCTATAAATCTGTACTGCTGATTGCCAGTCAGAAAAAATACATTGTGGATCTAGTTATGTACGGATGCCAGACTGTCGTGAATCTTTTGCAGATGGCGGTATTAATTTTCTGGAAGTCCTTTCTGCTCTACATGGTGCTGCTCATTGTCAACCACGTTGTTTTCAACATCATTACTGCATGTTTGGTTGATTACCGCTATCCCTGGCTGCGGGGGAAAGCCCCTAAGCTGCCTAAAGAGGAGAAAAAAGCCATTTTTACCAGGATTTACGCCACCGGACTGAATAAGATTAGCGTGGCTGTGGGTACCTCCACCGATAATCTGGTTATTTCCTCCTTTGTCAGTGTGGTTGCAGTGGGACTTTACAGCAACTACGCGATGGTTGTGCAGGTATTCCAGAAGCTCCTCAGCGGCGTATTTCAGGCGGTTGGCTCCAGTCTCGGTAACCTCTATGCGACGGAGAGCCGGCAGCGCAGTGCCTATATGTTCCGGTGCCTGAATCTTCTGAACAATTACCTGATAACCCTTTGCAGTGTGTGCTTTCTGGTAATGTTTCAGCCCTTCGTCCAACTTTGGGCCGGAGAAGATTATCTGCTCAGCTATGGTGTGGTGATATCAATTGTTCTGAATTTTGCTACCAACTACCTGCAAAATGTAGTGCAGATCTATCGGGAAGCCTGTGGCACTTTTACCAGGGGAAAATACAGGCCTATCTTTACCGCCTTGCTCAATCTGATTATTTCTGTGGTTCTGGTTCGGTGGTTTGGCATTGGGGGCGTTCTTTGGGGGTCCATCATCAGCCGGATGATAACCGCCTGGTGGTTTGATGCGTGGCTGCTACACAGGGCGGCTTTCGGAATATCACCCTGGGGCTATTATGGACAGTGCGGCATTACGCTGGGACTATGTGCAGCCTGTACAGCGTTCATGCATCTGATTTTCTGCAAGATCTCTCATCCCAGCTGGGGAATGCTGATTCTCATGGGACTGATCAGTGCAGGCACGGTCACCGCCGTGTACCTACTGATCTATGGAACAACCCCTGAATTTGCCTACCTTAAGAAAAAGGGACTTCATCTGCTCCAGCGTCAGTCAAGCTGACAACTGCGATTTTTCAGTCGTGGCGTATCAATTGTATTTGAATCAAAAAAGCAGATTCTCAGTTGTTCTCGGTATCCAATCTCAATTTTGGCGTACATACCTGGCGAGAGGTTTGGCACAAGTCGTGGTTTTGCCAACGCCGCCTTTCTGGTTTGCAACAGCGATGATTTCAGTTATCAAAGCGAAGTCCTCCTTTTATAAATTTAGCCGTTAGAGAAATTCTGGCGGCTATGTATGGCTACGAAAAAAGCCGTTTGGAGTGAAATCCAAACGGCTCAATTATGTTGTCTATAATGTAATTGTACTGGTAAACACGCTTTCTGTCTTAGAAAGGAAATTAGCAGCATTTCTGGCCTATTAGCAAGAATACCCGGATTCTTAGCAAACACGGGATTTTTTTGCTAAGCAGGAATTGTTTCAAGTTCGAATTTTGTTGTGTGTGCATTGGATATAAGAAAAGCCGGAAAACCTAGTAAAACCAAGGCTTTCCGGCATTGTAATCTGGCGTCCCTGGGGCGATTCGAACGCCCGGCC
>JAHHRW010000015.1 GCA_020025575.1 Oscillospiraceae bacterium | reverse complement strand
TCAAGTGGTTAAGACAGCGGCCTCTCACGCCGTTAACATCGGTTCGAATCCGGTATGGGTCACCAAAAGAAAGATCCAGCACGAAAGTGCTTGATTGATATAGGAGGCTGAAACCTCCGCCAAGAGTTGGTATTGATTGTGGTGAGGGTCCACCTGTTCCCATCCCGAACACAGCAGTTAAGCTCACTTACGCCGACGATAGTTGCCTGGTGACGGGCCGTGAAAATAGGTAATGCCAACACAAGAGTCTACTCATCTGAGTAGGCTCTTTTTTACTATGCTTGAATCTGTAAGGTATTACGAGTCTGGACTACAAGCAGATATATTTTTTGATCAGTCGGTTTGTAGCGTAAAAACTACAGACGCCAAGTTCCCATGTATTTTCCGTGTTGACAGCGGTCTGCCGCATAATCGCTTTTAAAAAACAGATTCATACGGACGCCGCCCAAATTGGGAAATGTCCCGATTTTGGCGGCGGTTCTTAAATATGTAAGACCAATTACCAAGAGATGAAAATGATTCGATTAGCCCCTTTTGTTGTGGAGTATAAATCCTTTTTGCCAATGAGCATGGGAAGTGTTGAGGCAGATGTGCAGAAAAATAACACCCGGGCAGTTTTGCGGATCTGTCCGGGTGCTATTCTTGGTTCAGCAGGTTGTATGTTAAGTCGATTTTCTGTTGTGCGCCGGAACTGTTTTCCACAACCAGCGTGCCAAGTTGTTGATCGTTTAGGAGATTGGCTTCTTTCAGCCGTCGCTGTGTTTCCTTTGCAGTACCTTCACCGCCATCAAGAAGTTCCACCTGATCGCCCACAACGGAACGGATGGCATTCTTCATAAAGGGATAGTGGGTACAGCCCAGGACCAATGCATCCAGAATCGGTGCGTATGGCCCCAGCTCTTTCTGTATGAGCTCCATAGCCTCGCCAGAGTCCGCTTTTCCGGATTCCACCAGCTCCACAATACCGGGAGAGGGAAGCCGAATGACCGTGCAATCCTGGGAGTAGCGCTCCAGAAGCTGAGAGAGCTTCTTTTCCCGGAGGGTGACATCGGTTGCCATGATCCCAATGGTTCCATGGGGATGGCGGTCTGCGGCCAGTTTTAAGGCCGGTTCAATTCCGACTATAATGCGATCGGGATAAGTAGAACGGAGGGATTCAATTGCAGCGGCGGTGGCTGTGTTACAGGCCACAACCAGACATTTGGCGCCTTTTGAGAAGAGTTTCTTTGCAGCGGCCTGGGTCAGATCGCGAACTTGCTGTGTGGTTTTCAGGCCGTAAGGTGCGTTGGCGGAATCGCCAAAATAATAATAATTTTCTCGGGGCATCAAACGGCGAAGTTCCCGAAGGACGCTGACACCACCTACGCCGGAGTCAAAAACGGCAATATAATCCTGTTTGTCCATTTCGGGGCCTCCTTCCTGGGGAATTCCATATTGTTTGATGAAACCATTGACATATCTGTGTCACTTTGGTATGGTAGAGAAAAACTTTGGAGGTACAGTAATGAATCGTTACCTGTTTGTGATCGACTATCAGAATGATTTTGTGGATGGAGCACTGGGATTTCCCGGTGCGGAGCAATTAGATGCAGGAATTGCGGAAAAAGTGCGGCAGTACGGTGCTGGGCGAGTGTTCTTTACACGGGACACCCATTTTGAGGACTATCTGGACACCAGAGAGGGCAGACTCCTGCCCGTGGTTCATTGCATCAAGGGAACACATGGCTGGGAGCTGTACGGGCAAACGGCCACTGCCTGTGCGCGGGTGGAGGCGGTCGGAATCGACAAACTGTCCTTCGGCATGGATGTTTCTGATCCGGAAACGGCTCAGGTTTTGCCACAGCAGGCAGATGAAATCGAAATCGTTGGACTGGTGTCCAACATCTGTGTGGTCAGCAATGCAGTTGTGCTCCAGGCCAAATATCCACAGGCACGCATCATCGTGGATGCGGCCCTCACCGCGTCCTTTGACCAGGAGATGAATGAAAAGGTACTGGATGTGATGGAGAGTTTTCAGGTGAAAATCATCAATCGACAAACCACAAATTGATATCAGCATCGCCGGAAATGCCCGGGACAGTACCGCTTTGCGTGTACTGCCAGTATTCCACCTGATGGGGATAGTCCATGGTGTCAGAGTACAGCGAAAGCCAGAGGGGGTATTCCTGCAGCTCCAGTAAATCCAAATGGGTGGTGGAGATACTGGGATTGAAGTACACCATTGCCTCGTAGCCTGCATCTTCTATGGCGCTGCAGAAGGTCTTGGCGCAGTCTGTTATGGTCTGCATGTCTATGTCTCCCGTGCGGGCATCGCTGCTGACATATTCCCAGTCAAAGACCACGGGAAGGTCGATATCATATCTTTTCAGGAATTTGATGCAAAATTCTGCCTCCTGTGCAGCCTCGGTGGTGGAAATGGCCTGAGAGTAAAAATACGCGCCCACCTTCAATCCTGCATCCTTGGCACCGGTCAGATTATCTTCGGCATAGGCGTCCGGATTCACTGCACCCTTGGTGTATCCACGGTATCCAATGCGGACAAATGCAAATTCCATGCCTGCATCTGCCACCGATTCCCAGTCGATCTGCTCCTGATGTTCTGAGACGTCCACACCAAGACGTGTTTTTCCGGTGGTGCAGGTCAGATAATCACCCTTGTATTCAAAATCTTCGGGGGCATAGGGGTTGGCAGGCAGGGTAGTGCTGACGATGGTATCTGCGGGGGACTGATGGGAATTGCTGTTCCGGTTCATCACACCAACCATGATGACGAGGATCAGCACAATGGTTCCTAGAATCGGCAGCGTGAGAACACGTCCGGGACTGGGCGTGTAATTGTTTTTACTAGAGTTTCTACCCATAAGTACCCTCCGGAAAAAGCTTATTATGGGATATTATATCATAAATCCTGTAATTTGCCAACCCTTTCATTTTTTCACTTGTAAGATCTAACTTTTTCGTGTAAAATAAAATGATTCACTATTGAATACGGATTATTTTCCATGGAGGAACGATTATGGCCTCGGAACGAGACGAAAGACAAAATGAACTGGACAAGCGCCGTCGGGAGCGTCGGGCCCGGGCTGTCCAGAGACAAAAACAACAGAAAGCCCGTCGGGAGCTGATGCTGCGTTTGGGTGTGGTTTTGCTGGTTATCTTATTGGTCACGGCCCTGATTTTCTGGGTCAGCAACAATGCCAACAATCCGGCGCCCGTCACACCCATGCAATCGGTAAGCACGCAGCCCGGCAGCAGCTCTACCCCTGCCGATATACAGCCAGAGCAGACAAAACCAACCAAACAAGAGGCCACCACGGTGATCCATATTGCGGCTGCCGGTGATTTGAATGTGACCGACCGGGTGGTTGAAGAGGGGAAGAGTGACACTGGCTATGACTACACCGATGCATTTATGGATGTGGCCCCGGTGCTGGCTCGTGCGGATTTGTCCTTATTGAACTTTGAGGGGACGCTTTCCGGAACGCCCTATGGACTTGAGCGAGGTTCTGCCCCCCAGCAGATGGCGGAGAATCTGGCATCCATCGGGGTGGATGTGGTGCAGACGGCAAATTCTGCATCCATCCGTGCAGGTGTTCTGGGATTGCAGTCTACCATTGATGGTTTTTACAGTGCCGGAATCCTGCCGGTGGGCACCTTTGCGAACAAGGATACCTTCCGAAAAACCGGCGGTTACTCCATTATGGAGGTAGAGGGCATCAAGATTGCGCTGGTGGGTTTCACCAAGGGCATGGACAATCTAGGCCTGCCGGAGGGCAGTGAACACTGCGTGAACCTGCTGTATAAGGATTACACCACCGACTATCAGGATGTAGATCGAGATGGGATCAGCAAGGTGCTGACAAGGGTGGCGGAGGAAAAGCCGGATCTCACCATTGCCATGCTCCATTGGGGCAGCGAGAATAATGAGGAGGTCAGTCCCTCTCAGAAGGAGATTCGTGACCTGCTGCTTTCATCCGGCGTGGATGTGATTTTGGGCAGCCACCCCCATGTGGTTCAATCTGTGGAATTTAACCCGGAGGCCAGCACGCTGGTGGCATATTCGCTGGGCGATTTCTATGGGGATGCCCCCCGCGCCGCCACGAATTACTCTATTATTCTGGATATTGAAGTGACACGGGATAATGCTACCGGTGTGACCAAGGTTACCGGATTCGATTACACCCCCATCTTTACGATTCTGCCGGAGCAGAGCGCTGATGGAGGCCATCGGGTGGTGCGCATTCACGAAGCGGTTTCCCGCTATGAAGGAAACTATCTAGGAAAAGTTACGGAGAAAGTCTATGATTCCATGAAGTATGCGCTGGAGCGTCTGGATGAGCGAGTGAACACAAAAATTGAGGATTAAATTAAACCCCCGGAACCGTAAGGTTCCGGGGGTTGGCATCATCCGTTTGCGCAAATCTCTGTAAGGCTCATAAGGGCTTTTTTTCGGAAATGCAAAAATCCGCAGCGAAAGCTGCGGATTTATTGCAAATGAAGAGAGGGAAATGAAAAAGCGATTCAGTACCTATATAGTACCGAATAATTGTGAAGAAAAAAAGGGGATAGATATGAAAAAAGTATTAAGTTGGGGAAACCTGCAATCACTGGGGCCGTTTGCCGAAAGGATTGCCTGAGCTTTGTATGAATAATGGAAGGGAGACTCCTGTTTCAGCTGATAGTTGACGAAAATCAAATAATTTCATATACTACTTAAATGGAGGGAATCGCTATGGAATTTGCAAATTACTTTCCCATTTGGAATAAATTGACGCCGGCGCAGCAGGAGCGTCTGTCAAATGCTGTGACACAGACGAAATTTTCTGCCGGAAGCATCGTACATAACGGCTCTATGGACTGCATGGGGCTGATTGTGGTGTACACCGGCCAGCTGCGGGCCTATATCCTGTCGGATGAGGGGCGGGAAATCACCATTTATCGTCTGTTTGACCATGATATTTGTTTGTTCAGCGCATCGTGCATCATGCGGAATATCCAGTTTGATATTATCATTGAGGCAGAAAAGGACACAATGGTCTGGGTCATTCCACCGAAGCTGTTCGCCCAGCTGATGGAAGAATCTGCGGTGGTTGCCAACTATGCAAACGAGCTGATGAGCAGCCGTTTTTCTGAAGTCATGTGGCTGATGGAGCAGGTCATGTGGAAACGCTTTGACCAGCGGCTGGCAGAATTTTTGATTCAGGAGAGCAATCTGGAGGGGAGCACCGTTTTAAAGCTCACCCATGAGAAAATCGCCAACCATCTGGGCACGGCCCGTGAGGTGGTGACCCGTATGCTGCGGTATTTCCAAAGCGAGGGTATGGTAAAGCTGACCCGTGGTGCGGTGGAGCTAACCGACGTGAAACGCCTGCAAACGCTGCAATAACAAAAGCCCATCACCGTCTGGTGATGGGCTTTTACGTTTACAGCATGGAGAGAATCTGACTTTTAGACTGAACGCCCAGGGTCTTGTTCACGGGATTGCCATCCTTAAACACAATCAGCGTGGGAATGCTGACGATGCCAAACTTGCTGGCCAGTTCCATCTGCTCGTCTACATTGACCTTTGCGACCTTAATGTCGGAGCGCTCTTCGGCAATCTGCTCCAGAGTGGGAGCCAGCATACGGCAGGGGCCGCACCAGGGTGCCCAGAAATCCAGAATGACGGGCTTTGTGCTCTGTAGGACTTCCTGCTGGAAGTTTTCGTTGGTAATGGTAAATACAGACATGTTTTGTCCTCCTTGTGTCACTGTGTGGTTATTTTGTGTGATGATTATATCCGTTATTTTCTCTTGTTACCGTGATTTTATCACGAAACGATTTCTCCTGTCCAGTCGATAATGCCGCCAAATTCCACAATATTGGTATATCCTAATTTGGCAAGTTTTCTGGCAGCCTGTTTGCTGCGGTTTCCGCTGCGGCAGTACACCAGAATCAGCTGGTCTTTGTCGGCAAGCGCTGCAATCGGGGCAGAACCGATGGTTTCGTTTGGAATGCAGATGGCGCCCGGAATATGGCCGGCGGCAAATTCAGCCTGGGTGCGCACATCCAAAATGAGATAGCCGCTTTCTGACTCCATCAGCTCCATGGCTCCGGCAGAGTCCGTCTGACGGAAGGTGTCTTTATTAGAAACTGCGCTGCATCCTGCCAGAACGGCTCCGATACATAATAGGAACACTAGATATTTCATAGCCCATCTCCCTCTGTTTGATGGTATTATCATACACCCAAATTCCCGATTTAACCGTGACATTATCACACAGTGGTGGGGGATCTTTTAAACCGTAAAGCGTATGAGCACAGTCGGTATTTTTTATGTCATCATCAAAAATGCGTTTATCTGCCAGAAGAATCAATAAGGAAAAGATCATATTCTGCGCTTTCTTCGGAACGATTGCTCTGGTTGGTTCCATTTGCATGAAGATCAAGCACCTGACTGATGATCAATTTTTTTCCACTTTACAGCATCATAAGGACCCTGCCATGAATTATATAAGAGTAGAATTGTTATATACAAATTATTACTTTTTACTGGAAAAATAAGCCAATTCATATTGAAAACAACAATTGCAATATATTCCCAGGTGTGATATTATTAGAAAGCTTGCAGAGAATGTGGATAATTTTAATGATTGTAGAGGTGTGTTTTGTTTGCCAAGAATTGAAATGAGAGGCTTTACGGATATTCATTGTCATATTCTTCCTCTTGTGGACGATGGTGCAAGTAATGTAGAACAGGCGACTGCGTTGATTCGGATGGCCTGGGAAAATGGTACACGTACGATTATTTTTACTCCGCACTATCGTGGGACCTTTAAGAAGAATACACCAGAGCGGTTAAATGCGATATTCACAGTTTTTCAGAAATATATTACAGCACAATTTCCCGGAATGAATGTGTATCTGGGCAATGAAATTTATTATGAATCAGATGTACCGGATTTGCTGGCAGAGGGTCGCGTGTTAACGCTGAATCACTCAGATTATGCGCTCATTGAATTTCGCTGCAGCACCTTGCAATCTCAAATTATCACGGCAGTTTCGGAAATTACGCGGTATGGCTATGTTCCGATTATAGCGCACGTTGAACGCTATGATGCATCTTTGAAGGACGAAAGTTTAATAGATGAACTGTTGCAGATGGGCGCGTTGATTCAGGTAAATGCGGATAGTGTCATGGGTGGCCAGGGATATAAAACAAAAAAATTCTGCCACAGATTGTTAAAAGCAGGCAAGGTGCACTTTATTGCATCAGATGCACATGATACCGTGCGTCGCCCCCCATTGCTACGAGAATCTTTCTTACACGTGTATAAAAAATATGGCGCTGAGTATGCGGCAAATGTATTTTATCACAATGCTCAAGCAGTCATTGAAAATCAAATGATATAAGGAGAATTTATGGAAAATCGGGATGAGATGGAAATTGATCTAGTGGATCTTTTTTACTACCTAAAGAAAAAAGTGTGGATCGTGGGGATTGCGCTTGTGATTTGCGCTCTGATTGGATTTGTTGTTAGCACTTTTTTCATGGCCCCTGTCTACACTGCATCCACAAGAATGTATGTGTTAAATCGTTCCAATGAAAAAAATGTGGTGGCATCTGACTTCCAGGTATCTACCCAGATGCTTAACGACTACAAGGTTTTGATCACGGGCTCCAATGTGACGCAAAAGGTGATTGATAAGTTGGGATTGAATTTGACACCGGCCGAGCTTGCAGGAAAAATCACGGTGACAGCTCCGGACGATACCCGCGTTCTGCAGATTGATGCATCAGATAATTCGGCTCGACGGGCTGCAGATATTGCCAACGGTGTTCGGGAAGTTGCATCTTCGCAGATTAAGGATATTATGGATGTAGATGCAGTCAAGCTTGTTTACGAGGCAGAGGTACCACAGAAACCTTCTTCTCCCAGTGTGAAGAAGTATACCCTATTGGGAGCTGCGGCAGGCTTAATCGTGAGTATGGGTGTGTTAGTCGTGATTCACATTATGGATGGCACCATTCGCACGGAAGATGACGTGGATCACTATCTGGGACTCAGCGTCCTGGCTGTTATTCCCGCTTGTTCACAGCTTGAAAATGGGAATGGTGTAGAAAATAAGAATCACAAGAGTGGGAAGAAAAAATAAGAGGAGTCATCATGGAACAAATTGCGGTAAAACGGTTTCTTGCTACAGAATTTCAAGCATCAGAAGCAATTAAAACCCTTCGTACGAATTTGATCTTCAGCGGTGCATCTGTGCATGCAGTTGAATTAACAAGTTTTGGCCCATCTGAGGGAAAATCCACCGTATCTTTTCAGCTGGCGGCATCATTGGCGCAATCTGGCAAACAAGTCCTTTTGGTAGATGCGGATTTGCGTAAAAGCGTTTTGCAGTCGCGTTTGCATGTAAAGGGAAAGATTAGTGGATTGAGTCACTACTTATCAGGTCTTGCAAATCTAAACGAGGTTTTGAATAAAACAGATGTTCCGGGATTTTATATCATGTTTGCGGGTACGCGGGTTCCTAACTCTGCAGAGTTATTGGGCGGTGTCAGCTTTGAACGGATGATTCCGGCATTGAAAGATGTATTTGACTATGTGATTGTGGACGCAGCACCTTTGGGACTGGTCATTGATGCAGCAATTATGGCACCAAGATTGGATGGTGCGATTATGGTGATTGATTCCACAAATAATGATTATAAGTTAGAACGCAGAATCCAGAATCAGTTGGAGAAATCCGGCGGTAAGATATTGGGTGTTGTCTTGAATCGTGTTGATTTTAAGGACAAGGGCGGATACTATGGTAAGAGCTATGGCTATGGCTATGGCTACGGAGAAAAATAAAAGATTAGAGTCCCAGAAAAGTATGCACAATTGGCGTAATATTTTTCTGGGGCTTTAACTATTGGTTTTAGAAATTGCAAGAGCTTTTGCTTGCAATGAATATATTGTGTTTCAATTTGGAATTGCGTGCTGAAATAGACTGGGTTTCCACGGTGCTATTATGGCACCTCGATAAATACAGAGTTTAAGGAATAAGGTGAATTGGTATGAAGGGTGAAACAAATTGTTGGAACTGGCAGGGGTGGAAGTATATCTCCTGGGTCATCACAGTGATTCTCCTGATTGCAGAAGGATTGGCATTTTTTAAAGTATGGGAGTTAAAAATGCTCCCGATGAAGTATTTTCTTCCTCTGTTGGCAGTGACGTTGATCATCAATATTGGGATCATAATCATGATGTTTCCTCGCGCCGAGAGAGCGGAAAAATCCGCAGGTAAGTGGGGGAGAGTGATTGCGTATATTCTTTCGCTGCTCCTGATCGTCGGCAGCCTATTTGGTGGTAGCGTTGTTGCAAAGCTCGATGAAACATTTGATGTGATTACCCGGAAACCTGCTGTCAGTGCACATGTAGGGGTGTATGTTTTGGCAAATGATTCTGCCAATGCAATTGAAGACACCGCTATGTACACATTTGCCATGACAGATTCCTATGATGCGGACAATGGCCAAAGTGCCTTGTTGGATATTCAGAATCATTTGGGCAGCGAAATCTCCGTGCAGAAGTTTGATACTGTTTTTGCAATGGTAGATGCGCTATATGCCGGTGACATTCAGGCAATGATCCTCAATGTCGCTTATACCGATGTTTTTGATGATGTGGAACATTATCACGATTTTTCCGAAAGAACCAAACTGATTTATCAGTATGAGGTAACAGCCAAAGTAACGGAATCTACAGAAATGCCCACTGCGCCAACGGAGCCAGCTAAGGTAGAAAAGAGGCCCCCGTTTATTGTATATCTCAGCGGTTCTGACACCCGTAGCAAAGTGCTTGCCACAAGCAGAAGTGACGTAAATATTCTGGCAGTGGTGCATCCAGAGAATAAGCAGATTCTTCTGGTAAATACCCCCCGTGATTATTTTATTCCCAATCCGGCAGGCGGCGGCGCACTGGATAAGCTGACCCATTGTGGTATTTATGGCATCGACTGCTCTGTGGAGGCACTGTCGGATTTGTATGGATACCCAATTGATTATAATGCACAGATCAACTTTACAGGTTTTGAAACACTGATCGATGCAGTTGGCGGCGTTAATATTATTTCTGATGTTGATGATGGTGTATACCTCAGACAGGGAGATAACCACATGGATGGGAAACTTGCGCTAAAGTTTGCGCGGGATCGGTTTAAGTATTTTGATGGTGACCATGCCCGCGGCAGACATCAAATGCAGGTGATTAAGGCGGTTGTGGAGAAAATGTCCACTGGTGCGATTGTTTTGAACTATTCGGATATTCTGGATAGTTTACAGGGGATGTTTATAACGGATATGCCCTCTGATTTGATTGCGGGACTCATTAAAGACCAGCTGTCTACCATGACAAAATGGACTGTGCTGACCTATGCAGTTGCTGGTGCAGGCGGATCGGAGATTCCATACTCCATGCCGGGGCTGTATGCCTATGTCATGTACCCAAATGAGGGAATGGTTGCCTATGCATCTGAGCTAATTGGTCGGGTGCTTGATGGTGATATTCTGACGCAAGAGGATATTTCTGCGGGATAAAACGACCATAATCTAAGCAGAAACGACTTGCTATTTACAAGATTTTAAAATACCGGAGCATTTTTTAAGAGATGCTCCGGTATTTTGCATTTCAGATATACATATTACAAATTGCTAGATGGTATATGCCAAACCTACCGATGAATGAAAAAATGCGTGTTGCAATATGTACAGGACTCGTTACCGGTTTGTTGTTAGATCGCCATTTGAGCGGTATGCTTATCTGGCATTGCGGTTGAATGGAAATTTTTTGAAATGTTAAAAAATATTAAGGTTGTACATTTGAATGTAAATTTGCTGTAAATGTTTCACAAAATCTAAAGCGTTTCTTAAGAAAGACTTGAAAAAAATAGGGGAAAATGCTAAAATATGTCTGAAATGTAAATAACCCTCGTGCAGAGTTTGACATAAAAATCTTTCAGGGACTTTGGAAATGCATCGGTTGTATTTTGCGATACCGTAATATATACATGGGATTCCGACTGCAGCAAATGTTTGAAAAATGAAAGAATACAAAATGGGGCACTGCATATTAGCATTTGATTGAGCATTGTTTCCGGTCTGCAGCTTCTACTTCTAAATATATAGGGGCAGCAGATTTTTCCTCTGTTTGGAGACATTTGTCAGGAATGCTGAGGGGCAGGGAATCTGTATCAAGATAAATGGCGCGTTTTTAAGAATAGAAAATCAGCGTTTACTTCGATTCAGGTTAAGAGGGAAGGTCAATACAGAGCGTCAATATGACGTTTTTATAAAAATTAAGGAATGAATAAAGAGAGGAAAAAAGTATGAATGGAGTAAATG
The DNA here is from genome assembly GCA_020025575.1 of Oscillospiraceae bacterium. Classification (GTDB taxonomy): domain Bacteria; phylum Bacillota; class Clostridia; order Oscillospirales; family Oscillospiraceae; genus Faecousia. The sequence continues at coordinate 26,525 of JAHHRW010000015.1, read as the reverse complement.
GAGGCGTAGCGTTTTGTCCCACAGAGGCTACACCGGATATGAAACAGAGTCAAAAGCAGGAGTATTTTTTTGATCGGAATACCATTTTGAAAAGAGACCGGGGATATTGGGTTATTCGACGTGCCCAGGATATCTTTTTTTCCTTGCTGGCACTGTTGGTTCTCTCGCCCATTATGCTTGTTGTAGCGTTGGTGATTTATATTGATAGCCCTGGCGCAAGCCCTATTTTTGTGCAAAAGCGCGTGGGTCGTGATGGAAAGATTTTTAAGTTTTATAAATTCCGCAGCATGAAACCGAATGCGGAGGCCATGCTGAAAGATTTGTTAGCTCAAAATGAAATGGATGGACCTGCTTTTAAGATGAAGGATGATCCTCGGATTACACGCGTAGGTAAATTCATCCGAAAGACAAGTATTGATGAATTGCCCCAGCTGTTTAATATCTTAATAGGTGATATGAGCATCGTTGGGCCGCGTCCTGCACTGCCACGTGAGGTTGAACTGTATAATGATTATCAGCGCCAGCGCCTTTACGTACAACCGGGTCTTACCTGTTACTGGCAGATCATGCCTCATCGGAATGATTTAAGCTTTGATGAGTGGATGGAACTGGATCTAAAGTACATCAATGAGCGCAGTTTTAGTACAGACTGGAAGATTATCTTCCGTACATTTGGTGCAGTGTTTGGCATGCAGGGTGAGTAAGTAGTTTTTGTATGATACCGTGCAAATGTATCATGGGTTCCGAAATGACGGAACACTGTGGTTTTGATTATAGAACATAGTTTGGCTCTGCCGGACAGAGGAGAGGAAGTACGTTATGGATAAGAAGTATACGATTGCCGTTGCTGGAACTGGATATGTGGGCTTGTCAATTGCCACACTGCTATCTCAGCATCATAAGGTTTACGCAGTGGACATTGTACCTTCAAAGGTAGATCTGATTAATCAACGCAAATCACCTATTCAGGATGAATATATTGAAAAGTATCTTGCAGAGAAGGACTTGGATTTAACCGCAACGCTTGACAAAGATATGGCGTATGGTGCTGCGGATTTCGTTGTTATTGCTGCACCTACAAATTATGATTCGGCTACACAGCACTTTGACACCTCTGCTGTTGAAAATGTGATCGACCTGGTTATGAAAAATAACCCGAATGCGATTATGGTAATCAAGTCGACGATTCCGGTCGGATATACAAAGAGCATCCGGGAGAAGACAGGAAGTAAAAATATCCTCTTCAGCCCGGAGTTCTTAAGAGAGTCCAAGGCATTATATGACAACTTATATCCGTCTCGGATCATCGTTGGTACGGATATGGATGATGAACGGCTGGTTGAGGCCTCACATATCTTTGCAGAACTCCTGCAGGAAGGCGCAATTAAGGAGAACATCGACACGCTGTTCATGGGCTTTACTGAGGCAGAGGCGGTCAAACTGTTTGCTAATACATATCTGGCACTGCGTGTGGCTTACTTCAATGAGCTGGACACCTATGCAGAGAGCAAAGGCCTGAACACCCAGCAAATTATTGACGGAGTTTGCCTAGATCCTCGTATTGGCAGTCACTATAACAACCCGTCCTTTGGCTATGGTGGATACTGCCTGCCGAAAGATACAAAGCAGTTGCTGGCAAACTATCAGGATGTCCCTGAAAACCTGATTGAGGCGATTGTGCAGAGCAACCGCACCCGAAAAGACTTCATCGCTGATCGTGTTCTGAAACTGGCTGGTTACTATGACTACTACAACCGCGGTGATTACGGCGCTGATGAGGAAAAGAAGTGTGTGATCGGCGTGTATAGATTGACGATGAAGAGTAATTCAGACAACTTCCGTCAAAGCAGCATCCAAGGTGTAATGAAACGAATCAAGGCAAAAGGCGCAACGGTAATCATTTACGAACCAACTTTGAAAGATGGTGAGACCTTCTTCGGAAGTAAGGTCGTTAATGATATGGATGCATTCAAAGCACAGAGCCAAGCCATTATTGCGAATCGATATGACAGTTACTTGGATGATGTGAAGGATAAGGTTTATACGAGAGATCTGTTTGGCAGGGATTGATATTATAAGGGGAATTGTGATGAGGAATGATAAAAAACTGAAAATATGTCTAGTGGGCTCATCTGGCGGACACCTGACACATTTGTATATGCTGAAACCGTTTTGGCAGGATAAGGAACGTTTCTGGGTTACATTTGATAAAGAGGATGCTAGAAGTCTTCTTAAGGGTGAAAAGATGTATCCCTGCTATTATCCGAGCAATCGGAGCGTCAAAGCTCTCTTTATAAATACAATTAAGGCATTGAAGATCATACCCAAAGAGCGCCCTGATTTAATTATTACTTCAGGTGCGGCTCCTGCAATTCCGTTTTTTTATGTGGGTAAGCTGTTTGGGGCAAAGACAATATATATCGAGGTATTTGACCGTATCGATGCGTCTACAATTGCAGGCAAACTGTGCTATCACGTCACAGACAAATTTATCGTAGAGTGGGAAGAGATGAAACAGGTTTATCCAAAGGCGATCAATCTGGGAAGTATCTTTTAAAGAATAAGGTGAGAGTAATATGATTTTTGTAACGGTTGGAACACATGAACAACCTTTTGATCGCCTCGTCAAGTGCATAGATGATCTAAAGAGGGATGGCATCATTCAGGAGGATGTCACCATTCAGACGGGGTATAGTACATATGAGCCGAGGTACTGCACGTGGCAGAAGTTATACCCTTATCAGGACATGATTAGACTGGTCGATGAGGCAAGAATTGTCATTAGCCATGGCGGGCCTTCCAGTTTTATTATGCCTTTACAGGTGGGGAAAACACCCATTGTCGTTCCGCGGCGCTATGAGTTCAATGAACATGTCAACGACCACCAGGTGTCCTTTGCCAAGGAGGTCGCGGAGAGAATGGGAACCATTATTGTTGTAGATGACATCGACAAACTTGGTGAGACCATTGTAAATTACGATAAGACTATTCATAGCATGGGAAACAGCATGCAGAGCAATAATAGTCTGTTTAATAAAGAGCTCGAAAAAATTGTGAATGAAATGTTTGAGGGTAGGAAGTAATGAGCAAAGTAGGAATTATGTCAATGCAGAGAATCGCAAATTATGGATCATTTTTGCAGGCTTATGCATTAAAACAGCTCATTGAAAATTTAGGTCACAGTGCTGAATTTGTGGATTATCATGTTTGTGCACCTGTGATAAAAGATAATGCTGAGAATCGAAATAAGTATGTCCGCAAGATTGAAAAAGGACTGGAGACGTTTCGATACAAAGCCCCCCTGTTGCATAAACTGGCTTTTATACAATACAAGCAGTCTTATGGCAAAAAGTATATGCCACTACTTGGCGTGTCCAATGAAATGAATTATAATCCGACACTGGATTGCATGGTAATTGGCAGTGATGAAGTGTTTAACTGTATCCAAAAAAACAGCAATGTCGGATATTCCTTGGAATTATTTGGTAAGGATAATAGGGCAAAAAAATTGATTACATACGCAGCATCCTTTGGTAACACAACGCTTGAGAAACTTGCCAAATATGGAAAATCAGATGAGATTGCGGGATTGCTAAGCAAATTTGATGCAATTTCTGTTCGTGATAGCAATTCGGGAAAGATCGTGAGTGAACTGACTGGAGAGGAGCCGGTATATAATCTTGATCCAGTGCTGACTTATGATTACATGAATTGCTGTAAGAAGATTCCTCAGATCAAAAAAACGGAAAAATATCTGATCTTGTATGCATATGCTGGTCGTATATCTGACGATGAGGCAGATTGGATTAAGGAGTATGCCAAGAAAAAAGGGCTAAAAGTTTATGCTATCGGTGGTATCCAAAAGTGTGCCGACAAATTTATCGATTGTTCACCGTTTGAAGTACTTGCGTATTTCCAAAATGCGGAAGAGGTCATCACAGATACATTTCATGGAACCATTTTCTCCGTGATTACCCATCGCCCGTTTACAACGCTTGTTCGCAAGAGCGTGGGAGATAGCTATGGAAACGAGGAAAAGCTAGGAGATTTGCTGAAACGGTTAGACTTGTCCCCACGAGTGACCATGAATATTGCAGATATGGACCGCATTAATGCAACACCCATTAACTATTTAGAAGTGGATCGTATTTTGCAGACCCAAAGAGCAATCGCAAAAGAGTATTTGCGAAAAAATATTGAGGAATAAGATGGGAAATATATCGGAGATTAAAGAGAGATGCGTAGGGTGTAAAAGTTGTGAACAGAGTTGTCCCAAGCACTGCATTTCAATGGTAGAAAACAAAGAGGGATTTTGGAATCCTGTGGTGGATGAGCAGCGATGCATTGAATGCAAGTTGTGCTTAAAAACCTGTCCGGCAAAAAACACGACGGTTCATCGCAACGAGCCGCAGCACGTTTGGGCATGGCGCAATCAGAATGATACTGATATTATGCGCTCTGCATCAGGTGGAGCGGCAGACAGTGCGGCAAAAGCAGTTTTGCAAATGGGCGGTGTGGTATATGGCGCTGCTTATGATGATCAATTGGTGGTTAATCATATCGAAGTCACGGACGATGCAGGGAGAGAAAGAATTCAATCCTCTAAATATGTTCAGTCTGATCCCAAAGATAGCTATTCCAAAGTAAAGCAGCGGCTTGCAGAGGGGAAAACAGTTCTATTTACGGGAACACCTTGTCAGATTGCAGGTCTATATACGTTTTTAGGTGGAGACCATCATAATCTTTATACCCTTGATTTGATTTGCCATGGAGTTCCTTCCCCCAAGTTTTTTAAAAAGTATCTGGAATATCAGAATAAGCAGTCTGAAGGCCAGGTGATCTACTTCAACTTCCGCTCCAAAGAAAAGCGGGGCTGGGGAACACAATATATGTTAAAAACAAAAACAAAAACAAGGACAAAGACACTTGCCCTTGATCGCTACGGTAAACATTTTATGGATGGCGATTGTTACAGAGAATGCTGCTATCAGTGTCCTTATGCAAACACGAAACGCGTCGGAGATTTGACCGTGGGGGATTTTTGGGGAATTGCCAAGAGTCATCCGGAATTCAATTCGCCCAAAGGAGTGTCCAGCGTATTTATCAATACAGAAAAGGGGCAGAAACTGTTTGAACAGATGCAGCCTTTTGCAGAGGTAGTGAAAGCAACGCTGGAAGAGGGAATGGTAAAGCAGCATAACCTGGTGCGCCCCAGTGAAAGACCCAGTGTGAGAGATTCTTTTTATGCAGGAATTGATGAGTCCGGGTTCATTGAAGGATTAAAAGTTGGTCTTCAGCTGAAGTCGCGTTTAAAGTCTGTGCTGCCTAATAAATTGATTCAAAAGATTAAGTCTTTTTGAGATTTGTGGAGGAAGTGTCCATGGGAGAGCCCATAAGAGTTTTACATATACTTCAGAGAATGGAAGCCGGCGGTACACAGGCTTTACTGATGAATATATACCGAAAAATGGATCGAACAAAAGTACAGTTTGATTTTCTGGTGGTTTATAAGGAAAAACAGTTCTATGACGATGAAATTGAAAATATGGGAGGAAATGTTTATAAATTGTCCTTCCGGGAAGATCTAAACCTTCTCAAATTTCAAAAAGATTTGTCAAACTTTTTCAAGCAGCATCATGAGTATCATATTGTTCATTGTCATGCATATACTATTGGATATTTTTGCCTGAAGGCTGCAAAAAAGTATGGACTTCCGGTAAGAATTGCCCATTCCCATAATAATGAAACTGTGCATGATATCAAATATCTGCCCAAAATGTTTATGCAGCGTATGTTTACGAAAAATGCAACAGATTTGTTTGCATGCTCTGAAGAGGCGGGTAAATATCTGTTTAAAGATAAGCCTTTCCAGGTCTTAAAAAATGCGATCGACTCGCAGAAATTTATCGCAAGTGCGAATGTTAGGGAAGAAACTAGGAAAGAACTGGGACTAGAAAATAAATTTGTAGTTGGCCATGTTGGACGATTGCATCCTCAAAAAAATCATAATTTTCTGGTTGATGTTTTCGAGGAAATTAAGAAGAAAAGGCCTGATGCAGAACTGATTCTTGTGGGAACTGGACCATTAGAAGAAAAAGTGCAAAATAAGGTCACAGAAAAAGGGTTGACTGATTGTGTGCATTTTCTGGGTAACAGAAAGGACATGAACAGAATTTATCAGGCCATGGATGTATTTGTGTTCCCGTCCCTGTTTGAAGGTTTGGGGATTGTGGCAATCGAGGCGCAGGCAGCAGGTGTTCCTATTGTTTGTTCTGAAGGCCTGCCGCCGGAAACTGACATCACTCCGATTTATCGAAAATTGATGCTGAGTGATGGAGCAGAAAAGTGGGCGGATGTTGTATTGGAAGTGGCGCAGAATCCAAAAGCGCATGAGAATATGCAGCAATATGTTGTTGATGCAGGATTCGATATGGATGCAACAGCAAAGTATATGGAAAAGTATTATTTAGAGAAATCAAAACGGTGAGTATGATGTCGAAAAAAATAAAAGTACTCTATATAGCGGGCCGTGTGAACACACGGAATGGAGCCTTTCATTCACTGCTGTCTAATGTGAAAGAGTTAAAAAAGAGAGATATAGAGCCGATTGTTTTAATTCATAAGCATGGAGATACGGAAGAAGAACTAAAAAAGGCTGGAATAAATTATAGAATTGTTCCATATGAAGGCTGCACTGTGCCAGCGGATAAACCTTCTCGCATAAAGGGAATCATTAAATCATTGATCAATGCTCTTCAGGAGAAAAAGATTGAGCGGATAATAAATGAAGAAAACGCTGATATCGTTCATATTAATGTCAGTACAACCTCAATCGGGGCAAGATCAGCTCTGAAATTGGGCAAGCCCCTTGTTTGGCATGCGCGCGAATTTCTGGAGGAGGATGTAAATCTAACCTATATTAATCCGCAAAAGACAAAAACCCTTTTGCAAAAAGCAGATATGATGATAGCAATATCAGATGCAGTTGCTGATCACTTTAGAGTGGAATATCAAATTAAAAAGATTGTTACTGTTTACAATGGAATATATTTCGAGAATTTACTGCCGGTAAAGCCACTTGAGGAGAAAAAAACGCCAATAAAACTTGCTTTGGTTGGAAGAATTGTCCCAACTAAAGGCCAGTTAGAGGCTGTAAAGGCACTTAAAATTGTTCGAGAAAAAGGGTACAATGTATCTTTAAGTATTGTTGGTGATAGCGGAAATGAATCCTATTATCAGGCGATTAAAGAATATATCGAATTGAATAATTTGGAAAAATATGTTTTGCTTGTACCACATAAAAAAGATTTACGCCAAGTTTGGGAAGAAACAGACATAGCTTTGATTTGCTCAACAAAAGAGGGATTTGGAAGAGTAACAGCAGAATTTATGCTTAATGGTGTTCCTGTTATTGGTGCAAATACCGGCGCAACGCCTGAATTGTTGGAAGAAAACAGAGGGTTGTTGTATGAGTATGGGAACGAAAAAGATTTGGCTGAAAAAATTATGAATGCTGTTGACGAAACAGATATGACATTTACAATAGCACGGAATGCGCAGGAATACGCGAAAGAGAATTTTACAGCGCAGTTTTGTGCGCAACAGATAGAAAGAGTGTATAGTCAAATTTTTAAGGGATAATTTTACACGATGGGGAAATGATCTATGATAGAAGGAAAGAAGATCTGTTTTTTGTGTCCATGGATGAATAACGATGGCGGCCTTCAGCGAGTTGTATCTAATCTTGCGAACCGATTTGCAAAAGACAATGATGTAACGATAGCTGTCGTAAGCCATAGTACAGAACAACCGTATTATCCATTGGAAAAGAATATAGAGATTTCTTACTTAAATAAAGCATCACTTAAATATTTTGGATTTGCAAGAAAAGTAGCCTGTAAACTTCTCAATTGGAGAGAAATTCCTTGGACCAAACTGATTGAAGAGTGCTATTATCCAAAGTATCGTGTGAATATATTACAGAAGTTTCTTGAGGAAGAGAAGTTTGATGTTGTAATTGCCTCAAGTGGTGATGTTTCGTTACTTTTATCAAAGACTGATAGGACTAAGTTTAATAGTGTGCTAATTGGCTGGCAGCATAATTCATTTAAACTCTATTTTGAAACACCTCAAAAGTATTATTATGGCAGAAGAAAACTTGCTGGAAATTTATATAAGAATCTTGACATGCTTGTTTGTCTGACAAAGAAGGATGCATATGAGTATAAAAGCAAGTTGAATCTGAATAGTTGCTGTATTTACAATCCACTGAGCTATACTTCAGAGAGTGTAGCGGATATGCATAAAAAGAATATTGTTTTTGTTGGTCGTCTTGAATGGGAACAAAAAGGACTGGACTATTTATTAGAAATTATAGATATGTTTTATGGCGATCACAGATCTCAAGGTTGGACGATTACGATTGTCGGAGATGGCAATGATCGAGTGCGTTTGGAAAGGGAACTGCAAGGAAAAGAATATCAGGATAGTGTTAAACTGGTTGGAAAAACGCAGGATGTTAAAAAATACTTTTTGGATAGTTCGATTTGTCTTAATACATCCAAGTGGGAAGGGTTTGGATTGGTTATTACTGAAGCCATGGAATGTGGAATACCAGTTGTCGCCTTTGATACAGATGGACCTTCAGAGATAATAACGGATGGTGAGAACGGTTTTATCATACCGCGATATAATCTGGGGTTGTTTGCAGAAAAACTTTTGGAGCTTGTTGATTCGTTTGATCTGAGAAGTGAAATGGCTCGGCAGGCTAAGGATAGGGCTACTTGTTTTTCAATGGAACATATATCTAAGCAGTGGGAAACGATAATGAATAACATAGAGGGAGGGGGAATATGATAATTACATTTAATAAAATGGTTCAAAATATATATGCGTGGACATTGGGAATATATGTAGCACTTCGCATTATAGCAAGTTCTACACTTAATGTGGGAAATATAGTATCATTTTATAATTATATTGCGATAGTACTTCTTCTAATTTGCTTTATAGCAAACAAAAAGATGACATTAAAACAGATAACGATTTCATTGCTGATAACTGTAGTAGTTGCATTGGTATGCTATAGTGTCGTAGATATGCCGCTTTTTATTAGCTATTTGTTTATATTATCTTTCCCTTTGAATATGTCTTTAAAAAAGCTGAGCAGGGAGATTTGTTTGGTTTTCATAGCATTTTCGGGTTTTATAGTTATCCTGTCTTTTTTAGGAATAACTCATGATGCAACAATATATCAACATGGTACGATTCGCCACTCGTTTGGCTTTACATCACCTAACGCCTTGGCAAGTACGAATGCAGTTGGTCTATTGGCATACATATATTATAAATTTGATAGATGGAAAATGAAAAACACTATAGTTGTTATTGCGTTGTCCGCTACGGTGTATTATTTTACATCATCAAGACTGGCGTTTGCAATCGCTCTTCTGGCAACAGTATTGGTTCAGCTTTGTCATTTTGAACGCCTTTATAGATTCAAAAAGCTTATTTTGAGCGTGGCAAAATTTTCGGTACCAGTTTGCGGTTGTTTATGTATATGGGCAACCAAGTACTTCTCCAATAATCAGAACGAATTATTCAACACAATCAATGCTTTAACGACATATAGATTAAGCTGGATGGTTAAATACTATAAGGAATATGGAATACAGCTGTTAGGAAAGCCGATAGTTACAGTGCCGCGAAGCCAAGCAATTGCACAAGGAATACCATGGAGTGGTATTGATAACGCCTACGCATTATTTGCCATAAAATATGGACTGATTTTTTTCGTGTGCTTTCTTGTTTTATATTACCTTCTTGGGGAGAAAATTGAAAAGAAAAAGGATTTGCCAGGGGCTATTTGTATTATTATGGTGGCAATTATAGGTATTACAGAGAATTATCTATGTATGACAGGCTATAATATATCGCTATTTTTTATTGCCAGCATGATTAAAGAACTAAAAATGAATAGGACAATAAATAAAAGTTCTTTTGATAAATTGACAAGGAATCGAAGTTGAATGAATAATAAATTTTTAAACCATTTTTTAGTTATTGGTGGCGGAACACTTATAAGTATGATCATAGGCTTTGTAACGACGCCTATCATTACACGAATTGTTAGCCCTACGGAATATGGGCAGTTTTCAGTTTTTACAATGTACTCTAATATGGCCTTGATGGTCTTATATTTGGGGTTGGACCAAGCATTGGTTAGATTCTTTTATGAAAAGAAAACTGATGAATACAGAAGAGCGCTACTTTTTAAGTGCTTAAAATATCCTGCAATTGGTGCGGTGGCTGCAGCTTTCATTGTGTTGGCCGTATCGGTTACGGGATTATTTCACTTTGAACTAGGTTCGGCTGCATTATTTTTGGTTTGTATTTATACATTAATTCAAATCATATACCGATTCTCACAACTCCTGGTAAGATTGCAGTATAAGAGTAAATTGTATTCGCTCCTTGGAATTGTCCAAAAGTCTGTATATGTTGTATTTGCAATCTTTTTTATATATGCGGGGGTATTTTCTGATACAATTTCCTTAGCTGTTGCCACGGTTTTAGCGGCTCTAACTTGTTTGGTTATAAGCATTGTCTCTGAGAGGAGATTATGGAATCCAAGGTTACTAGGGAAAAATGAGTGTACAATAACGCAAAGTGAATTAATTAGATACGCTTATCCGTATATTTTTTCTATGGGTGTAACAACATTGTTTCAATATATCGATAAGATGTCTTTGAACTACTATCGCTCATATGAAGAAGTTGGCATCTATTCATCAACAATGACATTAGTGCATGTGTTTTCTATTATTCAAACAACATTTAATACACTTTGGGCACCAATGGCAGTAGAGCACTATACAAAAGATAAAGAAGATGTTTCTTTTTATCAAAAGGGAAATCAGATTATTACAGTAATAATGCTTTTCATCGGATTTTCATTAATACTGTGCAAAGATATATTCTCAATTTTACTTGGCGCAAAATATCGAGAAGCTGCATACATACTACCTTTCTTGATTTTTAATCCAATTATGTATACGATTTCTGAAACAACAGTGAATGGGTTGGTTTTTAAGAAAAAAAGTAATATGCAAGTTGTCGTTTCTATAGGTGCATGCATTGTAAACATTATAGGAAATACACTTCTTGTCCCTAAATTTGGATGCCGAGGAGCAGCGATCTCTACAGGCCTTTCCTATATAGTGTTCTTTACATTAAGGACCGTTTTGTCCAATCGATATTTTTATGTGGATTTTCATTTGAAAAAATTCTACTTTATCACTGGCATAGCAGTGGCGTATTCCTTTTATAATACATTTGTGAAATTTAATGCCTGGTCTGTGATTGGCTATTTTATCTGCATTTTCTTACTTGTGGTTCTTTATTTGGATACAGTTAAATTTGGAATTATATATATCAAGAACACGATAGTTGGTATGCTTAAAAAGGAGGGCCAAAAGTGAATATAAGAAAATTATTGTCCGTTCCTAGATCATTAATTTATTGCTGTAGACTCTTCGGGTGGGGGGGGGTAAAACTCCCGATTTTATTTTCCTGTAACACAAGAGTTGTTGGAATTCGAAAAGGGGCAATTGAAATTGAGCAACCTAATAAACGTGTATTTATTGGTTATGAAGGAACGAAAGGAATAGAATCATTTAGAAACACCAAGTTAATTATAGGCAATAGGGGAAAGATTGTTTTTAAAGGGAAAGCATTTATAGGAACAGGTACTACAATTAGGGTTGATAACGGAACCTGTACATTTGGGGATGAATTTAGCTGTAATACAAATTGTTTTATCTCATGCACAGAAAAAGTTACTTTTGGTACAAACTGTCTTCTAGGATGGGGTGTTAATATCCGTGACTCTGATGGTCATTCAATAATTTGCAAAGGCGAAAAGAAACCGGATTTAAAACCTGTTAATATTGGAAGTAATATATGGATCGCTGCAAATGTTGATATATTAAAAGGTGTTACAATAGGAAACGGCTGTGTGGTTGGGTATAGGAGCTGTGTGACGAAACCAATTGTTGAAGAAAATTGCTTGGTTGCAGGATATCCGGGGAAAATTATAAATCGCAACATCAGTTGGACCAAATAAAAAATATAAAATAAGATATGAGTATAGAACGATACGAAATCTGTAAGCAACAGTCGTACATAATTAAGGGAATAGAAATACCGGCAATACTACTTGCTGGTATTGCACTTAACAAAAAACGATATTGTTGACTGCAAAAAAATGGGTAGCTTGAGCAATGTATTTATGATTTTTCTGTTGCCTGTTCTTTGGAAAATTTACAAGGACATTTTTTCAGCCAGTTGTGTATTTTCCAGGTTTCCGCTTTTAGATTACCTTGTTGCGCTCGTGGATTTGCTGCTAATGTCTAAAATCATCGTAAAAGAAAAATGTGATTACGATAAGGAGAACAAGCATAAACTGACACAAAATAGAAATAACAAGATTGATGTGCTTGTTGGCATTTGCATCCCGGTTATTTTCACTGTCGCGTTCTGTCGGTTTGGAAGGATGAGACTACTGTTTGGACTGCCGGATCTGTATGGGATGAAAAAGGAATTATAATGTATCGGGTAGTGCACGTTTTCTAAAGGTCTTGAATGAAATCAAATGGAAATCCTACCCCATTGAAAGGGAATTTACAAATCCATAGGAAAAAGGAAAATCCTATGTCCACGCATCTTCGCTAGATATACATTCGATCCCTGAGAAAGTTCTCTATATCAATGAACTCCAGTTTGCCGATCAGACGGTGCTGAATTACGATCATACACCAAAATAGCAGGAGCAGTGGTAGGACAATAATCAGATTTTTCCGGAACCGTTTTGCGAACGCCCCTTGGCGCAGGCGATAAATCTCGTTTGATGAGATAAAATAGGGAAAAAAGAGATACAAAGAGGAATCAATGGATGAAGAAAATACTATTTGTCTGCCACGGCAATATTTGTCGCAGTCCCATGGGGGAGTTTGTGCTAAAGGACTTGGTGAAAAAAGCGGGCATGGAAGACCAATATGAGATTGTATCCGCGGCAGTTAGCACAGAGGAAATCGGCAATGGGGTGTATCCGCCTGCAAAGGCAGAGCTTGCAAAGCATGGCATTTCCTGCCACGGACACCGTGCCCGCCAGATCACAAAGGCGGATTTGGCCCATTACGACCGGATCTATTATATGGACGGCAGCAATGAGCGGTGGTTACAGCGACTGTTTCCAAACCAGTGGCAGAAAAAGTGTCAGCCGCTATTGGAGCATGATGTGGCGGATCCCTGGTATACCGGGGACTTTACTGCCACCTGGGAGGATATCAATGCCGGATGCCGACGGATTTTGGAGGAAACAAAATCATGAATCAAGCGCTGTTAGAGCAGCAGCTGGCGGAGCTGCCTCTGTATAGCTATGCCTTTTTGAGTCCGCAGGAACTGGAATTTTCAGACCGGATTCGCTGGATCTGTGAGCATGAATGCCCCATGTACGGCAAAAGCTGGGCGTGCCCTCCCGGTGTTGGGGCGGTAGAGTCCTGCAAACGGAAATGCCAATCCTATAAAAACTGTCTGATGATCGCTACCATCACCGAGGTGACAGATATTTCGGACATTACAGAGACATTGAGCACCCGGTTTGACCATGAGAAAGTGACCAATCAGGTGCGGGATCTGATGCGCCAGCAGGGAATCGAGCCGTATGTCTTGTCAACTGAGGCCTGCAACCAGTGCCCGCGCTGTGCGATTCTCGATGGGGAATCTTGCCGGATGCCCGAACGGATGCACCCCTGCGTGGAGAGCCACGGCATCAATCTGCTGGGAATCATTGAGGAGCAGGGGCTTGCCTTCCAGTATGGCGAAAATGTGGTGACCTGGTTTTCTCTGCTGTTTTATTAAGCCAAAGTGCCGTCCGGAAAGGGAGAACTGCAAATGGAAGTCTGTCTAACGGCTGTTATATTGGGATGCGTTGGATTCGGGATTTACTTACTGTATATCAATGGATATGTTCCAGTGCAATCGAAACGGGCATTATTTTTTGTTGGTTCTATGGGCTTGCGCAAACGGTGCAATGCAAGGTTTCAGTCTACAACAGGAATCATTCGGCGTGTGATTCGATGGAAACAGCCCAGAACGGTCACATTTTGCTTTACTGGGAAAATCACCAAGGGACGGGTGGATGCGTTCGTGTTGGACAAAAAGAAGCAGGTTTTGCTGACACTCAATCCTGAGTGCCCCACGGGGCAACTGTATGTGGAAGGGAAAGTGCGCTATTATCTGAGCATTCGGTTTGAAAAAGCGGACGGCGATTATGAAATCAAATGGGATTAAAGCATTTCTGGGGATGGGATTCATTTTCCGTTCCCTTTTTCTGAATGTGTTCACTTGTGACTGGGTTCAGCAAGTCAATGGTACTCCTTGAAAAAATATTTATAAAAAATATTCCTGAAAATGAATGGATTGCAGTCCTTTAATCGTATGATAGGTGAAGACAAAAAAACCTATCCCCAAATTAGGAGGAACAATTTATGAAACGGACATTCAAAAAAACAGCAGTTGGTGTTATGGCAGCAGCAATGGTGATAACGATTGGAGCAACAAGCGCATTTGCGGCTGGTTCTGGATATGGTCGGAATTGTGATGGCACCGGAAGTGGTTACCGCTATGTAGATGCAGATAACGACGGCGTATGTGATAACCGTGGTATGGGCGGCTCTTCGGAAAATGGCCGGGGCCGGAACTTTGCAGATGCCGACGGCGATGGTGTCTGCGACAATAACGGCACCGGTCGTGGCATGAGACAGGGAAGAGGAACCCGCGGCGGCTGTAACAGATAACAGGAGATCACTCGATGCGGAGCGAACAAGAGGTAAACAGGGCGGTCGAACGATATTCCGATATGGTTCGACGGCTTTGCATGATACATTTGAAAAATTATGCTGATACCGAGGACATATTTCAAACAGTGTTTTTGAAATATGTCCTTAGCTCTATTTCCTTTGAGAATGAAGATCATGAAAAAGCTTGGTTTATTCGTGTTACCATCAATGCTTGTAAAGATTTGCTGAAAAGTTTCTTCCGTAGTCGCGTTACATCGCTGGATGAAGTTCTGGAACAGCCTGCGCAAATGCAGGAAGATTACAGAGAAGTTTTGGAGGCGGTGCTGTCGCTGCCGGAAAAATATCGAGAGGTGGTATATTTGTATTATTATGAGGACTATACTGCCCCGGAAATTAGTCAAATCTTAGGCAAAAAAGTAAATACGATTTATACGCTCCTGACTCGTTCCAAGCAAATGCTGCGGGAAAAGCTGGGAGGTGATGAAGATGAATGACAAACTGAAAAAAGCCTTTGACCAAGTACAGGCAGAAGAAACGCTCAAAAATCATACGAAAGCGTTTCTTTATCAGAAAACAAACGGGTACGCACAGAAAAAGCCTGCAACCTACAGGCATCTGGTATCCGCGTTTGCATGTATCGCCATCATATTATTTTGCGGGCATTGGCTTTACTTTACCCCCACAGTGGAAATCAGTATAGACATCAACCCATCCATGGAATTGGGTGTCAATCGGTTTAATCGGATTATTTCTGTAGAAGGCTACAACGACGATGGAAAAGCGTTTGTAGATTCTCTGGACATCAAATTTATGAACTATTCTGATGCGGTTAACCAAATCATAGAGAGCGAAGATATTGCATCTCTGTTATCCAATGATGAGATCATGACCATCGCCGTGGTTGGAGCAGACCAGAGCCAATCTGCGGAGGTTCTTTCTCATATACAGTCCAGCACGGATGGAAAAAGCAATACCTTTTGTTATTATGCCCCTTCCGAGGACGTAGAAAAGGCCCATGATGTGGGACTTTCGTATGGAAAATATAGGGCATTTTTAGAGATGCAGGAACTGGACCCCAATGTGACCGTTGCCGATATTCAGAATATGACAATGCGTCAAATCAGAGATTTCATTGACAAATGCACAAAAGATGGGGAGCATGACGCAACCCATTCCGGGAACGGCAAAAACGAGGGGAACAAGGGAAATGGCAGCCCCCAGGGGGAAAAGAAAAGACGGGGCAAACCAACCGATGAATCCCAAGGTAAGTCCCGCGGCTGAGCCACAAGAGAAATCAGGCACAGTAGGTCAAAAAAACCAAAAGAGTTCTTAGACAGTATAAAACAGCAGTCACAAATTTTTGTGACTGCTGTTTGTGTTTTCATGGATTACAGCTTGCACAATGTAGCGGCGGTCTGGGCGGCTACACGGGCATTGTTGAAGACAAGCTGGATGTTGGCTGCCAGAGAGTCACCGCCGGTAAGCTCGCTGACACGGGCCAACAGGAAGGGTGTGGTTTCCTTGCCGTGGATTCCCTTGACATTGCACTCGGAAATGGCCTGATCGATGGCTGCGTTGATGGTGTCAGCAGGCATTGCATATGCTTCGGGGATAGGGTTGGTGACCAGCATACCGCCCTTCATGCCCAGATCGTTCTGGGTCTTGAAGACCTTGGCAAGTTCCTGTGGGGTATCAATGCGGTAGTCCACACGGAAACCGGAGGTGCGGCAGTAGAAAGCAGGCAGCTCCTCGGTGCCGTAGCCGATTACAGGTACGCCCTTGGTTTCCAGATACTCAAGGGTCAGCCCCAGATCCAGAATGGACTTTGCCCCGGCGCAGACAACCATAACAGGCGTCTGACCCAGCTCTTCCAGGTCGGCGGAGATATCCATGGTGGTTTCGGCGCCGCGGTGCACGCCGCCAATGCCGCCGGTGGCGAAAATCTGGATACCAGCCATGTGAGCGATGATCATGGTGGTGGTAACGGTGGTTGCGCCGTCCTCGCCCCGGGCGCACAGAACAGCCAGATCACGGCGGGAGGCCTTGGTGATGGCCTGACCCTTCTTGCCGAAGTATTCGATTCCCTCAGGGGTGAGGCCGGCCTTCAGGCGGCCGCCGATGATGGCAATGGTGGCAGGAACGGCACCGTTTTCACGGATGATGTTCTCTACAGCCAGAGCGGTTTCTACGTTCTGGGGGTAGGGCATACCATGGGAGATGATGGTAGATTCCAGAGCAACAACGGGTTTGCCGGCTGCAATGGCTTCGGCGACCTCGGGATTCACGTCCAGATACTTGTTCAGATTCATCGTTCGTTACACCTTTCTTGTATTTCTGTTTATTTTAACGGTTTGCCATTCGGGATTTTAGCAATGTGGCGCTCATGGCGGGGTTGCTGTTTCTCCCAACGCACTCGGGTGCATGCTACCGGCACCGGTGCCCGGGACATACCCCTTTTTGAGAAAGTGAACTTATAATCACATGGTAATCTGCATTTACAAGGCTGTCAAGGCAAAAAAATTCCCAACTGGAATCAGTCGGGAGAAGTTGTTCCGTTGGAGAGGGCGATGATGGCATCAGCCAGTGCGTTGGCGGCCAGCTTTGCCTGAGGCAGGGTGTTGCCGGCGGCGCCGATTTCAATAATCAGCGCATGTCCGCCCAAATGCTGGTTATATCGATGGTAGGTGAAATTGATGGGGCGGCAGATTCCGGGATTCTCCTGTTCCAACTGGGCATGAAGTTTCAGGGCTACGGATAGATTCTCCTTCCAGTCGGGGTTCTCCAAACCGCCTGCATCGGTCCCAACCACCATCATTACCTGAGCGGCGGTTTCAGCGCCGATAGAGCACTCGGTCACCAGCTGGCCCGTTGGGGTGTCGGCAGCATCCCGGTGCAAATCCAGAATCAGCTGGATGTTTGGATGTTCTTCCAGAATTTGTTCTGTGGATGCGGCGGCGTGGTTATAAGCACCGTTATAGGATGGGTAATCGTGAAGACCGGTGTCGTGAATGGCGTTGATTCCGGCCGCTTTCAGACGGTTGGTCACCAGTTCCCCCAGACTCAGGACATTATACTCCGGGTCCAGCGTTCGATAAGAACCGGATTCCACATAGGAATCTTCGGGTTGGGGGGTGTAGCTTTCCGTGGTGTGGGTGTGCGTAATCAGGACGCTTGGCTCATCGGTGTACAGGTCCCAGTCAAGGGGTTGTGCCAGCAAGGATTCCATGTCCGGCTCATAATTACAGTTGTAGGTGATGTCCACGCGGTCAAAGTCTTCCGTAGAAAAGACGGGGATTTCCGGCTCAGTCTGTGAAATGGTGGGGACCGTCGGCGTAATGGCTTTCTGGATGGGGGGACTGGGGGGTGGCTCAGCCCTGAGCCGCACGATACGTCCGGTCTGCATATACACCAAAAAGGATGCAACATTCGGGTTTTCCAGAGCCTGTCCCAGCGGAGCCAAAAATCCGTTGGTACTGAGCCGCAGCAGTCCAGCACACAGCAGTGTGGCCGCACAGACCCGGATACACCGCCCTTCCCAGTCCATGAAATGCCCCCTCCGTAAGATGTCGTGAAATGTCGTTTATTCGTCACTGGTCGGTCTGCGCCAACGCTTGCGATTTGGCAGTGTCAGGCGGAGATTTTTGAAAAAATTTTTTAACTCCGCAGCGCATTCTGTTTCCATCAGACCAGATTCCACCTGAGGGTGGTGATTGTACGCCATAGAAAACAGATTGCACACAGACCCGCAGGAGCCTGCCTTGGTATCGCCTGCACCATAGACCACCCGTGGAATCCGGGCATTGATGATGGCACCTGCACACATGGGGCATGGCTCCAGGGTTACATATAGGGTGCACTCCCACAGCCGCCAGCCTCCCAGCGTGCGGCAGGCCTCGTCGATGGCCTCCAGTTCTGCATGGCACAGGGCGTTTTTTCCCTGTTCCCGGCGATTTCGGCCTCTGCCCACGATTTCTCCTTTTCGCACAATTACACAGCCCACGGGCACTTCACCCTGGGCAGCGGCCTCTCTGGCAAGGGCCAGAGCCTGCTGCATATATTCCAAATCTTCCATTTTGGGAACCTCCCGGTATCTTTCTGCTGATACAATACCCGAAAAGCGCCCTTTCGTCAAGAATCCAGCAAAAGTGCAGCAAACAGAGTGGCCAACTCCTGCTTGGTAAAGGGAAGTTCTGTGCGGTTGCGTAAAATTGCCTGAGCAGACGACAGCGACCCGTGCAGCGCCTGATTGGCAATTTCCAAATCTCTCCCATCCATGGCATGTCCGGTCAATAGGTAGTCGGTGGAGACTCCAAAGGTGCTGGCAAGGGCGACGATGGTATCGGCGGAAGGCTCCCTGCGACCCTGCTCATACATACCGATGGCGCTGGCACTGATTTTTAATTGTTGGGCAAGTTCCGTCTGGCTCCAGCCACGCTGACGCCGCAGAGCGGCAATTCTGGCACCCAGCATGAAATCACTTCCTTTGTATGGATTGCCTTTACCATACCACTATTTGGATAAAAAAAGAGGGGAATCTTGCCAGCCTACACGTTCCGATTGTTTTCACACACTTCGTGTAGTACAGTCAAATCTGGAAATAGTTGGTAAATCAATCGAGCCAATATGACAATAATTCGACAAAACAAAGGAGAGGATGCCAGATGACTGAAAACCTATTGCCGTTTGAAGACGAACAGGCACAAAAACCCCATGCGTTTTGCAGCCGCTGCGGCAGAGAGCTTTATGCCCGGGAGGGGCAGTGCTTGTACTGCCAGCGATATTCCCAGTGACACTATTACAGATCAGCCAGGAATACCGGCAGTCGGCTCAGCCTTTGCGGGCCAGATTAAAACTTCTGCGGCAGGAGCTGGCCAAGACGGAAGACCCGGAGCAGTTATGGCACATCAAACGCAGAATTGCAGAATTGACCCCTATGCTGACCCAGATGAACGAATTGGCAGAGCTTACCGAGCATTATTATGAGAAAGGGTACTACCGGAGTGAGAAATACACTTTATGATGGGTATGAGGGGCCTCAGCTGCCCCGGGAAGTGCAGCTGGAGCGATTGAAAAAAGTGATTGCCCGGGAGCTGACCGATGTACAGCGTGAAATTCTGATTGCTTACTATTTCCAACAAAAAACCATGGCGCAGATCGGGCAGGAACGGGGGATCTGCAAAAGCAGTGTGTGCAGAACGCTGCACCGGGCGGAAAACCGGGTGCGCCATTGTCTTAGATACTAATTTTAGGTACATATTGAATGTATATCCCTGGCATGTTTATGCCGGGGCTTTTTCTTTGAAAAAATTTGGATAGATCCAGGTGAAAAGTTCAAGAATAATTCATAAAGGTTTCTCTTGACAATAAGGCGTAGTGGCTGTATAGTATGTTTAGCACTCGAGAGTACGGAGTGCTAAAACGTCCAAGGAGGATGCCATGGAACTGACCGATCGTAAAAAGAAGGTCCTGCGCAGTGTGGTTGACCTGTATATTCGCACAGCAGAGCCCGTGGGTTCCAAGGCCATCACCGCTCTGCCGGATATGAACTATTCATCGGCGACAATCCGTAACGAGATGGCGGATCTGACCGCCATGGGCTATCTGGAACAGCCCCACACCTCAGCAGGACGAATCCCATCCACCGCCGGATACAGGCTGTATGTGGATGAACTGATGATGGATTACCGATTGAGTATGGACGAAACAAGATCCATGAACCTGTCGGTAGAAGAAAAAATGCAAAAAATCGACAAGCTGATGGATCAGGTTGCAAAGATGGTTTCCAAGGCAACAGATTTGCCTGCCATCACCGTTGCATCCCACCCCGGTGGCTGCACCATCAAGCGTTTTGATTTGATACTTGCCGGAGAAGGAAGTATTATTCTGGTGGTAATGCTCAGCAATGAGGATGTTACCAATAAGCTGATTAAACTTCCGGTGGATGTGAGTCAGGATGATTTGAAACTTTTAAGCGCGGTGGTCAATGCCACCATGACAGAGATTCCTGTGGATAAATTCACACCGGATCTGTTGCAGCGGGTCATGCGTTCAGCAGGAAATGCGTCTTCTCTGGTTCCCATTATTACAGAGTTTGCCACTGCCACTTTGCGGCAGGAGCAGCAGGCAGATGTCTCGGTTGCCGGACATATGCGTCTGCTGGGGCAGCCGGAATACCGGGATGTGGAAAAAGCACAGAAGGTGCTGTCCACGCTGGATGAGGATATGATCTCCAATCTGCCGGCGGTTATGAGCAACGACAATGGTACCAAGGTTCTGGTCGGCCCTGAGAATGTGGCCCAGGAATTGAAGGATACCAGCGTGGTTATGACCAAGTTTGACATTGGCGAAGGCATGCAGGGCGTGATCGGTGTGGTTGGACCCACCAGAATGGATTATGCCAAGGTCACGGCCCGACTGAGCTACTTTGCAGAGAGCCTGAGCAATATGTTTGCAAAACCCGAGCATTCCAATCTGAAGCTGCCTTCCGGCGGCGATGAAAATACCGATGTGAGCGAAGAATCTCATAAGGAGGCATAAACGTGTCAGAAAAAGAAAAGAATACCACTGCAGAGGTTGAGACGGAAGAAACTGCTGCTGCAGAAGAAACGGTAACGGAAGAAACGGTTTGCCAGACGGCAACTGAGGATTATAAGGAAAAATACGAAAAAGAGCATGATTCTTTCCTGCGTCTTGCTGCTGAGTATGATAACTTCCGCAAGCGCAGCCAGAAGGAAAAGGATGCAAGCTACACCAACGGCAAGGCAGATACCCTGGCAAAACTGCTGCCGGTGTATGACAATCTGGAGCGGGCCATGAATCAGTCCACCGAGGATGCTGCATACAAAAAGGGTGTGGAGCTGACCATGAACGGTCTTGTGAAAATCTTCACCGATTTGGGTGTTGAGATTTTTGGAGAAGCGGGGGAGACATTTGATCCCAACTTCCACAATGCTGTGATGCACACGGAAAACGAAGAGCTGGGCGAAAATGTCATTACTCAGGTTTTTCAAAAGGGCTTCAAAACCGGCGAAAAGGTAATCCGTTTCGCTATGGTTCAGGTAGCCAACTAAATTTGTAAAAACTTTTCATTTATATAGGAGGAAATCACTATGTCTAAGATTATCGGTATCGATCTGGGTACTACAAATTCCTGTGTCGCTGTTCTGGAAGGCGGCGAGCCCGTTGTCATCGCCAATGCAGAAGGCGCACGCACCACTCCCTCTGTGGTTGCATTCTCCAAGACCGGCGAGCGTATGGTTGGTCAGGTCGCAAAGCGTCAGGCTGTTACCAATGCTGACCGTACCGTCTCTTCCATCAAGCGCCACATGGGTGAGAATTACAAGGTTACCATCGACGGCAAGGGCTACACCCCTCAGGAAATTTCCGCTATGACCCTGCAGAAGCTGAAGGCTGACGCCGAAAGCTATCTGGGTACCACGGTTACCGAGGCTGTTATCACCGTTCCTGCTTACTTCTCCGACGCCCAGCGTCAGGCTACCAAGGATGCCGGTAAGATCGCTGGTCTGGAAGTCAAGCGTATCGTCAACGAGCCCACCGCAGCTGCTCTGGCTTATGGCCTGGACAAGGAATCCGAGCAGAAGATCATGGTTTATGACCTGGGCGGCGGCACCTTCGACGTTTCCATTCTGGATATCGGCGACGGCGTTATCGAAGTTCTGGCTACCGCAGGCGACACCCGTCTGGGCGGCGACGACTTTGACCAGAGAATCATGGATTATCTGGTGGCTGAGTTCAAGAAGGCTGAGGGCATTGACCTGTCTGCTGACCGCGTGGCTATGCAGCGCCTGAAGGAGGCTGCTGAGAAGGCTAAGATCGAGCTGTCCGGCATGACCACCACCAATGTGAACCTGCCCTATATCACCGCAGATGCAACCGGCCCCAAGCACCTGGATGTGACCATCTCCCGTGCAAAGTTCAATGAAATGACCGCTGATCTCATCGAGCGCACCATGAAGCCTGTCCGTCAGGCTATGAGCGACGCAGGCCTCACTGCTGGTCAGCTGGATAAGGTTCTGCTGGTTGGCGGCTCCACCCGTATTCCTGCGGTTCAGGATGCCGTTAAGAACATCACCGGCAAGGAAGGTTTCAAGGGCATCAACCCCGACGAGTGCGTTGCTGTGGGCGCAGCCATTCAGGGCGGCGTTCTGACCGGCGATGTGAAGGACATTCTGCTGCTGGATGTTACCCCCCTGTCTCTGGGCATTGAGACCATGGGCGGTGTGTTTACCCGTCTGATCGACCGTAACACCACCATCCCCACCAAGAAGAGCCAGATCTTCTCCACTGCATCCGACAATCAGTCCTCTGTTGACGTTCATGTCCTGCAGGGCGAGCGTGAAATGGCTGCTTACAACAAGACTCTGGGCCGTTTCCAGCTGTCCGGTATTGCACCCGCTCCCCGTGGCATTCCTCAGATTGAGGTTACCTTCGATATCGATGCCAACGGTATCGTAAAGGTTTCTGCGAAGGATCTGGGTACCGGCAAGGAGCAGAACATCTCCATCACCGCTTCTACCAACCTGAGCCAGGAAGACATTGACAAGGCTGTTAAGGAAGCTGAGCAGTTTGCTGCTGAGGATAAGGCCCGCAAGGACGAAGTCGATACCCACAACACCGCAGACCAGACCATCTACCAGACCGAAAAGACCCTGGCTGATCTGGGCGACAAGATTTCTGCTGATGAGAAGTCTTCCATCCAGTCCGCCGTTGACCACCTGAAGGAAGTCAACAAGGGCACCGATCTGCAGGCCATTAAGGATGCAACCGACGCTGTTCAGAAGGCATTCTACGCTGTTTCTGAAAAGCTGTATCAGCAGGCTGGCGCACAGGCTGATCCCAATGCCGGTGCAAACAATGCTGGCGGCGACGACGGCGTTGTAGATGCTGACTACGAGACTGTTGACTAATAACCCCTAACATCATGAGGGGCGGCCGATTTGCCGCCCCTCTGTTGGTCTGTATAAGGAATTGCCTGAAATCCAGTTAAAAGTGGGGATATTCCACAGGAATCTGGCGTTTGCAGGGGATATCCATGTGAGGTGAAAATTATGGCTGAGAATAAACGAGATTATTATGAGGTGCTGGGTGTCGATAAGAACGCCAGTGCCGATGCAATTAAAAAGGCCTACCGTAAGAAGGCCATGCAGTTCCATCCCGACCGCAACCCCGGCGACAAAGAGGCTGAGGCAAAGTTTAAGGAGGCCGGCGAAGCATACGAGGTGCTGTCCAATGAAGAAAAGCGTGCCCGCTATGACCAGTACGGCCATCAGGGCGTTGACCCCAACTTCAACCCCGGATTCGGTGGTTTTGGCGGTGGATTCGGTGGTTTTGGAGACTTTGGAGATATTTTTGGGGATATCTTTGGGGGCGGTGGACAGCGTTCCACAGCAAATGCGCCCCGTCGGGGTGAAAATGTGGCCACCCGTCTGGAGCTGACCTTTGAAGAGGCTGCCTTCGGTGCAGAAAAGGAAGTTGCGGCTACCAGAATTGAAAACTGTGCAGCTTGTCATGGCACCGGTTCTGCCGATGGTGTCATCGATACCTGCTCTAACTGTCATGGCACCGGCAGCGTGCGAACCACCCAGAACTTCATGGGCATGACCATGCAGTCTACGACGCCCTGTCCTGTCTGCGGCGGCAAGGGCAAGACCATCAAGACCCCCTGCAACACCTGTAAGGGCAAGGGCAAGGTTCGCCGCACCCAGAAGATCAAGGTCAAGGTTCCTGCGGGTGTGGATGCAGATCAGACGGTCCGTGTCCGTGGCGAGGGCTGTGTTGGCTCCAATGGCGGCCCCAGCGGCGATCTTTTGGTGCAGATTTCCATTAAGCGCCACAAGTTCTTTGAGCGTGACGGCGCAGATGTGCTGTGTGAACTGCCCATTTCCTTTACACAGGCAGCTTTGGGCGCAGAGATCGAGGTTCCCACTTTGGATGGCAAGATGACCTATACCATCCCTGAGGGCACCCAGACCGGGACCACCTTCCGTCTGGCGAACAAGGGCATTCCCTATGTGGGCAACCGCAACCGCCGGGGTGATCAGCTGCTGACGGTGGTGGTAGAGACCCCAACCCATCTGAACAAAGAGCAGAAGGAACTGCTGCGCCAGCTGGATAACAGTCTGGACAGCTCCGGCACACCGAAAATCAAAAAATTCTTTGACAGCGTGAAGGAATTCTTCGAGCAATAAAATGCTTTCTTAAGGAACCTTTGGCAGCCTTGCGTGCCGTGTACCGGACTGGGGACATTGTGTGAAACAACCGCAATTTATCTTTGGAGGAAACCATATGAAGCGTGCAGATTATATCAGCTGGGATGAATATTTCATGGGTGTTGCTATGTTGGCAGCCCGTCGGAGCAAAGATCCCAACACGCAGGTCGGTGCCTGCATCGTATCGCAGGATAACATCATCATCTCTACCGGCTACAACGGTATGCCCAAGGGCTGTTCGGACGACGAGTTCCCCTGGGAGCGGGTGGGGGAGCAGACCAAGTATCCCTATGTGGTTCATGCAGAACTGAATGCCATCCTGAATGCCAATGGTCGTGATTTGCGGGGCAGCAAGCTGTATGTGGCGCTGTTCCCCTGCAATGAGTGTGCCAAGGCCATCATTCAGAGCGGCGTGAAAGATGTTGTGTACTTATCGGACAAGTATGCCGACTCCATGGCAACACTGGCATCCAAGCGGATGCTGGATGCGGCCGGCGTGCGCTATCGCAGACTGGAGCCCACAATTCAGGAAATTACCCTGGACTTTGTGCCCGAGGAATTCAAGTAATCCATTATAAAATCAGCGGCAGTCAAGCAAAGGCTTGACTGCCGCTTTTTGTCCAAATGTTGCCTCAGAATTTTGCCAAGAAAACTTTGCAAAAAGTGATTGACAAGTACACTTGGCAATGCTAATATATAAATACCAAGTAAACTTGGCAAAAAAACAACGGAGGGAACGCACGATGAATAAAAATGAGATTCTGGCCAAAAGCCGGCAGGAGAATATGAATGATGACGAGTGCCAAAAGAAAAGACGCACCGATCAGGATGCGTTTTCTGTATGGGGCTATATTATCATGAGTTTCATTTTTATAGTGCTTAAGCTGATTCAGAGAGAACCGCTCGAGGATGTCCTGTCCATTCTGTGGTGTGGAGTTGCAACAGGATTCCTTTATGGTGCGATTCATACAAAGGAAAAAATATCCGTAATTGCTACTGTGGCAGGTTATCTGTTGGCGTTGCTCTTTTTATGTAAATACTGCATGGAGATGTTCTGATGGACGATAAACTGGTTTTGAAAAATCGGATCAAGGAAGCAAGGACCGAGCAGAAGCTGTCCCAGATGCAGCTGGCTCTGATGGTGGGCGTGTCCCGAAATACCATCAGCTCCATCGAAACGGGACAATTTAACCCAACGGCAAAGCTGGCACTGATCCTGTGTATTGCATTGGATAAGAAATTTGAGGAACTATTTTATTTCTAACGGGGATATCCTGAAATCAGGATTCAAATATGTACCACATGAATCTGTAACTACATTGCGCAGTATGGTGATTTGTACTATAATTTAGGCAAGAACTAATATATAAATTGGAGGAGTCACCATGAACACACCCTTTATTCCCGCAGAGGATCAGATTCTGCAAGAGGTTCT
>JAHHRW010000014.1 GCA_020025575.1 Oscillospiraceae bacterium | reverse complement strand
GCTCTTTTTTACTATGCTTGAATCTGTAAGGTATTACGAGTCTGGACTACAAGCACATAAAGTTTTATGAGGTATAGCCATGGAACGATACTACACATTAAATCGGTATTTGCGAGAGCAGTTTGGCGAAAAAGTGTATAAATTGGCACTGGACGGCGGAATGACTTGTCCCAACAGGGATGGGACTTTGGGCACCAAGGGCTGTATATTTTGCAGCGAGGGTGGGTCTGGAGATTTTTCAGAAAAATGCTGCGACAATGTTCATGAGCAGGTTATGCAAGCAAAGGCACGTATTCGTCAAAAAACAGATGCAAAAAAATTCATTGCATATTTTCAATCTTACACGAACACATATGCGCCGGTTTCTTATCTTACCAAGTTATTTCGTGACGCAATTGCAGAGCCGGATGTTGTGGCTTTGTCAATAGGCACTCGTCCGGATTGCCTGTCAGAGGAGATTACCAGTCTGTTATCAGGTCTAAATCAAGTGAAACCAGTATGGGTTGAGCTTGGACTTCAGACCATTCATTCTAAGACGGCAGAATACATTCGCCGTGGATATGATTTGCCGATTTTTGAAGAGGCGATGGATCGTCTTCATTCTGAGCACATTCCAGTAATTGTACACGTGATCTTGGGGCTACCTGGAGAAACCAGAGAGGATATGTTGGAAACAATACGATATCTGGCAGACAGCCATCGCCCAGACGGTATCAAGTTGCAGCTGCTGCATGTGCTTGAAGGCACAGATCTTGCACGGGATTTTCGTGACGGTCAGTTCAAGACCTTGGAAATGGACGAATACTTTCATATTCTATTTGACTGCCTGGAAGAATTACCAGAGGATATGGTAATTCATCGATTGACAGGGGATGGACCGAAGAGAATCCTAATTGCACCGCAATGGACAGGGGATAAAAAGAGAGTTCTCAATGAAATGCATCGTCAAATGGAGCTATTGGATATCAGGCAGGGGAAAGCTTGGAAATCAAAGCGTTAGAAAACATATCAGGAGAGAACATTGACAATAAATTGATCGTGTGGTATTATTTATCATAGAGAACTTTGTATATTGAGGGATTAGAGTGCACACAATGTCATCTAAAGGCCTTTCGTTGGTCTGGAATGATATAGCAATCTGTTTCCATTCATAATTGATATGATTTTTCAGTATGTAGGATCCCTTCGATTTTATGTGGACCTGTGCATAGTGCGCCTATGCCAGGTTATTTTTTTCGTATACTTTCGGCATGTTTTTGCCGAAGAAATTATAAAGGAGTATTTAAAATGTTTCTAGCTGTTCTGTTATTCATTGTGGGGCTAGTGCTGCTGATTAAGGGCGGTGACTGGTTTGTTGACGGTGCGACGGGCATTGCGCATCGTTTTCATGTTCCCGAATTGATTGTTGGTGCTACGGTGGTCTCCATTGGCACAACCCTGCCTGAGGTCATGGTTTCCGCCACGTCGGCACTTAGCGGTCACGGCGAAATTGCTTATGGCAATGCCATTGGCTCCATCATTTGCAACACTGCTCTGATTGCTGCAATTACGCTTGCGGTAAGACCTGGCCCCATTGATTCCAAGACCCTGAAGACCCCTGTTCTCTTCTTCTTTGGGTCGGCTGCCATTTATGTAGTCAATGCTTATGTGACCGGTTATTTCAGCCGTACCATTGGTTTGGTTCTGTTGGCCATTTTCTGTATTTATATGTTTGTCACCATCCGTCATGGTCTCAAGAATCCTGATGAAGTGAATGCGGAGCATGAAGACGCAGAGCAGAATTCTGGATCCATGGCCAGAGAGATCATTCTGCTGGTACTGGGTGCGGCACTGATCGCAGTTGGTGCAAATCTGCTGGTTGATAATGGTACTTTGATTGCGCAGGCACTGGGTGTTCCTGAGTCCGTGATCGCATTGACTTTTGTAGCCCTGGGCACAAGTCTGCCTGAACTGGTTACAGCCATTACATCTCTTGCCAAGGGCCACGGAGCTCTGTCTCTTGGTAATGTCATTGGTGCCAATATCTTTAATCTGGTACTGGTATCCGGCGTGTCTGTGACTCTGGCCCCCTTCAAGGTTCCTGTTAGCAGCACGTTGTTCGGTCAAAATGCATCCCTTGTGCTGGATATTCCCGTAATGCTGAGTGTTATGGCACTGCTGACAGTACCTGCTTTGGTTGGCAAGAAGCTTTCTCGCTGGCAGGGCATTGTATTGCTGTGCATCTATGCAGCTTTCTGCACCATTCAGTTTGTCATGTAACATGGAGTGAAGGTTCGCAAGACCACAGCCTTGGTTCTATCAAATTTATAAGAATTCAACCATTGAAATTTCAAAACAAATACCGAAGACAGCGATCAAATAGCTGTCTTCGGTATTTTTATATTTTCTTTGCGCATATACTCCAGCCCTGCAAAGATTCTCGGCCTGATTTATTTTGCCCGGAAAGAACCTCATTGTCTATTGCAATTTCTTCTGCTACAGACCCGGCTAGCCCAATCGTGGCAACGACCTTGGCAAAACTGAAGAGGAGAAGAGGATTGGAAAACGGTGATACCTCTGATTGAGGCACAAAATGGAGCCGGAAAGAACTGGGAGAATTTACGTCGCCTCAGATGGATTCAGTTGCGGATCATGCAGGCATATGCAGAAAACAACAAGAAACGAAACGACCAAGGCCTTGCAGCGGATCTTGCAGGACATATGCTGGATGGGCCTTCTGGCTGGTCCATGCACAGCACACGGGAAACAGTGTTTCCCCCCGTCCTCTATACAGCCGAGTCAAAACTTGCCCAGATACTAAGAAAAGAAGACTATGAACCCGATGGCGTGTTATCCTTGTCTCTGACAAAGCACGGATCCTGCACTTGCACCATGAGTCATAAATTATCTTACTTTGACATGATGGTGGCAGATGCAGTATACACCCTGATGTTTTGGAACTATTCGGTAATCTTTCCGAAAAATATTCTGCAAATTCTCTCCGGTGATTATGAGGCATTGTTGACGAAAGACAATCGGGGAAAAATCCTCGACAGCCTGGCAAGAATGGGTGAAACAACCATTTCCATCCAGTGCGCAAGAGGAAAGTACCATGGAAAATTCTTATCCGTTGTTCCCCACGGAAAAACCGGATTCTGCATTACAGAATCCACGCCGCTCTATCGCTATATAGAAGAGGCTGCAGAAGGACAGTTTTTCACAATCAAAAAAGAGTTACTCCGTATTACCGTCAGAGAAGGAGCAACACAGTTTGCACAAATGCCAAATTCCTTGGAAAACTTGATGCTCAGACACTTTTTCGCCCGACGGGTGTTGCTTGCCAGTCGGTATCAGGGCAAAGAAAACCAATATTCCGTGAATCCGAAGATTTGTTTCTGGGGGAAAAACGCACAGCGAAAAGGAATGTTTGACATTTTGGACTTACCCAGACTGGAAAACCCCTATTGGGAAAAGCGGAAAGAACAGATGTTCCTGCAAAAGCTTGAGCAGATCATCAGTTATTATAAGGAGCAGGAAATCATAAAGAGCTATGTTTTTTGCGGAAAGGGGCCAGACGGAAAAGAAGTGGAGCTGCCAAACGGAAAGCAGGCCGACAGCATAAAACTTCTTTGTTTCCTATCTTGGAAGAATCATAAAAAAACTTTTTGCAAAAGCAAATAGAATAAAGATTGATAACCCCCTTGCATTGCAAGGGGGGGTGTCAATTTTTGAAATATTTCCAAATGCAATATAGGTATAGGTTTTTCTTCGGCAAATTGTTGTCTTCGACGCAAAGCGGCGGGTAACGGAGAAGAACCTGCTCGTCAAAGACGAGCGAACATAATAGCTGGATTGGATGTGGATAAGACTTGGGCGGAATTGGCTCAAATATCACTATGCGCCTGAATTTGAGGCGTTTATCTCAAAAGTACAGCGTAAATTTAATCCAATAAAAAACAGAAGTGGCACCGCATCAGCGGCGCCACTTTGAATAGAACCCTTTTTGTAATGCCAGTACAAACTGGGGCAGTTGAGAAAACGGGTGGAAGGGGGTTATCCCTGGGTGTCTTTTTCCTCTTTCTGGGGTTGCATGGGTTTACTGTTTTGGGGTGCCCGGTGATGATGTTGCTCATTTAGCACGTCATTTTCCAGTTCAATATGCAGCTCCGCTCGTGGGATCAGGAATCGTTTGGTGGCAAACAGTGCAACAATACAGAGAATGCTGACCATGTTGGATAATGCATCACCGTGGCCAACTACGATGTGGCGGGCAAGTGCCATAATTAAAACTTCCAGAATGTTGGCAGGGGTCATATGCATCAGCAGCTTTACAAATTCCAAGCCAACGACAATGTTCAGAATCTTCTGCAAAAAGATATATACGGAATCGCTCTGGAGGAAGTAACCGGGATTGCTGAAAACATGGAACAAATACACCACCAAAAGCACGACCAATACAACGGTTGTAATCAGGGCGATGATGGATTCAAATGCCAAAAGCATTTTCTCAATCACTTTGTCAAGATTCTTTTTGAAATGATTCATTGGAGCACCTCTTTTTTGTGAAATTGTCTGTTTTCCCTTTGACTCAGATCATCCAGCAGGGTTCTGATCTGTTCTTCTGAGCGTTCGATATCCATCCACAGCTCTCTGGCGGACATGCGCAAAAGACCGGACCGGAAACTGGAAAGCTGAACCAGAGAGTCCGATGTTACCACCCGCACCTGATAGTTGTTTCCGATTTGGACGGCCATGGATTCAATATAAGCATCTGCTGTCTGACCTTCCTTGGTGTAGACGATCTGGAGCTGATTCTGTATCTGTTTTTCACCTGAACTGCCTTTGGCTCGATAACCGTCAAAAACCAGAATGATCTGGCAGTGCTTAAAGCTTGCATAATTGTCAAGCAATTCAATCAGACGCTCTCGGGCAGAACCCAGATCAATTTTGGATACTGTTTTCAGTTCTTCGTTGGCAAACAGAACATTGTAACCGTCTACAATCAGCAGATTTTCCTTTGGCGGCGCAATGGGGAGCTTGTCTGTGGCGGGACGATTGACAGGGGCGGTGTACTGGCGCCTGCGAACCGGGCCAAACTCCCGCTCCATGATGCGCTCTAACTCCTTGTCATCCATCCGCAGATTTCGGGTGACAATCTGGGGCTGCGCAGGCTTTTCCAGAATGCTGGACAGGTGCATATATTCCGGAACCTGATTCCATTTCACATTGAATCCTGCGCCGTGGGCACAAAAGACAGAATCCGGTGTATTTTCCAAATCTGCCTCGGGATCATAGCCAAAGGTTTCGATTACATGGGCGGCATTATGGCAGCTGCGATAACCCAAGAGCCGTGTTTGCAGAATACCCATACCATGGGTATAGGATGCAACATCGGCGGCGTAATCCCCGACTTCTGATACGGGAACCGTCCCACGCAGAATGGAAACGTCACCGTAGGATTCCGGAGATTCAAACTCACCGGACATGGAACGGATGTCTGTAATCGCCCGGCCGATTTGCGCGGCGGGAACGGTAAGCACAAATTCATACCAAGGTTCCAGCAAAACGCTCTGCGCCTGCATAAGTCCCTGCCGAATGGCTCGATAAGTCGCCTGACGAAAATCGCCCCCTTCGGTATGTTTCAGGTGGGCACGGCCGGATACGAGGGTGATTTTGATATCGGTGATCGGGGAACCTGTGAGCACACCCAGATGGCGTTTTTCGGCAATGTGGGTCAGGATGAGTTTCTGGAAATTTGCATCCAGAATATCCGGAGCACATTTGGTGTCGATGGAAATTCCGCTGCCCGGTTTGCCGGGTTCCATAAGCAGATGTACCTCGGCATAGTGGCGCAGAGGTTCAAAATGGCCCACGCCCTCTACTGTGGTTCGGATGGTTTCCTTGTAGGAGATGTGACCAGTATCAAAAGTGACGGGAAGTTCAAAACGCTGGAGCATGAGACTTTGCAGGATTTCTAACTGAACTTTCCCCATGAGCTGGGCGTGAATCTGTTTGAGGCGATCGTCCCAAAGAATATGCAGCTGAGGGTCTTCCTCCTCCAGCTGACGGAGTTTCGGCAGGACCGTTAAGGGATCTTTACCCGCAGGTAAATTCATCTGATAGCTCATGACTGGCTCTAAAATCGGCGTGGTGTCGGCAGAATCGCCCCCTAATGCTTGCCCGGCATAGGTGACGCTCAGCCCCTGAACAGCACAGCAATGTCCAGCTGGGATTTCTTCGGACTGTGTAAACTGGGGCCCGGAGTACACCCGAAGTTGTACACACTTTTCTGTAAAATCCTTGCCATCACGGCTGCGGTAGGATAGGGCGGAGCGGACTTTTAGGGAGCCGCCGGTCACTTTTAACCACGTGAGTCTATTCCCCTGGGCATCCCGGGATATTTTGTAGACTTTAGCGGAAAAATCCGGGGGATAGGTGGTTATTGGGGCATAGGTGTCCAGCGTTGATAGAAATTGCGCTACGCCATCAAGCTTTAGTGCCGAGCCAAAACAGCAGGGGAAAAGCTTTCTGTGTGCAATCAGACCCTGAATGTTTCCTGTGGTAACAGAACCATCGTTCAAATATTGTTCCAGAACCGCCTCATCGCAAACAGCAGCGGATTCTGCGATGGAATCAAAATCAGCACAAAAATCCACAATGTTATTGGAAAGACGCGACTGCAGCTGAGCAAGCAGGGAATCTTTTCCGTTTCCGGGCAGATCCATCTTATTTACAAAGACAAAGGTGGGGATTTGATAGCGCTGGAGCAGCTCCCACAGGGTCAGGGTATGTGCCTGTACGCCGTCGGTTCCGTTGATAACCAGGATGGCACAGTCCAAAATCGGCATGGTGCGTTCGGTTTCTGCCGAAAAGTCCACGTGACCCGGGGTGTCCACCAGCGTAATATCCAGATGCTCTGTTTTTAGTAATGCCAGCTTGGAGAAAATGGTGATGCCACGCTGGCGCTCTAGTTCGTGGGTGTCCAGAAAAGCGTCCTTGTGATCTACCCGCCCTAATTGACGGCGCATACCGGTGGTATAGAGCATGGCCTCTGATAGTGTGGTCTTGCCTGCATCTACATGGGCAAGGATTCCGCAAACGATATTTTTCATGGGCAGCACTCCTTGCCTGCGGCAGTCAATTTCATCGGATATGTTCCGGATGATCGTTTTTATTATTATAGCTTTTATCGGGTATCGAGTCAAGAAAATCCATCTTTTGACATCATAGGAATCAGGAGTCTGGACAAAATATGGAAGAAGGGAGGGATAAAAATGGTAATTGGACGAGTTTTGGGGGATATTTCCCTGGAGCGTACCTTGCAAAATGCAGAAACTCTTCACTGGGTACAGGTCGTGGTGGAGGAGAAAACGATGACAGCACTGGATTTGGTTGGGGTGAAACCACAGGAGCTGGTATTGCTGTGCGCATCGAATGCATCGTGCATACTGGCACCGGAGTGTCCCGTGGATGCGGCAATCATTGGCGTTGTATCTGAAAACGGAAATAGAGGTTGACAAAAGCGTGGAAAACAGTCTATAATAACCCTACAATTCCACAAAATGGCGATGAAGAGAAGAGTAACTGTGCGGAAGCGGACAGAGAACCCCGGCAGCTGTGAAGGGGGACACAGAAGTATGGTGAACATGGTCTCGGAGCTGATCGGTCGATAGGTAGGCCGGTACGGGTGCGCCCGTCATTGCGCTAAGAGGTATCCGTATGGATACGAAACAAGGTGGTACCGCGTCATTTTTGTCGCCCTTGAATGATTCAAGGGCGATTTTCTTTTTAGGAGGAAGATTTTATGTGTGAAAAATGCAAGGGTAATTTCTACATTACGACACCCATCTACTATCCCTCTGCCAAGTTGCACATCGGTCACAGCTACTGTACTGTGGCAGCTGATGCCATGGCTCGTTTCAAGCGTCTGCAGGGCTACAATGTCAAATTCCTGACCGGCACCGATGAGCATGGACAGAAGATCGAGGATAAGGCAAAGGAAGCAGGCGTAACGCCCAAACAGTTCGTTGACGACATTGTCACGGGTGATCGGGGCGTTCTGGATCTGTGGAAACTGATGAACATTTCTTACGATCGGTTCATTCGCACCACGGATGACTACCATGTGGCAGCGGTTCAGAAGATCTTTAAGAAAATGTATGAAAATGGGGATGTGTACAAGGGTACTTACAAGGGAAAGTACTGCAAGCCTTGTGAGTCCTTCTGGACGGAGAGCCAGCTGAAGGACGGCAAGTGTCCTGACTGCGGCCGTGAGGTTCAGGATGCAGAGGAAGAGGCATACTTCTTCCGCCTTTCCAAGTATGCTGACCGCATCCGGGATCTGCTGGAGAACACCGACTATCTGGAACCCAAAAGCCGCGTGAATGAAATGGTCAACAACTTCATCAAGCCCGGCCTGGAAGACCTGTGTGTTTCCCGTACCAGCTTTACATGGGGTGTACCTGTGGACTTTGACCCGGGGCATGTGGTCTATGTTTGGATCGACGCCCTGTTCAACTACATGACTGCTCTGGGCTTTGAAAATGATCGGTATGATGATCTGAAGGAGTTCTGGCCGGCGGATGTCCACTTCGTGGGTAAGGAAATCGTCCGGTTCCATTCCATTATTTGGCCCGCAATGCTGATGAGCCTGAATCTGCCCCTGCCCAAGAAGGTTTACGGCCACGGCTGGCTGAACTTCAATGGCGAGAAGATGTCCAAGTCCCGTGGTAACGTGGTTGATCCCTATGTTCTGTCGGAGCATTTTGGTGTGGATGCACTGCGGTTCTTCCTGCTGCGGACCTTCCCCTTTGGCTCTGATGGGAACTTCACCAATGAGCTGCTGATTTCTACCATCAACACCGATCTTGCAAACGATCTGGGTAATTTGGTCAGCCGTACGGTTGCCATGGCTCAGAAGTATTTCGGCGAGCATCTGCCCAGTGAACAGACAGAGGATCCGCAGATGGACAACGACCTGATTACCATGGTCTCTACGCTGCGTGACCGATACGAAGAGCAGATGGAGCACTATGCATTCCAAAATGCGCTGAGTGAAATTTTCAAGGTGATTTCCCGTGCCAACAAATACATTGATGAGAATGCACCTTGGGTTCTGGCTAAGAGTGAGGAAAACAAGCCCCGTCTGGCAAGAGTCCTGTATAATCTCTTGGAGACCATTCGCATTTGCGCAGGTCTGCTGAGCCCCTTTATGCCTGCAACAGCAGAGGAGATCAACCGCCGTTTGGGCAATCCCGCAGCTGACTGGGATCATCTGAATGTTTATGGTGTCCTGCCTGCCCAGGTGGCTCCTGTGGCTGGCCCTGTGCTGTTCCCCAGAATCGATATGGAGAAGGAACTGGCTGTGCTGGAGGAAATGTCCAAGCAAGCTGCAGAGCCTGAGGAAGAACCTCTGCCCGAGCCGCTGCCTCAGATCACCTTTGATGTGTTTGAGAAGGTGGAAATGACCGTTGTAAAGGTTCTGGCTTGTGAGAATGTGAAGAAGAGCAAGAAACTGCTTAAGTTCACGCTGGATGATGGCAGCAAAGAGCCTCGTCAGATTCTGTCTGGTATTGCAGAATACTATAAGCCTGAAGATCTGGTCGGTAAGACCCTGGTGGCCGTGACCAATCTGGAACCCCGTAAGATGATGGGTCAGATGAGCTGCGGTATGCTGCTGAGTGCCGAGCGGGCAGATAAGCTGCATCTGGTTATGCTGGATGATTCTATCCGGGCTGGCAGCCGGTTGGTATAAGTGTAATGATCAATCTAAAAGACCGCAGAGCAATTCTGCGGTCTTTTGAAAAAGAGGGGAACGATATGAAAGCAGACTGTCATATTCATATGCTCCTAGATGGCAAGGATTGGCGCAGTGCGATTGCGGATCACCGTGATGCCCCAGACAGGGAGCTGATTCGCAATCGCCTAAAAAGCTATGCCGATGCAGGATTTACCTATCTTCGAGATGGTGGGGATCGGTGGGGCGTTGGCGCGGCCGCCCGGGAAATGGCCATTGCGTTTGGAATTACCTATCGCACGCCCCTGTCGCCGCTGTGTCGTGCAGGACATTATGGAGCATTTATCGGTAAAAAGTTTGAGAATCTCAAAGGATATGCCAAACTGGTGGCTGAAAACCGGCAGCGCGGTGGAGATTTTATTAAAATCATGGTGTCGGGCCTGATGGACTTTGATCGGTATGGTGTGCTGACGGAAGATGGGCTGACCCCGGATGTCATCAAAGAAATGGTTCATATTGCACATGAAGAAGGGCTGCCGGTCATGGTTCATGCCAATGGTGCACGGACGGTTGAGGCCGTGGCGGCAGCGGGGGCAGAATCGGTGGAGCACGGCGCATATTTGGATGATGACGCCATGGCGGCTATGGTAGAGGCAGGAACCGTTTGGTGCCCGACCCTGTCTGCAATCGGCAATCTCATGGGTACAGGAAGATATGACGAAACACAGGTTGCGGCAATCTATCGCAGTGCGCAGGAGAACGTTCGCAAATTTGTTCAAATGAACGGCATTGTGGCTCCGGGATCGGATGCGGGTGCATGGGCAGTTCCCCATGTACAGGGTGGATTGGATGAGTATGCGCATCTCAAAAACACCCTTGGAGAATCCTGGGAAACGGAAATTTTTCGTGGTGTGCGAACGATACAGTCTAAATTCTGAATTTAGAAAACATTTTCGTCAATATAACGGTTTTTATGACACAAACCATCATATTTTAGGCACTATGTATCTGCACTTCAATTTGACGAACGATTGGATTTATGATAAGATACTCCTGTAAATAAGGCTCGGGACGACTGACGGAAATTGGTGGATTACCACTGGGGAATCCTGAGCTGAGGAAAATGCCGACCGTCTGGGCGCGCTTGTCTTTAGGGACGGGTGCGCCCTTTGCGCATTCTAGGAGGTCAACATGAAAAAAGTTGGTATTATTATGGGCAGCGATTCCGATCTGCCTGTCGTTCGCAAGGCTATCGATACCCTTGCAGGCTTTGATGTACCCTATGAGGTGCATGTTTATTCCGCACACCGGACTCCTGCCCAGGCACAGAGCTTTACTGCGTCTGCCCGCGATAATGGGTTCGGCGTTTTGATTTGTGCTGCTGGAATGGCTGCACATCTGGCGGGTGCGGTAGCTGCAAATACAACGCTGCCTGTCATTGGTATTCCCATGAGTTCCTCCAACCTGGGCGGCATGGAAGCACTGCTTTCCACGGTGCAGATGCCCAGTGGCATTCCCGTTGCAACTGTTGCCATCGGCGGTGCCGTGAATGCTGCGCTGCTCGCAATGCAGATGCTGGCGATCAGCGATGAAGATCTTGCCAAGAAACTTTCTGACAAGCGTGCTGCTGATACCGCTGCTGTCCTGGAGAAAAACGCTGCTGTAGAAGCAGAATTCAACAAGTAACCCCTATGGTTCCACATTCAACATATATTTTTCAACACAGAAAGAGGTCTATTATTATGGAAAACCTGAAGCTTGTTTATACCGGCAAAACCAAGAATGTTTATGCACTGGAAAATGGCAATTATCTGCTGAAGTTTAAGGATGACTGCACCGGTAAGGATGGCGTTTTTGATCCCGGCGAAAATAGCGTGGGCCTGACCATCGAGGGTGTGGGTGATGTGAACCTGCGTATGTCTATCTACTATTTTGAGAAAATCAATGCTGCTGGCATTCTGACCCACTATGTAAATGCAGACCTGGACAACACCACCATGGAAGTTCTGCCCGCAAAGGTCTTTGGCAAGGGCCTGGAAGTAATCTGCCGTTACAAGGCTGTTGGTTCCTTCTTCCGCCGCTACTCTGACTACTGCGAAGAGGGTGCAGATCTGCCTGCTTATGTAGAAACCACCTTTAAGAACGACGAAAAGGGCGATCCTCTGGTTACCAAGGATGGTCTGGTGGATCTGGGCGTTATGACCGCTGAGCAGTATGATTCCCTGAAGGATATGACTCAGAAGATCACCAAGATCGTTGCAGACGATCTGAAGCAGAAGGGTCTTGATCTGTACGACATCAAATTTGAGTTCGGCTACGATGCAAAGGGCAATGTTATGCTGATCGACGAAATCGCATCCGGCAACATGCGTGTTTACAAGGATGGCAAGTATGTTGATCCCATGACCCTGAACAAGCTGTTCTTCGCTTAAATAAAATTACACTCTTAAAGGAGCTAGAAAATGGAACATACGAATTCTCATTCTGAAAGCTATGCTGCTGCCGGTGTTGACATTGTTGCAGGCTACAGATCTGTGGAGCTGATGAAGAAACACATTGCTCGCACCAAGAATGCTGGCTGCCTGGACGAAGTCGGCGGTTTCGGTGGATGTTTCGGTCTGAATCTCCAGGGCATGGAGGAACCGGTCCTGGTTTCCGGCACCGATGGCGTTGGCACCAAGCTGAAGATTGCTATGATACTGGATAAGCACGATACCATTGGCATCGACTGTGTTGCCATGTGCGTGAACGATGTGATCTGCTGCGGTGCAAAGCCCCTGTTCTTCCTGGACTACATCGCCTGTGGTAAGAATGTTCCTGAGCGTATTGCAGAGCTGGTTGCCGGTGTGGCAGAAGGCTGTGTCCAGTCTGGCTCTGCTTTGATCGGCGGCGAGACCGCTGAGCATCCCGGCATGATGGCTGAGGATGACTATGACCTGGCTGGTTTCAGCGTTGGTATTGTGGATAAAAAGAAGATGATCGACAACAGCAAGATGGCTCCTGGCGATGTTGTAATCGCACTGCCCTCTACCGGTGTCCATTCCAACGGATTCAGCCTGGTTCGCAAGGTGTTTGATGTAGAACACAACGAGCATCTGACAGAGCCCTGTGCAGATTTGGGCGGTGTTTCCATTGCTGAAGCACTGTTGACCCCCACCAGAATCTATGTAAAGCCTATGCTTGCACTGTTTGAGCAGGTTCAGGTCAAAGGTGTCAGCCACATTACTGGCGGCGGTTTCTACGAGAATATTCCTCGTGCCATCCCTGATGGTCTGGGCGCTAAGATCGACAAATCTGCAATCAGAATTCTTCCCATCTTTGATCTGATTGCCAAGACTGGCAACATTCCTGAGCGTGATATGTTCAATACCTTTAACATGGGCGTTGGCATGAGCGTTGTTGTTGCAAAGGAAGATGTCCAGAAGACACTGGAAGTTTTGAAGGCTCACGGCGAGGATGCCTATGTCATCGGTGAGATTGTCGATTCTCAGGAAAAGGTGATTTTGGAGTGAAAACCAGAATAGCGATATTTGTTTCCGGTGGCGGAACCAATCTTCAGGCATTATTGGATGCAGAGGCGGCAGGGCGCATTCCCCACGGGGAAATTGCCCTGGTCGTATCCAACAATCCCAATGCTTATGCCCTGGAGCGGGCACGTCTGGCCGGTGTTCCCGGTGCGGTAATTTCCAAGAAGGAATGCGGTTCTCAGGCTGCGTTTGAGTGTCAGATTCAGTCCGTTCTGGAGTTGGGCGGCATCGATATGATTATTCTGGCTGGCTTTATGTGCATTCTGTCGGAAAACTTTACAAAGAAGTGGCCCAACCGGATCTTGAATATCCACCCTAGTTTGATCCCTGCGTTCTGCGGTGAGGGCTTTTACGGCCTGAAGGTTCATGAAGCCGCATTGGAGCGCGGTGTGAAAATTACCGGTGCTACGGTTCACTTTGTAAATGAGATTCCCGATGGGGGTCCTATTATCGCCCAGCAAGCGGTTGCAGTGGAAACGGGAGATACCCCTGAAACGCTGCAGCGCCGGGTTATGGAGCAGGCGGAATGGATTCTGCTGCCCCAGGCTGCCGAAATGGTCAGCCAAAAGCTTTATGAGGAAAGAAAGGGTAAATGAAATGTTCGATCTTTCAAACTTGCTGAAGGAAAATTCCTATCCGGGACGGGGCATCGTCCTGGGCAGAAGTGCTGACAACAAAAAGGCTGTCATTGCTTATTTTATTATGGGTCGCAGCGTGAATAGCCGCAACCGTATTTTCGTAGAAACAGAGGACGGTATCCGTACGGAGGCTCATGATCCAAGCAAAATGGTAGATCCTTCCTTGATTATCTACCATCCGGTCAGGGTTTTGCCCGAGGGTACAATTGTTACCAATGGTGACCAGACGGACACCATTCGTGACACCATGGTAGCAGGCCAGGGTTATCTGCCGGCACTGATGCAGCGTGAGTTTGAGCCGGATGGTCCGAACTATACCCCCAGAATTTCCGGTGTGGTGTTCCCGAAGGGTGATTACATGCTCTCCATTCTCAAGAGCTTTAACGGTGACCCCAGCTGCTGCGTCCGCAATGTCTTTACATATGATGCACCCAAGGCTGGCACAGGCCACTTCATCCACACCTATCAGCAGGACGGCGATCCCTTGCCTTCCTTTGCAGGAGAGCCCAGACTTGTGGCCATCGACGGCGATATCGATGCCTTCACCAACATGGTCTGGCAGAGCCTGAACGAAGAGAACAAGGTCAGTCTGTTTACCCGTTTTATTGACCTGAGCGATGGATCTGTGGAAACACGGATTGTCAACAAAAATAAGTAAAGGAGATTCCAGCAATGAATGAGTTTGCACTGAAATACGGTTGTAACCCCAACCAGAAGCCCGCAAGAATTTATATGGCAGACGGCAGTGATCTGCCCCTGCAGATTCTCAACGGACGCCCCGGTTATATCAACTTTTTGGATGCACTGAATTCCTGGCAGTTGGTCAAGGAACTGAAGGAAGCCACAGGTATGTGTGCGGTCACTTCCTTTAAGCATGTTTCTCCCACTTCTGCTGCAGTGGGCAAGGTCCTGTCTGCTGATCTGAAGAAGGCTTGCTTTGTTGATGATATTGAGGGGTTAGATGATAGCCCTCTTGCCTGTGCCTATGCCCGTGCCCGTGGTACTGACCGGATGTGTTCATTCGGTGACTGGGTTGCTCTGTCTGATGAGTGTGATGCACTGACCGCTAAGCTGATCGCTCGTGAGGTTTCTGATGGCGTGATTGCTCCCGGCTATACCCAGGAGGCACTGGAAATCCTGAAGACCAAGCGCAAGGGAAACTACAATATCGTTGCAATCGATCCCAGCTATGTTCCTGCGGAACAGGAAACGAAGATGGTTTACGGAATCACCTTCCAGCAGGGCAGAAACAACTTCGAGATCAACGAGGAGCTGCTTACAAACATTGTAACTCAGAACAAGGAGCTGCCTCAGGAAGCAAAGATTGATTTGATTGTGGCACTGATTACGCTGAAGTATACCCAGTCCAATTCCGTTTGCTTTGCTTACGATGGTCAGGCAATCGGCGTCGGTGCAGGTCAGCAGTCCAGAATCCACTGCACAAGACTTGCAGGCACCAAGGCAGATACCTGGTTCCTGCGTCAGCATCCCAAGACCCTGAATCTGCCCTTCCGTGCAGATCTGGGACGTCCCAACCGGGACAATGTCATCGATGGCTACATCAATGGCAATGAGGAAGATGTCTGTGCTGACGGAAACTGGCAGAAGTATTTTACCTGCCAGCCTGAACCCCTGACAGAGCAGGACAAGCGCGAATTTTTGGCAAGTCGCCAGAATGTGGCACTGGGTTCGGATGCGTTCTTCCCCTTTGCTGATAACATTCAGCGTGCTAGAAAGTCCGGCGTCCGCTATATTGCTCAGCCCGGCGGTTCTATCCGTGATGATCTGGTCATCGAGGAGTGTGACAAGCACGGTATGGTGATGAGCTTTACCGGTATGCGTTTGTTCCACCACTAAGAAGAATATCTTATGCGAAGTCTTTCCCAATGGCATTGTGAAGCTGTCACCATGCCATTGGGAATTACCCGGTTTATTAGAATCTTATAAGATGATGAGGTACCTATGAATATTATGCTGATTGGCGGCGGTGGACGGGAACATGCCATCCTCCGCAGCTTAAAAAAGAATCCTGCTGTTGAAACGGTTTACACCCTCCCGGGTAACGGCGGCATGGCGAACGAGTCGGTTTGCACGGGCATCGGCGCTACCGATCTGGATGGCATTGCAAGATTTGCATCAGAGTATCCTGTTGACTACGCAGTGGTAGCACCTGACGATCCTCTGGTTCTGGGCT
The DNA here is from genome assembly GCA_020025575.1 of Oscillospiraceae bacterium. Classification (GTDB taxonomy): domain Bacteria; phylum Bacillota; class Clostridia; order Oscillospirales; family Oscillospiraceae; genus Faecousia. The sequence goes on along the minus strand of JAHHRW010000014.1, from coordinate 21,824 downwards.
GTGTTGATCGTCTGTCAGAGATGGGAATTCCTTGCTTTGGCCCCAATGCGGATGCTGCAATCATCGAAGGCAGCAAGGCGTTCTCCAAAAATTTGATGAAGAAATACAATATTCCCACCGCGCAGTATGAAATTTTTACCGAACTTGAAGCGGCTTTGGAATATTTGGATACAGCACCCATTCCCACCGTTGTAAAAGCAGATGGTCTGGCACTGGGTAAGGGTGTTATCATTGCACAGACAAGAGAAGAGGCCAAGCAAGCCGTTACCGAGATGATGGCCGGCGGCAAGTTTGGCAAGAGCGGTACAACCGTCGTTATCGAGGAATTTTTGGAAGGACCAGAGGTTTCCGTGCTGTCCTTTACCGATGGAACGTGCGTGAAGCCCATGGTATCTTCCATGGATCATAAGCGTGCAAAGGACCATGACGAGGGTCTCAATACCGGCGGCATGGGCACGGTTGCCCCCAATCCCTATTATACGGATGAAGTGGCCCAGCAGTGCATGGATGAAATCTTCCTGCCCACCATCAGAGCCATGAAGGCAGAGGGCAGAACCTTTAAAGGCTGCTTGTATTTTGGACTTATGTTAACCAAGAATGGTCCAAAGGTCATTGAGTATAACTGTCGGTTTGGTGATCCGGAGACGCAGGTGGTACTTCCGCTGCTGGAAAGCGACCTGCTGACCATTATGCAGGCCTGCACCAATGGCACATTGGAACAGACGGAAGTGAAGTTCTCAGAGAAACATGCCTGCTGTGTGATTACGGCATCCGCCGGTTACCCGGAAGCCTATCAGAAGGGCTATCCAATCACCATGACTGCTGAGGCAGATGCGCACACCTATGTTGCAGGTGCGAAACTGCAGGGGGATACTCTTGTGACCTCCGGCGGTCGTGTCACCGGCACAACTGCCGTTGCAGATACCCTAAAAGACGCTATTACGGAAGCATACCGTCTGGCAGACGGTGTGCAGTTCACGGATTCTTACCGCAGAAGCGACATTGGCCAGCGCGCATTGCAGGCCTAACGACTAGGAGGAACGAATGGTATATCGTATTTTTGTAGAGAAAAAAACCGCTCTTGCAAAGGAAGCTCATGACCTGCTGCATGAAGTCAATGAGCTGCTGCAAATCAAGAGCCTGACCGGCGTTCGCGTTATCAACCGTTATGATGTGGAAAATATCGATGAAGCTCTGTTCCAGACCGCAGTTCAGAATGTGTTTTCTGAGCCCCAGGTGGATGAGGTATCCGCAGAGCTGAATGCAGAGGGAACAGTCTTTGCTGTTGAGTATCTACCCGGTCAGTTTGACCAGAGAGCAGACTCTGCCGCTCAGTGCATCCAGATCATTTCTCAGGGCGAGCGTCCTGTGGTTCGCACGGCGAAGGTTTATGTGCTGGAAGGTGACCTGACCGAAACAGACATTGCCTCTATTAAAAAGTATGTAATCAATCCGGTGGAAGCCCGCGAAGCATCCATGGAAAAGCCCGAGACGCTGGCTGTGGAGTACGCAATCCCTGAAAGAGTTGCCACTGTGGAAGGTTTCTTGGATCTGGACCGTGCAGGACTTGAGAACATGGTGAAGACGCTGGGCCTTGCTATGGATGCTGATGATATTGCATTCTGCCAGAGCTACTTCCGCAGCGAGAATCGCTGCCCCACCATTACAGAAATCCGCATGATCGATACCTATTGGTCTGATCACTGCCGGCATACCACATTCAATACCACCATTGATGATGTGAAGTTTGCAGATCCCCTGCTGCAAAGCGCATATGAAGAATATCTCCAGACTCGTCAGGAGCTGGGCCGCACCAAACCCGTCAATCTGATGGATATTGGTACACTGGCTGGCAAGTATCTGCGCAAGAATGGATATCTGGATAAGCTGGACGAGTCCGAGGAAATCAATGCTTGCACCGTTCACATGACAGTGACCGTTGATGGGGAAGAACAGCCCTGGCTGCTGCTGTTTAAGAATGAAACGCACAACCATCCCACTGAGATCGAGCCATTTGGCGGTGCTGCTACCTGTATCGGTGGTGCGATCCGTGACCCGCTGGCAAGTCGTGCTTATGTGTATGGTGCGATGCGTGTCACCGGTGCAGCTGACCCCCTGAAGAGCGTGGCAGAGACGATGCCCGGCAAGCTGCCCCAGAGAAAGATCGTCACAACCGCTGCTGCAGGCTACTCTTCCTACGGCAACCAGATTGGCTTGGCTACCGGAATGGTTGATGAAATTTATCATCCCGGCTATGCGGCAAAGCGTATGGAAATCGGCGCAGTTGTGGCAGCGGTTCCGGAATCCCATGTCCGCCGTGAGGTTCCCGCAGCAGGAGACAAGGTGATTCTGCTGGGTGGCCGTACCGGCCGTGATGGCTGCGGCGGTGCTACCGGTTCCTCTAAGAGCCACACAGTGGAGTCTCTGGAAAGCTGCGGCGCTGAGGTTCAGAAGGGCAATGCCCCCGAGGAGCGTAAGCTGCAGCGTCTGTTCCGCAATGGCGAGGCAACCCTGATGATCAAGCGCTGCAATGACTTTGGTGCAGGCGGTGTTTCCGTAGCCATTGGTGAGCTGGCCGATGGCCTGGATATCGAGCTGAACAAGGTTCCCAAGAAGTACGAGGGCCTGGACGGCACAGAACTGGCAATCTCCGAATCTCAGGAGCGTATGGCAGTTGTGGTTGAGGAAAAGAATGTTGCACGGTTCCTGGAACTGGCAAGCGAAGAAAATCTGGAAGCAACTGTTGTTGCAACCGTTACGGAAAATCCCAGATTGGTCATGCACTGGAATGGCGAGACCATTTGCGATGTCAGCCGTGAGTTCCTGAATTCCAACGGTGCTGAAAAGCACATTACGGTGGATTTGGAACCTGCCAGCGAGTATGTGCAGGAAATCACCGGTTCTTTCACCGAGAATATGAATCGTCTGGCGACCGATCTGAATACCTGTTCCAAACGTGGCCTGTCTGAGCGCTTTGATGCCACCATCGGCGCAGGTACTGTCCTGATGCCCTTTGGCGGCAAGAATCAGCAGACCCCCATTCAGGCAATGGTTCATAAAGTCAGTCTGGAAAAGGGTCATACCGATGACTGCTCTGTGATGAGCTGGGGCTACAACCCATTTATTACCGAGCACAGCCCATACCATGGTGCATATCTGGCGGTTGTAGAGTCCGCTGCGAAACTGGTTGCCACCGGCGCAAGCTATGAGGATGTCTACCTGACTTTCCAGGAGTACTTCAAGAGAGTTGCTCACGATCCCAAGCGTTGGAGTCAGCCCGTTGCTGCACTTTTGGGTGCTTTTAATGCCCAGATGGACTTGAAGATTGCGGCAATCGGCGGCAAGGACTCTATGTCCGGTACCTTTGAAGATTTGGATGTGCCTCCCACGCTGGTTTCCTTTGCGGTTACCACGGAGAAGGTTCAGAATATTGTCTCCAACGAGTTCAAGAAAGCTGGCAACAAGGTGTGCCTGCTGAAGCCTGAGTATGACGAAAATGGTCTGCCTGTTGCAGAATCTCAGCTGGCTCTGTTTGACTATGTCACTGAGCTGCTGCGCAGCGGCAAGGTGGTCAGCGCTTACACTCCCGGTATGGGCGGCGCAGCAGAGGCAATCATGAAGATGGCCTTCGGCAATGGCTTCGGCTTTGCATTCGACAGCAATTGTACCATGGAAGACCTGTTCGGCTTATGCTATGGCGGCTTTGTTCTGGAAATGACCGGCGAGGCTGAAGGTAAACTCTTGGGCGAAGTTACGGATAAGGGAGCCTTTACCTATGGCGCTGAATCTGTTTGTGCTGAAAAGCTCCAGTATGCTTACGAAGATAAGCTGGAAAGCGTTTATACCTGCAATATTCCCGATGTGGATACGCCCATTGAAAATGTGTCCTTTGAAGCTGCAAATCGTGTAGCTCCCGCTGTAAAGGTTGCCCGTCCCAAGGTGCTGATTCCTGTGTTCCCCGGCACCAACTGTGAGTACGATTCTGCCAAGGCCATGATGGATGCCGGTGCGGATGCTGAGATTTTTGTGATCCGCAACCTGACCGCCGATGCCATCGCAAGAAGTGTTGAGGAGTTTGCTCAGAAACTTGCTCAGTCCCAGATGGTCTTTATCCCTGGCGGTTTCTCCGGTGGTGACGAGCCTGACGGTTCCGGTAAGTTTATTACCGCATTCTTCCGCAACGCAGCCATCAAAGAGCAGGTGGAATCTCTGCTGAATGACCGTGACGGTCTGATGCTGGGTATTTGTAATGGTTTCCAGGCACTTATCAAGCTGGGTCTGGTACCTTATGGCAAGATTCTGGATGCAGATGTAGAATTCCCCACACTGACTCACAATGTGATTGGTCGTCACCAGTCCCGTCTGGTTCGGACACGGGTAGCCTCTAATATGAGCCCGTGGCTCTCCGGCACAAAGGTCGGCGAAGTTTATACTGTGCCCATTTCCCATGGCGAGGGACGGTTCCTTGCGGATGAGGCTCTGGTGCGGGAACTGGCTGCAAAGGGACAGATCGCCACACAGTATGTGGATCTCAACGGCAACGCAACTGCAGATGTTCATTTTAACCCCAACGGTTCCATTTTTGCAATTGAGGGTATCACTTCCCCCGATGGCAGAGTCTTGGGCAAAATGGGTCACTCTGAACGTAAGGGGAATGGTCTGTACAAGAATGTTCCCGGTGAGTTCGATATGAAACTGTTTGAGTCTGCTGTACGCTACTTTAAAGGATAAACTGCAATACAATCAGCAGTATGATTCCGGGCACGCCTAAGAATCCTGCAATGCAGGCTGTGACAAAGTTGATTGGGAAAAAAATTCCGGTAAATCCGGATATGAGATTCAAAAGCCATAGGCTTGCAAAGCCTGCCAGAGAATTGATAGCGATTTTCCAAATCCATTTTACTTGGGCTGCACATAGCCGTAAAAAGCCAAAGGCCAGTGCCGCGGGAATCAAAATGTTGAGAAAATTTTCCATGATGACCTCCGTATATCATTTGTGATTGCTGGGTATGATAGCTGTGGACAAAGAAAAGGCTTGATGAAACGGAATATGACGATATACCTACATCACCAATTTTTTGTCAAGTGTATCTTACAGCAGCTGATGGAAAAGATGCGAAAGGCGGGGGATATCACCCGCCAGTACATCATAGAAAAAATGGAGTGCATAATCCCGAGAAACCGAGTCCTCTTTTGAGGATTCGGTTTCTTTTTTTGCGGTAAAATCTTGTGTAATCCACAAGATGCAGTCTGGATACAAAAACAAAGGAAGATTTTTTCAAATTCTTCAGTATCTATTTGGGTTGTCTGGTTGAGAAAGCTGTGATATAATATAAAAACATGACGAAAAAGATATAAGAAGGTGACGAGATGACTGTGACCGATTTGAATATTTCCAGAGAGGATACCAGAAAGATATTGGCCACCGCCAGCGGCGATGCAGCCATTCTCTACTTGTACATACAGTGCGGCAATGACCCCAGCGAGGCAGAAACAGCACTCAATATGAGCGCAGGTCGATTCGGCTGCGCCAGCGCAACGCTGCGACAGCTGGGACTGTGGCCAGACGACAAGAAAACCATGATTCCCGCCGGAGAACGTCCCAACTATACAGAGCGGGATGTATTTGATGCCATGGATTCTGATGCGTCCTTCCGCTCGCTGTATGGAGAGGTTCAGCGGGTATTGGGAAAAACCTTAAACACCGAAGAATTAAAAATCCTTCTTGGATTTACACGCTATCTGGGACTGACACCGGATGTGATTTCTGTTTTGGTAAATTATTGCAAGGACAGAATCCGCCAGCGTGGCAGCAACCGCGCACCATCTCTTCGGACAATTGAAAAAGAAGCCTATGCTTGGGCGGAGCAGGGAATTGATACCATGGAAGAGGCAGCGGCCTTTATCCAGAAACAGAATGTTTATAATAGTGCCATGGCCCACATCAAGCATCTGGTACAGATTCGCGGCCGCAGATTAACAGCTGCGGAGGAGCGTTATGCCCAGTCATGGGCACAGATGGGGTTTGACGATGCGGCAATTTCCATGGCATATGAGCGCACCTGTATCAACACAGGTGGACTGAAGTGGCCATATATGAATAGCATTCTCAAGCGCTGGCATGAGGCAGGTCTGCATTCTGCGGATCAGATTATTGCCAGCGACCGAAAGGTTGCCGCAAAACCAGAGCGACGAGAGCTGGATGAAGATGAGTTGGCCGCCATCGCTAGAATGATGCAGGAGGACTAAGCAGTGGCATATAGTTCTGAAGTGGTTCGCAGAGCCAGAACGCGTCTGGCACAGGCCAAGGATGACCGGGAACGGGAAAATCGTGAACATCTTGAGCATGCTTATCAGATGTCACCCAGATTGAAAGAAATCGACCGTCAGCTGCGTCTCACCATGGCAAAAGCTGCGCAGGCGGTGTTTGCCGGCGGAGATGCAGAGGCATTGATGGCAAAGGCCAGAGAAGAGAATCAGGGACTTCAGCGTGAGCGCCAGTGGATCTTGGATACCACATTTGAAGAAGGCTATCTGGATGAAACACCCATCTGTGAAGTTTGCGGCGGCAGCGGATATGTGGGCAGCACCATGTGTGAATGCTTGCAGGAGCTGTGCCGTCAGGAGCAACGCAAGGAATTGACGTTCCTGTCTGCCGGACGGGAAAGCTTTGATCAGTTTCGCCTGGATTATTATCCCGCTCAGGTTGACCCAAGACTGGGGGTTGCGCCAAGAATGGTCATGGAAAAAACATTCCAGACCTGCCGAAAATATGCAAATAGCTTTAGTTTGAAATCTGGTAATCTTCTATTTTCCGGAAATACGGGTCTTGGAAAGACCTTCTTATCAGCGTGTATTGCCAGAACCGTTGCCGACTCGGGATACAGCGTCGTGTATGAAAGCTCGGCCCACCTGTTCAACTGCCTTGAGCGTGCCCGTTTTGAAGGGAATGAAGAAAACCGCAGTGCGGCTGGAAAGTACAATGCCTGTGATCTGCTCATTATCGATGATTTGGGGACAGAGCTTGCAGGCCAGTTTGTTACTTCCGCGCTGTACGCGTTGGTGAACGACCGTCTGCTGGAAGGAAAACCCACCATTATATCAACCAATTTGACCGTTGATGAGTTGTGCAGCCGCTATAACCCTCAGATTGCCTCCCGCCTTCGTGGCAGCTACCGCCGGGTGGCTTTTGTGGGGGAGGACATTCGGTTGATTAAGAATCGAGGATAACATGAAACAAACCGGGATTATTTGGGATCTGGACGGCACCTTGCTGGACACCTTGCAGGATTTGATGGATGCCACCAATTATGCCCTTAGAACCTTTGGTTGTGCGGAACGGAATCTAGAAGAGATTCGCAGCTTTGTGGGAAATGGCGCAGGTCTGCTGATTCAGCGTGCGCTTGCTGGTACAGAGCATGAATCCGACTGGAAGGATGTATTTGCTTGCTTTCGGGAGTACTATGATGGACACTGCCGTGTAAAAACGGCACCATACGAAGGGATCATGGATGTACTCACACAACTCAAGGAAGAAGGATATCCCATGGCGGTGGTATCCAATAAGCCGGATTCCGCGGTGCGGATTTTATGTGCAGACCATTTCGGTGATCTATTTACCGAAGTTACAGGGGAAGTAGACGGATGCCCCAGAAAGCCTGCACCAGATCTCGTTTTCCGTGCAGTAGATGCGCTGGGGCTGGTACCCCAGCAATGTATCTATGTGGGAGACAGTGAGGTAGATATACAAACGGCTGAAAATGCCCATATGCGCTGTATCAGCGTTCTGTGGGGGTTCCGGGATCAAGCATTTTTGAAAGAAAACGGGGCAACTTGTTTTTGCAGAAAACCCAGTGACTTTGTACGCATCCTGAAAGAAATGGAGTGAGATCCTTGGCAAATGAATTTTATGCGCTCATGAGCAGAATGCGATATATTACCCGTTGGGGGTTGATGCGCAATACGTTTTCAGAAAATATCCAGGAGCACAGCCATCAGGTTGCGGTTCTGGCTCACGCATTGGCGCTGATTCGCCGGGACATTCTGGGACTGGAAGGCCCAGACCCAAATCAGTGTGCAGTGGCAGCGCTGTACCACGATGCTTCTGAAATCCTGACGGGGGATTTACCGACACCAATTAAGTACTACAATCCGGAAATCCATGCAGCGTATAAGCAGGTGGAGCGCATTTCGGGAGAAAAACTGCTGGCCATGATTCCACAGCAGCTGCGGAGCTCCTACGAGCATCTGGTGATGGAAGATGATGAGAGCGTCAATCCAATTGTAAAAGCGGCGGATAAACTGTCAGCCTATATTAAATGTTTGGAAGAGCAGAAGGCAGGAAATAGTGAGTTTGATTCTGCGGCGAAACAGACCATGGAATCCATGGTGCAGATGAATCTGCCGGAACTGAATTGGTTTATTGAGGAATGTTTGGATGCGTTCAGCAGCAGTTTGGATGAGTTGGAAAAATTTTAATCTCATGGATTCTGTAAAATTATGATGAGCGGTGCAGGGCTGTAAAACGCCTGTGCATCGCTCATTTTGCGTATAAAAATACGCACGTAATACAAAATATCACCATTGCCCTGTGGATAAAAATGCGTGCCAACTTTTTTTGCGAAGCTTTTACCCGATTTAGGGGGAATTGTGCGTGAATAGGCAGAAAAATCAGATATTAGATATGTGTAAACAATGTTTGAAATCGGGAATGTGTTCTTGTAATTATCTGGGAAACATGATAAACTATGTCCGTATACGACCCGGAAATCCGGAGAAATGGGGAATTGAAAATGAAATGTAAAGCATGTGATGCTGAGCTGGAGGAAGGGGTCACCCTTTGTCCAAACTGTGGCTTTGACAACCGACCCGGTGAGAAAGAAGTTGTAGAACAACCTCACGATGATGTATGCGAAACGGATGTTTCCGAAGAACTGACGGAGAATACTGAGGCAGATGCGCCCATGGGGGATGCACCTGAGGGTACTATTCCAGAGGAAAGTGCAGAAAAAACCGTGGAACAGATTTCTGGGGATCAGGGGACTCCCAGTGTCGAAGGAAAACTGTCTGCCGGTAAGATTGCACTTTTGGTTGTGCTGGCTGTGGCTGCGATTGCAGTCGTAGTGGCTTTGGTTGTTGGTGGGTTCAAAGGCAAAAATACCGGTGAACCAACGAGTCCGGAAACAACAACTGTGCCTGTTGAAACCACGGAGCCTACCATCCCCGCAGATGGCAACCCAGATGATGCCACCTGCAAGGGAACCTATACCGTGACTGACGACGAAATTCTTGCCCAGCATGATGCGGTGGTTGCAACCTTAGGCGATGCCAAACTGACCAATGGCGAGCTGCAGGTTTACTACTGGATGCAGGTCTATGACTTCCTGGAGCGTTATGGCCAGTATGCAGCCATGTTTGGCATGGACATCAATGTGCCCCTGGATATGCAGAAGAGTATGGATCCTGCCTTAACATGGCAGCAGTTCTTCCTGAGAGAAGCTTTGAACGGCTGGAAGAATTATAAGGCCCTGAGCATGAAGTCTCAGGCAGAGGGATTTGTCATGGACAAGGAGTATGCAGACCATCTGGAGAAACTGCCCACCAATTTGGAAGAGACCGCTCAGAATGCCGGCTTTGAAAGCGTTGAGGAGATGGTCCGCTCCGATATGGGCGCTGGCGCAACTCTGGCAGACTATACACAGTATATGAACGACTACTACGCCGGATATTTGTACTACGGCAGCAAGATGAACGAGATGGACCTTTCTGATGAAGAGATTGAGGCCTTTTTTGACAAGCATGCCGAGGATTACGGCGAAAAGGGATTGAAAAAAGACGACAGCAAGTTGGTAGATGTGCGCCACATTTTGATTAAGCCTGAGGGCGGCACCACCGGCGAAAACGGTATGGTTACCTATTCAGAGGAAGAGTGGGAGGCCTGCAAGAATGCTGCGCAGGCTGTACTGGACGAGTATCTGGCTGGTGAGCAGACACAAGAGCGTTTTGCAGAGCTGGCAACCAAACATTCCCAGGACCCTGGCTCTGCTGCCAACGGTGGTTTGTACACCAATGTCGGGCAGGGGCAGATGGTCAAGTCCTTTGATGAGTGGTGCTTTGACGACGGTCGAAAGGCCGGTGACTATGGTTTGGTTCAGTCAGAACACGGCTATCATGTGATGTATTATGCGGACAGCCGGTTGGTATGGTTCACCACTGCAATGCAGGATCTGTTGACGGAAAAGGGCAACGAGTTCCTGAATGGCGTTGTTGCAGAATATCCCATGGAAATGGACTACAGTGCCATGGCTCTTGGCCTGGTTGAGCTGGCTAAGTAATATTTAAGGAGGGGCACATCCGCAGATGTGCCCCTTTTTGCAACATAGGAGGTATGAATATGGATTTCTTGGAAATTGCCCATGCCAGGCAGAGCTGCCGGGCTTATGATGAAAGTAAAATGGTGGAGCAGGAAAAACTGATTCGAGTGATGGAGGCGGCCAGACTGGCACCTTCTGCCTGTAATGCGCAACCGTATTATTTTACAGTTTGCCAGGGTGAGATGGCGCATCAGGTCGCAGCGGCTACGCAGGGAATGGGAATGAACAAGTTTGCAACCCAGGCTCCGGTGATCATCGTGGTATCAGAGGCGGCATACAACAAAACAGCGGCTATGGGTGCCCGGGTCAAGGCAAATGATTACCGCTCCATCGATATTGGCATTGCGGTTGCGTATTTAACGGCAGAGGCCGCTACGCAGGGGTTATCCACCTGTATTTTGGGCTGGCTGGATGACTCAAAAATCAGAAAGCTTTGCAATTTGAATACATCGGTACGTCTTGTGATTGCAATGGGATACGCAAAAGAGGACGACCAACTGCGAAACAAAAAGCGCAAAGACCTTGAAAAACTGGTACAATATCTATAAGAAATTCCCCGAAGAAACATAAATTTCTTCGGGGAATTCGATTACTCTTTGCCGGTCCAGCAGTAGGTGCAGATCTTTTCCGGATCAATACCGATGGCCTCCAAAGCACCCTCAAGACTCTGATAGCCCAGAGATGCAAAACCAAATTTCTTACAGATGGCGCTCAGCATACACTGTCCGCGCTCTGTATTTGCATCGGCGTATTCTTCCAGATGTTTCTGACCTTCATCGCCCTCCAGTTCCTGAACTGTGCTGCGGGTCAGCAGCTCCATTTCGGATTTAGAACTGGAGAAGTTGAGGTACTTACAGCCATACATAATGGGAGGACATGCAGAACGCATATGTACTTCCTTAGCTCCGCTCTCATACAAGAATTCCACGGTTTCTCTGAGCTGTGTGCCACGGACAATGGAGTCATCCACAAATAGCAGCTTTTTCCCCTGAATCAGTTCGGGGACAGGAATCTGTTTCATCTTTGCAACCTGACTGCGCATTGCCTGGTTGGCAGGCATGAAGGAACGGGGCCAGGTCGGGGTGTATTTTACGAAGGGACGGGCAAATTTTGCATGGCTTTCGTTGGCATAGCCGATGGCATGAGGAATGCCGGAGTCAGGCACGCCGCAGACATAGTCCACATCCTGGGCAAGACCGCGTTCTTTGTCATTGCGAGCCATGATTTCGCCATTACGGTAGCGCATGATTTCTACATTGACACCTTCGTAATTGGAATTGGGGTAGCCGTAGTATGTCCAAAGGAAGCCGCAGATTTTCATGTCTTTTCCGGCAGGGGACAGGATTTCGTAGTCATCCGCAGTAATCTTAACGATTTCCTTTGGGCCAAGTTCATAGCAGTCTTCGTATCCAAGTTTATGGTATGCAAAGGATTCAAAGGAGACACAGTGGGCATCTTCACGCTTGCCGATGATAACAGGCAGCCGTCCCAGCTTGTCTCTGGCGGCAAGAATATAATTGTCGGTCATAATCAGAATTGTGGCGGAACCTTCAATTTGTTCCTGAGCATACAGAATGCCGGAAACCAGATCATCCTTTTGGTTAATCAAAGCAGACAGCAGCTCGGTGACGTTGATTCGGCCAGAACTCATGGCCATGAACTGATGATTGTGGTCGGAGAAATAGCGGTTAATCAGTTCCTTGGAATTGTTGATGATGCCAACGCAGGAAATTGCGTACAGTCCCAGGTGGGAACGCACCAGCAGAGGCTGAGGGTCGGTGTCGCTGATGCAGCCCATACCGATATTTCCTTTAAACTCTTCCATATCCTTTTCAAATTTGGTGCGGAAAGGTGTATTTTCGATACTGTGAATCTGGCGCTGGAACCCCTCTTCCTCGTCGTACAGAATCATTCCGGCTCTGCGTGTTCCCAGGTGAGAGTGATAGTCCACACCGAAGAATACATCCATTGCTACATCCTGTTTGGCAATCGCGCCAAAGAAACCACCCATGAGTTATGCCCCCTGAAGTAAGATTAAAATTTGCGTATGTCGATAATTCGCCAATATATGATATAGTCCCATTTTACTCGTTTTGGAAGGTTATGGCAATTGGCAAACAAGACAAAAGAACCGCCAATTTCCCTTTAATTTGTATGAAAGTTCATATTATGCAAAAAGTTATCCGAAAAAGAGATCTTGAAACAGCAAAATACCGAATATTGACGAATAAAACTGCCATAGACTCCGCGGTAATGTGGGTTGCAGAAAATTTCAAACACTGGACTTTCTTTGGAATTCAGTTATAATAAAGCTAACATGTCAGGATACACAAAGTAATGAACGGAGGTCTTCTATGAAACTGGATACCAAACACACGTACTTGGTGGGTTTCGCTTTCTTGTCCATTTGCGCCTTCTGGCAGATGTACGACAATCTGATCCCACTGATTTTAACCAACACATTCCATGTAAATGAAGCGATTTCGGGACTGATTATGGCAGCGGATAATTTGCTGGCACTGTTTTTGCTGCCGCTGTTTGGCGGATTGTCTGATCGGTGTACATGCAAAATGGGAAAGCGCAGACCCTTTATTCTGTTCGGGACACTTGCCTCTGTGGTACTTATGATGGGACTTCCTTTGATCGCTGATAGCTATCACGCATCCGCGTCTGCAGCAAAGCTGACCATGTTCATTGTTGTTTTAGCACTGCTGCTGATCGCAATGGGAACATATCGCTCCCCTGCGGTAGCACTGATGCCCGATGTTACACCGAAACCGCTGCGTTCTAAAGCAAATGCGATTATCAATTTGATGGGAGCCATTGGTGGTGTTCTATATCTGATTATTACCACGTTCCTGTATACCACCAAGTCCGAAACATACATCAGCTATTTTCCACTGTTTGCCATTGTTGGGGGGATCATGATCGCAGCGGTTGTTGTTTTGATGACGTGTGTGAATGAACCAAAGCTGGCTGCCAAGCAGTTGGAATATGAAAAGGCGCATCCAGAAGATAATCTGATGCAGGTTACGGAAAATGGCGAGCAAATGCCGCGCAGTGTCAAAAAGAGCCTTACATTTTTGTTGATTTCCATTGCACTGTGGTTTATCGGATACAATGGAGTGACCACTTGGTTTAGCGTATACGCCCAGAGAATGTGGAACATGTCACTGGGGCAGGCGAATATGTGCTTGACCGTTGCTACAGTTGGTGCAATTGTCAGCTATATTCCTGTTGGTAATTTGGCAAGCAAAATAGGCAGACGGCGCACCATCCGATATGGTACGGCTTTGCTGGCCACGAGTTTTGCCATTGCGTTTGTATTTACATTACTTTCGGATCATTTTTCTCCTGTACTGTTTGGTTTGTTCTTATTGGTTGGCGTAGCATGGGCTGCAATCAACGTCAATAGCTTGCCCATGGTTGTCGAAATGTGTAAAGGAAGCGAAGTGGGCAAATTTACAGGCCTGTATTACACATTCTCTATGTCTGCGCAGATTATGACCCCGATTGTTGCCGGATTCCTTTTGAACAACATCGCGTATAAGACACTGTTCCCATACGCTGCGTTGTTTGTGACAGCTTCCTTTATTACCATGGGCTTTGTGAAGCATGGTGACAATAAAGTGGAAGTGAAAAAGGGCTTGGAAGCTTTTGATATAGATGACTAAGAAGGAGTTTTTCTCGCTATGAAATGGTTGATTGTTGCATTGCTCCTGCTGGCAGTGCTGTATGTATTATCTCTGAGGGGCCGCGTGGGTTATGCCGGACTGGAAAAGCTAAAGGGTTGGAGCTATGCACACCGAGGCCTGCACGGAAATGGGATTCCGGAAAATTCTTTGGCTGCTTTTCAGGCGGCGGTGGACAATGGGTATGGAGCCGAATTTGATGTGCATTTGCTGGCAGATGGCGGCCTTGGAATCATGCATGATTCTGATTTGGAGCGTATGACTGGGGTGAAAGGGAAGATTGAGGATTTAACCGTCCAACAATTGACAGACTATCATCTTCAGAATTCCGAACAGGTCATTCCCACATTCCAGCAGGTGCTGGAGATTTTTGACGGAAAAGCGCCGCTCATTATTGAATTGAAAACAGAGCATAATGCGCCGCAGCTATGTCAGGCGGTTTGCGATGCCCTGGAAGGATACAAGGGTGTTTATTGTCTGGAATCGTTTGATCCCAGATGCGTGATTTGGCTGAAAAAGAATCGTCCGGATCTGATTCGTGGGCAGTTGTCTTATGATTACATGTCAGATTCCCAATCCCCATTGCCCAAAATCCTCAAATTCGCGCTGAGATATAATTTGGAGAATTTTCTGGCAAGACCTGATTTTATTGCCTATGAATTCGGCACTCGCAAAACATTAAGCAACATGATTTGCAGAAAGCTGTGGAACATTCAGGGTGTATCTTGGACGCTGAAGTCAAAGGCGGATTATGATACTGCGCTGGAAGAAAACTGGATTCCGATTTTTGAAGGATTTAAACCATGAAAAAATTCCCCAGAATGATTGTCATTCTGGGGAATTTTGTATTTGCGTATATTTTTATCCGAAATGCCAATAATGTGTGTATGGTATCATCCGGGAAGATGGTGGTACTGTGAGCACAAGGAGGTTGGCAATTTGGCAAATATGAATGGCGATGGCGGCAAAATACGACCTTTTGGGTTCCGAGATAAGCTTGGCTATCTGCTTGGTGATTTTGGTAACGATTTTACATTTATCCTGTCTTCCAGTTTTTTACTAAAGTTTTATACTGACGTGATGGGGGTGGATGGGTTTGTAGTGGGCATCGTGATGATGGTTGCCCGCTTTGTAGATGCATTTACGGATGTGGCAATGGGCAGACTCTGTGATCGCAGCAGAGTGACACCGGTGGGAAAGTTCAAACCGTGGATACGCAGGATGTGCGGCCCCGTGGCAATTTCCTCGTTTCTAATTTATCAAAGTGCCCTTGCAGATATGAGCATGGCGTTCAAAATCATCTGGCTGTTTGTAACTTATATTTTGTGGGGCTCTGTTTTTTATACGGCAACCAATATCCCTTACGGTTCGATGGCCTCTGCAATTTCCCCAGAACCCGGGGATCGACAGTCTCTGTCTACCTACCGCAGCCTGGGCGGTGCATTGGCGGGGGTTGCAGTTGGTGCAGGAATCCCAATGGTTGCATATGATACAATCGATGGAAAGGCGGTGCTGAACGGCCCACGATTTACACTGATTGCAGGCATCTTCTCGGTGCTTGCAGTGCTATCCTATTTATTGTGTTATTATCTGACGACAGAGCGGGTAAAGCCACAAAATAGCGAAATGGGGCGAAAAAGCGACTCTATTGGAACCATGCTTGCAAATGCGCTGAAAAACAGGGCGCTCATTTCGATTATTGCGGCATCCATTGTGCTGCTGCTGTCTCAACTGACATTGCAGTCCATGGCAAACTATGTGTATCCCAATTTCTATGGAAATACGGCAGCCCAGTCAGCATCCACATTCATCATGCTCATTACCATGCTGATTGCGGCGGGACTGACGAAACCGTTTTCCCTTCGATACGGCAAGGCAGAACTCAGCGTTGTTTCCAATATACTGGCGGCTATTGTATGCGTTGTGCTATATTTTTTGAGGCCAGAGAATGTATGGGTCTATGTGGCACTTATTTCTTTAAGCTGGCTGGGACTGGGATTTTTCAACATGGTGTCTTGGGCGCTGATTACGGACGTCATCGACTACTCGGAACTGAAGAATGGCATTCGTGAGGACGGTTCTGTTTATGCTCTGTATTCGTTTGCACGAAAACTGGGACAGGCGGCATCGGCGGGGGTTTCTGGCGCATTGCTCAGTGCCATCGGCTATTCTCATGAAACTGCATTTGATGCAGGGGTTGTAAATGGCATATACGATATTTCGACGCTTGTTCCTGCGTTCGGGTTTGCACTGCTGGCGGTAATCCTGTGGTTCTGGTATCCGCTGCACAAGAAACAGGTAGATGCAAATGTTACAGAACTAAAGAAAAGACGTGGGGAATAAAAATAAAGCACTGCCAATATGACAGTGCTTTATTACATATAGCCTTATTTGCAGAAGTCTTCTGCAACTTCTACGATGTGCTCAGCACTCAGACCAAACTGCTTTAACAATTCAGCAGCGGGGCCGGAATGACCAAATTCATCGTTTACGCCGATTCTGCGAACGGGAGTGGGAAGTTTCTCAGACAGCAGGGAGCAAACTGCTTCGCCCAGACCGCCGATGATGGAGTGCTCCTCACAGGTAATCACTTTGCCGCATTTTCTGGCCGCCTCCAGAACAATTTCTTCATCCAGAGGTTTGATGGTGCAGATGTTGATCACCATGGCGTTAATGCCCTTGGATGCCAGCGTTTCTGCTGCCATAATTGCTTCATTGACCAGCAGGCCATTGGCAATGATAGCAACGTCAGTGCCGTCGCGGAGCAGTTCACCCTTGCCAATCTGGAACTGGAAATTCTCTTCCTTGTGGAACACGGGGACAGCCAGACGACCAAAACGCAGATAGACAGGGCCGGTGTATTCATATGCGGCCTTGACAGCGGCAATCGCTTCTACATGGTCAGAAGGGGACATGACAACCATACCCGGGATGGAGCGCATCAGTGCAAAATCCTCGCAGCACTGATGGCTGGCGCCATCTTCACCCACAGAGATACCGGCGTGAGAGGCAGCAATCTTTACATTCAGGTGGGGGTAACCCACAGAGTTACGCACCTGCTCAAAAGCACGGCCGGCGGCAAACATGGCAAAGGAAGATGCAAAGGGAACCATGCCCATTGCAGCAGCGCCTGCGGCTGCGCAGACCATGTCAGCTTCGGCAATACCGGCATTAAAGTGCCGTTCAGGAAAGACCTTTTTGAACATACCGGTTTTGGTGGCGCCGGACAAGTCGGCGTCAAATACAACCAAATCGTCGTGCTCTTTACCCAGTTCAACCAGAGCCTGACCATAACTTTCACGGGTTGCGATTTTCTTAACTTCTGCCATTGTTTAAGCCTCCAATTCTGCCAGAGCAGCACGCAGCTCAGCCATGGCAATTTCATATTCTGCATCGTTGGGAGCTTTGCCGTGCCAGCCGGCCTCGTCCTCCATGAAAGAAACACCCTTGCCCTTGGTGGTTTTCATGACGATGGCGGTGGGCTTGCCCTTGGTGGCTCTGGCCTGAGCAAAGGCAGTTTCCAGTTCCTCGAAACTGTGCCCGTCTACGGAAATCACAGAGAAACCAAAGGCTTCCAGTTTCTCGACGATGGGGTATGGGCTCATAACATCAGAAATGTTTCCGTCAATCTGCAGACCGTTGTTGTCAACGATTACACACAGGTTATCCAGTTTGTAATGGCTGGAGAACATACAGGCCTCCCAGACCTGACCTTCCTGAATCTCGCCGTCGCCCAAAAGAGTATAAACGCGGCAAGGGTTCTTCTGGTACTTAGCAGTCAAAGCCATGCCGGCGGCAACGCTGATACCCTGACCCAGAGAACCGGTGGACATATCTACACCGGGCACGGTGTTCATATTGGGATGACCCTGCAGGTAACTACCGATTTTGCGAAGTGTTTTGAGATCTTCCACAGGGAAAAAGCCTCTGTTAGCCAGGGTGGAATACAGACCGGGGGCGGTGTGACCCTTGGAAAGCACAAAACGGTCGCGCTGCTCCATCTTGGGATTGGCGGGGTCGATATTCAGCTCTTTAAAATACAGGTAGGTGAACAGCTCGGCTGCGGACAGGCTGCCACCTGGGTGACCGCATTTGGCACTATGGGTACCTTCGATAATGCCCATGCGTACTTTACAGGCTGTCTTTTGCAGCTGCTTCAATTCAATGGGTGTCATTTTTTTTCCTCCACAAATTTGTCGGTTATGTGAGATAAAATCATATTCTATACAATTCTACAATGATGCCTCCAAAATGTCAAGGTATGGGAGATATTCGTGGTACTTCTTTCATAAAAACCCACCCCAAAGATTCGAGGTGGGCGTCTATTAGTTTTTCCGGAATCGACTGAGAAAATCCCTTGTTTGCTGTTTTTGCGGATTTTCAAATATCTGTTTGCTGGAGCCTTGTTCGCAGATGACTCCCTCTGACATAAATACCACCCGGTTGCTGACATCACGGGCAAAGGCCATTTCGTGGGTGACGACCAACATGGTCATGCCTTCCTTAGCTAACTGCTGCATGACGGACAGAACCTCACCTACCATTTCTGGGTCCAGCGCAGAGGTAGGCTCGTCAAAGAGCAGAACTTCCGGTTCCATGGCCAGCGCTCTTGCGATTGCGACACGCTGTTTCTGTCCGCCGGAAATCTGCCGAGGTTTTGCGTTGATATATGGAGCCATGCCGACCTTTGCCAGGTATTTCATCGCATTTTCACGGGCATCGGCCTTGCTGCGTTTCAGAACCTTCATCTGTCCAATCATACAGTTTTCCAGAACGGTCATATTGTTGAACAAATTGAAGGACTGGAAGACCATGCCCACATGGCTGCGATATTCCGGTGCATTCACATGGCTGGCGGCAACATCATGTTCGTGATAGAGAATCTGGCCGCTGGTTGGTGTTTCCAACAGATTGATACAGCGGAGCAGGGTGGACTTGCCGGAGCCGGAGGCACCAATGATGCTAATGACATCACCGTGATTTACGGTAAAATCAATATCCTTCAAAACCACATGGGCACCAAAGGATTTCGACAGGTGATTGATTTGCAGAATGGGGTCGCTCATTTTGTATTGCCTCCTTCCAAATTGCGCTCTACCAGATCTTCTGGGTTCTTATCAAGCCGGTATGTGCCGGCGGCCAGAGTCAGCATATCGTCCTGCGTCAATTCGTATGTATCAGAACCTTCCATCTTCTTCTCAATCTGGCGTAGAATGAAGGATGCAATCAAGGTTAAGGTGAGATAGCCAATCATCTCAATTGCAGCAGATGGAAAATACAGATAGGTTGTGCCGGTGATATTCTTGTGAATTGCGAAGAATTCGGTAAAGCCGATGATGCTCATGACAGAGGTATCTTTGATATTGATAATCAGGTTGTTGCCAATCTGGGGCAGAATGTTGCGCAGGGCCTGGGGCAGAATCACATGGATCATGGTCTGCCAATGGGTCATGCCGATGGCTTTGGCACCTTCGGTCTGGCCGGGATCAATGGAAATGATACCGCCGCGCACAGATTCTGCCATATATGCACCGGTATTTATGGATACGACCAGGAATGCACACAGCCAAATGCTGTTAAACCGGATGGTCTGATTGGTAAAGTAGGGCAGACCGTAGTAGATCACAACAGCCTGTAGGATCATGGGGGTTCCGCGGAAGACTTCCACATAAATCTGAATCAGGATTCTAACAAGCCGCAGAAAAAAACGCTTGAAACAGTTATCGTTTTTGCTGTAAGGAATGGTATTAAGGATGCCGCAGAACAATCCGATCAGACAGCCAACAAAGGTGCAGATTACAGCCAGGGACAGGGTGCTCCAGATACCGTTTAAGTACAGGCTGGCATATTCATTCCAAAGCCTTGCGATATCCTGACCCAGAGTAACAAAGACATTCATGGTGGGATTCCTTTCTATTGTGTGAGTTAAGAAACCTGCGGAAGGGGTGTGCTTCTTCCGCAGGTTAAAATCAGAATGAATTAGCCGATGGGCTGGATCGCAACAGCCTCATTCAGAAGAGCGCTGAAATCCTCATCAGTCATGGAGGACAGCACAGAATTCATGGCATTCAGCAGCTCGGTGTTGCCCTTGCGGACGGAGATGCCGATGTTGACTTCTTCTTCGTCAACTGTAAAATTATCGTCGCTGTTGCTGAAGTCCAGAATGGTCATGTCGGGATAGGCAATGATCGCACCCTGAGCGGTGGGGATATCGGTGCAGACGAAGTCGACAGCACCGGTTTCCAGAGCCATCAGCATGGCAGGAGCGGTGTCCTGTGCGCTCTGAATGTCAGCACCTTCGATTTGAGGCAGGCAGGAATCATACCAAATGGTGCCACGCTGGGAAGTGCAGCGGCCGGACAGCTCACTGATACCAGAGGCAGAGGCCAAAGGAGAATCAGCCTTTGTTAAGCAAACGATGGAAGCATGGAGATAGGGCCCTGCAAAATCAACCTGAGATGCACGCTTGGCGGTCATGGACTGACCGGCAATGGCACAGTCGATTTCTCCGGACTGAACAGCAGGTACAAGAGAATCCCAATCCATCATCTTGATTTCCAGGTCCCAGCCGTTTGCCTCGCACAGCTTCTTCGCAATCATAATGTCATAGCCGTTGGCATAAGAGCCGGAGGCGTTGAAAATGGGGACAGCGCCATTGGAATCATCAGGCTGTGTCCAGTTGTAGGGAGCGTAGGTGCATTCCATACCGACGGTGAGAACACCGTCAAATTCCGGAACACCACCGCAGGCTGCTAAGGTCAGCATCATGGCCAGCGCCATGATAAAAGTAAATGCTCTCTTCATAAAAACTCCTTCCATATGTCCGGCGTTTCACTCCCAGCCGGAGGGGATCATAAAAAAATTGGACCGCTCTGCAAAGCGGTCCAAGAATAAGTATGATCAATCTCAATGAAACAGAGAGTTGAAGGAACTCACCCGTGATAGCGCTTCACAAATAAATTTGTGACAGTTCGGCAGATATTCTCTGACGAACCAGCATCCAAACCTCAGGCGGCTTAAACACTTCGGCGATGTACCCTTTTACACATCTGCGGCTGCCTGGCCTTGCAAATGGCTACTGATGAACGATCGCGCCTCTATCAAGCGATTCAATTACCTGTATCCTAGCACAAGGCCCGCGATATGTCAATAACTACTTCGCTGGATTGACATTTATATATATGGCGGGTAAAATAGGGATGCCATTGGAGGTGTCAGTATGGATCAAATCAAGAAACTACTCAATAGAGAGACGATACTATATATCGTGTTTGGCGCAGCAACAACCGTTGTGAATTACACAGTATTTCTATTATTATATAATGTGTGCTTCGGGAAGACGCAAAGTTTGCTGGCGAATGCCATAGCATTCATTGCGGCAGTGGTGTTTGCGTTCGTTGTAAACAAGTGCTATGTGTTTGAAAGTAAGAGTTGGGCATGGGAGACTTTGAAAAAGGAAATATCAGGATTCCTTGCGGCAAGAGTGGGTTCCTTTGCAGTTGAAGAACTGGGGCTATTGGGAAGTGAGCTGATAGGCTTAGGAAAGATTGTGTTCAGTTTTGCAGGTGTTCATGTGAATGGAATCATGATTGCAAAGTTGGTATTATCAGTCGCTGTAGTGGCAATTAACTACGTGTTCTGCAAGCTTTTTATCTTTAAAAAATAAATCGAAAAATAATGAAAAAAATGCTTGACAATTGGAGATGGGCGTGATAATATATCTGAGCGCTCGAGAGAACGCCAAACAAATTACCTCGAA
>JAHHRW010000013.1 GCA_020025575.1 Oscillospiraceae bacterium | reverse complement strand
GGTTGGTCCACATCTCCCAGATTGCCCCCCGCCGCATCAAGCATCCCAGCGAGGTCGTCAAAGTTGGTGATATCGTAAAAGTAGCTGTGCTTGAAGTGGATGAAAAGCGCGGCAGAATCGGTTTGACCATGAAGAATATTCCTAAGAATTCTTAACTTCAAGATCTAACCTTTAGAGACTTGCCTCGGCAAGTCTCTTTTTTATACCCAGAATATCCGTATGCCAATCCATTCTATCCGATCCATTCCCCCCACTTTTGAAACACCCCATGAAAAGAAATCCTGAACAAAGGGGCTGTCTCACTATTGACTTTTGAAGAAAACAGTCGCATAATATAGGAAGTTGCGAATGCAACGTTATTTTTTTATAAGGAGTGTTCACTTTGGAGTCCAATCGGAATACCCTGACAGAAGGCACCATCTGGAAAAAGCTCATTTGGTTTGCCCTCCCGGTCTTCTTCGGAAATGTCTTTCAGCAATTATACAATACCTTCGACTCCCTGATTGTGGGTCAATATCTGGGCGATCAGGCTCTGGCGGCAGTCAGTTCCTCTGGAAACCTGATTTTCATGTTTGTCGGTTTTTTCAATGGCGTTGCCATGGGTGCCGGTGTCATCATCGCACGGTATTATGGTGCCCGGGACAATGATGCTATGGAAAAAGCCATCCACACCGATATTGCCTTCGGCCTTTGCACTGGCGTATTGCTGACGGTTTTGGGTGTGGTGTTTACCCCCACCATCCTGCAATGGATGGGGACACCTAACGATGTTTTACCCAACTCTATCAGCTATTTCAGGCTCTACTTCTGCGGTGCCCTCTTCACCGTCATGTACAATATCTTTGTGGGTATTTTGCATGCCATGGGCGACAGTCGCCATCCGCTGTATTATTTGATTTTTTCCAGTATTGTCAACGTCATTTTGGACTTGATATTTGTGGCTGTCCTGCATATGGGCGTTGGCTCTGCTGCACTTGCCACCACCATCTCTCAGGGTCTCAGTGCCCTGCTCTGCTGCATCCGTATGATGCGCATGGACGGCCCCGGAAAGCTGGTACTGCGCAAAATCCGTTTTGACTGGCCCAGCCTGAAATCTATCATCTATTTTGGCCTTCCATCCGGCGTGCAGAACAGCGTTATTGGACTTGCCAATGTGGTTGTACAGTCAAATATTAACGCCTTTGGTACCGCCGCCATCGCCGGATGCGGTGCATATTCCAAATTGGAGGGGTTCGCATTCCTGCCCATCACCTGTTTTGCACAGGCACTTGCAACATTTGTGGGACAAAATCTGGGCGCTCATAAACACGATCGCGTTAAAAAGGGGATCGGTTTTGGCATCGTCTGTTCCGTGATTCTATCCGAGCTGATTGGTATTATCTTCTACCTGTTTATCCCAGATATGATCCGTCTGTTTAATGGAAGTCCGGAAGTCATCGACTTCGGTGTCCGCCATTGCAGAACTGTGTGTCTGTTCTTCTGCCTGCTGGCCTTTTCCCACTGTGTGGCCGGCATCATGCGCGGTGCAGGCAAAGCCACTGTCCCCATGTTCACCATGCTCCTATGCTGGTGTGTCTTACGAGTCACCTACATTACCATAGCCGTTGGTTATTTCCCCCGATTAGAGACTGTTTCCTGGGCCTATCCAATCACTTGGTCAAGCAGCAGTATCATCTTTCTGATTTATCTTTTGAAAGCAGACTGGATTCATGCGTTTGATCGCATGGACGAAAAAGCGATGGCGAAACATTAATAAAAGAGGACTGATTGACTTCAGTCCTCTTTTATCGTGTCTGAAACGTGTCGTATTTTTGTCGTACCATGCGCATTTGCAACTGCCAAGACAAAAAGAAAAACCCTAAAGTCGTTGCGACTCTAGGGTTTTTTGTGGTAGAGACTATTGGACTCGAACCAACGACCTCTTGCGTGTGAAGCAAGCGCTCTAACCAGCTGAGCTAAGCCTCCATATCAGAACAGATAACATTATACCATAACCGTTCAAAATGTCAAGTGTTTTCTCTTAAATGAATCAACAGGGCGGATGCAACGTACATCCGCCCCGTATTTTATTTGCTATGCAAGTCCGCTTTTACTTTTGTGGTAGAAATCTCCGGTGTCCGAGGCAGATATACCACCTCACACTTGTCATTCAGGAAGTCAAACTTTCCTTCCCAGTCGTCACCCATCACGAAAATATCCACATCATACTTGTCAACGTCCGTCATCTTCTGTTCCCAATTTTCCTCAGGAATCACAAGATCCACATAACGAATGGCCTCCAGCATTGCCTTTCTTTCCCCAAAAGAGAAATAGCTGGTCTTGTGCTTGGAATTCCAGTTAAACTCATCGGTAGACAGCGCCACAATCAGATAGTCGCCAAGACTTTTTGCCCGGCGGAGCAGATTGATATGGCCGTAATGCAGCATATCAAATGTGCCATAGGTAATTACGCGTTTCATATTGTTCATCCTTTCACATGGTTCAGGATCCACTGCGCACATCTCTGAGACGCATTTCCATCCTCCACGATGCCATTTTCTCTCTTAAAGTATTCCCAGCATTTCTGCTGCTGGACATCATCATAGTGTTCAATCACATCTGCAAGTTCATCATTGCTTTGTGCCAAAGGAAACGGCAGCTGATCCAGTTGGAAATAAAAATTTCGATCCCGTTTATATGCCTCCAGATCCGTGGCAAACTGAATACAGGGCTTGCCTTGCAGACTATAATCAAACATGGATGAGGAATAGTCCGTAATCAGCAGATCCACCGCCGCCAGCAGTTCCTGCATATCGCCATAGGCTGTAGCATCCACGATCCGCTTACCATCGTACGGGAATAGTCCTGCGGACTTCTCCGCCACATTAGAATGCAGACGAATCAGAGCCGTCCACGCACCGCCAAAGCGGCTTTCACAAGCTTTCAGTGTTCGCTCCACGTCCAGTGCATAGCCATCAACAGAAAAATCTGCTCGGAATGTGGGGGCATAAAGCAAAAGCTTTTGATCCTGTGGCAAGCCGAAGAATTTACGCACTGCGGCCGGGAAAACAGAATTTTCTTCATAGAAAATGTCGTTTCTCGGAGAGCCGTACAGCGCAATCTCCCCGTCATACCAGAAATCATTCCGATAAACTCGGGTCATAAAATCACTGTTGGACACAATCAGATCAATGAAAGAAGAATCCTTCTTGCACTGGGCAACATAGGAATCGGGCAGCTGCTCCTGGGCTGCACGCTCAATATGCTTGAGCGCAAAGCCGTGCCAAGTTTGCATATAATACTGCTGGCTTTTCTTAAAGTGAGCACCGCCACGGCTGTTATCCACCCACACTCTGGCGGTAGACAGTTCCTTCACCGCCTGAGGGGTACCAAATGGAACAAGACGGATGCCTTCAGGCAAATTCAGTGCAGGATTGCGGGACAGCCAAACCAAATCCAGCTTTTCTTTCTGTTTCAGAAGTTCAAGGGCAATCGCCTTCGGATTTCCGCCAAAGCCTTTTCCACCATAGCTGATAAATACAACTTTATTCTTTTGAATCGGCAGCAGTCTGCAAGCCTGCCACACCGCATCCGATGCAAGTTTTCTCATTCTGTCAGTCATGGTCATTCTCCTTTTGCCGCAATCTGTCACGATGGAGCCAAATTACCACTACACGGAACAGCAAAATGGCCGTCTCCGCCACGCTGACCAGAGCCGCCAAAGTGACCATATTCATATGGCCGGTAAAGTAGAGCACCATCAGGTTCATGACATGCAGTACCGAACCAAAGATCACCGAATAGTTGGCATACTGTTTCAGTCCCATTGCACCAAGCATTGGGAAACCCAGAACATAATTGGGCAGCGTTACCACCGCCACAGGCAGCATCGCACGCAGCACCTGACCCGCAGGCCCATATTCTTCACCCAAAAGCAACATGCACAGAGGCTCTGCCCAAATAAAGCTGCCCACGCAGAACAATGCAATGATGGGCACAAGAACCATCAAAACCTTTTTCACCAGCTTGTAATCCTTGTGACGAACCATATAGGGATACAGGCTGTCAGATATGGGAGACAGCAGGTTTTTGCCGGTGGTAATCAGCTTGTCCGCAGCCGTATAAAATCCGGTGGCTCCACCGGTGGCAGTAATCATATCCAGAATGACGGTATTCATAGAGGTATAGGCCGTGGTGGCAATTCTGGAATAGAAGAACACGGACGAGCGTTTCAGCGAACCAATCACCTCACCTACCCCTACGGAGCAGAATTGGATCTGAAAGCGTTTGTGCAGATCGATATACGCCAGAACCATCGCCGCTCCATTGCCGATGATGTTCAGCACTGGAACCACATACAGATCCTCCGGCTTTTTCAGCACAAAGAATATGGCAATGGTAAAGAATCCACGAATGGCAACGGTACGAACGGTGATTGCCGTCATCTGCTCCATTCCCCGGTACATATAGTCCGGCATCATGGTTGTGCACACCGTGGAGATAAAGAACAGGAAAAACAATTGTTTCCGCTCTTGCCAGGAGGGAATCAATTGACATAATGCCAGCAATGCAATTCCCGAAACCAGTGCCAAGGCGCCCTTTGCAATGGTTACAGCCGACAGAATCTTATTCAACTGAACCGGATCATCTCGATTGGTAGCAACCTCTTCGGTAGCCGATAGCAGAAACCCAAAATCGATTACCAGCTGGAAATATACCATAACTGCTGTGGCAACACCAAAAATGCCATAAACACTGGGGCCCAGTACCCGGGTTTCATAGGGTACCGCAATCAGGGCCAGAATATAGGTAGAAAACTGCAGAATTTGCAGCATAATCGTGTTTTTTAACAAAGTACCGCGAGCGGTCTTTAAATGGAAGCGAGACAAAATACCGTCTCCTTTCTTTATTTATCGTCCGTCTTTCAGCCGGAATAGAAGCTTAATCAAGCCATACTGTCTATGACGGATTAAAACCAGCAGTACCTTATGCAGCACGGGCAGATCGCCCATGGCAGCATTGTTCCAGTAATCTGGGAAATGACACGCCATATATTGCTCAAACACCCTTAACAAATCAGCCTTTGGGTTCAGTCGAGCCACACGAACCGTTGCCGCCAGAACAATATGCTCCACTGCCAGGCGGCATAGCTGCTGGGAATACCGTTCTTTCAGTCCCTGCTGCGTAAACCAGCAGAGCAGGTCATCAAATGCATCCAGAATCTCACGATTGCGCTGAAGATTATCGCTGCGCATGATAGAACCGGGACGGGCCAGATACTCATACAGAACCTGCGGTATTGTCACAATCGATTCTGCCAAAGCAAACAATTTTGCACTGGTGCGTATATCCTCGTAAAGCACCCGGCTGGGGAATCTGATTCCCGATTTCACAAACAGCGATCTCTTCCAGATACGCGCACATGCCGCAGGCAGGGCATATAGAAATTCAGGATGTTCCCGGAGTGTAAACGGTTCTGGGTAATGCTGGGAAACCTGCACTTCCCGTCCCTGACCCCCACCATCATGGGAGTAGAGATTAAAGGAATAAATATCTGCATGGGTCTTCTCTATCTGCTCATCCAGTACCTGAAGTGCTCTGGGTACCAGCGTATCATCGCTGTCCACAAAGAAAACATATTCCCCTGTTGCAGATTCTAACCCGGTGTTCCGTGCGCCGCCCAAGCCTTGATTGGCTTGATGAATCACACGAATCCGATCCGGATGTTTCTGGGCATACTGGTCGCACAACTGAGGGCAAATCCCGTCAGTAGCGCCATCATCCACCAGTATGATCTCATAGTCTTCATATTCGTTGGCAAGTACAGAATCGATACACTTGCCAAGATACTCCGCTACGTTGTACACTGGGATTACAATACTCAATCGCATAGAGTCACTCCTGTTCCTGTCTGGTGGATGCAGGATATGCCTTAATCTTCACCAAATAGTAGACCGCGGCAAGCACACTGGACAGGTAGAAAGATGCATTAGGCCGACGCAGAACCGCTGCAGTAAAATAAGCGTGAATCAGGCACATCACAAGGGCAATTCCCCAAGCTGCGGCCTCCAGCGTAAAATACTGTTTCCAATTTTTTATCAGTGCCCGCACAATCAGCCAGATAAAGTATCCCAAGAAGAGTACCATGGCAGCCAGTCCCACGCCGCCGTACAGGAAATAAATTCCGTGGAAATCATTCTCTACATCATAGATATTTCCGTTAACGGTGAAACGGCTCAGTTCCAGACCAAACAGTCGAGCGCTCTTGGGAGAATCCTCCATCAGAAGTCGAGAGAACTGAATCTTCTTGTTTCTTGCACCGGTGATCTCCGTAATGGTGTAGGTGTAGTCGTAGATCTCCATGGTCTTCTCTACGCCAAAAATCTCCACAAAATCCGGTGCATATTTTTCATAAACAGGGGCAAGTCTTTCCTTCCACGCATCTTTGCGGGATTCCAGTTCCTTATCCGTTACGTCTTCCCCCTTCAGTGCAGGAAGTTTGGCCTCTGACACAATGCTGTCTATGGATTCCTGACGTCCACCCTGAACCGTTTCATAGATTTCCTGGTGGTGCATCATGGGAGAAGATCCGATAAATGCCAAGAAACCAAGCGTTACAGCACCGAACACCAGTGCCTTCTTCCACTGCTTTCGATCAATCATCAGGATAGAAAGTGCCAATCCAAATCCTGTCGCCGCCAGGCCCAGCATGGACAAACGGGGGCCGATTGCATACAACGCAGCCATTCCGCCCAGAAGAACAGGCCAAAATGCGATGGACTTCATCCCCTTGCGCTGCATCACGAGAACCACAGCAACCGGGGGCAGCATGGATAAAATGCAGCTCTGGGAGTTGGTATTCTGGAACCAGCCCATGATGCCCTTTCCATCCATGTAAGTATGGGGTTCGGTTTTTGTAATACCGGCAAGGATCTCCACCATAATAATAATCAAAAGATTCGCCAAAAAGCCATATTGCATAGCCTTATAGCTGTCCTGATTTTGTTTCATCATGGAAATCAGGCAAATTGCTGTAATAGGCATCTGTGCCACCCGAACAAAGTTCGTCAAATCCGTAAATGGACTGCGATACCCCGCCTGAACACATGCCACAATATGTCCCAGCACAATTGCACTTAGTATTCCCGCAGTCACATAGTACGTGCGTTTTGAGTCACTGACATAGAAACCCAGCAGCATCGTCACCGCAAGGACGCCCATTCGCAGTACCAATGTAAGTGCGTTGCCCATTCCAACCCGATCTGTCCAGAAAGAGATCACATCCATTGTCGGCTGCAAAACGAACAAAGCAAACACCAATAAAGGCAGTTTTGGGATCAGCCTGTTTCGAAAAGAATTCCGTTCCATAATATACCTCGTTTTAATGCTATGTCCAAACAAAAGGACATAAAATTACGCATTACATTATAATGCTATGGAACGTTTCTGTCAATGAAAGCATTCTGTTTCTAATACAAAAAACAAATTTTTGAAAAAAGACTTGATATTTTTTCACCTCTGTATTATAATACTCAAGCACCATGCCGGTGTGTTGGAATTGGTAGACGAAGCGGACTCAAAATCCGCCGCTGGCAACAGCGTGCCGGTTCGAGCCCGGCCACCGGCACCAAAAAGAGCAGCCATCGGCTGCTCTTTTTATTTTTATATTCAGGTGATGCTTATGCACTACACAAATATGGTACCGGGGCGCTTTGTATCCCGCCCCAATCGGTTTATCGCCCATATTGAAATCGATGGTCATGTCCAAGTGTGCCATGTTAAAAATACCGGCCGCTGTCGGGAGCTTTTGCCCACCGGCGCTCAGGTCTGGTGTCAGAAATCTGACAACCCCAACCGCAAAACCAAATTCGACCTGATTTGTGTCCAGAAGGGGCAGCGTATGATCAATATGGACTCACAGGCTCCCAACATTGCTGTTGGCGAATGGCTGCGCAGTGGTGGTCTGGGACAGATCAGCGACCTTCGCCCTGAAGCAAAACACGCAGACTCCAGATTTGACTTTTCCTTCACAAAAGATGGTGTCCCCTGCTTTTTAGAGGTCAAGGGGGTAACCCTGGAAAACGATGGTATCTGCGCTTTCCCCGACGCCCCCACCCAACGGGGAACAAAGCATGTTCAGGGACTGGCTAACGCTGTAAAAGAGGGCTATGGCGGCTATATTCTCTTCGTCATCCAGATGGAAGGGGTGATCTTCCTGCGCCCAAATGATGCAACAGACCCCGCTTTCGGCCTTGCACTGCGGGAAGCGGCCAAAAACGGGGTTCATGTACTTGCGATGGATTGTCGCATCACACCGGATTCCATGGTTATCCACAATCCTGTGGAAATCCGTTTGACAGATTGATGCTGCTATTGCATTAAATAGATTCCAGGAGCGCCGGCAGATCTGCCAGGCGCTCTATTTCGTAGTCCGGGCAGATTTGATTATGGGTTTGTTTATGTTCCGGGTTCACCCAGCAGGTTTTGATTCCTGCATTGATTCCACCCAAAATGTCCGAAGTCAGGCTGTCACCAACCATCAGGCACGCCTCCGGATGAAATTCTGGAATCTGCGAGAAACAAACATCAAAGTACTCTTTGGCAGGTTTGTTGTATCCAATTTCCTGGGAAATGAATACCTTCTCAAAATACGGATAGAGCCCTGCACTTTTCAGCCGACTGTCCTGTACACTTGCCGTACCATTGCTGGCAAGAAACATCCGGTATTTACCAAAAAGTTTCTGCTTGACTGTTTCTTCCGCCCCAGGCAAAAAATAATGCCCAATTCCCAGCAACCGCTCATAGTTCCGGGCAACACGCTCCGGCTCCACAGAATGTCCCAACTCTTCAAACAGAACGCCAAATCGGTTTACCAGAACTTCTTCTCTGGTAATCTCTCCACGCTCCAGCATCTGCCAGTGCCTCTGATTGATCTGACTGTACCGGGCACAAATCTCATCTGTTGGCTCTACCCCAGCCTGAGCAATTGCTTTTCGTACCGCAATGTGTTCGGCCTTCTTAAAATCCAAAATGGTATCGTCCAGATCCAGAAACAAAAACTTAACCATTGTTTCTTCTCCTCACGATTTCATTTGCAATGGCACCAAAGGCTCCGATATCCAGTGTTTCACCACGGACACTGGGACTCAGGCCAACCGCCTCCAGAACTTCCTTTGCGCCGTTCTTACCCAACTCCGGGAACCCGGATGCCAGGCCATTTTGCAGGGTCTTGCGACGCATGGCAAAACTGGATTTCACAGTACGGAAGAATATCGCCTCATCTTGAATGTCCCAGCTGCGCTCCTTGCGAACCTTCAGCTGAATGACAGCACTTGTGACCTTGGGCTGAGGCAAGAAACAATGGGCGGGGACATCAAATAAAATCTCCGGCTCAGCGTAATAGTTACAGAAGATGGTAAATGCACTGTAGTCTGCTGTGCCGGGTTTTGCCGCAATGCGCTGCGCAACTTCCTTCTGCACCATGACCGTAACAGATTCAAAGCACTCCGCCTCCAGCAGTGCGGACAAAATCGGGGATGTAATATAGTAAGGCAGATTGGCGCAGGCCATGGGACGCAGCCCCTGAAACTTTTCTGCCACCAATTCCTTTACATTCATTTTCAGAACATCGTTCCATATGATTTCTAAATTATCAAACTCTCCAACGGTCTGCTGGAGAATGGGTGCAAGGCGCTGATCCACTTCCACTGCGCAGACTTTGCGCGCACGCAACGCCAGTTGCTGGGTAAGCGGGCCGATACCGGGGCCAATCTCTAAGACCCCCGCAGTTTCATCCACGCCTGCGTCCTCTGCAATCTGCTGCGGAACCCAAGGTGCAATCAAAAAATTCTGGCCCTTTGCTTTTGAAAAATGAAAGCCATGAACAGCGAGCAGAGGTTTCATAACCTGAATATTACAAACATCAATCATAAAAAATCCGCCTTTCTTCCGCTATGATAGCAGAAGAAAGGCGATTTTGCAACCAAATTATCATCCCAGGATATATACCTGGCAATCCCGTGCACCAAATGCGACGCACTCTGCAACGGTATCAAAATACAGATCGATTCGGTTTCCGCCGATATAATCGGGGTTTCCGCAATCTTCTGCAGTGGCAACACCGTAAACATACTGTCCGTCATTGGAAACAATGAACATTCTGGTGCCGTAAGGAATCACGCTGGGATCAACCGCAATGGCTCCCACACGTGCAATCGTGCCGGTGGCCGTGATTCCGGGGCGTCCCCAGCCTTCACAGCTGTAACCGGTGGCCAACATGGTTTTCACATTGGTGTAGGTGAGCACTTCACCTGACTCCGTGGTGATTACACCATCGCCAATGGTCAGAGCTGCCTGCTTTGCCTGCTCGTCGCCGGTACCCACACGGATTACTTCCGGCACGGCTTGCTGGACAACTTCAGAGGTAATGACGTGACGACTTGTCTCTTTGTTGTTCACATACACAACCTCTTCCACCAGACGCATCTCACCATCGGAGCCTGCGCTGATGACCTCTTCGTAACCTGCAGGGATGGACTCATCATAAGTATACTGGGTTTCGTACGGAATGGATTTGGAATAGGTTTCGGTGGCAAAATGTTTCCGGCTGATTGAAATCTCCATTCCCTCTCTGGTCTGGTCTGACAGATCCACAGAAAGCGTATCACTTTCACCAACGGAGATATCCAATCGATTCAAGAGCTGCTGGACGGTTTCGCCATAGGTGCCGGTCTTGAGAATCTGACCGCCATTGTCAATTGTGACCATCTGGACACGCTTAACGTGGATCTCAGAAAAATCACTGCTCTCCTGTGTAGTATAGGTATCATCCTTGCCCAGTGCCAAGCCAGCCTGATTCAAAATATCCACTGGATTGGTTGCGTCGGTACTGAAAAACAGCACCCGATCCCCATCGGTAATCCGATAGGTATTCTTCGCAGCAGCAGGAAGGGAAAACAAGCATACCGCCACCGCAAAAACCATTGTGATTGCAAGTGCACGATAAGAGAAGTTTCCTGTTGAGAAAAATTTATGCTGAAGTCTGTGCAACGAGTGTACCTCCTTTCCTAGATTTGTGGAGAGAAAAATTTTATCTAAATTCTTTCTAAACACCTGCCTGTAACAAATGGTAACGAATATGTTACCTATTGAACAGGACTGCTACATTATAACAAACTTTCAGCAAAAGTCAAGCTTTTTGAATATTTGCAGTAAATATTACAACTTTTTCAGTTTTTATTGTTTTACT
Organism: Oscillospiraceae bacterium; assembly: GCA_020025575.1. Classification (GTDB taxonomy): domain Bacteria; phylum Bacillota; class Clostridia; order Oscillospirales; family Oscillospiraceae; genus Faecousia. The sequence goes on along the minus strand of JAHHRW010000013.1, from coordinate 39,728 downwards.
CTTATGTTAACCTTTATGCAAAATATACGATGATATACCCGGTTTTGACATGATATCTTGTAAAATCAGTAACATGAGTTGACATAATCTTAAGAATTATGTAACCAATTACGTATTTTGTAACATTTGGTGTTATGGAACCCAAAATAGCCCCTGCATATGGATTTTCCACTCCACTGAGCCTGCTGTTTACCTCTCAAAATCATGATTTTTTTCCACTGTATATTTTTGCTGGAAGAACATTTGACTTCCTGAAAAGAATATGATATTATCATCGTAGAGTAAAATGCTTTGACGAAGACATGAACCAGGATAAGCTGCCCAGAGAGGAGCCAGTGTGCTGAGATGGCTCTGCAAGACTTGCCTGTGTTCCACCACTTCTGAGCCGCCCGGCGGAAATTCCGGGACGGGAGCGCCCGTTATTGCGCCAATGAGTGGCAGTGCTTTTGCACCGCAACCAGGGTGGAACCGTGGAATATGTCATCATATCCCACCCCTGATTCTTTCAGGGGTGGGATTTCTGTTTTTCCTACCCCAATATAAAAGGAGGTAACAACCATGTCAGAAGAAAACATCTACACCTTTGAGAATCCCGAATACCGCAAGACCTATTGGCACACCTGTTCCCATGTGATGGCTCAGGCTGTCAAGCGCCTGTGGCCGGAAGTCCAGCTCGCAATCGGCCCCGCTATTGATGAAGGCTGGTACTATGATTTCGACGCCCCCTTTGCCTTTACCCCTGAGCACCTGACTCAGATTGAGGGCGAGATGAAGAAGATCTGCAAGGAGCGCATCCATCTGGAGCGCAGCGAAAAGCCCCGTGCAGAGGCCATTGCCTATATGCAGGAGCACAACGAGCCTTATAAGGTAGAGCTCATTGAAGACCTGCCCGAGGATGCTGTCATCTCCTTCTATACGCAGGGCGAATTCACCGATCTGTGTGCCGGCCCCCATCTGGACTCCACCGGCCGCATCAAGGGCAACGCCATCAAGCTGACCCAGAGCTGTGGTGCATACTGGAGAGGTGACTCCAACCGGAAGATGCTCCAGAGAATTTACGGCATTGCCTTCCCCAAGAAGGACGAGCTGGACGAATACCTGCGCAAGCAGGAAGAGGCTCGCAAGCGTGACCACAACAAGCTGGGTCGCGAGCTGGATTACTTCACCACCGTGGAGAGTATCGGCCAGGGTCTGCCCATCATGCTGCCCAACGGTGCAAGAGCCATTCAGCTGCTGCAGCGCTGGATTGAGGACGAAGAGCAGAAACGCGGTTATATCCTGACCAAGACGCCCCTGATGGCAAAGAGCGATCTGTATAAGATTTCCGGTCACTGGGACCACTACCTGGATGGAATGTTCGTTCTGGGCGATCCCTATGATGAGACAAAGGAATGTTTTGCACTGCGTCCCATGACCTGCCCCTTCCAGTATCAGGTTTACCTGAACAAGGCACGCTCCTACCGTGATCTGCCCATGCGCTTGGGCGAAACTTCCACCCTGTTCCGCAACGAGGATTCCGGCGAAATGCACGGTCTGATCCGTGTTCGTCAGTTCACCATCTCCGAAGGCCACATCGTTCTGCGTCCGGATCAGCTGGAAGAGGAGTTCAAGAACTGTTTGGATCTTGCCAACTATTGCATGGAAACTCTGGGTCTGAAGGAAGATTGCTCCTTCCGTTTCAGCCAGTGGGATCCTGCAAAGGCAGGTATTAAGTACGAAGGCACCGCCGAGCAATGGGATCTGGCACAGCAAACCATGAAGACCATTCTGGACGACCTGGGCGTGAACTACGAAGTCGGTGTCGACGAGGCTGCTTTCTACGGCCCCAAGCTGGATATTCAGATTAAGAATGTCTTTGGCAAGGAAGACACCCTGATTACCATTCAGATCGATATGCTGCTGGCTGAGAAGTTCGGCATGGAATACACCGACTCTGACGGTCAGAAGAAGACTCCCTATATCATCCACCGCACCTCCATGGGCTGCTACGAGCGTACTCTGGCACTGCTGATTGAGAAGTATGCTGGTGCTCTGCCCCTGTGGCTAATGGGCACGCAGGTCAAGGTCATGCCCATTACCGACCGTGCTCACGAATATGCAAAGGGTCTTGTCCAGAAACTGCAGGATGCCGGCATCCGTGCTGAGGGTGACTATCGTTCCGAGAAACTGGGCTACAAGATCCGTGAGGCTCAGATGCAGAAAACTCCTTATATGCTGGTCGTTGGTGACCGGGATATGGAAAACGGCACTGTTTCCGTCCGTACTCGCAAGGGCGACGATCTGGGTGCCATGACCCCCGACGAGTTCCTGGCTAAGTGCCTGATGGAAATCGCCACCAAGAATAAGGAACTGTAATCCATATACAAAAATACCGCTCCGTTTGGAGCGGTATTTTTTAGCATTCAATGGGCTTGATTTCCAGATGATAGTCCACCTTGCCAACAGAGGACTGTTCGATCTCGATACCATAGACGATATCCACCTTGCCCCCCTGCTCCGTGATGTCATAACGGATCTTCTGGGTCAGGACAGAAATCATCAGTGCACCGAACTCCACCTGATACAGTGACTCGTGACGGACACCTTCCTGAAAAATCATTCGGGACTGGAGCCGCCCGGTGCGGCGCAATGTTGCCCCGCGTTTGCTCAGGCGGAAGGTGGTAGTCACACCTTCCAATCCGGTCAAATCACTCTCTTCGTAGCTGATTTCCCATACATCCTTCTTGTGATCCAAAAACCCCTCTGTTACCAGTTCAATAACATCTGGCTCCTGGCCTTCATAGTTCTGGCTGCTGCGGATGCTGAGCATCACAGGAATCTGACTCATTTGGCCGCCTCCATGGCAAGCTCCAGTAAACTATCGAGCAGCTGACCGTAGGGGATTCCGCTGGCAGCGAACAGCTTGGGATACATGGAGATGGAAGTAAAGCCGGGCAGGGTGTTAATTTCATTGAAAACCACTTTGTTCTCTTCAAAGGTCACAAAGAAATCCACACGGCTCAAGCCTTGGCATCCCAGTGCTGTGTATGCTTTCACAGCCCATTCACGAACCTGCTCTGCTACTTCTTCATCAATCCGGGCAGGAATATATGCCGTAGAGGTATCTGTGATATATTTCGCTTCATAGTCATAAAATTCAGCACCGGAGTCAATTTCACCGCAAACCGATGCAACGGGGCTGTCGTTGCCCATAACCGCCACCTCGATCTCTCTGCCATGGATAAACTCTTCCACCAGAATCTTATCATCATAAACAGCCGCATCGGTTAGAGCCTTCTTCAGCTCCTCACGATCCCGAGCCTTGGAAACCCCCACAGAAGATCCGGTGCCTGCGGGCTTGACAAATACTGGGTATTCAAAGCGCTGCTCAATGGTATCCAGCACCCGATCCATACGATTTTCCAACTCTATTGCGCGAACCAGATGCCATGCAGCCTGCGGAATTTGAGCCTGATCCATCACAAGCTTGGTCAGGGTCTTATCCATAGATACTGCGGATGCAGCCACATGAGGTCCCACATAGGGGATTCCCGCCAGCTGCAGCAAGCCCTGCATCGCGCCGTCTTCGCCGTTTTCACCGTGGAGAACCGGGAACACCACATCAATATGCTCACGGACCACGCAATCGCCCTCAAAGCTCAGCAGTCCCTGTCCACGAACCGGAGAGATTGCAGCCCGACGATTGCCTTCAAACGTTTCCCACTCTCCGCTGGACAGCATGGTATAATCGGTGCCGGTAAACAGAATCCAGTCACCTTTGCGGGTAATACCAACCGGGAATATATTATACTTTTCCGTGTCGATGTTGTTCAGCACAGACTCTGCGCTGCGCAAAGAGACCTCATGTTCCGGGCTCATACCACCGAACAAAATGCAAACACTTAATTTCTTCATATCCATAACCCTCACTTTAGAGTGTATATTTGATGTTAATTGTTATCTACTATATGTTATACCAGAGAAAAAAACAAGTATTTTTTACATTTTCCCTCTGGCATTTTATGAATTTACTGCTATAATGGAATCACTTTACCCTAAAAAGGAGGGTGTACAATGCATATTGATTTGACTGCAATGGAATTCCGGCGCCTGCTGGATCTGGTCTATATCGGAAACTGGATTCTGAACTCTACCCGAGGAGAGGATCGTTTCGCCGACTACGACCATATAGAAAGCAAACTCTTCGGCTTGTGTCAGGACACAAAAATGCAGGCACTTGTCGAAACCGCTAACGGAGAAGACGTTCCTTCCCATGCATTTATCGATGGCGGGATTCACGAGGCCATCGCATACTATGAAGATGCAGTCTTTTACGAGATTCTCGCAGAAGAACTGTCCCGCCGGGACTTGTACTACCAGGACATCACACCAGAGATCTACAACGATTTTCTTGAGAAAATGAGCAGCTATATGGAAGAATTCCGCTGTAATGGCGTAGATCGATTGATCTTGGAAGACAGGTAAAGCTTGAATGGCTCGCTGCAATCCGCAACGAGCCATTCTGTTTTACTCCGTGAACAGTGCCTCCCCGGCGCGGTAGATGTCTCCGGCACCCACCGTCAATATCACATCACCGGGACGAGCGGTATTCTTAAGATACTCCGTTACCTCCGGCAGCGTCTCACAATAGACACTCCCGGGAATCTCTTTTGCCAAATCCCGGGAAGAAATCCCAATGGTATTCCGCTCACGTGCTGCATAGATTTCTGCCAGAACCACCTGATCCACACGGCGAAGTTCCCGAATGAAGTCATCAAACAGTGCCTTTGTTCTTGTGTAGGTATGTGGCTGGAACGCCAGAACCACACGCTGATATCCCATGGTCGCCACTGCATCGATGGTCGCAGCCAGTTCCCCGGGGTGATGAGCATAGTCGTCGTACACATCTGCTCCAGAAAAGTTCCCCTTAAACTCCATTCTCCGGCCCGCTCCGGTAAAGCTTGCCAAGCCTCTTTCCACATACTCGCCGGGGATTCCCAGCATCCAGGCTGACGCTGCAGCTGCCAGCGCATTGCAGGTATTGTGCCTACCCACCACTTTTAACTCCAGATGACAGTAGAACTCATCATCACAAATGACATCGAACTTACTCCAGTCTGCAGAAATATTGGCTGCATGAATCCGATTGTGCGCATCTATGCCGAAGGTAATCACATCCATTCCTTCCAGCGCTTCCATGGTATTATGGTCATCGCCGTTGGCTATAATTCCCTTCGTCGCAAGATTTGCAAAATCATGGAAACTTTTTTCGACCGCCATCAAATCCTTGAAATAATCCAGATGATCCGCCTCGATATTCAGCACGACAGCCAAGGTGGGATAGAAATTCAGGAAGGAGTCACAATACTCACAGCTTTCCATGACAATGGTGTCACCATTGCCCACCCGGTGTCCCGCATGGAGCATGGGCAGGTATCCGCCAATCATGACCGTGGGGTCCACCTGTGCTTCCATGAGGATATGCGTCACCATAGAAGTGGTCGTGGTCTTTCCGTGAGTTCCGGAAATGCACACAGCGTTTTTATATCCGCGCATAATCATGCCCCAAGCCTGAGCACGTTCAAAGACAGGAATCCCCGCGGCACGAGCTGCAGCAATTTCCGGATTGTCATTGTGGGCTGCTGCGGTACGAATGACGCAGTCAGCACCCTTGATATTCTCTGATCTATGGCCGATGGCTACATCAATTCCATGGGCAATCAGTTCATCGGTGGAAACAGAAGAATTCATATCAGAACCGGTAACCGTAATTCCCATTCCCTGAAGTACCAGGCCCAAGGGACGCATGGAAACACCACCGATCCCCACCAGATGTACCCGCTTACCGGGTTTCAGGTACTGGTTTAATTTTTGATTTCGAACTATCATAAAAGGATAAACCCCCATCGTTAACTCTAAAAAATAGCTTATATATTATACATGATGATTTTTCTATTTACAACTGTTATTATTCCCGAAAATAATGCAATTTTTTGCAATCTTTTGCAGATTATTCAGCTAAATATATCAAATTTCTCCGTTCAAAACAAGTAAAAAGGATGTACCCATGGGTACATCCTTTTTTTATCACTCCCGGCGCAATGCCTCAATCGGGTTCAGATTTGCCGCTTTCATAGCTGGCAGCAATCCGAAGATAATACCGATCACCATGGAGAATACCACGCTAATTACGATCGCGGGCACAGAAATTGCAACAGGAATCTGATTATAGAACGAGATCACCTGGGCCAACACAACACCCAGAATCACACCAACAACACCGCCCAGACTGGTCAGCACCGATGCCTCCGTCAAGAATTGGCGGCGAATCCGCTTTTTCTTCGCACCCAATGCCTTCTTCAGACCGATTTCACTGGTACGCTCCGTTACAGAAACCAGCATGATGTTCATAACACCGATGCCGCCGACCAAGAGGGAAATACTTGCAATCCAAATCAGCTGCTGATTTGTAGAGCTGCTCATTTCCTGCAGCTGTTGTGCCTGCTGCAGCAGATCCTGACTCCGGTAGGTCACTCCACCTCTGGAAGTATCTGTATTTCCTTCCGTTTCTTCGCTATTAAAAGCAGTCGAAGAAATAATCTGTGTCTGATTCAGGAATTCTGCCACAGACTGACCGGCTTTGGTCATATCGTCTGTGCTGTTTGCCTTCACCGCAACATTCTGGGGCTGGTCAAACTGAAATACCACAGGCCACACAGAACCGGGGATAAACACCCTGCCGGCAGAGGTGTCTGCATACATATGATAATCCTGATAGGAATTGATCGTAGGCTGAAAGCTACTGTTCTGTTCCACAACGCCAACAACCGTAAAGGGTTCCCCCTTGATTTCCAGCACTTTCCCAACAGGGTAATCCAGACCAAACAGCGCAGTAGCTGCCTTTTGATCCACCAGAGCGACTTTTCGATAATTCTCAAAATCGCTTGCGGTAAAGCTCCTGCCGTAGCCGACAATATAGCCGTATACTTCCATGTAGTATCTGTCAATACCAGAGATTTCACCGGAGAACATGTTGGTGCCTGCGCTGACTGCATCACCGCCATTGTAGCTGGTATACAGGGATACCTGAGACACGCTGTCCAGCTCCTGCAGTTTCATTCTGGTCTGTTCATCAATAACCCGGACGTTTTCTGGCAATGGATTATAGGTAAAATCGTATTCCCAATCATCTTGAAACAGCCGTACAGAAACCACGTTACTGCCGGAGCCAATCAGGTTTTGCTTGATCTGTTCGTTTGTTCCCTTGATGGTGGAGACTATGGTAATAATCGCCGCAATGCCGATGATGATACCAAGCATCGTCAACACAGAGCGCATTTTGTGTCCCCAGATTCCCTGGAAGGCAAGTCTTATATTTTCCATATTCTGCCCTCCTTAACCGCCGTAAAGATCCTGATCGGATCCTTCAAATGTAGGTGCGCCTTCCCGAATGTCCTTGCCATAGGGGAATGCAAACATATCTGTTTCTGTCACGCCGCTGTAAACCGGGGTATAGAAACCATCCGACGCGCCTACTTGAATCTGGCGCTTTTCCAGAACGCCCTGTTCATTGCGCACATACACATAGCTTTGATTTCCATCCTGGCGAATGAAGGCATTCTGAACTTTCAGAGAGCCGCCCTGTGCAAGTTCCGCTTTATAGGTCAGACCTACATAAGCCCCTTCCATCAAATCGGCACTTTGATCGATAAAAACCCGGTAGGGATAATAGGTTTGATTCATGGCACCCGGTCCGTAGTAATTCTGTTCGGTACTGGGGTACTGCCCAATCTGAACGATTTCCCCCTCATAGGTCTGTCCATTCTCCCAGGAGTTTACGCTGACTTTCTGGCCAACCTGAATGGTATTCAGATCCAGTTCTCCGACGCTGCCCTCCACGTAGAAACCGCCGCCACCGTTAACCTTAACAACTGGCAGCTGCGATGCCACTGCACTGTCTGTCTCCAAAACCGATGTTACAATTCCATCAAATTTTGCACAGACCTTATCATCAGCAGCCTCCTTCTTCATGATGTTCAGTTCTGCTTTGCCCATCTTAATATCGGTTTCCAGCTGTTTAATCTGGGCAGCTTTTTCTCTGCGCAAGCTCTTGAGTTCTTCTTCTGTATATCCGGAGTTCCAGTCGATATCCGGCCCTTGCCCAATTTCCTCATCCATACCGGGTACAAAGAAACTCATGGCATACACAGGCTTTGTCTCTGCCGGAGCGGTCGGCAGCGCAGGGTCAGGTGCCACCGTGGGCTCTGTTGTCTCACCGGGCACTGTCGTCTCTGCGGGAGCTGTTGTTTCGCTGGGCGCAGTTGTCTCCGCAGGTTCTGTTGTCTCCGTTGGCGCTGTTGTCTCCGTGGGTTCCGTTGTCTCCACGGGTTCTGTGGTCTCATTTGGTGCCGTTGTCTCCGCAGGTTCTGTTGATTCACTGGGCAGCGGATCCATGGGATTGGATGGTTCCGTCGGATTCGGGGCAGATGGAACGATGTTCTGAATCTTTACGAACTTCAGTCCATTCTCATACTGGTACGGTGTATTTGGCTTATCTTCAGGGGCAATCTGAAACACCACATACAAACTTTCCGGGTTTCCTGCCTGTTCCATCAGATATGCAATCATTCCGTCATCGATCTGCGCACCCTGACCCAGCCAGAAATAAAAGGGGGTCTTTGCACTCTTACCATTTCCATCGTAAACCGTCCCAAGTTTCAGCGGATCTGCCGGGGATTTTGTGTGGTCTATTTTTTCTGGATTGGGTTGTGTCTCAGGCGGAGGCGCAACCACCATGGGCTGCATGGCATTGAGCTGATCCAGCTCCACCTTTGCATTATCCAACGTAACCTCTTTTTGCTGGATATCCAGATCCTTACGCTCCAGAGCCAGATCAGACAGTGTTGTATCATAGGTAATGAGAACATCTCCCTCTTTTACCTGCTGCCCTTCCTGAACCAGTATCTGTGTCACCTTCTGGGTTTCTGACACAAAAAGTGTCTGAACCTTATCCGTGGCCACAATTCCGGAGCTTTCGCCGCCGTTCATATAGAAATCCGTGTAACCCACGGTGTCCCATGGATACACCGCAATGGGTGCAGGTTTGCGAGATATCATCAATGTGCCGACGATCACTGCCGCCGCCAGCGTTCCCGACACTGCAATCAGCCATACTTTCTTCTTATTCATTGGACTTGGCCTCCTTCCGCTCAACATTTTCGGTAGAATCGGTAATCAAACGGCCGTCCAAGATATGGTAAATCTTATCTGCACATCGGGCAATATCACCCTCGTGGGTAATCATGATGATGGTAATTCCCTGCTGACTCAGCTGGCGAAAAATATCCATAATCTGATTGCCGGATGCAGTGTCCAGTGCACCGGTGGGTTCGTCTGCCAGAAGGAGCTTAGGCTCTCCCACAATGGCTCTGGCAATGGCCACACGCTGGCACTGACCGCCGGATAGCTGATTGGGCATAAATTCCAGACGTTCTCCCAGCCCCACCAGTTTCAGCGCCTCCTCAGCACGGGCACGACGCTCTTTCAAACTGACTCCGCGGTACAATAACGGCAACGCCACATTTTCCACCGCTGACATCTTTGGCAGCAGGTAAAAATTCTGGAACACAAATCCAATGTACTGATTCCGGATTTCTGCAAGCGCATCATCAGACATACCGCTGATGTCCTGACCGTTCAGCTCATACCTGCCATTCGTAGGCACATCCAGACAGCCAAGCAGGTTCATCAGCGTCGTCTTGCCGGAACCGGAAGGCCCCATAATCGCAAGGTATTCCCCTTCCTCCACCGTCAGGTTGATATCATGGAGAATGTGTACCGACTGTTTTCCCTGAATATATTCCTTGTTTACGTTTTCCAATTGCAGGATCATGGCATTATCCCTCCTGCCCTGCTTCACTGCCGGACGCATCGCTGATCTGGGCCTCACTTGACGTCATCGCCTCAGGCAGACTCTCAACAGGCATGGAATCCGTCACTGCATTTTCATCCGGAATCAAATCATCCACCGGCAGTTCTCCATCAACAGGTGCCGTAGTGGTGTTGTTGCCCGCAAAATCAGATTCTTCACGGTAGCTTACTTTTGCACCATCTGCGCAGTCAGGATTTGCAGGATCTGCAACGTAATCATTTTCTGTCAGACCGCTGACAATTCCATACCCACCAATCGCAGGGTCAAATTCGCCAAATGTTACCTGTACTTTTTCCAGCTTACCTTGTGCATTGGCTGCCCATACCTCGCCGATATTGCAGTCATTCATCTCATCATAGTGCAGGTTTGTAATAAAATTCTCAGGAATTGCCAATGAACCGTCGGCTGCACCACCGCCGTTGGACACCTGAATATACACATGTTGTCCCAGCAGCAAACCGTCGGTAGAATCCAGCTTGATATAAAACGGATAGTTGGTAGAGGATGTCATACCGCCGGAAACACCGCCGTAGGCCGCACTGACCATGCCGCCATACATCATGCCGCCGGAACTGTCCTGATTATTATCCTGAGCAGAATTATAATCCACACGCTCCACAACACCGTTCCATGTCTTTGTGGTGTCCAGTCTGGAAATCACGGTTACAGACGTGCCCTCCATGATGCCCGCTCCAAGGCTCAGCTCATTGAGGGTACCCTTGACTTCGTAAGCACCAGACTGCTGGATGGTCATGTATGGGCCATCCCCCATCTCGTTGATCTTGCGAATGGTGCCTTTGATGGGGCTCTTTACATCCACATCTTGCAGCATTTTTTCGGTGTAATCCACCTCTTTTTGCTTGGCAGCCTTGTCATATTCCGCCTGTGTCAGCTCTGTCTGCAGCTGACGCAGCTGGATATTCAGCTGGGTTGCCTCTGTACCGGAAACAGACTGCAATTCCCGCTCAACAGATGCAATCTGATCTTCCTTGTCTGAAATGGTGGCATCAAAGCGTTCCAGATCCAGTTTCTGCTTATCCAGCGACAGACTCAGCTCATCCATGTCGTAGCAAAACAGCTTGTCCCCCTGGGCCACCTGATCGCCCTCAGATACATACACTTCCTTAATGGTCTTTTCACCTTCGCGCTTGATTTCCACGGCATTTTCACTGACTACCACGCCGGCAAATTTATCTGTGCTGGTACCGGCATTTGCCCCGAACAGGGCATCAACCCGCTGCACGGGGACTTCGCCGCCGCCTGCGCAGCCTGCCAGGCTCATGCTGACGACCATGGCAGCCGCAATAATTTTTTTCATATGTTTCATAGGATTTTTCCTCCTTAATTGATTCAAAATTCCATAGTAATGATACGATTCTACCAGTACATTGTCAACATTATCAATAATTAAGAAATCTAAATTTTGCTTTATTCAACGTGCATTCTTTTGGCAGAACGTTCTCTCCGGGACAGATCCCACAAAGCCGCCAAAATGATTGCAAGATAAACCGATGCACTGTTAAACCGCAGTATAGATGCCGTAAAATAACAATGCGCCACTGCGCAGCAGGCGCCAATGGACAGTGCCGCAAAATCCACCGTAAACTGGTGCTTAAAATCTCGGGCCATTGCAAGCAGTGCCTGTGCAGCAAAGAACCCAATGAAGGCCAGCATCATTGCAAGCCCGATGCCTCCGCACAGATAAAAAATTGCATGAAAATCATTTTCTGGGTCGTACCAGACCACCTGTTCTTTCGTTTCACCGGTCAAAACATCCGTATGCAGCGCCTTTTCGGACATTCTGGAACGACTAACGCCAAACCACTTTGCCGATTCCGGGGAATCCTGCAAAAGCAGCCTGCAAAAAGTCAGGCGCATCAACCGCTGACTGCCAACCACATCCACATCTTCTGAATAATTGTACGCCTGCAAGGTTCGTTCTTCCCCAAAACGAGAAATCAGTCCCGGCAGAAAAAGCTGATACGCATGGCCCAGAGCCTCTTTGCGCTCTTGTTCGGTGGCATTATCTGCAACCGCCGCAGCCTCGTCAAACGCCGACTGCTTGATTTCAAAGTTCACTGCCACCGCTTTTTGATTGCGCACCATGGGGGAAATGGGCAGCATCACCGCAAAGGCCACGGTTACCACGCCAATTGCCACGCTCTGACGCCAGCGTTTCCGGTCAATCAGCACCAGACATACCGCCATGCCCATTCCCGCTGCAACAAATGAGAAAAATGCCAGTCTGGTGCCCAGGGCAAACAGTGCCCCCAAGCTGAGCATCGATACCACCACCACGGGCAGTACCTGTTTTTCCCACTTCATCAGCGCCCATCCAATGGCCACAGGGACAATCATTGCCATGATTGCACTTTGGGTGTTGGCAAAATAGAACCAGCCTCTGACCCCCAGCGCTTTGTTCGGGTAGGTATAAGGATCTGTCCCGGTCAGGCGGCTGAGGATCATCACAATGATGATGATGCCAAGATTGACCATCAGCCCCTCTCGGATTGCCCGAACCACTCTGCCGTTTTGCCGCAGGAATGTGCAGAAACACAATGTTGTCAGCGGAAGAAAGTAAATTCTAATCATATTGGAAAGGTCACCAAAAGGCTGATTGTACCCAGCCTGAATACACGACCAGATGTGCCCCACCAAAAATCCGCCGAGGATCAGTGCCGTCAGCCAATAATATCGTTTTCGGTCTGACAGGATAAATCCCAGCACCACCGATCCGCACAGCAGACCCATTCGCAAAACCACCGTCAGCGTATTGGTAATCTGCAGGTACTCCTGCCAATAGGTTGCCACATCCATCAGCGGCTGGCAGACACAGTAAATAAACACCATCACAGGCAAATAACGAATCAAATTCTGCCGAATTTTTGAATTTTCATCTTTCATAAAGTCACCGCATTTCGCTCAATATCTTCAGAAAACGCCCGCAAAAAATGCTCCCTTCCGAAACATTTCAGCAATACAACGTAGTCCAAAGTATTATAGCAGAATCCCCCTATCGGTTCAATAGATTCACGATATTTTCCCTCAGGAATCCCGTTGATCAACTTGAAGTTCTCATGTCCATTTACGGCAAAATTTTGCCATTCCCTATTGTACATTCCGGTATTTTTTGCTATAATTGTTGGAAATGATTTATAATGGATGTGTATTGTTTTGAAGTATGGAATTTGGAATATCACGGCACCGCAAATGGGTGCCGTGAACGAACTGGCAGCAGGCGGCTATCCGCCGCTGAGTGCCATGGTCTTGGCCGCCAGAGGAATGTCAAATACGCAGCAGGCTCATGCATATTTAGACTGCACCGCACCACTGCACGATCCTTTTTTGATGACCGATATGGATCTGGCCGCTGGGCGGGTTGCTCTGGCCATGGACCGGGGCGAAAAAATTGCAGTTTTCGGCGACTATGATGTGGACGGTATTACCGCCACCAGTCTCCTGACAGACTTTCTACAAAAGCACGGTGCCAACTGCATCAGCTATATTCCCAGCCGCATGGAGGAGGGATACGGTCTGAATTCCCTGGCCATCCGACAGCTCCACAATGAAGGCGTAAATCTGATTGTCACCGTTGACTGTGGCATTACCGCCATGAGCGAGGCCCTGCTCTGTAAAGAACTGGGCATTGATCTTGTCATCACCGACCATCACGAATGCAAAGATGAACTGCCTCAGGCGGTGGCCATCGTTGACCCCCATCGCCCCCATGATACTTACCCCCACAAGAATTTATCCGGAGTCGGTGTCGCCTTTAAGCTGGCAGCAGCCCTTTCCGGGAATCAGGAGGAAGTCCTCGACGAGTATGCCGATATGGTCTGCATGGGAACCGTAGCAGACGTGATGCTGCTGCACGGTGAAAACCGGGTCTTTGTCAGCAGAGGACTGGAATCTCTGCGGCACACCAAGCGTCCGGGGCTTGCAGCGCTGATCAAAGAATGTGCCTGTTCCAGTGATACACTATGTGCCTCCACCATCGGGTATAATCTCGCCCCCAGAATCAATGCCGCCGGCAGAATGGGGCAGATAGACCTTGCTTTGAATCTCTGCCTGACCGATGATGAAAAACTTGCCGCAGAGCTTGCAAAAAAACTGTGCGATTTGAACCGCCAGCGTCAAAATGTAGAATCTGAAATCTACCAGCAAGCTGTGTCCATGCTCCCCGACGGAAAACCTCCCGAGGCAATCGTTCTGGCAGATGAACGCTGGCATCAAGGGGTTGTGGGCATCGTTGCCTCCCGGATGGCAGAGGAATACTGCTGTCCCACTTTCTTAATTTGTCTGGACGGAGAACACGGAAAGGCAAGTTCCCGCAGTTTCGGAGGATTTAACCTGTTCTCATCCCTGACTGCCCTTTCTGATATGCTGGAGAGCTATGGTGGCCACGAACTGGCAGCAGGCTTTACCATTGCCCGCCAGAACATCCCCCAATTCCGCGATGCCATGTGCACCATGGCATCCCACTTCTATGCCTCCAGCACCCCCAGAACCGTCCTGGATGTAGACTGCGTGATACCGCCGGAGCTATTTACCGTGCACAATGTAGACGCACTGACCATTTTGGAACCCTGCGGAAATGGCTGTCCCAAGCCGGTTTTCGTCATGGAGAAACTCTGCGTAGAAAGAATCACCATGGTCGGAAACGGTCGTCATATGCGCCTGCGTCTTCGCAGCAGCCACGGCATCATCAATGCCATCTACTTCTCCACCACCGCTCAGGATGCATCCATTGAGCAGGGAGATTGGGTGGATGTGGCATTTAATGCGCAAATCAACGACTACCGCGGGGAGCGAACTGTCCAGATGAATGTGCTGGACATTCGCCCCTCCTGCAATGCAGAGTGCTCGCCTGAGCTGTATGAATACCTGAATCTCCGCGCCGGACAGCCCGTTTCTGATCCGTCTCCCCTTCTTCCCAACCGGGGCACATTGGGGGACGTGTGGCGTTATCTGGCAGAACACGGTCCATCGGTGCAGGAGAATCCCATGTGTCTGTGCCGCAAAATCGTCCGTCGTTCCGGCAGACCTTTGAGTTTGGGAAAGTTTCTGGCTTGTCTGGATATTTTTGCTGATGTGGGGCTTTTGGCCATGCACCGCCAGCATAAATACATCACCATCGAACTGCAAGTGCGCAGTGCCAAAGCTGATTTGAATCAAAGCAAAACCATGCAGACCCTTCTGCTAAGTAAAGGGAGTTGATCGTTTATGGAAACCTACGAAGAACATTATGACAGTATGGTGCGGGCCATCAACAAGTATATGCCCGGAACCGATCTTGCAATTGTAAATAAAGCAGTCCAGTACGCCAACGAAAAGCATAAATTTCAAAAGCGCAAGGACGGTTCCCCCTATATCATTCACCCCCTGGCTGTTGCAGAAATCGTTGCTGAGCTGGGTCTGGATACCGATGCCATTCTCGCTGCCCTGCTCCACGACTGCATCGAAGATACCGATGCCTCCCATGACGAAATTGCCAAGCTGTTCAATCCTACCGTAGCTGAGCTGGTAGAAGGAGTCACCAAACTGACCCGTGTGGAATTTACCACCCACGAGCAGCAGCAGATGGAAAACCTGCGCAAAATGTTCATGGCGATGTCCAAAGACATTCGCGTGGTGCTGATTAAGATTGCTGACCGTCTTCACAATATGCGCACCATGCAGTACCAGACCCCGGAAAAGCAGATTTCCAAATGCCGGGAAACCATGGACATCTATGCCCCCTTGGCGCACCGCCTTGGTATGCAGAAGATGAAATGGGAACTGGAAGATATTGCCCTGCGGTATCTGGACCCGGATGGTTACAACGAACTGATGTCCTATTTGAATGCCCATAAAGAGCAGGACGAGGCCTTTATGCGTACCATTCAAACCACCATCCAGGCCCGGCTTTCTGCCATGGGCATTCGCAACACCACCTATGGCCGAATCAAGCATGTGTACTCCATCTACCGAAAGATGAAGGCCCAGAATAAGACCCTGGAAGAGATGTACGACCTGTACGCATTCCGCGTGATTGTGGATACCATCCCCGATTGTTACAACGTTCTGGGCCATGTCCACGACCTGTTCAATCTGGTTCCCGGTCGGTTTAAGGACTATATCTCCACCCCCAAGCCCAATATGTACCAATCCCTGCACACCACCGTCATTGGCTCCCAGGGTATCCCCTTTGAGGTACAGATTCGCACCTGGGAGATGCATGAAACTGCTGAATACGGTATTGCCGCCCACTGGAAATACAAGCAGGGCGGTGTTGGAGCCGGTGAAGAAAAGAATTTTGAGTGGGTGCGCCGTTTGCTGGAAAGCCAGCAGGACACCGACGCTGAGGATTATGTCAACTCCCTGAAAGTCGATATGTTTGACGACGAGGTCTTCGTCTTTACCCCGAAGGGTAAAATCGTCAGCCTGCCCGCAGGCTCCACACCCATTGACTTTGCATATGCCATCCACTCCGGTGTCGGCAATGCAATGGTTGGCGCAAAAGTCAACAACCGCATTGTCAATATTGATTCCAAGCTAAAAAACGGCGATATCATCGAAGTGCTGACTTCCAAATCCGCCCGTGGCCCCAGCCGTGACTGGCTGAACATCTGCCAGTCCAACCAAGCACGAACCAAGATCAAGCAGTGGTTCAAGAAAGAGCGTCGGGATGAGAACATCGTCCACGGCCGTTCCAGTTTCGAGGCTGAAATGAAACGGATGAATCTGCCCATGGGCATACTGAGCGATCCAGAGATTGCCCCCATGCTGCTGAAAAAGCTGTCATTTGAAGATTGGGACGATTTGTATGCCGCAATCGGATACGGCGGACTCACCGCAGCCAAGGCTGTGGGCAGGATTCGTGATGACGTAAACCGCACGGTGAAGGTACAGAGTTCCGAGAAAATGTCCTCGGTCCCCCTCAAGCTGTCCCCGGATTCAGACGAAGCTCGCTGTAATCGCCATGCCGTCAACGGCGTTATTGTGGAGGATATCGACTCCTGCATGATCAAGTTCTCCAAGTGCTGCACACCTGTCCCGGGCGATGCCATCGTCGGTTTCGTCACCAAGGGCTATGGCGTTTCCATTCACCGGGCCGACTGCCCCAACGCCGCCCATCGGGATGATCCCAAAGAGGCCGCCCGTTGGGTACGGGTTCGCTGGGCAAACGAAGACAGCCAGCCCTTTGAAACCACTCTGGAGCTGGAGTGCCTGACCCGTGACGGTCTGCTTTTGGACCTTGCAAGCACCATGACCACTGCCCGTGTTCGTGTAAAGGAGCTAAACGGTAAGGATCTGCCCAATGGCCACAGTGTCTTTACCCTTCGTTTTGAGGTAAAGAATGTAGCCGAACTGGATGCCATTCGCAACAAACTGCTGAGCATCCGGGATGTTCTTGGCACCCGTCGTGGACAAAACTAAACTTAGGATTATGGAGGTAGCGCATGCGTGCTATTTTAACCCGTGTCAAATCTGCGTCTGTCACGATTGAAGGACAGTGCGTGGGTGAGATTGGAAAAGGATTTCTCATTTTACTGGGAGTAGGTCCTGAAGATACAGAAAAAGAATGCCGAGCTCTGGCTGAAAAGGCTCTGGGACTGCGGATTTTTGAAGATGAAAACGGCAAGATGAATCTGGGATTGGAGCAGGTCGGAGGGCAGGTTCTGGTGGTCAGCCAGTTCACCCTGTACGGCAACTGCCGCAAGGGCCGCCGACCCAGTTTCACCGGTGCCGCCGACCCAGAACTGGGCAACACCATGTACGAGCGTTTTCTGGAAATCTGCCGAGAACTGGGTTACGAACCCCAGCACGGTCAGTTTGGCGCCGATATGAAGGTAGAATCCATCAACGACGGTCCTGTGACCCTGATTCTGGATACCGATGAACTGCTGGACCGGAGGAGAGGCTAATGAGAATCATTCGACTACCCCTAGGGGATTACCAAACAAACACCTATATTCTCTTTCAAGCCGGATGCAAAAAATGTCTGGTCATTGATCCCGGTTATGAGGCAGAAGAAATCCTTCGGCATGTAAATCAGCTTTCGCTGGAAGTAGAGGCAATCCTGCTGACTCACGGACACTTTGATCATGTGGGTGCTGTGAAAGCATTGTCGTGCAAAACAAACTGTCTGGTTTATATGAACCCAGAGGATGAATCCATGCCCCGTATGCTCACCGCAGGTAAATTATACTACACCAACACCTATGGCGAAGGCGATACCCTGACTCTGGCTGATTTGACCTTCACCGTCCTTTCCACCCCCGGTCATACCCCCGGATCTGTATGTCTGGATTTTGGCACGGATCTATTCACCGGAGATACCCTATTTGCCGGTTCCTGCGGCAGAACCGACCTGCCGTGCGGAAACGGAAGTCAAATGCGCCTGAGCCTGCAGCGTCTTGCCGCCATTACCAAGGACTGCGCCATTCACCCCGGTCACGGCAGTGAATCCGATCTGGGCTGCGAAAGGACGCACAATCCCTATCTGGGAGGCACACTATGAAATTAAGACTCATTGGTCATGACGACCGATATGCAGTTGAACAGCTGCAGATGGCACTGTTTCCTTTGGAGCCTATGGAAAACATCCAGGCTCCATTTGAAGGGGACGGTGCTGTCTCCACTTTACATCGTGGAAACACCTGGCTCACCGCTACCACTAAGATTGTCAAGAATGGGCAAACAAGCTCCGCCACCAAGCGCTTGAAAACTGCCGATGAAACCGTACGGCTGCGTCGGCAGATTTTGCAGCAGAGTTATTATCAGGCTGCGCTGCCCCTGTTGGACAACGTCCCTGCATGGGGCGCACTGTCCGGTGTCCGCCCCACAAAAATCACCACAAAGCACCTGTTAGCAGGCGGCACCGAGCGTTCTGCCGACCGCCTGCTGCGTGACGTGTACTATGTATCCCCCCAGCGCAGGACGCTTGCAATCGACTGCTCCAGAGCCACTGTAAAGGCGGCATCTCTGTTAGAACCGTCGGATGTCTCGCTGTATATCGGCATTCCTTTCTGTCCAACTCGCTGCAGCTATTGCAGCTTTGTCAGCCGCACCATCGGCAAGCGCACCGAGCTGCTGGAACCTTATTTACAGGCATTGCTCGCCGAAATTCGACACACCGGAAAATTGATGGAAAATTCCGGCCGTCATGTTCGTACGATTTATATTGGTGGCGGCACGCCTACCACCTTGACCGCAGCGCAAATGGAACAGCTCCTTAATTGCATCAAGGAATCCTTCGATCTCAGCAGATGTTTGGAATTCACCGTTGAGGGCGGTCGTCCCGATACCCTTCAGCAGGAAAAGCTGGACACCATTTCCCGTTGCGGCGTTGATCGCATGAGCATCAATCCCCAGTCCATGATTGATTCTGTGCTGAAAGCCTGTGGAAGAGTCCACACAGCTGCGGACATTGAAAATGCATACCACCAAGCCGTTCAGGCAGGTTTTAAGGGCATCAATATGGATCTGATTGCAGGCCTGCCCACAGATACCTATGACGGTTTCAAAACCTCCCTGAATCGAGTAATTGATTTGTCTCCCGAAAATATCACCGTGCATACGCTGGCAATCAAAAAGGGGGCCGATCTGTACGAAAACCGAAAGGGGCTGTCCTCTCAAGAGGATGTGGCCCGAATGGTTAACTACGCTGAAGATGCCCTCCGTGGTGCTGGTTACATTCCCTACTATCTCTACCGACAAAAATATATGTCCGGCAGCTTTGAGAACGTAGGTTGGTGCAAACCCGACACGGAATGCCTGTATAATATCTATATGATGGAAGAAGTTCACACCGTCATCTCTGTTGGTGGCGGCGGCATGAACAAAGTAAACTTCCCAGACGGATCTCTGAAACGATTCCACAACCCCAAATTCCCAGAACAGTACATTCAGATGCTTGACACTGTACTCAAGCAAAAAGAAGAACTGTTCCAACTGATGAAAGGAAGCATGTAATTGGATACCTTGATTTCGAATGTCACCATTGTGACAATGAATGAACGAATGGATGTGTTCTTTGGCGGATATGTCGGCATCACCGACGGCAAATTCGTCCATATTGCAAAAGTCCCCCCCAAAGAGCAGCCCGCCGAAATCATCGACGGAACCGGAATGGTTTTAATGCCCGGTCTTGTCAACTGCCACACACACCTGGCAACCACGCTGCTGCGCAGCTACTGCGATGAACTGAACCTTACCGACGCTTTGGAGGCCCAGCTGCAAAAAGAGGACAAGATGGACTCCCGCTGTGCCAAGGCTGCCGCCACACTGGGCATCGCAGAATGCCTGCGTTTTGGCATCACGTCCGTTTCTGACCTGTACTACTACCCCAACGCCACCGCAGAAGTGATTGCCGACAGCGGCATGAAGGCAAATCTGGCACTGTCCACCTACCGATTTGTAGACCAGTGCGAGGACTTCGACTTCCGAACCGACGAGCAGTGCGCAGAAGTGCGCCGGATTGTGGACAAGTGGCACAATTACGATAATGGCCGCATCAAGATCGACGCAGGTATCTATGCTGAATACACCAGCAATTTCCCCCTGTGGGAGGGACTTGCCGACTATGCAAGCGAAAACGGATTGGGTTTTCAAATGCACCTGGCCCAGAGTCAGGAAGAAACCGAATCCTGCCAAGACCGCACCGGCCTGAGCCAGACTGAGCTGCTCAGCTGCCACCGGGTGCTGGATGTCCCCGTCACCGCCGCCGGATGCAATGCCCTGAGCGATACCGACCGCAAGCTGCTGGGCAAACGCAAAGCTACCGCTGTCGCTCTGCCCATAGCGGATGCAAAACAGGGGCGCAGCTGTGCGCCCATCACAGAATGCGTTCAGGCTGGCATGAATGTGGCGCTTGGCAGTGATGGTGCCATCGAGGCAGGAAATGTAGATATGTTTGAGGTCATGCGTGCCGCCGCTTTGGGTGTCCGGGCCTCTAAGGGACAGGCCGATGCACTGCCTGCACAGGCAGCGCTGATGATGGCCACCGTATGTGGCGCCCGTGCTCAGGGTCGTGCCGAACAGTGCGGCATGATCAAAGAGGGCATGGATGCCGATGTGACTCTGCTTGACTTCTCCGCTCCCCATCTGATGCCCTGCCACAATGTGGTGAATGCGCTGGTATTCAGTGCCAAAGGCGGCGATGTGGCCATGACCATGGTCAGGGGCAAGAAACTCTATGTCAACGGCAAATTCCCCACTCTGGACATTGCCGGAGCCGTCCAGGAAATCACACAGTACGCCATGGGTAAGCTCTTTGACGAGCAGCCAAAGGAATAAGGGGTGCGCCTATGGCCAACTCAAAAAAGCAATCCTTTCTTCACGGCGCTGCCCTCTTGGCACTGGCAACCGCCATCGTGAAACTCATTGGCGCCCTGTATAAAATTCCCCTCAATTCCATCATCGGCACCAGAGGATTTGCTTATTTCAACACCGCTTATGATATTTATTCTGTCCTGCTGATGATCTCCACTGCCGGTCTGCCTCTGGCCATGAGCCGTATGATTTCTGCGGCCAGCAGCTTGAACAACACCCGGCAGATGAAACGAATTTATCGCACCGCCCAGACCATCTTTATGAGCATCGGCCTTGTGGGTGCCCTGCTGATGACGCTCTTCGCTCGCGAACTGGCCGCATTTCAGCAGCAGCCAAATGCCTGGGCCGCGATCGCTTTTCTGGGGCCATCTGCCCTGCTGGTCTGTATGATCAGTGCATTCCGCGGCTTTTTCCAGGGACAGGGCAACATGATTCCCACTTCCGTCAGTCAGGTCATTGAGGCGGTCATCAAACTGGTTCTTGGATTGGGTGCCGCATTTTTACTGCTGAACTTCACAAAATCGATTCCGCTTGCCGCAGGTGGTGCCATTCTGGGTGTCACCGGCGGATGTCTTGCGGCTACCGTTTATCTGTTCAGCCTATTCCGCAAAGCATATCAGGCCCTGGACGCCGGCAGCCCCACCCAAAGTGTGGAAAGCTATGGCTCCATTGCAAAAGAATTGCTGCGCATTGCGGTGCCTATTACCATCGGCTCTGCTGGTTTACAGATCATTACCATGATGGAAGTGAAGGTCTATATGACCCAGCTGCTATCCACAGGTTTCACACAGGACATGGCCGACTCCATGAAGGGCATCTATAATATGTCCCAGACCATCTTCAATATGCCATGTGCTTTCATTACCCCCATCACGGTTTCTGCCATCCCCGCCATCACCGGTGCATTGACGCTGGGCCGGCACGATCAAGTCCGTGGCACGGAAGAATCTGCATCCCGTATCACCGCACTCATCTCCATGCCCTGTGCCTTTGGCCTGGGTGTTTTGGCAGAACCCATCATGGCTCTGCTGGGTGGCTACAAGGGCAGCGACCTGGTGCTTGCCGCCAATTTGATGCGTGTGCTTGCATTCTGCATTATCTTTAATTCCACGGTTATGCTGACCAATACCATCATGCAGGCTCATGGCCATGTCAATCTTCCCGTAGTGAATATGTTCATCGGCGGCGTCCTCAAGCTGATTGTCGCTTATTGGCTCTCCGGCAATGTCTCCATTAACATCGTTGGTGTCCCCATTGCCACCTTCTGCTGTTATGTGGTCATTACCGTGCTGAACCTGTTCGCTTTGAGTCGCGTGATTCAAGAACCGCCCCACATGGTACGCAATATGCTCAAGCCTATGCTCAGCGCTCTGATTATGTCCGTAGCTGTCATCGGTGTGCACCGTGTCGTTTCTCAGGTGTTCACCCTAAATTCCTCCATTGGAAAGCTGATGCTCTGTGGCGTCCCCATTTTGGTGGGCGGCATTGTGTACATGATTTGCGCAATCAAGCTCAAAGCAATCACCAAAGCGGACTGTCTGCTGCTGCCCAAGGGTGACCAGATTGCCAAACTTCTCCATTTAGAGGCATAAGTTATAAATTTGTACACATTTTTGTCAAATCCCCTTGCATTTTCAGGCGGAATGTGATAGTCTAGTACCCAATTCATAATCCCTAAGAGAGAGGTAACCGAAAATGAACAAAACCGAACTGATCACTCTGGCCGCTGAGAACGCCGGCCTGACAAAAAAAGATACTGAACGCGTCATCAATGCCACTCTGGATGTCATCACCACTTCTCTTATGAAGAATGAAAAAGTCCAGCTGTCTGGATTCGGTACCTTTGATGTAAAGACTCGCGAAGCTCGCACCGGCCGCAATCCCCATACCAAGGTTGCGATTGAGATTCCCGCCACCAAGGTTCCTGTTTTCAAGGCAAGCAAGGCCATGAAAGACCTGATTGGCAAATAAGGAGAACAGGATGCGGCTGGACAAATACTTGAAGGTTTCCCGCCTGATCAAGCGTCGCACCGTAGCCAACGAAGCCTGCGATAATGGTCGTATCAGCGTGAACGGCCGTGTCGTAAAGGCCTCCTACGATGTGAAGGTAGGCGACAAAATCGAAATTGCTCTGGGTAATCGCACCCTGGCTGTTGAGGTGCTCCTGGTGGCTGAAACCGTCCGCAAGGATGATGCCGCCGGCATGTACAAGGAAATCTAATCAAAACACCCGGAAAAGCAGGGCTTTTCCGGGTGTTTTTTATCTTTATGAAATTATTTAGCGTTAACTGCCGCCACAAAGCGGTGGAACCCCTCACGCCCCTGGGCGGTATTCTTATAGACACCGGCATCCTCCAAAACTTCGGAGAATACCTTGCCGGTTTCCTGCAGGATGATATCCAGCGCATTTTCCGGGGTAAAGGTGTACTTCTGTTTCAGCTGGTCCACCCACACAGCATGCTTGCTCAGCACCTGGTCTGCACGGATATCCGCACCGGAAACAATGGCTGCAGCCAGATCGGTCAGCTCCCCCTTCAAACGGCTGGGCAAAACTGCCAGACCCATAACCTCAATCAGGCCGATATTTTCCTTTTTGATGTGGTGCTTATCTGCATGGGGATGGAATACCCCCAGAGGATGCTCCTGGGTGGTCAGATTGTTCCGCAGAACCAAATCCAATTCAAACAACTCCCCACGGCGACGGGCAATGGGGGTAATGGTGTTGTGGGGTTCCCCGTCTGTCTGGGCAAAAATGGTGCATTCAGGATCAGAGTACCCTCTCCAGGCAGTCAAAATCCGATCTGCCAGCTCTGCAATGCGAACAGGGTCCTTTCCGTCCAGACGAATGACACTCATGGGCCACTTGACAATGCCTGCCTGAATATCATCAAATCCTGCAAACTTCAGCTCCTGATCCACCGGTGCAGTCTCCATGGCGAAGGTATAGTGTCCCCCCTGAAAATGCTCATGGCTCAGGATGGAACCGCCAACAATGGGCAGATCCGCATTGGAGCCAACAAAATAATGTGGGAAAGTTCCCACAAAGTCCAACAGCTTTTCAAAGGCAGAGCGATCGATCTTCATGGGGGTGTGCTTTTTGTTGAAAACAATGCAGTGCTCATTATAGTACACATAGGGAGAATACTGCATACACCACTGCTCGCCGGCAACCGTAATGGGTACAATACGGTGATTTTGCCGGGCAGGATGATTCATACGGCCTGCGTAGCCCTCATTCTCCACACACAGCTGGCACTTTGGATAGCTGGACTGAGGTGCATTCTTAGCCGCAGCAATGGCCTTCGGATCTTTTTCAGGCTTGGACAGGTTGATGGTAATATCCAGCTGGCCATAGTCAGACGCATACTTCCAGCGCATATCCTTGGCAATGCGATAGCGGCGGATATAGTCAGAATCACAACTGAGCTTGTAGTAGTAGTCGGTGGCCGCCTCAGGGGAAACAGCAAACTTTTCCCGGAAGGTGCGAATCACTTCCCGAGGCATGGGGGTCAGCAGCCCCATCACCTTCGTGTCGAACAAATCCCGGGCCGTGATGTTATCTTCACATAATCCATGGGCACAGGCATAGTCCAAAATGCCTTTCAGGATCTCTTCCAGATTTTCGGTCTGCGCTTCGTGGCTTTCCACATATTCATTTTTACCCAGAATTTCCAGCAGGCGATTCTGGAGCACCATATGGTCTTCCGGCATAGCAAGGCCGGTATTCATTGCGTAGGACACCAGAGCGTCCATATAGGTTTCAATCTGCATTATGAGCATACCTCCATTTTTACCCCGCCCTGAGGACGGATATCCAGCACATGGCAAGCTCCCTCGCCCAATGCTGCATCAATACCGGCACGGAAGGATTCCAGAATTTCCTGGGGAACGAATGCCTGAACCGTGCCTGCAAAGCCACCGCCGTGAACACGGTAAGCGCCCTTGCCCTGAAGATAGTGCTCACAAAGTCCCAACGCCACAGCCATCGCCTGTTGCTTGACATAACCGGCTGGAATGACATTCTGTAAGTACATCCAGGATGAGAACCCGGACTCCTTGGTCAGTTTCAGGAAACCTGCAAAGTCCCCCTTTTCCAGACACTCCACCTGCTGAGGAACCCTGCGATTTTCGTTGTATTCATGGATGGTACGCATAACCGCACGATCGCCGCAGCGTTGGCGCAGTTCGGGAATAGCCGCATAGAAATCTGCCTCATCGATCTGTGTAATGACTTCCTTGCCAAAATAGTCACTGACCGCCTTTAATTCCTGCGGAACCGCTGCATATTCGTCAGTCAGGTCTGCGTGATCTGCACGGGTATCGATGATACACAGGGCATGACCTGTTGCAGAAAAATCAAAGTTCACAGGGCGTATGACTGGATGATCCTTGTCTGCAAAATCGATGGTTACCAAACCGCCAACGGCAGAGGCGGTCTGATCCATCAGTCCGCAGGGCTTGCCAAAGAACACATTCTCTGCATACTGACCGATCTGGGCGATCTCAGGCTGAGAAACCTTGGCATCGAAGAACAGATGATTGATAATGGTGCCGATCAAAACCTCGTAGGCAGCAGAGGAGCTCAGACCGGAGCCGGGCAGAACTGTGGACTCTGCATAAGCATCAAAGCCCCCTACCTGACAGCCAAGCTGCACAAAACGGGCTGCAACACCGCGAACCAGAGCGGGAGTCGCATTGATCTCTGTTTCCACGGGCTCCAGCATGCTCAGATCCACCTCACACATGGGATAGCCCTGAGACTGAATGCGGATGACATTTGTGCCATTGACACGCACAGCCGCCTGGGTATCCAGATTGACTGCACCGGCAAGAACACGACCACGCTGATGATCCGTGTGATTCCCGGAGATTTCTGTTCGGCCGGGGGCAGAAAAATAGCATTCCGGTTGGCTGCCAAAAATATCATAGAAACCCTTGTCCAACGCTTTCTTGCGCTGTGGGTTCAAATACAGAGTCGGTACGCGCATATCATTTCCTCCTAATTGCTGAATCGGGCAATTCCCAAATTCCGTAATATCACATCATAATTATACAACCACATATGGAAAATTGGAAGTACACAATTCACATTTCGATAAGCTTTTGGCATAATATACAACTCTATTTGTGCACATTTCACAATTCTATCACACACACTTTGTGTACCAATGTGTTTCGTTTTCCCTTGCATCGCTGTGTTGACAACCCCGAGGATAGATGGTACAATTGAGAACAATTGCATAGGACAGTTCGTAACCATCCTGTCCTTAAACAAAACTAGGATTTGCTCGCTAGGGCGGGTTTGGATGGGTGCGTGGGCACCCATTTTTTTGTTTTTATCGGGTGGTGGGATACTGCCCTTTTTTCTATTAGGAGTGAATCTATGATGACAAAAAACACCAAACAAATCACAAGAGGCGCCATCATTGCAGCCATGTACTTTACCCTTACACACCTGCAAAATCTGCTGCTGCCCGGTTCTACCACTTGGACCATCCAGTGCCGCATTTCCGAAGCGCTGTGCGTTCTGGCATTCTTTACCCCCGCTGCCATCTGGGGCTTAACCGTAGGCTGTCTGCTCTTTAACCTGAGCTATGCAGGCGCTCTGCCTCTGGACCCCATCGTGGGAAGTCTTGCCACCTTGCTTGCCGCATGGTGTATGTGGAAAGTTCGTAACTTCAAGCAGTTTAAGCTCCCCATTCTGGGTCTTTTGATGCCCGCCGCATGGAATTCCGTTTTGGTAGGCTGGGAACTGACCGTCTATCTGGGCGATACCGGCTTTACCATGGCAGCCTTCTGGATCAACGCCCTCTATGTGGCGCTGGGCGAACTCATCGTTCTGTTTGTTCTGGGCAGCGTGCTGTACCTTGCCCTGATGCGTCGGGATCTGTACAAAAAACTGCTGTAATCATAAACGGGTTTTCTTTGACAAACCAAAACAGCTGCCACCCTTTTGGGGTGGCAGCTGTTTTTTCGTATATATGCCTGTTTATTCTTCTTCACGGAAGACAAAGCCATTTTCGTCTGCTGAATCGATGATTGCCAAAGACTTCAGGGGGTAGCCCTCTGCACGGAGCTTGTCACCGCCGTGCTGGAATCCCTTTTCAATGGCCACGCCAATGCCCTCGAGCTTTGCACCTGCCTGCTCCACGATACCCAGCAGGCCACGCATTGCCTCGCCATTGGCCATGAAATCATCAATCACCAGAACATGATCCTTCGGGGTAATCCAGTCGGCGGAGCAAATCAGGGTAACTTTCTTTTTATATGTATAGGAGAAGACATCGCTGCGATACAGTCCCCCCTCAATATTGTCGCTCTTTGCCTTTTTCGCAAAGACCATTGGAATGCCGTATTTATAGGAGCACACTGCGGCCAGTGCAATTCCGCTGGCTTCTGCGGTCAGAATCTTTGTAATCTTGCTGATATCAAAATACTTTTCAAACTCATCTGCGATCTCGCCCAAAAACGTCGTATCCACCTGATGATTCAGAAATCCATCTACCTTTACGATGTTACCGGGCAAAATGCGTCCATCCTGACAAATTCGTTGTTTCAGTGCTTCCATAACTAACCTCCATTGGTTCATGTATTATCTATATTATTGCGGATTTTTAAGAAAATTGCAAGATGTGATTCCAGAAAATCCAAAAGAATCTTTCTCCAGCGCCATTCCTTTTCCCTAATCAAATGCAAGTCCAAAATAGATATCCTGCGGAAAAGATACGCCATGAAAGCCCATGCCCATAGCAAACGCTCTGCCCTGCCCCGGCTGCCGATAGGGAAGGCTGCCGCATCCCAGTGCGCCCGCCAAGCCGGAGATTTTGCTGACATCTCCCAGATATTCCATGCAGCTTTTGGGTTCTTCCTTGCTGATTGCCGCCGCAAATCCATCCCCGCAATAGCAGTCTGCCAAGCGGTCCAGAAATGCCATATTCCGCCCCTGTTGATGCACAGCATTGGGCGGCAGCATTTTCTCACGCAGCTGCCCATAAGTATCTGCATCCACACGCTCTATCCGTACACTTTCAGACGCCTGCGCAACTCCTTCGGAAACACGCCCCACCACAGCATATCCACGCTTTTCATAAAAGCGGAATAAATTTTCTGATCCGGGAACTAGGATGGCTCCGGAATAGCCACTGTTTTGGAGCAAACTGTGGACATTTTTCATCAGCTCCGTGGCTACCCCCTGCCCCTGCACGGTGGGATCTGTCGCAACACCGTAAATATAAGCAATTTTCTCTGATGCTAAGGAACAGTCAAACCAGAAAAGCATTCCAGCAAGTTTCCCATCCTGAATTGCCACCCGGCAGCACTCCGGGGCGTAGGCCGTTTCAAAAAAAGTTTCGATAAAGGTCTGCTCATCGCCAAATGCCTTTTCCCACAGACGTTTCAGCTCCTGCTGCGCAACAGCAAAGCCGTCCGCAAACTCAATCATCGTACTCCTCCACGATTAAATGCGCCCAACATTTTTCCACCATATGGTGGGGATTATAGGAAAGCTTTGCTTTTCGCAAACCAGCGCTCCCCAAATCGTCCTCTCGGTTCAAATACCGCAGGTTGGGGTACTTGTCCCGCAGATATCTTGCAAACTCCCGGTTAATCATGGCATATGCACCGGGAATGTCAGAATCAGCCTTCTCAAAGTGGACATCCACCGTTTCATCGTCCAAAAAAGACCCCATGGTCACAGCCGCAAGCTTGCCGCCGGCATACAGTACCAGTCCATCCAATCCAAGCTCCTGATAATTTCGGAATGCGCGGCCGAGGGCTACCTGCTCCATCTGGATGTCTTCATGGGGATTTTCGATGTTTCTGCGGTAATACCAGTTATCCACCATATTTCTGCAGCCCGGCAAAGTGGTTTCATCCAGCGGTTTTACATAATAATCCGGGAAAGTCTGCACAAACTTGTTTACATGATTGCGTTTCTGCTGGAACTTTCTACCCTTCAGATCTGCAAGATCATTGATGTCGTACACATAGTCAAAATTATCACGGCCACAGTGATAGCGGAATTTCCCTGGATATTCTTTCTCAAGGAACTGCTTGTCCTCACAGCTAAGGCCGGTAAAACGGCAGGGAATGCCACGCTGCTGGGCATCATGGATAATGGCATCCACGGCCTCTTTGGGATCCGCATTGCCAACGGGGAAAGGATACACGGTATTTCCTGCATAATGGGAGAAAATGGCAAGACGTCCCCCTACGATTGCGACCTTCTGACGACCCCACATGTAGAGGTTCGCAAGGGAATATCCACACCCCCTGTGGGCAGATGTTTGCAAATACGGTAAATATTTATCTTTATTACTCAGATCAAGTTTTTCAAATTCAATCATAAGGCACACTCCTTTCTTTCTTATTATAACACGCTTTTTTGTTTCACTCAACAAAATTCCACACACCTTTTTGGTCGAAACGCACGAAATTTGCTTGTCAAAAAAGTTGAATTTTTTTGTTGATTTGCGGAAAAGATTGCAGTACAATGTTTCTATCGAAAATCAGATTTATTGATGAATGTAACGCTGTTTTTCACCCATTTCAATAACAGGAGGAATTACTATGAATCCCAATGTAAGACCCGATACCATGGAGCGTATTTCTACTCCAGAGCTTGCCAACGCCTTTATCGCCGAGCAGGTTGCCGCCATCCGCGAACAGGTAGGTGATAAAAAGGTTCTGCTGGCTCTGTCTGGTGGTGTTGACTCTTCCGTTGTTGCAGCACTATTGATCAAAGCCATTGGCAAGCAGCTGGTCTGTGTCCATGTGAACCACGGCCTGATGCGTAAGGGCGAAAGCGAAGATGTGATCAGAGTCTTCGGCGAGCAGATGGATGCCAATTTGATCTACATTGATGCTACCGACCGTTATCTGGACCTGCTGGCTGGCGTGTCCGAGCCCGAAAGAAAGCGTAAGATCATCGGCGAAGAATTCATCAAAATCTTTGACGAAGAGGCTGCAAAGCTGGAAGGTATCTCCTTCCTGGCACAGGGTACCATCTACCCCGACATTCTGGAGTCCAAGGGCGTTAAGGCTCACCACAATGTTGGCGGTCTGCCCGAAGAGATGGACATGGAACTGGTTGAGCCCGTAAAGCTGCTGTTTAAGGACGAAGTCCGTGTTGTGGGCGAAGCTCTGGGCCTGCCCCACCATATGGTCTACCGTCAGCCTTTCCCCGGCCCCGGTCTGGGCGTTCGCTGCCTGGGTGCTATTACCCGTGACCGTCTGAATGCTCTGCGTGAGGCCGACGCCATTCTGCGTGAGGAATTTGACAAGAATGGTCTGAACCACGTTTGGCAGTACTTCGTTGCAGTACCCGACTTCAAGAGCGTTGGTGTCAAGGACGGCAAGCGTTATGAGGGTTGGCCCGCAATCATCCGTGCAGTCAACACCGTCGATGCTATGACCGCCACCATCGAGGAAATCCCCTACCCCATCCTGCACCACATCACCGACCGTATCACCCATGAGGTCCCCGGTATCAACCGTGTTGTCCTGGACTTGACTCCCAAGCCCATCGGCACCATCGAGTGGGAATAATATAATAAAGCCCGGAAGCCTTGCAAATGCACGGTTTCCGGGCTTTTTGCTTGCAAAATGCTTGCACTTTGTACGGGAATCCTAGAAAAAGTGATAGCAAAAAAGTAAGGAGCCTTTCGGCTCCTTATTTTTTTTGCTGTTTGACAAGCATCTGGGAATCGACCATACGTAATTCAAGTTCTTGCTCAATTTCATCAGCACGGTTTAAGAGATAGTCTTTAGCGGTTGTGTCTGGTGATTTTTTAGCTTCGTTTCTAAGATGATCGATAATGGATTTGCTATCCGCCCATTCTTTCAGAAAATGCTTGAGGACGGGGGATTTGAAAGAAATGGATAAATCATTTGCATCAAATTTACCATCATCTGTCTTTTTACCGTGGAATTGAACGTCTCCGAGCTTGGAAATAGCAAAAAGATATGGGGCAATATCCCCGATCGTTTCAAAATGAATATCATCAAAGGCGGTGATGCTGATATGTAAAGCAGCAGCAATCCTCCGCAATGGTTCTTCTTTGGGATTTCTATTGCTGATTTCATATTTTTTCAAAGTACCGAGAGGAATTCCTGATAAATCAGATAATTGCTTCTGACTCAAGCCTCTAAGTTCTCGATAATATTTAATTTTTGCACCTACATCCATAGAACGCACTCCTCTCTATTTTTCATTTTATAACTTTGTACATACAATGTCAAGTACAATATGTGAACTTTATAAAATACAGGTTGACAAATTGGGAGATTTAAAATAATATAAATATAGGGAACAAAATGTGAACTTGTATGCACATTCAAAGAATAATGTACAGGAGGATAAAAATGAAAACATCTGTAAAGCCCAAAAAGGATCAGCTGTATGTGAGAGTTGAAACCGTTATGCAAGATTTGCAGATTTCTAAGCCGTTCGCATATCGAATGATCGCAGGTTGGAATGAGGAGTTGAAAGAACTGGGTTATACCACCATCTGTGGACGAATTCCTAAGGCCTATTACGAGAAAAAAATCTATGGCATGACCAAGGAATAAAAAAGCAACCCTTCCTCTACCAAGGAAGGGCCGCTAAGACGTGCTGGTATGTGTTTGTCGAAATACATTCTACCACGTTTCGAGAAAGGTACAAGGAGAACGTGGTCATGCCGAAAAAGAAAGGAAGCGCGCTATCGCCGTTCTTGCATTTTGAAAGTAAGAGTAAGAGCGGTAAAGAAAAAGGATACATACGTCTTACGCCTTCTCAGTTTTATTCAGATGCAGTTATGGATTTGTCGGCAAACGCCTATCGGGTTTTCATTTATATGAAATTTCAAGCAAAAGGAAATCGTGAGTTTATTTACACTTACGAAAATGCGACACAGGATGCATCCATCAGTAGACAGACGTTTGTTAAAGTCATAGATGAATTGATTCAGATGAAATTGATTGAACGAATACCAACCAAGGCATATGCTCCATCTAAGTTTCAATTTATTGAAGGCTGGAAAACGTACGATAGCCCTAGAAGAGACATGCTGACAGGTGATCGCAAACCAAAGAACTGGAAGAAACCGAAACCACAACCCAAAAGAAAACAGAAGGAATCTGAGAGCGAAGCATTTTATGAGTCTAAAAAATAGACAGTACATGCGTCTAAAAATTAGACTCTATGGGAACAGCAGAAAGCCTTATCGTCTAAAAATTAGATGCCATTGTTGTCTAAAAATTAGACGATAGCCAGCGTCTAAAAAATAGACGCATATATATGTATACCAGTATATCCCCCACAAAAAGGGGGACAGGAGGTGTTATTGTGAGTGCCAGTAAAGACACACAGAGGGGCACATGGAAAGTATATGTTCGATATACGGACTGGATGGGACAAAAACAGGTAAAGACCAAGCGAGGCTTCCCAACCAAGAAGGAAGCTCTGGCATGGGAACGGGAGTTTTTACAATCTCAGTCCAAAGACATGAATATGAGCATGAACGCCTTTGCAGAGATCTATATGCGAGATATGGAGCCACGGCTCAAGCACAGCACGTTTATGAATAAGAAATACATCATAGAGAAAAAGATTCTCCCCTACTTCGGAGCACGCTCTCTGGCCTCTATCAAGGCCTCAGACGTGATCCAATGGCAGAATACGCTGCTGAATGCACGGGACGAGGAAGGGAACGCCTATTCCCCTACATACCTTCGTACGATACAGAACCAGCTGAGTGCCATTTTTAATCATGCCAAGCGTTTTTATTCCCTGCCAGTGAATCCGTCCGAGCAGGCGGGCAAGATGGGCAAAGCAAATGCAAAAGAGATGTACTTCTGGACACAGGATGAATTTTTGAAATTCATTGAAACTATGAAATCTAAGCCTATGTCCTATTATGCCTTTGAGCTTTTGTATTGGACAGGAATTCGAGAAGGTGAACTTCTTGCGTTGACACCTGCTGATTTCAATTTCGCAGCAAAGCAGTTGACTATCAACAAAACATTTCAGCGTATAGGGAGAGAGGATTTTGTGACCGACCCCAAAACGGAGCAGAGCAACCGAACAATTTCATTACCAGATTTTCTATGTGAAGAAATTCAGGATTTCATTGCTTCTCTCTATGGAATCAAATCCAATATGAGAATTTTCAATGTGACAAAAAGTTATTTGCACCACGAAATGAATCGAGGCTGCAAGGAGAGCAGAGTGAAAAGAATCCGAATTCACGACTTGCGACATTCTCATGTAGCACACTTAATTGAATTGGGATTTTCGCCCGTGGCGATAGCCGAGCGTTTGGGACATAAGGGTATTTCAATTACTTACATGTATGCGCATCTGTACCCGTCAAAGCAGTATGAACTTGCAGATAAATTGGCCGAAGATCGGACACGGGCAAGTGCAGAATTAAAAATAAAAAGCGGTGATGAAGATGTACAAGAAAACGAATAGTCAGCCTCAGGCAGCAGAAAAGAAAAAGGCAGAGGGGCGCAAGCGAAAACTGAATATGAACATCTGGGTCTCCGAAGAAGAACGAGACTGGATTGACCAGCGTGTGGCGCTTTCTGGTTTGCTGAAAAGGGACTTTTGTGTTCAATCTTTGATGCATCAAAAGGTAGTCTGTTACGGAAATATTCGTGTAACAGAAGAAATGAAAATCCAGCTAAAAAATATCGAAGATCATTTGGAAAATCTAAAATCTGCCGCTGATTTGGACGTGGATAAACTGGAGCAACTACGGATGATCCTAGAACTATTTCACGGTTTGCAGAAGCCAGACAGACAACTATAATTTTCTTTTTATTGCTATAAAGAAAACACAAAAATCATTTATAGCAAGCAGGGGGAAATTACTCCCACTCCGTTCTGTAATTACCCGCTTGTTAGTCGTTCCACTGGGGCATAGCCCCCTAAGACCCCCGTTTATTTTTTCAAAGCAACAACATCAATTTACTCACCGTGAGGAAGTTATAAAGGAGATAATCACTATGGCAGAATCACACAGGCTCAGAACCCACAAACTTCAAGTTTGGCTTGTAGAGGAAGAAAGACAGCTTCTGATAAAGAACGCATATGAACACGGCTTGTCTCAGGCCGATTACATCAGAAAACTGATTTTGTGCGAAGGTCTTGTGAGAGGGCTGTGGACGATGGATAAAAGCATCGGGAAAGAATTTCTGTATGAGATCAATCGTATTGGGAACAACATAAATCAAATTGCATACAACACAAACTATCAGCGTTTTGCAGGTCAAAAAGATTGGCAGGCATTAGAAAAGTCGTATTATGAATTACTGGCACTCTTAGGCCAGATTCCCTTTTTACAAAAGGATGAAAAGGAAGAATGGGAACAGAAGGTATCGGCACTTCTACAAAAAGAAATCGACATATCAGCGGGATGCTGAATATCATCTGAATACACACCGCTTGTTTTGGCAGGCAAAAGGGGCGTTATTCGTTCCTTTTGAGCGTCTTAAACAGTGCGCTTGGATAAGTACCCGGGGCACTCCAGTTCCTCAGCTCAAAAGCTTTGTTTACAAACTCTTGCCCAGTTGCGGCATAGATTGTGATAAGTACGCGTTTCGTTTCTGAGTGCAGAAAAATCGCCCACTCTTCCCGCATCCGTTTTAATAGTCTTGGCATTGTAAAAACATCCTTTTCAGAAATTCATATCCAAAGCAGATATCCTAGATTTGTGCCAAGCTTTGTGTGAAGATAATCTCCTGATACAGAAAAAGCAGGTGCCGGAGGACTCCGACACCTGCTGATCTTTTTTATACGCTTTCCTGCGAAGGTTATAAGAGCACGCTCCTAACGATGTACTATTTTACGACTCTTGGGAGTATAAACAGTATGCTCGCTAAGATGGTACAACCGCATTTATGTACATCCCTGATTGCAAATTAAATGCATTCAAAATGCTCCATATTCAGGAGGAATATCCTAAGATCCACATTTTAAAGCGTATTCATAATACTTAGCAAACTCTCATAGCTATCAACATCGTGGTATTTCACATTACTTGTAGACATTTCATTGAACAACTTCCTTGCACAAGAAATCTTAGCCTGCTCAATGGGTCTAAGGTTTAGACTTTCCATAGTACCTTTCGTTTCAGCAATGAAGAAAATATGCTTTACAGTGCCCTCACAAAAAGCAATAGCCCAGTCTGGTGAGTAATTTCCAACCGGTGTTGGAATATGAAATCCCTTCGGCAATTTTGCATAGACGCAAACTTCTTCTGCCGCATCCAGATCCTCTGCAAATCGTCTCTCAACACTCTTTTCAGCAGGACCATCTGTAAACACATAATCCTGGATTGCTTTCTCAGCCTTGAACGCCTTCTCAAAGCTCTGGGAACTCTTTTCTGCTGTAAAGATAGCGCTATCATACTTACCATCAATACAATTATAGGAGATATGCTCTACAACCATTGTCGCCTTTTGCTCTTTAACAAGTTTAATCACCTTGGATATAAACTCTTCCGGATTGTTCTTAAACATATAGAGCTTTTCTACTGACAAACCTTTCAAAATAGAAGCAACCGTTTTGCGAGTGAGAACAGTTCCTTCCGCAATTTTACCGATTAAATCATATTTTATGCTGCTTGATCCTGTGTGTCGAAGGTTTTGTGTCCGTGTTTTCTCCCCGCCAAAGGAATCACCACGACCAATTTCGTATTCGTTCATATCTGCTTTTTGGCGTCCCACGGTTGTGGTGTACTGAAGTTGGGAAACAAACAATTTCTCGTTGATATGGTCTATCGATTTTTGGATTAGCTCTGCACTGTCGAAATCCACAGTGTACGCATATTTATGGTTGATTTCTTTCCAAAGAGCTTGAAATTCAGCCTTTGCAAAGTTGTCATTCAGGGGATTGTCTTTAATCTTTGTTTCGTGACCATCGCTGAACATATCATCCCAAATCGTGTCGTCGTATACAGACTGAACTAATGCATGAATGCCATCAGCCATCGATTGCAGTTCTTCTGGCATTGGAGCTAAAGTATTCATAGCAAGATCCGTACGATACTTTTCTGTGACCTTACGCTTCATATCTACATACCCGTTGCTGATCAAATAAAACTCGATCTGATCTGCAGTGTTTGTATCAATAAGCGTGGGAATGTCATTGACTCTGACATACTTACCCTTAAAATATTCGTTGGTAGCCGCAGTAGGTCTTTCATATAGCACAGTTTTAATATCGCTCTGTAAATCAGCAACAAATCCCTTATAACTTTCACTTGCAACAACCGTCAGCATATTGATGTCATGAACTGCATCACCGCAGCTCTGCACATCCATACGATTGCCGTCCTGATTGACACAAAGACGGAGTCCGCGACCAACTTCCTGTCGTTTTGTTGTCTGGCTGTCTGAGTGCTTCAAGGTACAGATTTGGAATACATTGGGGTTATCCCAACCTTCACGCAGGGCAGAGTGAGAGAAGATAAATCTGGTCGGCTCCTCAAAGGACAACAGGCGTTCTTTGTTCTTCAGAATCAAGTCGTAGGCAGAAATATCATCAGAAAATTCGCTACCACGCTTAACGACGCTATCAATGGCGTGGCCTTTTTTGTCGATACTAAAATATCCCTTATGTACCGCACGCACATCGCTGCAAGCGGAACGGAGATACTTCTGATAGGGGGTATCAAACAGGGTTATGTAGTCATTCAGAATATTTACATATTCCTCCTCGAACATCTTACCGTATTCACCGAGGATTTCGTTCCCGTCCTCATCATACTGACGGTACTTGGCCACTTCGTCAATGAAGAACAGAGAAAGCGTCTTGATCCCCATATTGAACAGTTTTTCTTCCTTTTCAAAATGGGAGAGGATAGTTTCTCTGATCTGGATGCGGCGCATATCCTTTTCGGAAACATCGCCCACAACATCACCGGCATTGATGACTTCACCATTGGTAAAGGTCACTGTGCCACGGGTGGGGTCAATCTCAGAAATGGTATAGCCTTTATACTGCTCCATCTCCTGAGATACATAGTAGAGATCATCACCGACGCCTAAAATACGGGTTTCACGGTTGATGGATTTGTTATATGCAATTTCAAGCTCAATGCGAGCCAACGGCGGTTTCTTCTGGGAAAGAACGATCTGCTCCAGGAACAGGTAGCTGTCCGTACCACGGAAGTTCTTCACTTCAAAGCCCTTAACCTCAATCTTCTTGACCAAGCGCTTGTTGAAGGCATCCAGGGCATCCAGTACATACACAAGGTTGTGCTGGACTCTATGGGTTGCAGAGTAGTTCAGGCTGAACAGCGGATTGAATCGCTTCAGAGCCTTCTGCGTTGCAGAGTCCTCTTTGCCCATTTTTTGAGGCTCGTCCAAAATAAGAATAGGGCGATTTGCGGCAATAACATCAATCGGCCTGCGGGAAGCAAATTCATCACGCTTAGAGTAAATGATACGGCTCTCCTTGCTCTTTCCGCCTTCTTTCAGAGAAGCAGCAAAAGCCTGCGTGTTGATAATCATTACATTGATTCCGCTGCTACTGGAGAAGTTATCCAGCTGATTCAGGTTGGAACTGTTGTAGACAAAGAAACGAGCTTTCTTTCCGTAATGCTCCATGAAGTGATCCGCCGTAATTTCAAAGGATTTCTTTACGCCTTCACGGATAGCAATAGACGGAACGACAACGATGAACTTACTCCAGCCGTAACGCTTGTTCAGCTCGAACATGGTCTTGATGTAGACATAGGTTTTGCCGGTGCCGGTTTCCATTTCAATATCAAGGCTGCATCTGCCCAGATTGCTTACCAACTTGGGAGAGAGCTTGATGTTGTTCTGACTTTGCAGTGTATGGATATTGTTCAGAAGTTGTTCGTCGCTGATTTCAACTTCTTCGTTCTTGAAGCCGGTATCATTCAACGGGTCACCTATTGCAACATCTTCAGAATCAGTAGCGAAGGTCATCTGATAGGACTTCTCAGTCTTTTTACCAAGATCTCGGATATAATTAACCCGGTCGTGATGACCCTGACCGCTGAAAGCCTTGACAGCTGCATCTACCGCATCGGTTTGGTATTGTTGTATCTTAAAATTAAATTTCATTTCTACTCATCACTCCCTTCTGCTAAGGATTTTGCCTTTTCTATTGCATAATTACAAACAACATTTACAAACACACCTAAAAAGCCACTGATTCCAACGCTACCATACGAAAATAGATATCTATAATAAATATAACAATTTTTTAAACTTTCCAAGTTCTTAATGATTGTTTCTTCGTTTTGATGCCCAAGTTCACAAAGACGTTCAACTATCACTTTTCTATCGGCTGTAATTTCTTTCTTATTTACAGAAAGTTTTTTATACAGATCCAGCAAATCATGTCCTTTATTCCCTGTGCAATATTCAATATTTGCTAAGGTCAGTAAATATTTCATTGCTAATTCAACTGCAAAAGCGCCATTTACAACATAAGAGTAAATGTATAACGCTGCATTTTTGATGTCTTCTTCGTCAATAATATGGTTCTCCATATTATGTATCTGTTTTAAATAATATGGTTCTACAAGTTTAAATGTCATATAAAAAGATTTACATTCTAACACAATATGTTCCGCTGTTATTTCTCGGTTTTCTTTTTCATATTTGCAATTTACACATTTTTCGCTGCTTTTATTATATGCGGGACAACACTTATTCTTCACATTACAACACCTTCCTTACTGTATCCGGGCTGTAAGTAGCAAAAATCTGCTCAAAGTTGGTAGCCACGCTGTCATTTGCCATAGAACTATCACGCATGACAAAATAATAAGGTTTCTGCTGGGCAACGGCCTTGATGGTTTCTTCTGTGACATCTGCATCAAAGCAGGCCATCAGGAAACCGTCTGCCACGGTGAATACACGCTTGCCGGCAATCTCAATCTGCTCAATCTGAGAGGACAGAGTAACGCCCAGATCCAGCATAACTTGGAACAGCAGATCCTCCGGGGTACGGTCATCCTTGATGTTGTCAGCCAGATTTTCAAATAGGTTCTGCTCCACTTCATCGGGCGTGTAGTAAACATCCTTCATGTTGGAGCTGTCGCACTTGAGTACCCGGAAACCGACATCCAGATTTTGCGTGGTCAAAGGACTGTCTTCTTTGATTTTTTTACCTGCCCGACGGATACGCTCCTTGCCGATTTCGCAGATATTTTTATAACCGACCTTGTAAGCTTCACTCTTTGCGTCAGTTTCTTCCGGCAGCTGTACCATGATAAATTTCCGGTGTCTGCCATCTTCGGCGTTCAGCTGCATGACAGCGTGGGCGGTAGTCGCAGAACCAGAGAAGAAATCAAGAATTATATCTTCAGAATTCGTTGACGAAATATATTGTATTAGGTCTTTAATATCATCAATACTCTTAGGATTTTCAAAAATTCGCTTGTTGTCAAAAATAGCATTAAATGTCTGTGATGCTGTTTGTGCATAACTGATATGTAATGACCTTTGTCAAGAGGCAGTTTGCCCCCATGACAGAAAT
>JAHHRW010000012.1 GCA_020025575.1 Oscillospiraceae bacterium | reverse complement strand
AGAAGCTTTGCCCAAAATGCGCATCGTTAATATCCAATAGCATGAGTGCATACTACGGCGCAGGCTTCGGCCTGCGCCTTTTTGTATACAGAAAACCACTGGCTAGGCCAGTGGTTCAATAAAGCCTATGGCGTTGAGTAATAATCCCTGTTACGATAATCATGCGGTCCGCCAACTGCACGATAAAACATAACAGGGAGGCACTCACCATGGGGATGAATGACATCAACAGTTTATCACACAGCAAATGGAATTGCAAATACCACATCGTATTTGCAGCGAAATACCGCCGAAGAGTCTTCTATAGGCAGAAAAGACTGGCAATTGGTAAGATTCTCCGGCAGTTATGCGAATGGAAAGGCGTGAAGATTATCGAGGCAGAAGCGTGCCCGGATCATATCCACCTCTTCGTAGAAATACCTCCAAAGTATTCCGTTTCCGGGTTCATGGGTTACTTAAAGGGGAAAAGTGCAGCAATGATGTATGAGCAATTCGGGGAATTAAGGTATAAATATCGCAATCGGGAATTTTGGTGTCGAGGTTACTACGTCGACACCGTGGGCAAGAACGAGAAACGAATTGCGGAGTATATCCAAAACCAGCTGAAAGAAGACGAGATGGGCGAACAGTTAGTGATTCCGTCCGCAGGCCCGTTTACAGGCCGCAGGTAACAATCTTTAGCAGTTGGCGGATCGTACTTACGCGTTTACGTGTTACGCGCAGAGCATAGGGCTACGCCCGCATATGAAGAACCCCCGGTTTTACCGGGGGGTTCCTTTTACATTTTTTTGAGGAATGAACGATGAAAATTGGACTTGCATCAGACAGATTTCAAAATAAGAATATAACATTCAATCTATCCCAAATTGAAAAGGCTTTGCAGGAAAGCCAGGGAAAAGTGGATCTGCTCTGTTTCTGCGAAACCTTTTTGCAGGGCTTTGATTCCCTTTGTTGGGATTATCAAGCAGATAAAACGATAGCAATCGACCAGGATGGTGTGGTAATGGACAAGCTCTGTAATCTTACCATTCAGTACAAGACAGATCTGCTGATCGGTTATGTGGAGCGGGCGGGAGATGCTCTGTATTCTTCCTGTGCTGTAATTGCGCAAGGAGAGCTGATCCATAATTACCGCAGAATTTCAAAAAACTGGAAGGAATATAATCGTACAGACTGCCACTATTGTGAAGGTACCGCAACCTGTGAATTCCTGAATCACGGGAAAAGGATCATGATTTGCTTATACGTTGGCCTGAAGCTGTTTCCGGAACTGCACTAAGATTTTGTTCGTACGAAAGGATTTATGATGGAAATTAATTTTGATTTTTTACTTTCTGGATGTAATACCAGATGCAAACATTGCTACGTAAATGGCGGCCCCGGGCCGATGATGCCTCTTGCGGATGCGCTTCAGTGCATCGAAAAGCTGGATGCCATCGGAAGATATCTTCCGGAGGGGACTTCTTTTACACTGGACCATGAACCTATGAATCACCCGGATATTGCTGTGATTCTTCAGGCTGCCTCGAAAAATAGATACTGTAAGAATTATCACCATGGTATGACCAGCGGTCTGGGCCTCATGAACCGCAAAGACAAAGAAGCTGTGGTACAGGCGTATTTTGACTGCGGGTATCGGAATTTTGGAATTACCATCCATGGAGCGCAGCACCACCACGACGAGATTGTCCGCAGACCGGGGGCTTATGCAAAATCCATTGCAGCAGCAGAGTTCCTGCGGGATCGG
This sequence comes from Oscillospiraceae bacterium, assembly GCA_020025575.1. Lineage (GTDB taxonomy): Bacteria > Bacillota > Clostridia > Oscillospirales > Oscillospiraceae > Faecousia. The sequence goes on along the minus strand of JAHHRW010000012.1, from coordinate 53,483 downwards.
GGCGCAGATATTGAGGTTTCCCTGATGCTGAACCGTTTTTTTGCGGAGGATGCAGTGCAGATCACGGAGATGCTGAACAAACTTCAGACCAAACGAATTTATCTGGCGATCCCCATTTTCACACCTCATCCTAATATGATGGACTTTGAGCCGTACCGGGCAACGCTGGATACCTGGACGCAGCTGCAGACGTATCTGCCCCAATGGAGACAGGAGCCCGAGGCAATTGAAAAAGCGGGTAACCTTCAGACTGCGCAAACAGCAATCACTCGGCTTCAATCAATCGAAAGCCTTGAAAGCCTTTTTACCCAGAAGCAGAATGAGTTATATCTGACCATCCATCCTGACTGTATGCTGTATGTGGGAAATTCCGGTGCCGAGACGCAGTGCCTGGGGGATTTACGAACTTTATCTCCCAAAGTAGCCGCAGAGATTATCAACGCATTGCCGGGAAATCGGGACTACACCGCCTACTACGACCTGTCTCAGTTGCCGGCCCTGGATACTCTGACAGACGCTTTGGAAACGATTCCACAGGATGCCGTTTACGGAGATTTCGAAAGCGTTCTGTATCGGGGCTTGGTGCAAATGGGGATTTCTGCAAAGGGGGTATGACTATGAATATCAGTGCTTTTATTTCGGCAGTTTTACGGCAGGATGCCGATGCAATCCGGACCTGTTTTCAACCGGATGCCTATGTAAACTGGCATAACACCAATGAGCATTTTACCGTAGAAGAATATATCCGGGCCAACTGCGAATACCCCGGCCAATGGACCGGGCAGATTGAGCGAATCGTCGAGTCCGGCGACATGATTGTGATAGCAATCCATGTTCAGAGCCTTGACGGGATGATTTCGTGTCACTGTACATCCTTTATCCGCCTGGCAGATGACAAGATTGCATCCATGGATGAATACTGGGGCGACGATGGGGAAGTGCCTCAGTGGCGGAAGGAAAAGCAGATCGGAACGCCAATCAAAGGAGGAAAAGAGAATGGAAATCAGGTTTGAAAATATTGTCCTTCGGGATATGAAAGAATCCGACATTGAGGACTATGTGCGCTGGTTTACCACAGAAATCCAGTGGATGGACTGGGATGCCCCCTGGGAAACTGAGATGTTGGATGCTGATGCGGAGCGGAAAAGGTGGACGGAGTATTATGAATCTGTGCGAGAAATGCCCGATGATGTAACTCGCTGGAAGTTTGAGATTGAATCTGAGGGCCGGCATATTGGATGGGTCAGCTCCTATCTGACCGATGAAAACTACGAGTGGATCAGCGCCAATCAGGTGAAAGACGGACAAAAGGTGAATCGTACAATTGGAATCACCATTGGCGAATGCAAAATTTGGGGCAAGCATGCGGGTACCAATGCACTTCGTGCGTTCATCCGGTATTATGCAGATCACGGATGCAAAGAAATCTATACGCAGACATGGTCCGGAAATGTCCGCATGATTGCGGTGGCAGAAAAGCTGGGCTTTCAGGAATGCAGTCGGGTCAAAGAGGAATGTGAAGTCGATGGCCAAAAGTATGACGGCCTGACATTCATGCTTAGAATATCAGAATACCAGCACTGAATCCAAGAATGGAGGATACATAGATGTTAGATCATACAGGTTTTGATCTGTGGGCAGACGGATATGACAAGAGCGTCGGCCTTTCAGATGAAAGTGGAACCTACCCCTTTGCAGGGTATCGGAAGGTTCTGAATCGAATTTATAATGGCGTTTTGTCCGGGGATGGAAAGACAGTTCTGGATATCGGCTTCGGAACAGGTACCCTTACAACGAAGCTGTATGACCGGGGATGCATGATTTATGGGCAGGATTTTTCCCAGAGGATGATTGACCTGGCCAAAGCGAAAATGCCCCAGGCACATCTCTATCAGGGCGATTTCAGTGTGGGTCTGGTAGATGCGCTGAAGAAACAGCGTTATGATGCGATCATTGCAACCTATTCTCTGCACCATCTTTCCGATGAGGACAAAGCTACATTCCTGAAAGAATTACTCCCGCTTCTGAATGATGGCGGCACGATTTATATCGGAGATGTTGCATTCCAGACAAGGGAAGAGCTGAATGCCTGCCGAAGGCAGGCGGGAGACGGATGGGATGACGATGAAAACTATTTTGTATATGATGAGCTGAAGACGGCTCTGCCGCAGCTGAATTTCGAACCGTGTTCTTACTGCGCGGGGGTGCTGATCCTCCCGAAGCCAGACAAGTGAATGAAAGCGCATTTTAAAAAATAAATTTTGAGAGGTAGAAAATGTTTCAGTATCGAAAAATTACGATGGATTCTATTACGCAGGCCCAGTTTAGGCAGATTGTAGAGATTGCTGCAGAAGCAGATGAAGATCCGTTTACGGAAGCAATGTTGGAAGACTGCATTGAAAATCTTTATACTGTAGCCTGTCTGGATGGGGACACAGTGCTTGGATATGTAGTCGTCAATCCAAACAGCAAAAAGTATTTTGGCGGTTGCCTGTACATTGTGGACATTATTGTCAGGCATGAAAACAGGAGACAGGGAATCGGAGAGAAAATGCTAAAAACAGTGTTGAGTGCATTCCCTCAAAGCAGCAAGCTTGCATTGGATGTGGAGATAAATAATGCCGGTGCGATTGCTCTGTATCAGAAGCTGGGTTTTCGTAAAACGGATATTCCGACAGAAAACCTGGGCGAGTATATGGCCATGGCAAAAGAGTAATTATTAACTGAAAGAAAGGCAAGATTTTTATGAAAGCCGAATTTGTCCCGATTCCTGAATCAGAGGTTTCCGCCCTTGGTGTTCTGCGGCAAAAGGCTTGGGCATCCACTTACCGTGGAATCTACCCGGATGAAATGATTGATCAGTTTGACTATGACTGGCATCGGGAAAAAGATCTTCTCAGGCTTCGGAATCCAGCGTATCGGAATTGGTTTATCTCTGTCGATAGAGAACGAATTGGATATCTGACACTTCGGCACGGCGAACCGATGCTTCTGCAATCTTTATATTTACTGCCTCAGGCGCAGAAACAAGGCATTGGAAGACAGGCATTTGCTCTTATGGGTCAGTATTGTCTGGACGAAGGAATCTCGGTATTTCGCTGCCATTGCCAGCCGGATAACCAAAACGCCATTGGCTTTTATGAGAAAATGGGTGGCGTGATTGTTGACCGTGACGAAGGCAATGAGGAACGCTGGCAGGATTCTGTTATTTTTGAGTTTTCTGTGTAGGGGATATTAACCATATTCAAACAAATTTTAGATAGAAACTGAGGTGAGAACTATGTTTGTTGTTACAAAACTCATTCACGAATTTTGTGAGAAGCATCAACTGTATATTCATTTTTCTACAGATATGCCGGAAGGATATGAAACAGCCAACGGTACCTATGATATCACAAAGAACACACTGTTTTTTAATACAGCTATGCTAGCAAAAGCACCTGACTATGAGATGCTCTTTTATCTGTTCCATGAGCTGCGTCACGTGCTCCAATATGTGAAGCCGGAACAATTCAGTTCCTTGGTGCGGGATAGTTTGTCTTACGTACTCATGTATGACGGTACCTGTTATAGGCTGATCAATGGAGAATGGGCGGAATGCAGACTGGAAGGAACAGAGGACTATCTTTCCAGTGCATATTTGGGACAGCACTATGAACTGGATGCCAACCAATTCGCTTATGAGGGTGTAAGGAAAATCATAGGGCCATCAGAAGATCTGGATAAATTATATGAATTTTGGCTGCCAAAAGTAAAACTTTCGGATGCTGAATATCAGAATATCTATCACGAAATAGATGAGAAGCTGCAGAAGATGTGAGAAAACTATTTGATGAGGTAGGGGGCAATATTAAGATGAAGATAGAAACCAGTCGCCTTATTGTGCGTAACTTTGTGAAGGAGGATGTATCTGACCTTTACGAGATCCTTGGCGATGAGCAGACAATGAAATACTGTGAACCACCCTATAGCTTTGAAAAAACGCAGGACTTCCTGAATGATTTTTGTGTCGAACGAGCAGGCGCTGTTGCAGCAGTCCATAAGGAAAGTGGCAAAGTGATCGGGTATATTCTTTTCAATCAATATACCGAGAGCGTGTACGAAATTGGATGGTTTTTCAATCGGAAATACTGGAAACAAGGATATGCCTATGAAGCCTGCCAGGCAGTGATTGACCATGCTTTCATGTATTTGAAGGCAGATAAGGTTTTTGCGGAAACAATCGATTCCGTAAAATCTGTCGATCTGATGAAGAAATTGGGGATGCAGCCTGAGGGGATCCAGCGAAGCCATACCAAAGATATCACTGGACAGTGGGCTAACCTGTATGTATATGGTCTGTTGGCTGAAGAGTGGCTCCAAAGTAGTACACCCAAGATACGATAAGGGGATGGACATATGGACATTCATTATCAAAAGATTCAAATTCGCAATGCGCTTCATTCTGATGCAGAGCAGCTCTGTGCCTGGTGGAACGATGGGGCCGTGATGGCACACGCAGGTTTCCCCAACGGTCTTGGAATCACAGTGGAGAAGGTGTTGGAGGAGATTAAAGACAACAATGATCTGGATCGGCTCTGCATCATCCTGTATGAAGGTGCACCGATTGGTGAAATGAACTATCGTATTGCAAAAGAAAGCCATGTTGCAGAGATTGGCATCAAAATCTGTAATACCACCAAGCAAAATCATGGGCTGGGTAAGGTGATTTTGAGCCTTTTCATCCGGGAACTCTTTTCAAAGTACGGTGTCTCCAAAATCACCTTGGACCCTAACCTTAAAAATACCAGGGCACAGCATGTTTACGAGCAGCTTGGCTGCCGTAAGGTTGGCGAGGAAATCGATTCCTGGCGGGATCAGCTGGGGCAACTTCAATCAGCAGTTCTGTATGAGCTGACACCGGAAAACTTTATTTCCTATATCCCAAACGAAGTCTAAACGGAAGGAGGAATCCAATGTGCGGGCACCCTTTCAAATCCTTACTATTCCTTATAAAACAACCAATAGCAACCCCTTATTCTGCATTTTTCGTCGGGCAGATTCAGGCGAATGGCAATTTATTGCCGGCGGTGGAGAAGACACTGAAACACCGTTAGAATCTGCGAAAAGAGAAGCGTTTGAAGAAAGTGGCATAAAATCAAGAAACTGGAAAGAGCTCAAAAGCCTATCCTATCTTCCTGTAACCGTGATTCAGGAAAAGCACCGTAGGAACTGGAACAAGGATACCTATGTCATTCCTGAGTATGCATTTGGTGTGGAATGCACTGAGAACATTACACTGTCTGCTGAACATGTAGAATATATCTGGACGACTTACGAGGAAGCTGTAAAAAAGCTGAAATGGGACTCCAACCGCACAGCGTTATACGAGCTGAATTGTGTACTTGCTGCCGTAAGATAAGAAAGGAGCAGATGTGATGAGATTGCGCATCGTTCAGTAACGCTCAAATTTTGATTGGAGGTTACTGATATGGAAATCAGAGAATATAAAAACTACAAAGAGAATGAAATTTTGAACCTTTACAGCAGCGTTGGTTGGACTACGTATACAGATGACCCCGCATCCCTGAAAGCTGGCTTTCAGAATTCTCTTCTGACACTTGCCGCCTACGAGGACGATAAGCTTTTGGGTGTGATCCGTACCGTTGGTGACAGTCAGACCATTGTGTACATTCAGGATATTCTGGTGTTACCTGAGTATCAGCGCCAGGGCATTGGTACAGCGCTTGTGTGGGCTGTGCTGGAGCGCTTCCGGGAGGTCAGGCAGATTGTTTTGGCTACCGATAATACGCCCAAAACCATTGCATTTTACGAATCTTTGGGATTTGTTCAAATGGCAAAGATGGGGTGCTGCGGATTTATGAAGGTATAATAAATTAAGAATATATGGCCGCTGACTTTCGTCAGCGGCCATGTTATGTTACTGTTGATCCAGGTGAGTGGATGCATTACTTTAGGATGATAATCTGACGATAAACATCCTCAATTTTCGATTCACCGGAAATTACATGAATGTCATGAGCAGTAGCGTCAAAGCAGCCATGCTTTCTTTCCAGCATAGCAGCCACCGGCGTAGGAAGATTTCCGTGCATTCTCTGTGCGAACCGCTCTTTAATCTGCGCTAACTCTGCTGTAACCAAAATGCGGATAGAATTTTCCGGGAGTAAATTCAGATGTTCCTCCTCGGAAATAACATAGATGATGTTCTCACCTGTAACAGCTTCCAGCAGCTTTTTCTGAAACAGCTTCTGAGCAATTCCTTCATTCTTGGCAAGGCGCAGATAGTCTTTGCCCGTGTAAATTTCACCGCCGATTCTATCTTTTAGTTTCTCTGCAAGGGTGGATTTTCCAGTGCAGCTTTCCCCGATGATTCCGATTACCATATTATTTCTCCTTTTCTGAAGACTTGACACGCCAGTATCCGCTCATGTTTCGATCTAATAGTTTTTCTGCAATCATATCCCGCCGAATCGTACAGAAGTCGTCGTAAAATTCAGCGATCAGCAAATTTACTTCTTTCTCTGTATAGGTGCGATCAGCTTCAAACTTATCTGCAATGACATCTAAAACAATTCTTTCTTTTTTTCGCTGAGAGGGAATTGATTTAAGTTTTCCATATTCAAAGAATGCATCGATTACTTTTTGACGATACTCAGCATCCCTTTGTGCCTGAATATCTGCATCATCCGACTTTCCTTTAAGGAGTTCCAAAATGGAGGTCTCGAAGATCTCGCGATTCATCAAATACATCATGTAGTACTGGCTTTTATATGAGGAAACAGCCCCAGCCTCTGCCAGCTTTTTCAAATGAAATGATACCGTGGGAGCCGTAATCCCAAGCCGTTCCGCCAGTCGCTCTACATACATATCTTCGATCATCAGGGATTTTAGAATCTGCAGTCTGGATTTATCAGACAAGCATTTGAATAGGCGAATTACTTCTGTTTCTGTCATTCTGTTTTCTCCCAGCAGTTCAGGAATTTATCCCGGATCTCATATATGGTATCCAGTTTAATCTTCTCAATCAGCATCTTCTGTACATCATCATGCTGCTTTGCAGCTTCATATGCAGCTTTCCAGTTTGAAGGAATTTGCTCTGTTTTTTCCAAGAAGAAATATTTTACGGTTTCAGAATTGTCGTGTCCTGCATTTTGAGCCACAGACAGAATGGTTCTGAAAATATCATAAACATTGGCCCTGATTTTTTGAAAGCTTGCTTCGTCTGCACGGTCATCTTCCAGAAGATCCTTCTCTTTTTGTTTGCAGAGTGCGATTTGATTTTCAAAATAAGTATTCATCTGTTTGATTTTTTCGTTCATGGTTTTATCGCCTCAATTCTTCCTCGTCCAACGAAATCCGTGTGGCAGGATGCTTCGTTTTTTCCTCCAAACATGGTGTTGGCTCCTACAGCAATGTGAAATGTCCCGGCCGCTTTTTTATCCAGTACAGTGTATCCGCACAGGTTGGTAATATTGGGATTCATTCCAAGGCCAAGCTCGCAGACAATCCTGTTTTCCTTTGGTTGCTGGTCAAAATATTGCATTACTTCCATATTACTGCTGACATATACTTCACCATTTTGAATATCCAAGTTTACATCCCGGTATTGTATTCCATCCAAATACAAGCTTTCAAAAAACACTGATCCGTTGGTGTCCTCTTCAACAGGGGCAATGTAAATTTCACCACAAGGGAGATCTCCATTGCCTGCATCTATGTGCCAGGATCGTCCACTTAAATCGAAATACAGTACACAATCCTCACCCGTATGGAGCATTACCCGTTTGATTCCATCCAGAGGCTGAAGCTTTTCCAAGCAGGCTTTCTGAATTTCTTCGTAATCCACATCAAATGCTTTCGTCATTCGTTCAATATATTCTTCCGGTACTAACCCAGATTCCAACGCATTTTCTTCTGTAGGGAAGCGAATTTGTGTGAATCGTTTGCAGTTCATAAATTGATGGAAGATCCGGGACATATATTTGCGATACAATAACATCTGTGATTCCGGAAGCTCATATCCCAGTTGGACAGGTTGATATGCAAATACATCCAGGATAGCATCGAAGTTGGAAAAAAGCTTATAATACTGTTCATCGAAGCAAGTATCTTTTGCGTAAGCGAAAATATTCGGTTTATAGAACGGGACTGCTGCAAAAGGAACGGAGTAGCACCGAGAGATACAACTGCAACCATAAATTGATTGGCAATCTCTTTGTCTTTGTCATCTCCCCAGAAATGAATAAGGGTCATTTCTCCGGCAGTTACTCCACTGGCCTTTACGAGTTTTATAATGGTTTCTATGTTCATTACACACCCTCTGTTCTTAAAAAATTATATAAATATCTTATCATATTGTCAACTATAATTAGATAAGCATAAAATCAGATAAGAAGAGGGGGGATTCCAGTAATCTTTCAATTGAGTACAAAGGTATTTCGCAGCAGATCAGAATGGTTTGTTGTTTTTTCAGAATATTATGGCGTTGCCGGAGAGCCAGCGGAGGGAAATCAGGACAGCCCTCATGCAATCCGTGCTGGAGCATTTTAATGCGTTTCGACAGATCAATCAAACATCCCACTACATACCGATAACTATTGTTTTCTAAGAATCGCCGGGATTCATCAGGCTGGGGCAGGGTTCACAGTTGACAATGGAGACCCATGCGCCTGTTTCAGGTACATATTCAAATCCGGCCAGATAGATGGTTGCACCGATCATGTCATTACGGCTGGCGCTGATGATGGCGTTCTGTTCGGCATGAACTGCCGGACAGCCTGCATAGTTGCCGGAGTTGTGCGCCACATTGGTGCGGGGACAGACTTCATGGATGTCGCAGCAGTTGGCTGTCCCTCTAGGAGAGCTGTTGTAGCCGGTGGCAATGATCTCATCGTTTTTGACGATGACTGCGCCGTAACGGCGCTTCAGGCAGGTGCTGCGCTGTGAAACAGCCTGTGCAATGGTCATGTAATAATCGTTCTTGGAAATGCGTGGCATGGTGCGTTCTCCTTTCAGATGTACAGGTAATTCATCTTGTTTTCATTCAGAATATCAGATGTACACCCGTCCATGTATGTAAGGATTGAATCAGAAAGAAAAAATGACACCCCCTAAGGGGTGTCATTTTGTGTAATCATGGCGTACAGCCGTTTCTGCTGGGTTCGTTGTTGCGGTTGCCGTTGACGGCGTCACCGCAAGCAGAGCACTTCCAGTGTGCAGGAGCGTCTATGACCCACTGTGTGACAGCTTCGTGCTGAATGGTGGTTTCGTGTTCGACAGGAATCTCTTCTTCGTGATAACCTTGGCAATTGTCCAAGAAATCATCTGATATGTGGATAATTGCGTCGTTATCGGCATCGGGTCCGTTGCCAAAATCCATATGACAACCGTTGCAGATGATATGCCATTCATACACCGTTTCAGTAACGGTTTCGTCGTAGGCTTCCGTCACAACCTCGTTATGACCCTGTTCCTCGACGAAGTGCCAATCGTGGTAGTATGCGGGAGGCTCTGTAGGAGTAGGCTCGGTGGGCTTAGGCTCGGTAGGCTTGGGTTCGGTGGGAGCGGGTTCAGTGGGCTGGGGTTCAGCAGTATCCTCGTCCAACCACTCAGTAAATCTCTGCAGGACAACGGCGCACTGTGCACGGGTTGTATTGTGTCTGGGAGCAATGGTATTTGCACTCATGCCCGTCATCAGACCCACGGACACCGCCCACTGCATATCATCTACTGCATAAGTATGGATTTTATCAGAGTCTGCATACCCATTAAGGGACACGCCGCCAGAAACATCTCTACCCATGTACTTAGCGTACTGTCTCATGATAACCGCCATCTGTTCGCGGGTGACATGATGATTCGGGGCGAAAGTTGTATTCGTAATACCTGCAACAATACCTTCTCCGTAGCACCAGTTTACTGCCTTGGTGTACCAAGTGTTTCCAATGTCAGTGAAAGGAGACTGCTTGCTGGGTGCAGGCTTTCCAGCGATGCTGTAAATCACTGTAGCCAGCATTCCACGAGTCATCATCTGATTCGGTGCAAATGTGGTATCAGATGTACCTGCCATCAGCTTATGATTGTAGGCATAGTCAACGAAGTTTACATACCATGAATCGCTGGGAACATCTGTAAATGGGGTGGCAGCTCTCGCCATGGGTGCAGTCCCTAGCAGCATAACCGATGCCAACGCACCACAAACAACTTTTTTCAAGCTCTTGTTCATTTTCTTTTCGTTCCTTTCTATTTGCATTCTAAAATAAACCGTTCAATTAGGCTGTAAATATATTCTATCAAAGTGCGAGCGGAAGTACAACTGCCTAATATGAATAATTGCTTTTTTAGAAAATATCTGCGATAGATAATTAGATCCATTTTTTTGAAAACGAGATTTGGAGTTCAAAAAACGATGTGTTAGAAAAGTGTTAGAAAGCAAAAAGGGCAGGGGGGAAATCCGAATTTTTTGCATAAGAAAAACCCCTAATTCCGAAGAATTAGGGGGAAATTTGGTTGCGGAGGCAGGACTCGAACCTACGACCTCCGGGTTATGAGCCCGACGAGCTTCCAACTGCTCTACTCCGCGATATCAGGCACTCGCTCTCGAGTACCTGTATATAATAACACCGGAATCCTGATTTGTCAAGCAATATTTTTAATTATTTTAGAAATATTTTATGCTCCAACAAATGACCTGTAACCGTGTTATTTTTTCTTAAAAACAACTGCTGTACGGCAGGGGAGATAGCACTTAAATCCAAGGCGTCCGTCCTCTTGCACCCTGGACGAATAGACATAGCTCCGGTCGATTCGGTTATTGCCTCCGAATGCGCTATCATCGGTAGAGAGTGCGACCCTGTATTTTCCAGATTTACGCATGGGTAACTGATATCCTTCGTAGGACTTGCAGGGGTGGAAATTAAATACGAAAACAAAATTTCCCTTTTGGAAGGAAAGAACCTTGTCACCATGGTGCAGCAACAGCAATTCAGACTTCTTATCTAGCAGACGCTCCGTTTTGAGTAATTTTACCATTTCCTGATCAAATGCGTTCAGATCCATATAATATAGATCGGGATTGTCTACAAGACTCCACTGGCGGCGGCAATAATGATAGCTCCAGCCATTGCCTTCTCTGGGAAAATCGATCCATTCAGGATGACCAAACTCGTTGCCCATGAAGTTCAAGTAACCTTCTCCGGAGGTAGAGGCTGTAATAAGTCGGATCATCTTATGCAGTGCAATACCACGATCAATAATCATATTTTTGGGGGACAGCTTGGACATGCCGCTATACATTTCTGCATCACATAGACGGAACATGAGCGTTTTGTCCCCAACCAGAGCCTGGTCGTGGGATTCACAGTAACCGATATTCTTTTCTTTGGGACGTCTGCTGGTGAGCTCGTACCACATTTTTTCCAGATCCCAGTTTTCATCTTTCTGTTCTTTCAATGTGCGAATCCAGAAATCGGGAACACCCATGCTCAGACGATAGTTAAATCCAATGCCGCCTTGGCGGATGGGGATGCACATGCCGGGCATCCCGGACATATCCTCTGCAATGGTGATGGCGTTGGGATTTACAAAATGAATTAGCTCGTTGGCCAGCTGTAAATATGTAACGGCGTCGGTGTCGGTATTCATGGAGAAATACATATCGTAGTTGGAGAAAGCGCTGCCGAGGCCGTGATCTAGATACAGCATAGATGTAACACCATCAAAGCGGAAACCGTCAAAGTGAAAAGTCTCCATCCAGTATTTTAAATTGGACAGTAAAAAATGAATGACTTCGTTTTTGCCGTAGTTAAACAGCTTTGTGTCCCAGGCACTATGATTCCCTCTTGCACCGCTGTGGAAGAACTGGTAATCGGTTCCATCAAATTCATTGATGCCTTCGGATGTGTTCTTGACGGCGTGGGAATGCACAACATCCAGCAAAACGGCAATGCCCATGGAATGGGCTGTGTCAATGAGTTCCTTCAGCTCAACGCTGTGACCGTACCGAGAGGAGGCTGCAAAGAAGTTAGACACCTGATACCCGAAGGAACCATAATAGGGATGCTCCATAATGGCCATGATTTGGATGGTATTGTATCCAAGAGCCTTAATTCGGGGCAGTGTATTTTCACGAAATTCCCGATATGAGCCGACTTTTCCTTCTTCCTGTGCCATGCCAATATGACACTCGTAAATAAATGGGGTTTTTTCGGGGTGGAAATTTGCATCGGTCCAGGGAAATTCTGCAAAAGTGTCTTCAACTTCGGCACACCACATGATGGTGTCAGGGTCTTGCACTACGCGAGTTGCGTAAAGCGGGATACGCCGCAGCATCTGCCCATTGTGCATGACAATGGCCTGTATTTTTTGACCGGGTTTTAGTGCATCGTGGCCTGAAAGCTCCACTTGAAACACACCGCCGTCCAGACGCTCCATGGGGCATGCCGTGAGATCCCAGTGATTAAAATCACCGGTCAGATACATTGCCTCAGCACCGGGAGCCCACTCACGGTAAACCCATCCATCGCTTGTGCGATGGATGCCATAGTAGTGGTGCCCGTTGGCAAAGTCGGACAGTGTTTTTCCACGCTTAACCAGCTCTCTGTGTTTCTTTTTATATAGGTCCATGCGCAGATTAATATCCCCTTCATAATTCTTGAGGATAGGGTCGTAGTTAAGGATTTGGTAAGACATGGCATAGCCTCCTGTAAAACGAGTGCGGACAGACTTGTAAAAATGTGATTATCTGTGTCTATTTTATCGAATAGGTTATGGGTTGTCAAGGATGAGAAATGGAATTGTATCTGTAAATATTCCAGCGCAATCGATTGTTTTGTTGCTTTTCTGAACAAAATAGTACAAAGAGGCGTATTTTGTCGAATACGCCTCTTTGTACTATGAAACACTCTGGTGGTGGAATCTGTTGATCGTTTTTTGCGAAAGATTTTAACTAAGGCGGATTGCAGCACAGCTGCCTTGATCTCGCTGCTTGGTGACGATGATCTGTTTTTCAATCCTCTCCTTTAATTCAGAAACATGGCTGATAATACCAACCAGACGATCACCGGAAGATAAAGAAGACAGGGCCTCCAATGCCTGACGCAGGGATTCCTCGTCCAAAGAACCAAACCCTTCATCCACAAACATGGTGTCCAACCGAATACCGCCTGCCTGAGATTGGATCTGCTCAGAAAGACCCAGAGCAAGCGACAGGGACGCCTTAAAGCTTTCGCCGCCGGATAGGGTGCGAACACTTCTGGTTGTTCCGTTGTAGTGGTCGATGACATCCAACTCCAAACCACTTTGACTGCGGACATTACCGGGCTCCTTTCTGCGGGTCAGCTCATATTGTCCGGATGTCATGATCCGGAAACGAATATTTGCCCGGTAAATGATTCGGTCAAAGTAAGCAGTTTGTACAAAGGTTTCCAGCATCAGCTTTTCTTTGCCCGGAAGGCTGCCATTCGCAGTGTTGGAAAGATTGCGAATCCAAGTGTATCTGGTTTCCAACTGTTCCAGTTCGCCGGAAGACTTGAGAATCTGTCGCTGGGCACTGCGGTTGGCATCCAGCCGGACGGCAAGACCGGTTAGTTCCGTGCGCAGCTGCGCAACTTCGGAATTGGCAATAGCCAAGGATTCTGACTGGACTGCCTCATCTAGTTCGGGGAGGTCTTTTAGCTGGGCCTGGCAAGTTTCAGCTTGCCCACGGAGTCGCTCCAGCGCAGAAACCACCTCGCCATGACGCTTTTGCGCATCAGACAGGGCGACTTCCAGAGATTGGCGCTGATGTTGCAGATCGCTGAGTGCTTTAGCAGCCTGCGCCTGATCTGGATAGGGCAGCTGTGACACCATTTGCGCAATGGCCTGCTGTTGATTCTCTACGTTGGTCTGAAGACTTGCGATTTGCAGCTGATTTTGACTTTGCTGGGGGGTCAGCTCTGCTATTTTCTGTTGCAGTACGGGCAGTGTCTGCTCAAATTTTTCCTTTTGTCGCAGTTGCGAAGATAGATGGGAATGCATTTGCATCAGCTCGTTTTTCTGTTGCTCACACTGAAAATGCTGATTATGCAGCATGGGGGGAGCATCTTCTAATGTGGCGTTCAGTAAATCGGAGCACTGCTTTTTCAGAACGGTTTCTTGATTCGCTTTTCGCTCCAGATGTCGGCTTGCGGTCAGGCTGGCCGCAGCAGCATCCTGCTGCGCCCGTTCAGCGGCGTTTTGCGCCTGCTCCAGTTCTGCCTCGGTGGGGGCGTGGCTTGCAGAATGGGCAACGGATGGATGGTGCGTGGAACCGCATACAGGGCATGGACAACCATCAACCAAAGACCGAGCAAGAATACCGGCTTGGGCATCCAGAAATGCACGATTCTTTGTAATATAGGTTTGATGCAGCTGTGCAGCACGATCGGCCAAAAGCTCGTACTGTTTTTGGGCTTTGTCGGCTTGGGCACAAACGGTTCTATAATCGTTCCACGCCTGTTCTAGTGCAGATAGAGCGTCAATACGTGCGGACAAATCTTGCAGTTCATGTGCATTCTTTTCTAAATAGAGCGGAACATCCGTCAGTTGTTCCAGCTGCGCTTTTTGATTGTCAGCCTGACTTGTCAACGCCTCAATTACGGTTTGCTGATGCTGCATTTCCTGCTGTAGGCGGTTCAGCTGAGAGATAGAATGATGGTTTTCCTGTTTCTTTTGCTCCAGTGCATCGTAGCTGGGGAGCAAGTGCGTAAGCGCTGCAATTTTCTCCGTTAGGGCATCACGCTGTGGTGCAGTGGCCTCTTGCTCGGCTAATTGCTGCTTTGCTTGCGTTAGGGCGGCGTTGCCGGCAATCAGTTTCTCCTGAGCAAAGGCAATGTTTTTTTGCAGCTGTGTACGCTGTCTGGCCTGCGTGAGTTTCTCAGCGGCTTGGGTGGCCCGAAGCTCGGCCTGCGACAATCGGGCAGACAGTTCCTGATGTGCAGCAGTGTCTTCGGCGACAAGGCGCTCCAGTATTGCCAGCAAATCTCCGATCGGAAGATTTTCCTGTTGTGCCACTTCATGCAGAGGAGAATCCTGAGGACAGCGGATTAACTCTGCATACCGGATAACGGCGCTGCGAAGTTCCTGACACTGACGGTTAAGGGAGCCTGACTCCTCTTTCAGTCGGTCTTGCAAAATTTGATAGGGGGCAGTGTGGAAGATCTGCCGGAAGATGCTTTTTCGTTCCTCCGTAGGAGCCAGCAGCAGCTTGAGGAAGTCTCCCTGAGCAATCATGGCAATGGAGCAGAACTGCTCCTTGTTGACACCCAGAATGGCTGTAACGGCATTGGTGACATCTCTGGATTTCGTGACCAGTCTTCCGTCAGGGTAGGTGAGTTCTGCTTCGGCTTTTTGCACGGTTGTACCGCCGCCGCGCTTGGCTGGTCGCTCGTATTCCGGATTTCTGCGAATATTGTAGATTTGGTTATGGTTAGAAAAGGTCAATTCAACAAAGGTTGGAATATCTGCGGGCGCATATTTAGAACGCATCATAGAGCCGTCGCGGGATGTGCCGCTGGCTTCGCCAAAGAGGGCATAGGTGATGGCATCAAAAATGGAAGTCTTTCCGGCACCTGTATCGCCGGTAATCAGATACAAGCCGCTGGTTCCCAGCGTATCCAAATCCAGTGTGCATGCCTTTGCGTAGGGGCCAAAGGCAGAAATGGTTAGCTTTAAAGGTCTCATGGTTCTGCCTCCCAGATTTCATGAATCAAATTCTCCATAAATGTTTCCTGCTGCGCACTCATGGGCTGGTTATTCTGCTTTTCATAGAGTTGTGCAAATAGCTGGAGCGGTGTGGTTTCTATGCAAGCATCTTCTTCCATGGGATTCTGGTAATATCTTGTGCGCTGGTTATCGTAGTCCAGTCGCATGATATAGGGGTAAATGGCTCGGAGCTTTCCAATGGCATCCGGAACATCATCTTCATCGGTTAGGGTAATGTGCAAATAAGATTGGCAGAAGGCAGAGCCCAGGTAAAAATCACGATTAGTCAGCTCGGCAAAGGAACCTTTCAGTTCTACCAGGTCTCGCAGAGGGGACAGAGGGATGGTACGAATCTGAATATTGCCTTTTTCTTGTAGGTCAACGAGGGTTACGCTCTTGTTGTGAGAGGATTCAGAGAAGGCGTATTTTAATGGGGTGCCGCAGTAGCGCACTCGTTCAGACCCCACATTCTGGGGACGGTGCAGGTGCCCAAGCGCCACATAATCAAAACCATCGAATACCTGTAAATCCACATTATCGGTTCCGCCGATGCTCAGTTCTTCAGATTCCGAACGCTCAGCGCCAGTAACCAACTGATGGGTCAGCAAGACATGACGGCAATGATCGGAAACCTCGCAGCCGGACAGTGCAGTACGGATCGCATCGGTATAGCTATCAATAGCTGCATCGGGATAGTAGAGGCGCACATGACTGGGCTTTAAGAAGGGCAACAGATAAAACCGAACGGTACCGAATTCATCTTCTTTATCAATGGTGGTTACATGCCCGTCATAAACAGGGGATACATACACATGGGCGGCAGAGAACAGCTTACCGCCGAAAGCAATTCGTTCCGCAGAATCGTGGTTTCCGCTAATGATGAAAACATCGGTGTGGGATTTTGACAGCTCCGTCAAAAATGCGTCAAACAGCTCTACTGCCTCGGCAGATGGAACGGATTTATCGTACACATCGCCGCAAATCAACACAGCGTCAGGGGATTCTTCCGAAACAATAGTCAGTATCTGCTTTAAGATAAATTTCTGATCTTCTATTTGAGAAAAGGCGTTGACCCGCTTGCCAAGGTGCAGGTCGGATAGGTGCAGAAGTTTCATAGCTTTGCCTCCCAAGATGGTCGTTGCTTTCATTATAACAGACCGTTAAAGAGGGCGCAATGACGCAAAAGAGGATTTTCAATTCGGTTTGATTGTGCTATACTGTACGGGAACTGTAAAATGGAGGATAATACAATGACTTTTTCCCAAATTGAGTACAAGCGGGTGGACATGGAGGCGTTGAAAAAAGAGATTCATTGCCTGACACAGAAACTCCAAAACGCCTCATCCTTTGAGGAGGCGCAGCAGGCGTTTGTTGCTATGGATGAGTTGCAGGGTAATACTGTGGGTACCATGCGTACAGTGGCGCAGATTCGCCGTGATATTGATACACGGGATGGGGTTTACGATGCAGAAATGGCATTTTACGACAAGGCAATGCCAGAACTGGAGCCTTTGACAAAGGCTTGGACGGATAGTCTGCTGGCAAGCCCCTTCCGTAAGGAACTGGAGGCAGTTTATGGAACGGTTCCCTTTATCAATGCAGAACTGGATGCAAAGTGCTTTATTCCTGAAATTGTGGAGGACCTTCAGAAAGAGAATGCGTTGGTTTCTGAATACACAAAGCTGATTGCCTCTGCCCAGATTCCCTTTGATGGACAGGTTTTAACCTTGTCACAGATGGCTCCCTATAAACTGAACCCTGATGACGAGCTGCGTCGTGCGGCATGGGATGCGGATGGGGCGTGGTTTAATACCAAGAGCCAAGAGCTGGATCGCATTTATGATGAACTTGTGAAGGTTCGTCATGGCATGGCCAAAAAGCTTGGGTATGACAGCTATACTCCGCTGGGCTACAATCGCATGACCCGCAACTGTTATACCGAGGCAGATGTGGAGAAATTCCGTAAGGCCGTACAGCAGTACATAGTGCCTGTTGCAAAGCAAATTTGCATGAAACAGGCTGAGCGTATGGGATTTGATTTCCCCATGAGCTTTGCGGATAAGGACTTGTTCTTCCGCTCCGGCAATCCCAAACCTGTTGGCACGCCTGCGGAAATTTTGGAGCATGGTACCCGGTTTTACAGTGAACTAAGCCCACAGACCAAGGAATTCTGGAATCATATGCGCAGCTGCGAAATGATGGATGTAGAAAGCAAAGCCGGTAAGGCTGCCGGCGGATATTGTACAAATATCTATGCGCTGAAGACACCCTTTATATTTGCAAACTTTAATGGGACGGCTCACGATGTAGAGGTGATTACCCATGAAGCGGGTCATGCATTTGCTAGTTATGTAAACCGCAATCGAGTACCTTCTTCTATCATGTGGCCCAGTCTGGAGGGCTGCGAAGTTCACTCTATGTCTATGGAGTTTTTTGCTGAGCCTTGGAGCGAATTGTTCTTCGGAGCGGATGCCCGCAAGTTCCGTTATACCCATCTTGCTGATGCGCTGGTGTTCATTCCCTATGGCACTATGGTGGATCACTTCCAGCATGTGGTATATGAATACCCTGAGTTCTCGCCTGAGGAACGTCATCAGGTGTGGCGTGAACTGCTGGGCGTGTATATGCCATGGGTCAAGCCTGACGGTGTTCCATTCTTTGGCGAGGGCAAAGGCTGGCAGCGCCAGACACATATCTACAAGCGACCCTTCTATTATATCGACTATTGTCTTGCGCAGACCGTTTCGCTGGATTTTTGGGCCAGAATTCAGGAAGATCCCAAGGCTGCATTTGAAACCTACATGAAGTACACCGAATTGGGTGGAAGCATGGTCTTTACAGATCTCTTGAAAGCGGCAGGGCTGAATAGTCCATTTGATTCGGAGTGCCTGTGCAATATTGCGGCAAAGGCAAACAAATTCCTGGAAAATTATGATCTGACGGGAATCCAATAAGTGTGCTGGATTATATCAAAGAACCGTTGTAATCGATTTTTAGATACCGTTATAAATCCATTTCCGGTTTGCTGACCATCTATAGATGAACCCCCCGCCCAGATCGTTGATCTGAGCGGGGGGTATTATTGCTCCCAGAGCCCTTTATTTGATACGAAGTATTTTATCAACCAGAGACCGATTTTGCTCTGCAGTCATGGACTTGACTGTTTCACGAAGAATGGTGTAAAATTCACCGGCAGTTCTTGCAGGGCCGATTCCCGTTAACAGCCAAGTACAGCCAGGAATTGGCAGATTATCAAATTGCTTTGCAAGCTGCTGATCTACCCCCAATGCCAAGGCAAAGGGAACAAGCTCATAGTAGTAGTCCGGATTGGTGCGCATGATGCGCAGCAACTCGGATTTGCTTACTTTTTTCATGTGTCGGCGCAGACCAAGTAATTCCTGGTAGATTCTGGCGCCGTTTTCACTGCGCTTTCCACCATAGGCAGCAGCTAGTCCAACAAACAGATTCCAAATCACAACAATGATGGCATATACGGTGCAATTGGTCAAAACTCCGGTAAGAAGAACGACTGCAGCACAGAATATGCCGGTACGCAGGCCGCTTTTCTGGTACAGGTGCAGACAGCTCATTCCTTCCTGAATAAACCAGCTACAGACCGTACAAATGGCTGCAATTAAAATCACACACAGAATTTGCCAGGCAGCAGATACCGTTAGACTATAACCCGTAGCAATTCCTGCAAACAGACCCACCAGGCAGCTCATCAGCCGGAAAAGTTTGGGATTCCCGGTGTGGGGTAAATAGCCGGCAGCATAGCGCTTGGAAATTAGGGCGGTTTTTTCACATTGCTTAGTATAGCGATAGCTGGTAGCATCGATCATGGTGCCCTTGCCAAACAGGTTCTTAAAAACACGCTGCTCAAAGGAAGTTCGCTCGTTACCCATTTCCATCTTTTTATAGAGAAATACTCTGCCGTGTTCATCCAGATGAATAATCAAATACCCCAGCTGTGCCCAGTGAATGACCATCATCGTCAAATCAGCACGCTTATGAACCAGATAGCTGCCAACATTTCCTGCGGAAATGCCATCCGGCGCAGTGGAACGGTGCATGGGGAGCAGGGGGGTGCTGCCCATTGTGATAGACCAATACAGTAATGCTGCGGCGGCGCAAACGGCCATAGCGATATTGTAAATGAAAAGATTCCCACCCATAGATTGGTTCTGGGGGAACATACCCTCCGGAGCTTGCAGCTGTAATACCAGGGTTTCCGAATCCTTAAGAGGGGCGTTCACACTGCCGGAAATGGTGGCGCCGTTGATATCGGAAGTGATATCACGCTCAATGTCCTGCTTGTGGTAGCCACTGAAAAAGGCGGGGACAGTATCAAAGGCGGCAGGCATTGTAATCGTGAAACTCATTTTTTCAATGGGGTATTTGAACCCGGTCAGCAATGGTACACGAATAATCTGATGGCCGCCTTCATCGGTATTGACCACAGAATTGACCGTGTAGTGAATCGTAATTGGGAATGTGCCGGTCAGACCATTTAAGGAATCAAGGTTTATACTTGAAATGCCTTCGGATTGACTGATGTTGGCACTGACTCCGTTCACACTGACGGAGGAAACATTACTTCCCAGAGGAAATAGCAGATTATTCGCGGGTTGATCCAAACGGACGGTTATATTCATTGCAATTTGACAGCTGCCATCTTGTGCGACAGCACCGGTAACAGCAACATCTGATGCGGCATTATCGGCATATACGGGCAAGGAGAGTATCATACAGCATAACAGCACTGCGATGATACGACGCATGGTAACACCTCCTGAATTTCAATTATGAACCTACATTCTACAATAAATACAGGTAAAAAGCAATACAAAGTCCTTTAGACAAGCTCACCAAGCAGCCCATCTCGGAAGAGTCCTGTAATTTTTACAGAGGAAACACGATTGTGCAAATCGGTTCCCTGCGCATAGACACGAATGTAATTCATAGCATGACCGGTAAAATAGCCGTTGCTGACCTCTTCAAATAACACATCTTGGACAGTGCCCACCATGCCCTGCCGATAATTCTGGTTCATTTCCCGGGCAATTGCAATCGCTGCCTGACTGCGCGCCTCTTTCGTGGCGTTATTATGTTGGTTTGGCATCTTGTCTGCAGGGGTTCCGGGACGACGGGAATAGGGGAAGATGTGCATATCTGCGAATGCGCATTTCTGAATAAATTCCAGACTGGAAGAGAACTCTTCCTCTGTTTCACCGGGGAATGCCACAATCATATCAGTGGTGATGGCACAGCCGGGAAATGCATTTTGCAGAAGGACAATGCTTTCGTAGTAGCGTGCTGTGTCATACTTGCGTTTCATCCGCTGCAGGACGCTATCACAGCCGGACTGCATGGACAGATGGAATTGAGGGCAAAGATTATCGTATTTTGATAAAGCGTCACAAAAATGCTGATCGATGACACGAGGCTCCAGGGACCCCAGTCTGATGCGAAGTTGGGGAACTGCCTCACAAATCGCTTGAATCAGGTCGACCATTTTGGGCTTGCCGGGTAAGTCAACGCCCCAGGAGGCAATTTCAATGCCTGTAATAACGATTTCTCGGTATCCATCGGCAGCAAGCTGTTTTGCTTGCGCAACTGCCAACTCCAACGGAGCGGATCGTACCGGTCCTCTTGTATAGGGGATAATGCAATAGGAGCAGAAATTCACGCAGCCATCCTGTATTTTCAGCATGGCCCGAGTGCGCTCAGCAAGACCGCCGGCGGGAAGAATCTCAAAATCCCGACGGCTCAGTGCGTGATCCACCTGACATTGCTTTTTTCGTTCCGCCAGAGAAGACAGCATCATCTCGATAAAAGCCTCCCGACCGGCAGAACCGGAAATCACATCCACCTCCAGCGATGCAATTGTTTCGGGATCGTGCTGGGAATAGCAGCCGCACACACCGATCACGGCGTTGGGATGCTCCCGTCGACAGCGACGAATAATGGCACGGTTCTTTTTGTCAGAGATGGCAGTGACGGAGCAGGTATTTATAATGTAGCCGTCACAATCACCGTCAAAAGGAACGATGTCGTGCCCTTTTGCCTGGAAAATCTGTTCCATGGCTTGGGTTTCGTACTGATTTACTTTACAACCTAGGGTATAAAATCCAAATTTCATGTTTCATCCACCAAAATAAGAATCAAATCCCGGAATCATCGACGATACATTCTATTTGATTTCGCTTAGAAAGAAATACAAAATGCGCAGTAATTCCGGATATTTCACCTTATTATACACGAATACTTCTGAAATGTACAGCACCTTAAATTGGGATTTCTGTTGGATATACGAATGAGGATGTCTCTCATTAAAAATTCTTAAAACTCTGTATTTTTGGATAAAGTATGATACAATCAAGAAAAAACCATTGGAGGGCAATACGATGAATGATAAGATTCGTATTTTAGCAGTGGATGATGAACCGGATTTACGATCTCTGCTGTATATTCTGCTGACAAACAAAGGGTATGACGTGATTGAGGCGGCAAATGGGGAAGAAGCAGTTCGGACGATGCAGCAAAATCCCGGCGTGGATCTGGTCATTATGGATATTATGATGCCGGGTCTGTCCGGCGTGGAGGCCTGTGCTAAAATTCGTGAGTTTTCAGCAGTACCCATGCTGTTTTTAACGGCCAAAAGCCAGATTCCAGACAAAATGGAGGCATTTGATGCCGGCGGTGACGATTATCTTGCGAAACCTTTTTCTCAGCATGAACTGATGATGCGCGTGGAGTCGCTGACCCGGCGCTATCGAGTTTACAAAGGAAAACGGGACGATGTGGACGGCGAGCGGCTGCAGATGGATGAAGCACATGGTTGTGTGCGAATTGATGGAAAGGTCATTGATTTGACGGATAAGGAATATTCCATTTTGAGCTTTTTTTATCAGCATCGGGGACAGATTTTGGATGTGGAGACAGTGTATGAAGGCGTGTGGGGAGAGAAATTTCTTCCTTCGTCAAACAATACGGTGATGGTACATATTCTGAATCTACGAAAGAAACTGGAAGAAGACCCTGCAAATCCCAAGCTAATCCGAACGGTGTGGGGAAAGGGGTACCGATTTGGCTGAGCGGAAAACCTATCGTTCCCTGACGGTAAAAATGATGACTGTGGTATGTGGGGCACTGTTTCTGGCGGTGATTGTCTTTTGGACTATGGGATTTGTTGGAAATGCGGTGGTGAATCGCCACTATCTGTCCGAGCGTGCAGTGAGCACCAGATTGTTAAGAGAAATCAATTCCCTGCGCAGTTTTGCTGCTAATGGTCAAGTCAGTTCTACAGATATCAACGCAATTGGTGCATGGAACAGGGAACACCGCTACGTTCAGCTGACGATCTCGGGAATAAACGCAACGATCAAATCCGATGCCGGCGGTGCAGAACTGGTGGGCAACGATTATGGAATTGTAATTCGTTCTGGTGACAGTGTGTCATCTGCCAAGTACCCCGTAAATTTTCGGGACGGCGTATTCACGGTCACGATCTACGACTGCACGCAGGATGTGTTTCATGCTGGAGCAAAAGCAGTGTCATTATTTACGGCGACGGTGGTATTTTTGACAGTGATTCTTATCTATGACCAACATGTAACCCGAACGGTGCAGACATTGAGCCGCCAGGTCCGTCTGGTCAGCCGGGGGGAGCTGGATATGCAGATTCGTCCAATCTCTGACGACGAAATCGGGCAGCTTGCGTTGGATGTGGATACCATGCGTCTTAGCATTATCGACAAACTTCAGCGGGAGGAGGCCGCATGGCAGGCCAATTCTCAACTGATTACGGCGATTTCCCACGATGTGCGAACCCCTTTGACTGCGCTGATGGGGTATTTGGATATCGTGTCTGATGAGTCTCTCACGCCACAGGAGCGGCAGGCATATCTGAATATCTGTAAAAACAATGCACTCAGATTAAAAGGGTTAACGGACGAGCTCTTTGGTTTCTTTCTTGTGTTTGGAAAGCCCAAGCCAGATCAGAGTTTGGAAGAAGTGGATGCATGTACACTGATGGATCAGATTTTGCTGGAGCAGGAGATGAATTTGACCCAGCGGGGGTTCGATATCCGGGTGGTTCATCGAGGAGATTCCGGGGGAAAACTCCGGGTAGATGTGGGCCATATGCGGCGTATCTTTGATAATCTCTACTCTAATGTGTGCAAATATGCAGATGAAACTCGTCCGGTGAATGTCCTTGTGGAGGAGCAGAACGGTGTTCTGACAACGTATGTATCCAATTATATCAAAACCCAGAACAATCGAGTGGAGAGTAACAAAATTGGTTTGAAGACCTGTGAAAAGCTAGTGAGAGCCATGGGTGGTGTGTTTAAGCAAAGCAAAGATGGCGACCTGTTTTCTGTTGAAGTTGCGCTGCCCCTGATTCAAGAATAACGGACAAAACCCCAGAGGATGCTGCCGGCGGTGGCTATAAACGATTGGGGGATATATTATACGGTGCAGTCCGGTGAGGCTGCACCGTATTTCTTTTTAAGGATTTTCGGGGCGGTTGTGGATTTTCTCAAGCAAAAGACTTGTTAGAAAATGGATAGAGACAACTGTGAATAAGCATGAAAGGAACTGTTACCAACGGGGCGATGAACGGATAAATTTTCCCCGTTTCCTGAATGGCGTAAGGACCAATTTCTATTGCCTAAGAAACATTACTCATATAAAATCCAGCTTTATCCCATATATTTTTACGCATGATGAGATATCCCGTTTCTTTGTTGCTGTGACGATAAATTGAATTGGAGAAGGCATCCGACTGAGTTTATCTAACTTTTATATGAACACATTGAGAACACAATGCTTTTATAGTATAATGGGATGAAATCATTCAAAAATCTGAAATGCCGGCGTTATACACAATGGCTACACGTTATAAAAAACTTTCGAAACTGCTCATTGACCGAGCTTTGAACAGAAAGTCCTTTTGGCACTTGTGAAGTGAGCACAAAAAGTCGAGACCCAATGAGGTGAGAACATGAAGTATAAAATTGCAATCTGTGATGATTCCGATGCGGACAGGCAATATGTTTTGAATATGGTAGAGCGCTGGGCCACTGCAGCCGGTCATGCAGTACATACCGATAGCTTTTCTTCTGCAGAAAGTTTCCTGTTCCACTATGCTGAAGAAAGCGATTATGATATTCTGCTCCTTGATATTGAAATGGGCACTATGGACGGCGTTACCATGGCGAAACAGCTGCGAAAGAACAACGACACCGTTCAGATCGTTTTCATTACAGGTTATTCTGACTATATTTCGGAGGGCTACGAAGTGGCAGCACTCCATTATCTGATGAAACCGGTCAAGGAAGAAAAACTCTGCTCAGTGCTTGACCGTGCAGCAGAGAAAATTTCTAAGAATGAAAAGGTATTGATTTTTGTAATTGGCAGCGAAATGGTGCGTGTGCCGATTTATCAAATTCGGTATGCAGATGTGCTTGGAAACTACGTTACGATACACGCTCTGTCCGATGTAACTGTGAAAATGACATTGGGAGAGCTGGAAAAACAACTGGACGAACGGTTTTACCGTGTGGGACGTTCTGCGATTATCAACCTTACGCAGATCAGCCGTGTAACAAAGACAGAAATCAAACTGAGCGACGGAACTGCCATACCTCTCCCTAGGGGAGCTTACGACGGTATCAACCGAGCCATTATTAACACGAGGTGAAACGAATGGGATTGTTTTCAAAGAAAATAGATAAAAAGATCGCTGCCTATCAGCAGGAACTGATTGAAACCCATTATCGGGAGGTTGATAATATGTACCGTCAAATTCGTGGTTGGCGACACGATTACCACAACCACATCCAGACAATGAAAGCATATGCAGCCGCCGAAAATTGGGATGACATCAAGCACTATCTTGATCTCCTTAGCGATGATCTGACTACTGTTGATACGGTTATCAAAACCGGCAATCCCATGACCGATGCGATTCTGAACTCCAAAATTTCACTTGCAAAAGCAAAAGGAATTGAGGTTGTGGCAGATGCACATATTCCCATCAAACTAAAATTCTCGGAAATTGACCTGTGCTGTATCATTGGCAATCTTTTTGATAACGCCATCGAGGCAAGCGTGAAATTACCAGAAGGACAGCGAGTGATCCGTGTGTATATGGATATGCGGAATACGCAGCTCTACATTTCCTTTACCAACTGTACTGCCGGCAAGAAAATGAAGAAAGAGGGTAAGCTGTTCCTCAGCACAAAGGGAAATGGACACGGGTTCGGTCTTGTTCGCATTGATGCGATTGTGGAACGGTTGGACGGATACATCAGCCGAAACAGTGAGGATGGAGCCTTTACAACGGAAATATTGCTCCCGCAGGTGTAGGAATTTGCAATTCATCACCCAGAAATGACGATTCATCCCCGGAATAATCTGGGGACATATTTCTGTGCTAGGATATGCACAGAAAGGATGGTGGTTTTTCGTGTTGAAAGAAAAAGCAAAAAAAGAAAAGGCGGCCAAGCCAAAGTATAACATGGCCCAAAATACGTGCTTTATGATGAAACTGGCTTGGACGACCGGAGAAAAGAAGGTTCTTATACTCAGCCTGCTTTCCGCCCTGACGGCGGTTGCGCTGAATCTCATCAACCTGTATGTTTCACCGAAGGTGCTCTCCGTGGTGGAACGGAATGCCCCGGTGGCGGAGCTGATTGGGACAATCGGTATATTTGTCCTGGCCTTGATGCTTGTGTCGGCAGCATCGGCATATGTGAATACCAATGCGCTGTACGGCAGGATTAGCGTGCGCCAAGAGCTCATTACACGGCTCAACAAGAAAGCAGCTACCACATCCTACCCCAATCTTTCTAATGAAAAATTCCGGGAATTGAATATCAAGTCGCAGATGTCGATCAATTCCAATTCCAGCGCAACAGAGGCCATCTGGACGACACTGACAGACCTGGTTACCAATATTATTGGCTTTGCAGTCTATATTCTGCTGCTGTCATCGGTGCAGCCGGTTTTGCTGGCTGTGGTTCTCCTTACCTCCACCATCAGCTACCTTGTAGGCAATCGACTTAACGAATGGGGGTATCGCCACAGGGAGGAAGAAATGAAACTTTCCAATGGGGTGTATTATCTCACCACCTGTGGGAGAAACCTGGC
This sequence comes from Oscillospiraceae bacterium, assembly GCA_020025575.1. Lineage (GTDB taxonomy): Bacteria > Bacillota > Clostridia > Oscillospirales > Oscillospiraceae > Faecousia. The sequence continues at coordinate 26,606 of JAHHRW010000012.1, read as the reverse complement.
AGCGGCAAAGGATATCCGAATCTTTGGCTTGCGTCCCTGGATTGATGAGTTGTATCAAAAAGGAATGGATGCATATACTGCGTTCCACCAGAAAGCAGAGGGGGTGTACCTCTGGGCAAAGGTTGTGGATCTGGTACTGACATTTGTCCGAAACGGCATTGCCTATGCCTATCTGATTGCCCTGGTGGTAGCTGAGGGATTGGATGTGGCGGAATTTCTCCTATACTTCAGTGCGGTAAGCGGATTCGCTGCTTGGGTCACGGGAATCCTGGATGGATTCACGACCCTTCACAAACAATCTCTTGACATTTCTTCTGTTCGGGAGTATCTGGAGTTTGACGAACCGTTCCAATTTGATGGTGGCGAGCACATCCGGGTAGAATCGGACAGAATGTATGAAATCCGATTGGAAAATGTGTCTTTCTGTTATCCAGGCGCAGATCACGACACGCTTACAAACATTAATTTGACCCTGTGTCCTGGCGAAAAACTGGCGGTGGTGGGGCTGAACGGTGCGGGAAAAACCACCCTCATCAAATTGATCTGCGGCTTTCTTGACCCAACCCAAGGGCGTGTTCTGCTGGATGGAACGGATATCAGAAAATATAATCGTGCTGACTACTATACCATGTTCTCTGCGGTTTTCCAAAACTTCTCCCTTCTTGCGGGTACCATTGCTACCAATGTAGCCCAGGATAATGTGGACATGGATATGGAGCGGGTTCAGGAATGTGTAGACAAAGCAGGACTACGGAAAAAAATAGCATCATTGAAAGACGGCTTTGATACCAATTTGAACCGGGAGGTGTTTGAGGACGCCATCATGCTCTCCGGCGGCGAGACGCAGCGCCTGATGCTGGCTCGGGCCATCTATAAGGATGCACCGTTCATTGTATTGGATGAGCCCACAGCAGCGCTGGACCCCATCGCTGAGGCGGAACTATATCAAAAGTACCATGAAATGACCGGTGGGAAATCCTCTATCTACATTTCTCACCGCTTGGCATCCACTCGTTTCTGCGACCGGATCATTCTGATTGACAAGGGGATCATTGCGGAGGAAGGCTCCCATGAACAGCTCTTGGCCAAAGGCGGCAAATATGCCGCGCTTTATGAGGTGCAAAGCAAATACTACAAGGAGGGGGTGCAGAAAGATGCATAAAACGAAAAATTCCATGTCCTGGCGTGAGCTCTTTCGGTTGAATCTTCGCGCACTCAAACTCTTTTATCAGCGGCAGCCACAGATGGTCATATCCCGTTTTCTCCATGTTATCTGGACGGCACTAACCCCATATGTTGGGATTTTCCTCTCCGCACTGATTGTTGATGAGCTGGCAGGAAAGCGGGATGTCCAGAACCTGAAGATGCTTGTGCTCATCACCCTGGGGTCTGCCGCCGTCATCGCCCTGGGTTCTGCCCTTTTGAGCAAGTGGACGCAGACCCAAAACGCCGGCGAGTGGCTGAAGGTGGAAAACATCCTGTCCGAAAAAATGATGGAACTGGATTATTCTGCTTTGGATGAGCCCCATACCGCCGAGCAACTGTATACCATTCGCCAAAACCTGAATGGCGGTGGCTGGGGACTGTATCGCGTGATCGAATCCTATGAAAAACTGGGTTCATCCCTGTTCACTATTCTGGGCGGTCTGGCTCTGACGATCTCCCTGTTTGTCAGTCGTGTGCCGGACACTGCCGGAGTACTTGTCTGGCTGAATCACCCGCTTGTGGTCATGGGCATCATCGCTTTCATGCTGGGGATTACATTCCTGGCTCCCGTGCTGCAGAACCGATCCGAGAGTTACTATGCAAAGTATGCCGACTCTCACAATCTGGGAAATCGTCTGTTCTCCTTCTTTGGGTATCTGGGCTATTACCGAGATTTTGCTCTGGATATGAGAGTGTACCGCCAAGACCGGATCTGCGACCGATACAATCGCAACAAGGAGGGAACCTTTGGCTCGAAGGGGTTGTTTGCACATCTTGCCCGGGGCCCCATGGGTCTCTATGCGGCAGCGGGCGGAGCTGTATCCGTTCTGTTTACCGGAGTGGCCTACCTGTTTGTGTGCCTGAAGGCACTGGCAGGTGCCTTTGGTCTTGGCTCGGTCACCCAGTATGTGGCGTCGATCAGCAAAGTTTCCGGCGGTGTGTCCAGCCTTGTTTCTGCCCTAGGGCTGATGCGGAACAATGCTGCGTTTCTGCGCCTGACCTTTGAATTTTTGGATATTCCCAACGAGATGTATCAGGGCAGCCTGACGGTGGAAAAACGCAACGACAGAAAATACCAAGTGGAATTTCGCAATGTCTCTTTCAAGTATCCCGGCAGCGACAATTACGCTCTGCGACACGTGAATATGAAATTTGAGATTGGCAAGCGGCTGGCCGTTGTGGGCATGAACGGCAGCGGCAAAACCACGTTTATCAAATTACTCTGCCGCTTGTATGACCCCACTGAAGGAGAAATCATGCTAAACGGTATTGACATCCGTAAGTACAACTATCTGGAATACATGAACATCTTCTCCATCGTATTTCAGGATTTTCAATTACTTGCTTTGAAGTTGGGAGAAAATGTGGCGTCACGGGTACATTACCACCGGGAAAAGGTGACAGACTGCCTGAACAAAGCCGGTTTTTCTGAAAGACTGGCCAATATGGAACTCGGTTTGGATACATATCTGTACAAAGACTACGACGAGGATGGTGTGGATATATCCGGCGGAGAGGCTCAAAAGATTGCCATTGCCCGAACCCTGTATAAGGACGCCCCCTTTATCATTCTGGATGAACCTACGGCAGCGTTGGACCCCATTGCGGAGGCGGAGATCTACAGCAAGTTTGATCAGATTGCGGGTGATAAAACCGCCATCTATATCAGCCACCGGCTTTCAAGCTGCAAATTCTGCGATGAGATCGCTGTGTTCCATGAAGGAGCGGTTATTCAGCGGGGCACCCACGCTGCCCTAGTTGCCGATGAAAGTGGAAAATACTACGAGTTGTGGCACGCCCAGGCGCAGTATTACGTAGAAAATCCAGCCAACTGACGGAAGTTTTCAAAAGTGCGATGAGATCGATCTTTCATCTGTTTAGTGCAACCTAAAATTGACGGTGAAAGATGGCATGCTTGCCCTTGTGAAGAAAAAAGTAAGCAGCCCTAAATTTGGCGGAAATACTTGCAGAGCCAATCCGGCGCTTTGCAGATAAATTGGAGCAAGAATCAAGGATGTGAGCTCCGGCGAAACAAAAATTGGGGATCTATGTCACCTGTTCAGGAGCCTGGGGGTGTTCCATTTTACAAAATGCGGCGTGAAAATGGGAATGTACCGATGATAAAATAAAAATGCCGAGAAGAACCGTAAAAAGTTCTTCTCGGCATTTCTTTATCCCGGTGCAAGGCTCATTGTCCTAATTTCAGTAGACTGTCCTCAGGAACCTCGAACGTTATCATCCGGTTTTTTAAACATCAGGTAAACCAATCAGCAATTAAACCATAGCGCAGGTGATGATGGCCATCTTATAGACCTCATCAGCGTTGCAGCCACGGGACAGATCGTTGATGGGAGCGTTCAGGCCCTGCAGGATGGGGCCATAAGCCTCGTAGCCGCCCAGACGCTGTGCAATCTTGTAGCCGATGTTGCCGGCCTCGATGCAGGGGAAGACAAAGGTGTTTGCATAGCCTGCGACCTTGGAGCCGGGGAACTTCAGCTGACCAACCTCGGGAGCAACTGCTGCGTCGAACTGCATCTCGCCGTCAATGGCCAGATCAGGAGCCATTTCCTTAGCAACAGCGGTAGCATCGTGGCTCAGTTTAACAGTGCCGCCCTTACCGGAGCCGTTGGTGGAGAAACTCAGCATTGCAACCTTAGGATCAATGCCGAAGACCTTTGCGGTCTTTGCAGTCTCAACTGCGACCTCGGCCAGTTTCTGTGCAGCAGATACAACCACGTTGCCTTCCTTGTCCAAAGTATCCTGGTAGTCGATGTTGATAGCGCAGTCGCCCATGGCCAGCTTTTCTTCGCCGCGAACCAGAATGAAACAGGAAGAAACCAGATGTGCGCCCTTCTTGGTCTTGATCAGCTGAAGAGCGGGACGGACGGTATCAGCAGTGGAGTAGGTAGCGCCGCCCAGCAGAGCGTCTGCATAGCCCATTTTGACCAGCATGGTACCGAAGTAGTTGCCCTTGGACAGAGCAGTGCGGCACTCCTCAGCGGTCATCTTGCCCTTACGCAGCTCGACCATCTTTTCAACCATAGCATCCATGTCTTTGTAAGAAGCAGGATCCAGAATTTCAACACCTTCGATGTTGAAACCGCCCTTGGCAGCGTTAGCCTTGACTTCTTCTACATTGCCCACCAGAATGGGGGTCAGGAAACCGCCCTCTACCAGGCGGGAAGTTGCCTCCAGAATGCGGGCATCGTGACCCTCAGTGAAGACGATTTTGCGGGGATTTGCCTTCAAAGTTTCAATCATTGCATTGAACATGATTCGTTACCTCCTGAAAATTCGTTTTTTCGTGGGCCTTGGCCCATAAAACATCACAGTAATTATACATCACAATTTTGGAAGGCGCAACCTTTTTTGTAAATTTAGGGAATAATCTTAGAGGCCTTTAAATAACGCTCTTCTTCGCTGAAAACACAGCCGCAGTATTTTTGAATATACATGCCCAACTGACGTGCACGCTCCTGTCCGGCACGGAAATACGGGCGAAAGTCCCGGTATAGGAATTCTACGCCGTATTCGTGGGCGGCACGCTCAGCAACTTCGCGCATCAGGTCGTGGTTTTGGTAGGGGGAGATAAAGAGGGAAGATGTAAAGCTATCGAATCCACCCTCGGCGGCCTGACGGGCAGTTTCATACAGACGCATTTCATAACACTTGATACAGCGACCGGCAATATCCGGCGCAACCTCACGAACAAATGGACGCAGACCGTAATCGTTCCGCTCAATCAAGGGCAGTTCAATGGATGCAGCGTATTCCCTGAGACAATTGCGGCGGGAACGGTATTCCGTAAATGGGTGGATATTGGGATTGTACCAAAGTGCAGTGACATCAAAACCGTCTGTGCGCAGTACATCGATACACTGGTTTGCACAGGGCGCACAGCAGGTATGCAATAGAGTTTTCATAGGAACCTCCGGAAATAATTTTTATCCATTTTATCATGGGGTTCCTTTTTGTGCAATATGCGGTTGGACATTATACAGCTAAGATGGTACAATTATACAAATCATAATATAAAGGGGGAGCAATCATATGGCATATACAGAAAGCTGGTCTGGAAAAATAAACCGCAGACTGGTCAAAAAGCAGCGAATCATCGATGTGGCAGCAGGACGGGAAAAGGCGGATCTGGTTCTGAAGAATGCGACCTATGTGGATGTGTTTTCCGGATGTCTGGCAACAGATGATATTGCTGTGGCAGAGGGGCTGATTGTGGGTCAAGGGAAATATGAGGGGAATGTCGAAGTAGACATGACAGGCAGAATTGTTTGCCCAGGCTTTATTGATGCCCATATTCATTTGGAATCCAGTTTGGTTTCTCCAAAGGAGTTTGCCAAATCGGTACTGCCCCACGGCACGACTGCGGTGATCACCGACCCCCATGAGATCACCAACGTCATGGGAACCGATGGAATCGACTACATGCTGGAGGCTACCGAGGGCCTTCCTCTGGATGTGCTGTTTATGATCCCCAGCTGTGTTCCTGCATCACCCATGGACGAAAGCGGTGCAAATCTGGATTATCGGGATATTGACAGTTTCTTTGCACATCCGAGAGTTTTAGGTTTGGGTGAAATGATGGACTTTCCCGGGGTGATTCGGGGGGACGCTGGTCCCGTATCCAAAATAGTGGCATCCCAGTCCCACCACAAGAAAATTGACGGTCATGCTCCAGGGCTGCGGAACAATGATCTAAATGCGTATATTGCAGCAGGCGTTTATTCCGATCACGAGTGTGCGGATATGGAAGATGCTCTGGAAAAGATTCGCCGGGGACAATACATCATGATCCGTGAGGGAACCGCAGCAAAAAACCTTGAGGCACTCATAGGTCTGCTGAGTGAACAGTACTATAGCCGCTGCATGTTCTGCACAGACGATAAGCACCCCTCTGATCTTTTGGAAAAGGGCCACATGGATTATATCTGCCGAAAGGCTGTTTCCATGGGGGCAGACCCCATCCGCGTGGTTCAGGCAGCCTGTTATCATGCGGCGCGGTACTTCCTGCTGAATAATCGGGGTGCTATTGCGCCGGGGTATCTGGCAGACTTTGCAGTGCTTGATAATCTGAAGGACTTCAATGTGCAGCAGGTTTATAAAAGAGGGAAACTGATCTGTCAGGATGGACAAATGATGGATGTTCCGGAGTCGGATATCTCACCCAGACTGGTGGATCAGGCGGAGCATACCTTCCATGTGGATCATATGACACCCCGAGATTTTGCAGAGTGGCGTCCAAGAGGGGTTATCGGTATGGTACCCGGTCAGATCATCACGCAGGACTGTGGCTATGCAGAGGAAGTAGATGTGCGAGCTGATACGCTGAAAATGGCGGTGGTGGAGCGCCACCGGAATACACGGCATATTGGCATTGGCTATCTGCGGGGCTATGGTCTGAAACAGGGGGCGGTTGCAACTTCTGTAGCCCATGACAGTCACAATATCATCGTGGTGGGTGTCAATGATGAGGATATGGCGTTGGCTGTGAACACGATTGCAAAAAATTCTGGTGGGATTGTTGTGGTGAATCATGGAGAAGTGATTGCACAGCTTCCGCTGGAAATTGCGGGCCTGATGAGCAATCGGCCACTTGCAGAGGTAAATGAGCTGCTGGAAAAGGCAAAGGCAGCAGCCCACGAGTTGGGTGTTGGTGATGATGTAGATCCGTTTATGACACTGAGTTTTATGAGCCTGCCAGTGATCCCAACCCTGAGGCTAACCACGCGAGGGGTTATGGATGTGGCCACACAAAAGTATATTTAAGTGCTCAATGAACACCCGTTTGCACCCTTTTGCAAACGGGTGTTCGGCATTGCGGAATATTTGTTCTGAAAATTTATAAAATTTCACTTGAATTTTGCACTGTGCTGTATCATAATAGGAATCAAAGACCGACTATTGGAGGGATATACCATGCCAACGCAAGGCAGATCCGTACACTCTGTGGAAAAAGCCATTACTTTGTTGGATTGTTTCTGGCAGGCGGGGGGCAGCTTGTCGCTTACCGAGCTGGTTCTGAAAACTGGATGGGCAAAAAGTACGGTTCACGGATTGCTGGCCTCTATGCTGGAATCTGCTGTTGTAGAGCAGGATAAGACTGACGGGAAATACCGTCTGGGTTACCATTTGTTCGAGCTGGGCAGCAGTGTGGCAGCTTCGTGGAATGTAATGGGGATTGTCCGACCTTACCTGGAGGAGATTGCTGAGGCGGTAGGGGAGAGTGCTTACCTTGCCCGAATGAGCGGGGATGAATTGATTTTGGCAGAGTGCATAGAGCCTCATAATGGATTTCGGGTTTCTTCCGAACCAGGCAGCCGAATCCCGCTGCACTGTTCCAGTGAGGGAAAGTGCATTTTGGCAGCCATGCCTTTGGAACGGGCAAAAGATTTACTTAATCGCAAAGGGATGGAAGCCTATACCGCCAATACCATTACCACTTGGGAAGGCTTAGAACCCCAGCTGGCACTCACCAAGGAGCTTGGTTATGCAGTTGAACGAGGGGAATACCGCAACGGACTGCAGAGTGTAGGGGCACCGATCTATGACAGCACGGGAAAATGCAGCTATGCCATCGCTGTTATCGGCATTCGTGACAGCGGACAGGTCTGTACGGATCGGACAACCATCAACTATGTAAAACAAGCTGCAGAGCGGGCATCCTACGATTTGGGATGGCGTAAGGATCAAAAAATACGGACCATTCCGGAGAAATAACCGAGAGGAACGAATCAATCATGGCAAAGCTCTACTTTAAGTACGGTGCAATGGGGTCTAGCAAAACGGCCCAGGCGCTGATTACCAAGTATAATTATGAAGAGAATGATTTGGATGTTTGGTTGATTAAGCCTAGTGCCGATACCCGGGACGGCGTGAAAATACTTCGCAGTCGCATCGGGTTGGAGGCGCAGGTGGAAGTTATCGGACCGAATACTGATATTTATCAGCGATTTCAGGATACTCAACTGGAAAAATGCAATGTCATCATTGTTGATGAATGTCAGTTTATGACATCACAGCAGATTGACCAGCTGCGAAACATTGTGAATGATTTTAATATTCCTGTCATGTGTTTTGGACTGCGCACCGACTTTCTGACACGGCTGTTTCCGGGCAGTTTACGCCTGATGGAAGTGGCAGATACCATTCAGGAAATCAAAACAATCTGTGATTGCGGTGCCAAGGCTACGGTCAATGCCCGTATTGACGCAGATGGGTATATTATAACCGAAGGTGACCAGGTTTTCCTGGGTGGCAACGATAGTTATATTGCAATGTGTCACAAGTGCTATATCCGAGGAATTCGAGAACACAAGGTAATTAAGCTCCACGGTGTGGAGTAATCTGAAACCTATATGGAGGTAATACTATGAATGTAAATGTACAAGAGATTTTGAGTAAGTGCGATCACACTCTGCTGGGGCAGACCGCTACGTGGGATCAGATTCAGACGATTTGTGATGATGCCATCAAGTATTCGTGTGCATCAGCTTGTATCCCGGCCTCTTTTGTAAAACAGGCTAAGGAATATGTTGGTGACAAGTTGGCAATTTGTACGGTTATCGGTTTCCCCAATGGCTATTCCACCACAGCGGTCAAGTGCTTTGAAGCCAGCGATGCGGTTGACAATGGTGCAGATGAAGTGGATATGGTCATCAACATCGGATGGGTCAAGGATGGCAAGTATGATGAGATTTGTCAGGAAATCAAGGATATCAAGGCTGCCTGCAAGGGAAAACTTCTGAAGGTTATCATCGAAACCTGCCTGCTGACCGATGAAGAAAAGATTGAAATGTGCCGTGTGGTTACGGAATCCGGTGCAGATTACATCAAAACATCCACTGGTTTCTCTACCTCTGGCGCAACTTTCCACGATGTGGAGCTGTTTGCAAAACACGTTGGCCCCAATGTGAAGATCAAGGCAGCCGGCGGCATTTCCAGTCTGGAAGATGCACAAAGGTTTATTGATCTGGGTGCATCCCGTCTTGGCACCAGCCGTGTGGTGAAGATTGTCAAGAATGGTGCAGATGCGAATGACAAAAGTTATTGATTGAAAAGGAGAAATGAAATATGTCTACTCCCCATATTAGTGCAAAACCCGGTGATTTCGGCAAGACTGTCCTGATGCCCGGTGACCCTCTGCGTTCGAAGTTTATTGCAGAAAACTTTCTTGAGAATCCTGTCCTTGTGAACAATGTTCGTGGTGTTCAGGGGTATACCGGTTATTATAAGGGTGTAAAGGTTTCTGTCATGGCATCCGGTATGGGTATGCCTGCCATTGGCATCTATTCCCACGAGCTGTTTAACTTCTATGATGTGGATAATATCATCCGTGTAGGCTCTGCCGGTGCAATCCAGGAGGACATCAACCTGTACGATCTGGTGATTGCTCAGGGCGCCTGCACCGATTCCAATTTTGCTGCTCAGTTCCATGTGCCCGGCACATTTGCGCCCATTGCATCTTTTAAGCTGCTGAGCGAGGCTGTTAAAGCAGCCCAAGAGAATGGTGCTGTGTACCACGTTGGTAACGTGAATTCTTCCGATGTGTTCTACGGGGATCATGTTGGTGTGCCCGAGGGACTGGATAGCGTTTATGGATTGAAAAAGATGGGCGTTATGGCTCTGGAGATGGAGGCTGCTGCACTGTATATGAACGCAGCCCGCTATGGTAAGCGCGCTTTGTGCATCTGCACCATTTCTGACCATGTTCTCAAGGGGATCGAGACCACTGCGGAGGAGCGTCAGAACTCTTTCACGACCATGATGAAGGTTGCGCTGGATGTAGCCGTTGCAATGGATCAGGAATAATCCAGCGAATCTTCCTGACAAGCATTTGTGAGGTAATATTCTATGAAGCGTATCTTTTTAATTGTTTTGGATTCCTGTGGTGCAGGAGCGATGCCGGACTCTGAGAACTTCGGCGATGTGGGAGTTCACACCCTGAAATCCTGTGCCACATCAGAAAAGCTGTCGATTCCCAATATGAAGAAACTGGGAATTGGCAACATTGATGGGCAAGCATTTTTGGGCACAGAGGCCAATCCCACCGGTGCTGTCTGCCGTCTGGCAGAGCGCTCTATGGGTAAGGATACAACCATTGGTCACTGGGAAATTGCCGGCGTAGTTTCCCCGGAACCTCTGCCCACCTATCCCAATGGATTCCCTCAGGAAATTCTGGACGCATTTGAGAAAGCGACCGGCCGAGGTTGCCTGTGCAACCTGCCATATTCCGGGACTGATGTGATTCGTGACTACGGGCAGCAGCAGTTGGATACCGGTAAGTGGATCATCTATACCTCTGCTGATTCTGTGTTTCAGGTGGCAGCCCATGAGGAGCTGATTCCTTTGGAAGAGCTGTATGATGCCTGCCATAAGGCGCGTCAGATTCTTCAGGGCAAGCATGGCGTGGGCAGAGTCATTGCCCGTCCCTTTGTCGGCAACGACAAGGATGGCTTTCAGCGCACAAGCAATCGTCATGACTATTCTCTGGAGCCACCGGCAAAGACGCTGCTCGACGCCATTAAAGAACAGGGAAAAGACTCCATTGCGGTGGGTAAGATTTTTGATATTTTTGCCGGACAGGGCACAACAGAGCATGTTTATAACAAGAGCAATGCAGATGGGATGAGTCACACCCTGCACTATGCGCAGCAGGACTTTGAAGGTCTGTGTTTTGTAAATTTGGTGGACTTTGATATGCTCTATGGTCATCGCCGTGATATTGACGGTTACGCAGCGGCTTTGACGGAGTTTGACACATGGCTGCCCAAACTTATGGAAATGCTCGGGGAGGATGACGTGGTTATGATTACAGCAGATCACGGGTGTGATCCTGCCTATACAGCTACCACAGACCACACCAGAGAGTATGTACCTCTGCTCATTGCGGGGCCAAAGGTGAGACCTGTGAATTTGGGAACCCGTAAGAGTTTTGCGGATATTGCTGCTACAATTGCAGAACTGCTGGGGGTTGCTTACGAAACGACTGGCGAGAGTTTCGCAAAAGAAATCATTTAACATTGCGTAGGGCGCAGTTTTTGCTGCGCCCTATCATTGACTGGAGGGACTGGATATGACACCTGAAAAGTTGATTGAACTGGCAAAGGAGGCAATGACCCATGCCTATGCACCTTACTCCGGTTATAAGGTCGGAGCAGCACTGCTTTGTGCCGATGGCACGGTCTATGGTGGATGCAATATTGAAAATGCATCCTTTTCTCCGACCAACTGCGCCGAACGCACTGCTTTTTTTAAGGCTGTGTACGATGGACACCGGGATTTCACAGCAATTGCAATCGTAGGAGGCAAGGATGGTATCATTACGGGAGCGTTTCCACCGTGCGGTGTATGCCGTCAGGTGATGCGGGAATTCTGCAGGGATGACTTCGTGATATACATGGGGAGCAAAGGTGAAACCTACCAGAGTGTGACATTGGCAGAGATTTTGCCGTTCAGTTTTAGCGCATCTGAGCATATGAATTGAGAAAAATCATAGATTAGACAGTTATAAATTTGTCTGATTTATGAATATTTCTAAAAAAGGTTGATTTTGTCAGGAAAATGTGCGAAAATATATGTAGGTATCTTATATACCAAAAAACCAAACTATTTGGAGGTTATCAAAAATGAAAAAGCTTCTAGCTCTTGTGCTGGCAGCAGTCATGGTTTTGGGCCTCGTCGCTTGCGGCGGCGATACTGCTACAGAAACTACTGCAGCTACTGGCAGCACCGAGACTGGTACTGAAGCCAATGTTTCTACCGAGACAGTTGGTGAGGTTGACCTGTCTAATGTAAAGGTTGCAATGATTACTGACTACGGTGACATCACCGATCAGTCCTTCAACCAGACCACTTACGAGGCCACCAAGGAGTACTGTGACTCCAAGAATATCCGCTTTACCTACTACAAGCCCGCTGGTGACTCCACCCCCGAGCGTGTAGCAATGGTTGACGCTGCAGTTGCTGATGGCTACAACATCATTGTTATGCCTGGCTATGCTTTCGGCGGCACCATCGTTGAGACCTGCGAAACCTACCCTGACGTAAAGTTCATCGCTCTGGACGTGGGCCTGGGCGACATTCTGGAAACTGCTGTAACCAATGCAGGCGAGGAGTATAACTACAACCCTGATGATTACAAGCTGGAAGACTATATTGACATCAGCAATGTCTACTGCGCTGTTTACCAGGAAGAGCTGTCCGGCTACATGGCTGGCTACGCAGCTGTTAAGATGGGTTACAAGCACATGGGCTTCCTGGGCGGCATGGCTGTTCCCGCTGTTATGCGTTTTGGCTACGGCTTTATTCAGGGTGTTGACGCAGCTGCTGCTGAGCTGAACATCGCTGATCAGGTCACCGTTGAATACGCTTACGGCAACCAGTTCCATGGCGATGCTGACATCACCGCAGCTATGGATACCTGGTATGGCGAGAAGAAGGTTGAAGTTATCTTCGCTTGCGGCGGCGGTATCTTCACTTCCGCAGCTGAGGCTGCTGCTAAGGTCAACGGTAAGGTGATCGGTGTTGATACAGATCAGGCTGCTGTTATCGACGGCATCTACGGTGAGGGCATGACCGTGACTTCTGCTATGAAGGGTCTGTCTCCTGCTGTTAAGGATGCTCTGACTGATATCATCGAGAACAACAAGTGGGCTGACTATGCAGGCAAGATTGTTACTCTGGGTCTGGTCAACGAGGATCCCACTGCTAACTACGTCCAGCTGCCCATGGAGTCCACTCAGTGGAGTGATTCCTTCACTCAGGACGACTACAAGGCACTGGTTGCAGGTATGCTGAACGGTACCATCAAGGTCAGCAACGCAACTGACGCTATGCCTCAGACTGCCGTTACTGTAAACGATCTGGGCAACCTGAAGTAAGATTTTCTTACCCAACAACAAATAATTGAGTGGAAAACCACCGACGGCTTTGGCTGTCGGTGGTTTTTTGTTCGTCAAAGGTGAATGCATGGTAAAATCTAGTAGGAAATATCAGAAAATAAAAGATAAATGAAAAATATTTTGCATATTTGACATGGCCGTGTTATAATATTTTGGCATATAGGAACCGAGGGCATAATGTGCCCGTTACGGTCTGAAGGAGGTATGGCAATTGGAGAATTATGCAGTTGAAATGCTGCACATTACCAAGCGTTTCCCGGGTATCATTGCCAATGACGACATTACACTTCAGTTGAAAAAGGGTGAAATTCACGCTTTGCTGGGTGAAAATGGTGCGGGTAAGTCCACGCTGATGAGTGTCCTGTTCGGTTTGTATCAGCCGGAAGAGGGCGAAATCCGTATGGATGGGAAAAAAGTGGAAATCCGCAACCCCAATGATGCCAATGATTTGGGTATCGGTATGGTGCACCAGCATTTTAAGCTTGTGGAGTGTTTTACGGTTCTGGATAACATCATTCTTGGTGTGGAGCCATGTAAAGGTGGATTCTTGGACAAGGAACAGGCTAGGACAAAGGTACAGGAGATTTCTGAACGTTATGGTCTGCAGGTCGATCTGGATGCCAAAATTGAGGATATCACAGTCGGTATGCAGCAGCGTACTGAAATTCTGAAAATGCTCTATCGGGAGAATAATATCCTGATTTTTGACGAGCCTACTGCCGTTCTGACACCTCAGGAGATTCATGAGTTGATGCAGATTATGAAGAATCTGGCGGCTGAAGGAAAGAGCATCCTGTTCATTTCTCACAAGTTGGCTGAGATCATGGAAGTGTCTGATCGGTGCAGCGTCCTGCGTAAGGGCAAGTATATTGGCACGGTTGAAACCAAGAACACTACGCCCCACGAGCTTTCCAAGATGATGGTAGGTCGTGACGTTAAGACTGTGGTTGACAAGGATAATATTACTCCGGGTGAGGTTGTATTGGATGTACAGAATCTGAGCGTAGCCTCTAAGCGCCACAAACAGGATGCTGTGAAAAATGTATCCTTCCAGGTCCGCCGTGGGGAGATCGTCTGTATTGCAGGAATTGATGGAAACGGTCAGACAGAGCTTGTTTATGGGTTGTCCGGTTTGGAGCCGCTAAGCAATGGCAGCATCAGCCTGTGTGGTCAGGATATCACCCATACGTCTATCCGTAAGCGTTCAGTTCTTGGCATGAGCCATATTCCGGAAGACCGCCATAAGCATGGCTTGGTTTTGGATTATTCTTTGGAAGACAACTTGGTCTTGCAGCGATACTTCGAGCCGGAGTTCACGAATAAAGCCGGATTCCTAAGACGCAAAAATATTCGCAGCTATGCAGAACGGTTGATTGAGCAATTTGACGTTCGTTCCGGACAAGGCCCCATTACCAAGTCCAGAAGTATGTCCGGTGGTAACCAGCAGAAGGCGATTATCGCCCGTGAGATCGACAAGAATCCGGAGCTCCTGATTGCGGTTCAGCCCACTCGTGGTTTGGATGTCGGCGCAATTGAGTATATCCACAAGCAGCTGGTAGCCCAGCGTGATGCCGGAAAGGGTGTCCTGCTGGTATCCCTGGAGTTGGATGAGGTTATGAATGTATCAGACCGGATTCTGGTTATGTACGAGGGCGAAATCGTGGGACAGTTTGATCCCAAGAAGGTCTCTGTGGAAGAACTGGGTCTGTATATGGCTGGCGCAAAGAGGGAGGAACAGGCATGAAAAAGAATCGTCTGTTAAGGAACGGTGGCCTGCAATCTCTGCTTGCATCCATGATGTGTATCGTGGTGGGTTTGCTGGTTGGTTATCTGGTGCTTCTGATGATCAATGCAGAAGGAGCAGGAGAGGCTATTACCACAATTATTAAAAATTTCATGTATTATCCTAGTGGCAAAGCTCAGCTGAAATACTTTGGTAATACATTGGTCAAGACAGCACCGCTGCTGATGTGTTCGCTGAGCGTCCTGTTTGCGTATAAGGTTGGTCTGTTCAATATTGGTGCAGCTGGTCAGTATGTTGTAGGCGCAGGTGCCTGCCTGTATATGGCATTGGCTCTGCATATGCCATGGTGGGCATGCCTGCTGGGTGCAGTTGCGGCAGGTGCACTGCTGGGCGCCCTGTCCGGCATTCTCAAGGCACTGTGCAATGTGAATGAAGTTATTTCCTGCATCATGCTCAACTGGATCAGCTTGTATGGCATTAACATGCTGCTGACATCTGTAAAAGAGGCAACTTCACCCTATACCATGACAATTAAGGGAGCCAATCCCGATGCTTTACTGCCGCGAATGGGTCTGGGTGATATGTTTGGAAAGAATCAGTATGTTACAATAGCAATTCCAATCGCAATCGTGATTGCTTTTGCAATCTGGATTCTGTTGGAAAAGACAAAGCTTGGCTATGAGCTGAAGGCTACTGGTAACAATAAGAATGCTGCCAAATATGCCGGCATGAAGGAAAACCGCAATATCATTCTGACTATGGCGATTGCCGGAGGTCTGGCAGGTATGGCAGCGGGGCTGTTGTATCTGACTGGTTTTGAACAGTGGTCTTGTTCTCAGGCAAGTGTTCCTGCTATGGGCTTTAATGGCATCGCAGCTGCATTCTTGGGTGGCCTGCATCCCATTGGCTCCATTTTCTCTTCCTTCTTCATTCAGCACATCACAGCCGGTGGCGCATATGTGGACAAGACCCTCTACTGCGCTCAGGTTTCTGATTTTATCACGACCTTGATTATTTACCTCTGCGGTTTTGTTCTGTTCGTTAAGATGGCATTGAACCGCAGGCTGGACAAGCGTGATGAAAAACTGGCTGCCAACACAAAAGAAGGAGGGAATAAGTAATGCTGCTTTTGGTACAGTATACTCTCATTTTTGCTTCTGTTTTGATGCTGGTTGCACTAGGCGGCTGCTTCTCCGAACACAGTGGCGTGATTAACATCGGCCTGGAGGGCATCATGGTGATTGGTGCTTTGGGCGGCGCATTGATGATGCGTTATCTTCCTGCAGGTACTTCTGCCTTGGCGATGATCGTATTGGTCATCTTGGCTGCGGTGGCAGCGGGTGCAATTTACTCCATGCTTTTGGCGGTGGCTGCCGTTACATTCAATGCAGATCAGACCATTATTGGTACTGCTATGAATATGCTTGGCACTGCAATTGCAACCGTTCTGGTTAAGGCTCTGAATACCGCTGCTGATCCCAATAATGTTTCTGCAACCATTCAGTATTTCGATCAGAAGAAGGCATTCTATGTCAACATTGGCTCATTCGAATTTAGTTGGTTTATGCTGATTGCGTTCATTGTGCTGATTGTGAGTCATGTGGTTCTGTATCGGACACGCTTTGGCCTTCGTTTGATGGCTTGTGGAGAGCATCCTCAGGCTGCAGACTCTGTTGGCATCAATGTTTACAAGATGCGCTATGCCGGTGTTCTGATTTCCGGTATTCTGGGCGGCTTGGGTGGTATCGTTTATATCACTTCTGGTGTGTCTGAGTGGAAGTTTGAAAACGGCGTGGCTGGTTTTGGTTTCTTGGCACTGGCCGTTATGATCTTTGGTCAGTGGAAACCGCTGAACATTGCGCTGGCTGCACTGCTCTTTGGTCTGATGCGTGCGCTTTCCAATGTTTATGTCGCATTTGATTTCTTGGCAGGGCTGAACATTCCCGGATTTGTTTACAATATGCTGCCGTATATCATTTCTCTGGTGGTATTGATCTTTACGTCCAAGAAGTCCAGAGCGCCCAAGGCCGAGGGCATTCCTTACGACAAAGGCAGTCGATAACATTCTGCTTTATATCAGAGTCCCCCACTGTTTGCAAACAGTGGGGGATTTCCCTTTATAGAAAAAATTTCCCCATCTAATACCAGATCAGAATTAGATGGGGAATCCAATTTGTATAGAATCCTATGGATCACAGCAAGTACGTAACCATGAGATACAGGACAAGCATATGCAGGGGATAAAAGATGTATGAAAAATATTGCAGATACTGATTGTCGCAGCCCTTCTCCCCATTATACAACCAGATTGGAATGAGGGAGAGTATTGCGAGGCTTTGGATGGGAATATGCAGCGTGAGACCGAGGAACTCCAATAGGAAGAACTTGCTCTGGAATCCAAATGCATGAATGGCGATCATGGCAGCAAGCTGCACAAGTTTTGCTCCTGGAAAATTTCGGACCAAGAAAAAGACAACTACATTCAAGATGCCCAATAAACCGTAATCGGAGAAGGTAAGATAGCCCAGCAGAAATAGACCGGCAAGTTTCGTGCATCCAAGCCAGAGGTCCGTTTGCCCGTTTTGTACCTGATCGATTACATGAATGCAGACAAGTCCCAGCAAGAGTGTAATCATAACATTTTGATGAAAGGGATAAAACGGAATCCCAAACAGCATCAGGTCAAAGGGAACTTCCGACGCTGCCGCAAAGAGCAACAGCCGATTTCGGTATTTGGAGTAGTCGTGGGTGTGCAAATAGCCTTCCGCAATCTGAAATGCAAAAATGGGGAAGGCGAGTCTTCCCAAGATTGTCATCCAGTCATTTCCGGAAGCAATCGTTCGCCCTAAGTGATCTAATAGCATGCAAGCAAGGGCAATCCAACGCAGCGCAGCTGCACGAAGACCAAATGATTTTTTGTTCATCGCAAGTACTCATTCGTGGGTAAAAACAGCGACACTTTCCACATGGGCACATCTTGGAAATAAATCAAAAGCCTGTGCAGACTGGAGGCAGAATCCTTTTTCTTTCAGCATAGCGGTATCCCTTGCCAACGTGGCAGGGTCGCAGGAAACATACACCAATCGACGGGGGGCAAAGCGAGCAATTGCCTGAATGGCATCCGCGTTTAATCCCTTTCTGGGAGGATCCACGACCACAACATCGGCATGAATGCCCTGCTGCTCCAACTCCAGGGCGGCCTGGCCGGCATCCGCACAGAAGAATTCTGCATTGGTGATGTTGTTTCGGATTGCGTTTTCCTTTGCATCTGCAACAGCTTGTGGAATGACTTCTATTCCGATTACTCTGCCAGCAACTTGACTCATAGCCAGCGTGATGGTTCCAACACCGCAATAAAGATCCAGGACGGTATCCTGCTTGGTGATCTCTGCAGCCTCAATCGCGGCCTTATACAGCTCTTGCGCCTGATGGTGATTGATTTGATAGAATGATCTGGGGGAGAGGCGGAAGGTCAGACCGCATAGCGTATCTTCGATATATCCCGGCCCGTAAAGCGTGATAAATTCGTCCCCCAGTACGGCATTGCCGCTTTTCGTGTTAACGCTGAGCACGAGCGTGGTGAAACCGGGAATCTTTTTTAGTCGCTCCAACAGAGCCTCTATTCGAGGCAGCTTGTGCCCGTTTGCAACAATACAAACCAGCAACTGATGGCTTACAGCGCCCTGTCTGACATAAATATGGCGCACCAGTCCTTTTCTCGTGGACTCATCATAGGCATTGACACGGTACTGATTCATGTAGTCAATGACTGCATTTTTGACTAGATCAGCCTCTTGAGGGAGAATCAGGCATCGATCATTTTCGATCACCTGATGGGATCCGGCTTTGAAGAAACCGGCGTATGCTTTGTTCTTTTTAGAAGATACGGGATATTGCGCCTTGTTTCGGTAGCAGGTTGTTGTGGGGGCAGGGTGCATGGGAATAGATTCCAGAGATTCACCACCAAGACGGTTCAGACATGAGCGCACACGCTCGGCTTTTAGACGGGATTCTTCTTCATAGTCCAT
This sequence comes from Oscillospiraceae bacterium, assembly GCA_020025575.1. Lineage (GTDB taxonomy): Bacteria > Bacillota > Clostridia > Oscillospirales > Oscillospiraceae > Faecousia. The sequence goes on along the minus strand of JAHHRW010000012.1, from coordinate 7,713 downwards.
GTGGTGAAAATCACAACCACCGCAGAGCTTGGCAACAGGACAAGCTCGATTGATCCGGTGAGGGGATTTTTCTAATATCTTTACAATTTTACCGGCAGCCCAGGTTTTTCCGACTTTTTCAATTCGAATTTCACATTGTTCTCCCGCAATAGCGTTGGGAACAAAAACGGCACAGCCTTCAATTTTTGCAACGCCCTGACCTTCTGCGGTGTAATCCACGATCTGAGCAGTATATACTTGATTCTTTTGTAGCATATTGTTCCTCATCTCTTAGAGTTTGGCATCTATCATACCATAAAATGCCCATGTGGTAAAGCGATACTTGTGAATTGGAAGAAAAGATGATAAGATATCCCAAAGGATGTGAAAGAATGCTGACATATGAAACTTGCTGCCTATGTCCAAGACAGTGCGCAGCGAATCGCCAAGCGGGGGAAAGAGGTTACTGCGGTGCACCTGCAACAGCGGTGGTGGCGAAAACCATGATACACAAATGGGAGGAGCCTGCACTGGCAGGTTCTGGTGGCAGTGGTGCCATTTTCTTCGGCGGCTGTACACTGGGGTGCATTTATTGCCAAAATCGGGCCATCAGTCAGGAACCAATTGGTCAGGAAATGGACGCGCATCTTCTGCGCAAGACCATGGAAGATCTGATTGCGCAAGGGGCGGAGAACATTGATCTGGTGACACCAACGCAATATCTTCCTACGATCATACCGGCGCTGTCACCCAAACTTCCTGTCCCGGTGGTATACAATTGCGGCGGCTATGAGCGTGTCGAGACGCTGAAAGAACTGGATGGATTGGTGGATATTTACCTGCCGGATTTCAAATATGCTGATTCTGAACTTTCTAAAATGCTCTCGGGAGCAAAGGATTATTTTTCCGTGGCTGCCAGTGCCATTCGGGAAATGGTTCGTCAAACCGGTGCACCTCAGTGGGATGGGGGAAAACTCGTGAAAGGAACCATAATCCGTCATTTGATTCTGCCTGGAAAGGTGGAAAACTCTCTGCGTGTTCTGGATTGGATTGGAGATCATTTTGCGCCCGGAGAGGTGCTGGTCAGCTTAATGCGGCAGTACACGCCTATGGACGCAACAGAGAATTTCCCTCCATTTAACCGAAGAATTACACAGGAGGAGTACGACTCGGTTCTGAGTTGGATGTATCTAAATAATCTGGAAGGGTTTACCCAAGAGGCGGATGCAGCGGATTCTGCCTTTATCCCAGAATTTTAACAGGGTGTGCTGCATGTGCAGCACACCCTGTTACTAGCAATTTACAGTTCGCAGTTGTTGACGGTTCTGGGGAAGGGGAGCACATCACGGATGTTTGCCATGCCGGTCAAGTACATCACGCAGCGCTCAAATCCAAGGCCAAAGCCTGCATGGCGAGCGGAACCGTACTTGCGCAGATCCATGTAGAAACCATAATCCTCGGGGTTCATACCCAGTTCCTCAATACGGGACTTGAGAATCTCGTAATCATCCTCACGCTGGCTGCCGCCGATGATTTCTCCAATGCCGGGAACCAGACAGTCCATAGCAGCAACGGTCTTTCCATCGGGATTCAGTTTCATATAGAAGGCTTTGATCTCCTTGGGATAATCGGTGACAAATACGGGCTTTTTGAAGACCACCTCGGTCAGATAACGCTCGTGCTCGGTCTGAAGATCGCTGCCCCAGTGTACAGGGAATTCAAACTCAGCGTTGTGCTCTTCCAGAATCTTGATGGCATCGGTATAAGTCACATGACCAAAATCGGAGTTCATCACATGATTCAGGCGCTCCAACAGTCCCTTGTCCACAAAGGAATTGAAGAAGTTCATCTCTTCAGGGGCATTCTCCAGTACATAAGCAATAACGTACTTGATCATATCCTCAGCCAGACGCATATCATCAGCCAAATCGGCGAAGGCAATTTCCGGCTCAATCATCCAGAACTCTGCTGCGTGGCGAGTGGTGTTAGAGTTTTCGGCACGGAAGGTAGGGCCAAAGGTATAGATGTTGCGGAAAGCCATCGCAAAGGTTTCGCCGTTGAGCTGACCGGAAACAGTCAGGTTGGTGGGCTTATTGAAGAAGTCCTGAGAGAAATCAACCTTGCCGTCTTCTGTCATGGGCAGATTGTTCAGATCCAAAGTGGTGACCTGGAACATTTCGCCTGCGCCCTCACAGTCAGACCCGGTAATCAGAGGGGTATGGACATAGACGAAATCTCTTTCCTGGAAGAATTTGTGAATGGCGTAGGCTGCCAGGCTGCGAACACGGAACACTGCCTGGAAGGTGTTGGTTCTGGGGCGCAGATGGGTCATGGTGCGCAGGAACTCCATGGTGTGGCGTTTCTTCTGCAGGGGATAGTCAGAGGTGGATGCACCCTCCACAACGACCTCGGTGGCCTGAATTTCAAAAGGCTGTTTTGCATCAGGAGTCAAAACAACCTCGCCAGTGACAATCAGAGCTGCGCCGACATTGGTTTTGGAAATCTCCTGAAAATTCTCTATGGTGTCATGATACACTGCCTGTACAGGATTAAAAAAAGTACCGTCATTCAGGACAATAAAACCAAACTGCTTGCTTGCGCGGATAGAACGAACCCAGCCGCCAACGGAAATCGTTTTTCCGGCGTAGGCAGCGGTGTTCTTAAACAATTCTCGAACGCTTACCAATTCCATTGTGGATAACCTCTCTTGTTGTGCAAATTATGAAACAAATTATACGCTAAAATGTGGCAATTTACAAGGGGTTATCAAAAAAAAGTAAAATAGTTCTTGAAAATATGAAACACTGTTCCGCATAATCCGCCTAAACTTTCTTTTGGATTGAATTTTTTCGTAAAAATTGGTATGATAATAAAAATGCATTTTTGGAGGTTGTTTATGCTCGACTTTATTCGAATTGCCTGTGCGGTTCCTCCGGTTCAAGTAGGCGATGTGACAAAAAATACTGCAGATATCTGCCGATACATTGCCAAAGCTGATGAGGCTGAGGCGGATGTGCTGGTTCTTCCGGAATTGGCAGTAACCGGTTATACATGCGCCGATCTGTTCTTCCAGTGGCATATGGAACGCGCTGCCATGAACGGATTGCAGCAGATCATTGACTGCTGCGCCAATCATCCAAAATTAACGGTAGCAGTGGGTATTGGTCTAACCATTTGTGGGCAGATGTATAACTGCTGTGCAATGATTTCCGGTGGCGTGTTGCGAGGCATCGTGCCAAAGACATTTATCCCCAATTACAACGAATTTTATGAGTATCGTTGGTTCTCGTCTTCCTCTGATTTAACAGTGAATGCAGTTTCCATGAAGGAATTGGGACTGAAAGGGGACTATATGGTTCCTGTTGGAAAGGATCTGATCTTTACCATTGGAGATGGGACAAAGCTAGGTGCAGAAATCTGCGAGGATCTCTGGACGCCGCTGCCTCCCAGTACCTTGGCTTGCCTAAATGGGGCAGAAGTAATCGTGAATCTGTCTGCCTCCAACGAAACTGTTGGCAAGCGCGGTTATCGCCGCAGTTTGGTACAGCATCAGAGCTCCAGATGTAACTGCGTCTATGCTTATTGTTCCTCTGGTTCTACAGAATCTACCACAGATGTGGTCTTTTCCGGTCACAGCATCATCACGCAGGATGGTTATTTGCTGATGGAAAATAAGAACCTGATTGATACCGATTATATGATTGTGCATGATGCAGATCTGGGGGCCATCCGCGCAGAACGCAAGCGCAATAAAAGTGTTCGGGATTGCACCAGTGTCTATGGCGTTAAGGAGCCAATGCGTTATATTGACTGTCAGTGTGATAGCCTTCGTTCTGATGGTGCGCTATACAAATTGGACAAGCTGCCATTTGTTCCTTCTGCACATGACGACTGCCATGAGCGATGCATGGATATTTTTCAGATTCAGGTTGGCGGCTTGAAACGCCGACTGGAAGCTGTTGGATCCAATGCGGTCGTTGGAATTTCCGGTGGATTGGATTCCACACTGGCCTTATTGGTTACAGTGGAGGCAATGCGCCAGCTTGGCAGACCCGCTACGGATGTATATGCTGTAACGATGCCCTGCTTTGGCACTTCTGACCGAACCTATCGCAACTCCTTGGCACTCATGGAACGATTGGGCGTCAGCCGGAAGGAAATCAATATTCAAGATGCGGTTACAGCGCATTTTCGTGATATTGGCCATGATGCAGCTGTTCTGAATGCAACCTATGAAAATGCGCAGGCTCGTGAACGGACTCAGGTTCTTATGGATTATGCATCCGTGGTGAATGGAATTGTAATCGGTACGGGGGATTTGAGCGAATTGGCGCTGGGATGGTGCACCTATAACGGTGACCATATGAGCATGTATGCGGTGAATGGCTCGATTCCAAAAACTTTGATGCGATGGATGATTGCGGCAATCTCGGATATGCCTGCTTTTGCGGAAGTTAAGGCTGTTTTGGATGATATTCTGGACACTCCCATTAGCCCGGAATTGCTCCCACCAGATACAGAGGGGCAGATCTCCCAGCAGACAGAAGATATTGTTGGACCATATGCACTGCATGACTTTTTCCTGTACTATATGCTCCGGTTTGGTTTTGAGCCGAAAAAGATTTTTGTGCTTGCCTGCCGTGCCTTTGCTGATGAATTTGACGGAAAGACGATCAAAAAGTGGCTTGCCACCTTTTATCGCCGTTTCTTTACACAGCAGTTTAAGCGCAGCTGTCAGCCGGATGGCGTGAAGGTTGGGTCTGTCTGCGTGAGTCCTAGGGGAGACTGGAAAATGCCCAGTGAGGCGAGCTATCGCACTTGGATGGAGCAGATCGAAACGTTATAATGGTAAAACGGGGTCAATTGACCCCGTTTCTTCTATATTTATAGTAGTACCGGCTGGATTTGTTGTTCCTGCAGGGCGTATTTCAGAGCGGCGGGAATTTGACAGAAGTCTGCAACCAGGCTGGTGGGCTTTCCTTTGGGGGCATCCTGCCCGAAAGGAACAAAATAGTAATGTTTTCTGTTTATTAAGCGACCGATATTTTCTGCGGCAGCAGCCAAACCATCATTCGTAGAAACGGCCAGGAGAACAGGCCGGCCATTGCGCAGATGACTTTTAGCCGCCATTGATACAGATGTGTCGGCGATTCCGTGGGATAGTTTTGCAAGGGTGTTGCCGGTACAGGGAGCAATCACCAATGCATCCAATCGTTTTTTGGGTCCAAAAGGTTCAACCTGTACAATAGAGGTCAGGGGAGCTTTCCCACATATGTCCGTAATTCGCTGTAAGTGCGACTGTGCGGTTCCAAAACGGGTATTCGTGACGGGAATGCTTTCCGATACGATGGGAACTATATCGTATTCTCTCGCCAATTGCTCCAAAATGGGAAACACTTTAGAGAAAGTGCAGTATGAGCCGGTAAGTGCAAATCCAATGGTCATTTTATTGTCCTCCTTGCAGATATTGGGCGACCGTTTGTGCGATGAGTTCACCGGATGCTTCGGGTTTGTATCTCCCGGGCAAGCCTCGTCCGTGTTCGACACGATCGCCGGGAATATATTTTTTTGATGCCAATTCCAGTAAGTAGCAATCGGGGTTCACATAGGAGATGTCGGTTTCGGTTAAAATGGGTGCGGTAGCGGTATTCACGATGCAACGATATTTGGGCAAATTATCTCTTTGAAATAATGTATAACCTAGTGCATGGAGCATAGCTTGGTCAGACTTTTTTCGTGCGTATACGCTGACAGGAACGTCCAACTGCTGCAATTTCTTTGCGAGGGTTTTCCCGATACGCCCCCAACCGAGAATGAGGATTGGAGAGCTTCTTAATGAGGTAGTCAACCGGGGTAAAATCAACCCGAGCGCCCCTTCTGCTGTAATGGATGCATTTTGAGCCAAATAGTCTGCGTCTTCCAGGAGATCTATGGAATTCGGTGGCTTGTATGCAAGGTTTCCTCCTATAATGATGTGATTTTTGAAGAGTTTTAAATCACAATCTTCGGGAGTTGGTACTGGGAGTAAAATGACATCGGCTTCATCTGCGGACGGTACCAGTGTGAAACCCAGCTCTAAAATTTTTTTTGCTGCAAAAGATAATGCAGGGGTTGGAGCTGGTATATAAATATAATGTGTATCCAAAAGAATAACCTCCTTCTGTAATACAAAATATGTCATTGAGGCTCGACAGGTGCAGACTTGATTTTTAACCATCTTTCGGTATAATAGAATGTAAGAGGTGAAACTATGCAGAGATTAGGTTTTATTCATGATATGCTGGATGTGAAGGTGCTGATATTGTTCGTTGCATCCCGCTCCAACTATCCTATGACAACGCAAGAGCTTTATGAACTGTGTTATCAAGATGAGTGTTTGAGTTATTTTGATATTTGTACTGCAATACCGGAGATGGTTAAAACGGGTCACCTGAGAGAGTTAGAGGATGGCCGATATGAGATTACAGAAAAAGGAAAAGTAGATGGGGATCTGACTGCAGATTCCATCGCGTTTACAGTCAGACAGAAGGCGGAGAATGCGGTTGAGAAGTTTAATCGGCAGTTAAAGCGCAGCAGTTTTGTAAAAACGCAGATTCTCCCCAGAGATAGCGGAGATTTCTCTGTTGTCATGAGTCTGGATGATGAGGTCGGTAATTTGATGACGCTGGAATTGGTCGCACCGGACCAGCGGCAGGCAGTGCGTCTGGGACGCATGTTTGAGAAAAAGGCGGAGGATCTGTATAATCTGACCATGAATGAACTTTTGACCGCAGAAGAAACTTTGGGAGATTGATTTGATACCCCTTGTCGTATTTTGGAAATCGTGGTATAGTGCAAGTACACCGAACAATCGGTGATATGAAAGGAGTGCCGCGTATGAAGTTCCAATTTAGTGAAAAGAAAGTCAGACTCCCAGAGAAGGTCCATGCTTATGCCGAAAAGAAGGTTTTAAAGCTGGCTCGCTTTTTCGATGATGATGCGGAGGCACTTGTCGTCTTCTCGGTGGAAAAGAATCGTAACAACGTCGAGCTTACCGTCCGTGGTGCAGGTACCCTGTTCCGTGCGAGCGAGTCTACATCTGATATGTTCGCATCCATTGATGCAGCTGTCGGAACAATTGAGGGACAGATCCGCAAGAATAAGACACGGCTGGCCCGCCGATTGCGCCAGGATGCATTTGTTCGTCAGGTAGATGAAACTTCCTTTGCCCCAGAAGAGGAAGAGGATGCGTTGAATCTTGCAAGAATCAAACGTTTCTCGATGAAACCTATGCGCAGGGAAGAGGCTTTGATGCAGATGAATCTATTGGGACATACTTTTTTTGCATTCCGTGATGAGGATGCTGATGGTGCATTTGCTGTGGTTTACAAGCGCAACGACGGCGGCTATGGTTTAATCGAGGACGATCAATAATATCACCAAGTTTGACGCTGGGGTGAACAAGTCAGGTCAAGTGAGAGTTTAATAGCTGTAATGAAGGGCTAAATTCATAAACACCGAGGGCTTATATGCAAATAGACGCCTTCGGTGTTTTCTATAGGATTGTCTGGGTGAGTCATCAAAAACCATGCATTCTACCTGTTCATAGTACATAGCGAGAAGAAAGAAAAAGGCCTTTTTGCATATCAAAAAGTTTTTTACAAAAAATGTGAAAAAGTGCTTGACATTTGGAGACGGGCGTGATAATATATCTGAGCGCTCGAGAGAACGCCAAACAAATTACCTCAAAATCCG
>JAHHRW010000011.1 GCA_020025575.1 Oscillospiraceae bacterium | reverse complement strand
TCGACCAGCTTGAGTACTGCTCCGAATATCCATTTGATTATAACAACCGGGCTGCAAAAAATCAAGTAAAAAAGCGCCACTCCGAAGGGAGCGGCGCTTGATTGGTAAATTCAGCGGTACAGTACCAGCGAAATTAGTACATACCCCCCTGAGCAGAGGCAGCAGCAGCGGCTGCATCGGCAGCGGGATCGGGCTTATCAACAACCAGAGTCTCGGTGGTCAGGACGCTTGCTGCAACGCTTGCTGCATTCTCCAGAGAAGAACGGGTAACCTTGGTCGGATCAACAATACCGGCAGAGATCATGTCAACAAACTGCTCGGTGTAAGCATTGTAGCCCCAGCCGATCTTCTTGGCGTTGCGAACCTTCTCGTAGATGACGCTGCCATCAACGCCTGCGTTCTCAGCGATCTGGCGGATGGGAGCCTGCAGAGCGGTAGCAACGATCTTTGCACCGGTCTTCTCATCGCCGGACAGCTTGGCAATCAGCTTCTCAACAGCGGCAATTGCGTTGACCTGAGCGGTACCGCCGCCGGCCACGATGCCCTCTTCAACAGCAGCACGGGTTGCATTCAGCGCATCTTCCACTCTCAGCTTCTGCTCCTTCATGGCGATCTCGGTCTGAGCGCCAACACGGATGACAGCAACGCCGCCGGTCAGCTTAGCCAGACGCTCCTGCAGCTTCTCACGATCGTAGTCAGAAGTGGTGGTAGCAATGGCGGAACGAACCTCGTGTGCACGAGCCTTGATGGCCTCGGGATCACCCTCGCCGTCAACAATGGTGGTGGTGTCCTTGGTGACAACGATCTGATGTGCACGGCCCAGATCAGACAGCTGGGTCTCGGTCAGTTCCATGTTCAGCTCAGAGGAGATCACAGTACCGCCGGTCAGTACAGCGATGTCACGCAGCATTTCCTTGCGGCGATCGCCGAAACCGGGTGCCTTGACGCAGACGCAGTTGAAGTTGCCGCGCAGACGGTTCACCAGCAGGGTTGCCAGAGCGTCGCCCTCAACATCCTCTGCAATAATCATCATCTTCTTGCCAGCCTTGACAACGGGCTCCAGGATGGGCAGAATCTCCTGAATGGAGGAAATCTTCTTATCGGTAATCAGAATCAGTGCATCGTCCAGCACAGCTTCCATCTTGTCGGTGTCGGTGACCATGTAGGGGGAGATGTAGCCACGGTCAAACTGCATACCCTCGACCACGTCAAGACCGGTCTCAGCAGTCTTGGACTCTTCGATGGTGATAACACCCTCGGTGCCAACCTTCTGCATAGCCTCTGCAATCAGAGCACCGATTGCCTCGTCGCCGGAGGAAACGGTGCCGACACGGGCAATATCCTCAGAGCCGTTCACGGGAACAGAGTGCTCCTTGATGGCCTCGACAGCTGCCTGAACAGCCTTCTCGATGCCCTTGCGCATGACCATGGGGTTTGCACCGGCGGACAGGTTCTTCAGGCCCTCACGGGTCATTGCCTGAGCCAGAACGGTAGCGGTGGTGGTGCCGTCGCCTGCCACATCGTTGGTACGGGTAGCGACCTCACGGATCATCTGAGCGCCCATGTTCTCAAAGGGATCCTCCAGATCCACTTCCTTTGCAATGGTCACACCGTCATTGGTGACCAGGGGAGCGCCATACTTCTTACCCAGAACAACATTACGACCCTTGGGGCCGATGGTAACCTTAACGGTATCTGCCAGCTGGTCAATGCCTGACTGCAGCTTCTTGCGGGCTTCTTCGCCGTATACAATCATCTTAGACATGTTACATTCCTCCTAAATCACTCAACAATTGCCAGGATGTCGTCCTGCTTGACGAACTTGTAATCTACCTTATCCAGGGTAACATCGGTGCCGGTAAACTTGCTGACGACGACCTTATCACCGGACTTGACAGTCATGGTCACATCCTTGTTGCCGGGGCCTACGGAGACGACTTCGTAGATTGCAGGCTTTTCCTTATTGGTAGTCGCCAGAATAATGCCGCCAACGGTGGTCTCGCTTGCTTCGTGCTGCTTGAGCAGTACATTATCAGACATGGGTTTGAGTGTCATTTCGATTCCTCCAATTAAGATATTTTAGGCTGGGTAGACACCGGTGGAATTCCCTGTGTTTCCCATTTGTCTATATATTCATGCGTTAGCACTCTTCATCTATGAGTGCTAACGCAGATATCATACAGCACCTTACCGAAAAATGCAAGAGCCAATTATCTCTTTTCTGTAAAAAATTTGTTACCAAATCCATTTGCTATCTAGTTGCAATTGCAACAAAATCATGATAGAATGATTCAAAAATTTGCTTTCGGGATAAAGGAGGGTTTTTCGTTGATTTTCGGCAGGCATATAAACAAATATTACCTGAAATATGCTCCGTTTCTTTTGCTGGGCATGGTGACACTGATTGCGGTGGACTATATGCAGCTGCTGGTTCCCAGCCTGTACCAGATGGTGATTAACGGCATGAACAGCGGCGCGGTCATGGTGGACGGAACAAGCGTCCCCTTTGACATGGAATTTCTGCTTAGCAAGATCTGCACGCCCATGATCGTGGTCATTCTGGTGATGGTATTCGGCCGTTTCCTATGGCGGGTCATGTTTTTCGGCTCTGCCATCAAGGTGGAGACAGACCTGCGCAACCAGATGTTCGACAACGCCAGAAATCTGAGCCGTGAATACTATCAGCTCAACAAAATCGGCAATCTGATGAGCCTGTTCACCAACGACTTAGACACGGTGCAGGAGTGTTTCGGCTCTGGGATCATGATGTTTCTGGATGCGCTGTTTCTGGGGATTCTGGCGGTGGCAAAGATGTGGCGCATGGATGCAACCCTGACCACGCTGACCCTGATTCCCATGGCCCTTCTGCTGGCATCCAGCACCGTAGTGGGCCGATACATGATGAAAAAATGGGATATTCGTCAGGCGGCTTTTTCCAAGCTGTCTGACTTTTCTCAGGAAAGTTTCTCCGGCATCGCCGTCATCAAGGCTTTTGTCAAAGAGGCCAAGGAGCTGATGGCATTTAAGAAACTGAACATCGAAAACGAAAAGGCCAACATCGACCACACCAAGGCCGCTGTATTGCTGAGAATCCTGGTCACCCTGTTCGTAGAAAGCGTCATTTGCGTGATTCTGGGCTACGGCGGTTACCTTGTATATAAAGGACGGTTCAATGCAGGCCAGCTCATGGAATTCATCGGTTATTTTAATGCCGTGGTCTGGCCCATTATGGCGGTATCCGAGCTCATCGATATGACCTCCCGGGGCAAAGCTTCTCTGGAGCGGATTGGGGAACTGTTGGATGCCAAGCAGGATGTGGTTGACAAACCCGGTGCAAAGCCCCTGCCTGCTGTGAAAGGCGATATCGAATTTCGGAATTTGACCTTCCGTTACCCGGACGGAGAATCGAATGTATTGGAAAATGTGTCCTTTTTCATCCATGCCGGTGAAAATGTGGGTCTGGTGGGCAAAACCGGCTCCGGCAAGAGCACGCTGGTGGATTTGATTTTAAGAACCTACAATGTGCCCGACGGCACGGTGTTTATCGACGGCCACGATGTGAATGATGTGACCATACGCTCTGTCCGTGATGGATGCGCCTATGTGCCTCAGGACAATTTCCTGTTTTCTGACACCATTGAAAACAACATTTCCTTCGGCACGGATGCCTACGCCCACGATGCCATTATCGAGGCTGCATCCCTTGCCGATATTCACGACAACATTGCGCAGTTCCATCTGGGCTATGACACCGTGCTGGGCGAGCGCGGCGTCACCGTATCCGGCGGTCAGAAGCAGCGTATCTCCATTGCACGCGCGCTGATGAAAGATGCCCCCATTTTGATTCTGGACGACTCGGTTTCCGCAGTGGATACCAAGACCGAGCGAACAATCCTTGCAAATCTGCGCAAAACCCGGGCCGGAAAAACCACCATTCTCATTGCCCATAGAATTTCCACCATCGAGAGCATGGATCAGATTCTGTTTATCGAGGATGGTCGTGTGGCAGCCTTTGGCCCCCACGAGGCACTGATGCAAAGCTGCCCCGGTTATCAGAAAATGGTAAAACTCCAGCAGTTAGAAGAGGAAGGGGGCCCACAAAATGTATAAATATCTGCCCCTGTTGATTGTGGGTGCCATCATCGGTGTTTTCAGCATCGTGTTCGTGGCAGCATATCTGGCGGAACTGCGCAGGGAACAAACCAAGGGCTATGAGCGCAATATGCCCGACCGGGAAATCATCTCCCGGCTGATGGTGTACGCCAAACCCTACCGAAAGCAGTTTGTCCTTGTCTTTTTTGTGATGCTGGTTTCCATCGTGTACGATTTAGTATCCCCCCTGCTCATCGGTCATATTCAGGATACCGTCAAAGGCACATTCACTCTGGACTACCTGTTCACTCTGGTTGGGATCTATGCCTCTATCTTGATTGTCAGTCTGATCTGCACCTATGTGCAGGCCATGATTCTGCAGAAAACCGGACAGAAAATTCTCTCTGCCCTGAGAGAAGATATCTTTGTCCACATCGAACAGCTGTCCCATGAACAGCTGAACAACATCCCGGTTGGAAAACTGGTGACCCGTGTCAGCAACGATCCCAACGCCATTTCCTATATGTTCACCAATATTCTGGTGACCCTTGCCAAGAATATGATGGTCATTGTGGGCGTTCTGGGCGCCATGCTGATGCTCAACTATGCACTGACCCTGATGGTGCTGAGTTTTGTCCCCTTCATCCTGCTGTTTACGGTGATTTTCCGGACGTTCTCCCGAAAAGTCCACCGCAGCGTCAATGATGCCACCACAGATGTCAACACCTATCTGGCTGAAAACTTGTCCGGCATGAAAATCACCCAGATTTTCAATCAGGAAGATCGGAAAATGGACGATTTTCTGGCGAAGAGCCTCGCCCTGCAAAAGGCAAAGCAAAACCGAATGATCGTCTTCGGCATTTTCCGCCCCATGGTCTATATGCTCTATATCAGCTCTGTGCTGTGCCTTCTGTATATGGGTTCCAGAGGCTATATTGAGGACATCACCTTCCTGGGGCAGGCAGTGACCTCCGGCACGGTGGTTACATTCTATATGTATATCTCCAAATTCTTTAACCCCATCCAGACCTTGGCAGAGCAGTTTGATACATTGCAGCGTTCCTTTGCCTCCGCTGAGAAGATCTTTACCATCATGGACATGGCTCCTCAGGTGGTTGATGGCGAGGACATCATTGAGCTGGATGAAATCCGTGGCGAAATTGAGTTTCGGGATGTCTGGTTTGCATACACCCCCGGCGAATGGGTACTCAAGGGGGTTTCCTTCCATGTGGACCCCAAGCAGACCGTGGCATTTGTGGGTTCCACCGGCTCCGGAAAGACCACCATTTTGTCCCTGATCTGCCGCAATTACGACATTCAGAAGGGACAGATCCTGATTGATGGCATCGATATCCAGAAAATCAGCATTGCCTCTCTGCGCCGGCACTTCGGTCAGATGCTCCAGGATGTGTTCCTGTTCTCCGGCACCATCCGCAGCAATATTGTACTGCGGGATGAATTTCCTGAGGAAGAAATTCAGAAGGCCATCCGCTATGTAAATGCCGACTCCTTCATCAACAAGCTGGACTACGGTCTTGACGAAGTGGTTAGGGAGCGGGGCAACAACTTCTCCGCCGGCCAGCGGCAGCTTTTAAGCTTTGCCAGAACCATCCTGCACAAGCCTGCCGTTATGATTCTGGACGAGGCCACCGCCAACATCGACACCGAAACGGAAATTCTCATTCAGGATTCTCTGGAGAAGATGAAAAACATCGGCACCATGCTCATTGTGGCCCACCGGCTTTCCACCATTCAGCACGCAGACAACATCATCCTGTTGTCCCACGGCGAAATCATCGAGCAGGGCAGCCATCAGCAGTTGCTGCGCCAAAAGGGCCCATATTACCAGCTCTATACCCTGCAGTACAGAAAAGAGCAGCTGAACAATCCATAACCTGTTTCTCTCCCCAACCCTCGGTTGGGGAGATTTTTTTACCCGATTTGCAGGTAACAGCCCCTGCTTTTGGGTAAATTATTCTAGACTTACCGCCCTTTTATGAATATAATAAGAAGAATGACATCTTATTTTTATGCCTTTAGCTTTACGGAGGTTTTCATATGCTAGAATTTCTAACCAATCGAATTCTCCCGCCGGACGCAGATCCCAATGACATGATCGTGCGTTCCAAGGTGGGTAAGCGCAGCGGCATTCTGGGTATTTTTGCAAACCTTTTGCTGTTTGCCAGCAAAATTGCTGTCGGCACCATTTCCGGCTCTGTATCCATCACCGCCGATGCCATGAACAACCTGTCCGATGCCAGTTCCTCCATTGTCACACTGGTGGGATTTAAGCTGGCAGAACGCCCCGCCGACGAAAATCATCCCTATGGTCACGCCCGGTTTGAGTATCTTTCTGGACTTGCTGTGGCAGCCATGATCGTGGTCATCGGCTTTGAGCTGGCAAAGACCTCTTTTGACAAGATTCTCCACCCGGAGCAGGTGCTTTTCTCCGGCGCATTGGTGGTTGTGCTGCTGCTTTCCATCGGGGTCAAGCTGATTCTTGCTGCCGTCAACGGCAAACTGGGCAAAACCATTGACTCCACCACCCTGCTTGCCACCGCCACCGATAGCCGCAACGACTGCATCACCACCGCTGCCGTCCTGCTCAGTGCAGTTTTTGCCCACCTGACCCAGATCAATGTGGACGGCTATGCAGGTTTTGCTGTGGCACTGTTCATTCTCTACTCCGGCGCCATCATGGCAAAGGACACCATTTCCCCTCTGCTGGGCGAGGCAGCAGACCCAGAACTGCAGCGGGCCATTATAACTGCCCTGCGCTCTCACGAGAAGATTCTGGGGTTCCACGATCTGATGGTTCATGATTACGGCCCCGGTCAGCGATTTGCCAGTGTCCACGCAGAAATGGACATGCGGGAAGACCCCCTGCTCTGCCACACCATCATCGATGATGTGGAGCGGTATGTGCTTGACCAATATGGCATCCATCTGGTCATCCACTATGACCCCATCGTGACCAACGACGAAGAACTGAATCGAATGCGGGAATCTGTGGACAAGGTACTCAAATCCATTGACGAGCGAATCAGCATTCACGATTTCCGGATGGTTCGGGGGGATACCCACACCAACCTGATTTTTGACATGATTATCCCTTACGAACTTAGCGACAGCCGTCAGCAGATCAAGCGCCAGCTGGATACCGCCATCAATCTGACCGATACCAAATACTACACGGTCATCACCTTTGATACCTGCGGCTTTAACGGCGAAGACATCTGGGAAACCTGCAATTAAGTCCTTTTCCTTTGACACAAACCTCACTTTTTGCTATACTAAATCGAATGACAGTCCCTTAGGAGGAAACACATATGAGAATGAGAAGAATGCGCAATTTGGAACCCCGCATGGAAAAGTGCGCAGATTATAGAATGATTGAGCCTCAGGCACAAAAGGGCAAATGGCGTGCCTTAAAGCCCAACTGCACCGCCCTCTGGGTGGAAGTGGGCTGCGGCAAGGGCAAATTCACCGTGGAAACCGCCCAGGCAAACCCCGATGTGCTGCTCATTGCTGTGGAGCGCTGCCGAGAGGCCATGGTCGTGGCCATGGAAAAGGCAAAAACCATGGGCCTGAGCAATGTATTTTTCATCGACATGGATGTTGCAAACATGGAAGAATGCTTTGATGCAGGCGAAATTGACCGCCTGTTCATCAACTTCCCCGATCCCTGGCCCCGCAAGAAAAACGCCAAGCGTCGTCTGACCCACAGAGGCTTTTTGGATAAGTATTGCCGGGTAGTTCGCCAGGGTGGCGAACTCCACTTCAAGACCGATAACGCCCCGCTGTTTGAGTTCAGCGTGGAAGAGTTTGCCGCCTGCGGTCTGGAAGTGAAGAACCTGACCCGGAATCTCCACGAGAATGGTATTGTGGGGATTATGACCGGATACGAAGAAAAATTCCACGCACTGGGCACTCCCATCAATCGCTGCGAAGTAGTCTGCAAGCCCTTCGTTCTGCCCCCCGAAGAAAAGAAGTCCTCTGAGGAGGCAGCACAATGACGCCCTATCTGGCAGGCAGCTGTGATGTGGCTGTCATTGGTGCAGGACACGCCGGAATTGAGGCCGCACTGGCCACCGCACGATTGGGCCTGCACACCATTTTGTTTACCATCAATCTGGATGCCGTAGGCAACCTGCCCTGCAACCCCGCCATCGGCGGCACCGGAAAAGGCCATCTGGTTCGGGAACTGGATGCACTGGGCGGTCAGATGGGTGTTGCAGCAGACCATTGCTGTATCCAGTACCGAATGCTCAACCGGGGAAAAGGCCCCGCAGTTCACTCCCTGCGTGCTCAGGCAGACCGCCGGGCATACCAGAACTATATGAAACACGTTCTGGAGCAGACGGAGCACCTGGAGCTGAAACAGGCCATGATTACCGCCATCACCACCGACGAAACTGGTGTGACCGGCGTGGATACCATGCTGGGGGCCCATTACGATGCAAAGGCCGTCATTATCGCCACGGGAACCTATCTGGACGCCACCGTCATCACCGGCGAGAGTGTCTACTCCTCCGGCCCCGACGGTATGCACGCAAGCATTGGCCTTGCGGACAATCTCAGACAGTTGGGACTGCCCCTGCGCCGATTCAAAACCGGCACCCCGCCCAGAATCAACCGCCGAAGTGTGGATTTTTCTAAGATGGAACTGCAGCCCGGTGATGAAAAAATCGAGCCGTTTTCTTTCCGTACCCAGCACCTACCGGAAAATCGGGCGGTATGCTACCTGACCTATACCAACGAAGAGACCCACCGAATCATTCGGGAGAATCTCTACCGCAGTCCCATGTTTGATGGCACCATCTCCGGTGTGGGCCCCCGATACTGCCCCAGTATCGAGACGAAAGTGGAGCGTTTTGCCGACAAGCCCCGGCATCAGCTCTTCATCGAGCCCTGCGGTCTGGACACCGAGGAGCTCTATATCCAGGGTTTTTCCTCCAGTCTGCCCGAGGATGTACAGCTTGCCATGATGCGCACCGTCCCGGGCCTTGAGCACGCGGAAATGATGCGCCCGGCATATGCCATCGAATACGAGTGCATTGACCCCACGCAGCTGCTGCCCACACTGGAAACCAAGCGGATTCCAAGGCTCTACGGTGCCGGTCAGTTCAACGGAACATCCGGATACGAAGAGGCCGCCGTACAGGGTCTTGTGGCAGGCATCAACGCCGCACTGAAACTCCAGGGCAAAGAGCCCCTGATCCTCACCCGGGACACCAGCTATATCGGCACGCTCATTGACGATCTGGTGACCAAGGGCACCAATGAGCCTTATCGCATCATGACCAGCCGGTCTGAATATCGGCTGCTCCATCGTCAGGACAACGCCGATCAGCGGCTGACCGCCATCGGGCACAAGGTTGGACTTGTCAGCGATGAGCGGCTTGCTCAGGTGGAGGCCAAATACGAGGCCGTCCGCAAAGAATGCAGCCGACTGGAAAGCAACGGTGTGCCCACCAGCGACGCACTGAACGAAATGCTGGCCCGCCGGGAATCCACCCCTGTTGCATCCTCTGCCCGCCTGGCAGATTTGCTCCGCCGCCCGCAGGTGACCTATGCAGATTTGGCCCCCTTTGACGAAAGCCGTCCGGATCTCCCTGCGGATGTAACGGCCGAGGTGGAGATTCAGGTAAAATACGCGGGATATCTTGCTCGGCAGGAAAAGCAGGTTGCCCAGTTCAAGCAGGCAGAGGCCAAAGCGCTTCCCGTGGATATCGACTATGAATCCATCGCCGGTCTGCGCATTGAGGCGCGGCAGAAACTTTCCGAAATTCGTCCCATGTCCGTGGGTCAGGCCAGCCGAATCTCCGGCGTCAGCCCCGCCGACATTGCCGTACTGCTGATTTATCTGGAACAGCAAAAGAATACTTGATGCACCATATCGCCTCTGACGCATAGGATAGTCGGAGGCGATTTTTATGGCTATTGTACCCACCGATGTTCCCATGACTGCCGAGCTGTATGTAAAAACCGTGGAACAGCTGGCAAAAGAATATCCCTTTATCCGCACGGAGCTATTGGCCACCACCGCATTCGGTCGTCCCATTTACGCCATGGCCATTGGCACCGGAAAGCGCAAGGTCATCTATTCCGCGACCCATCACGCCAATGAGTGGATCACCACCCCGGTGCTGTTAAAATTTGCAGAAGAGTATGCCGAGGCGATTCGCTCGGACGGCACCATTTTTGAACAGCCGGCACGGCCTCTGTCCGCCGACACCACCATTTATATCGTACCCATGGTAGACCCGGATGGTGTGGATTTGGTGACGGGCGTCCTGCAACCGGGGGATGACCAATACGAACGGGCACTGGGCTTTGCTAAAAACTACCCCAACATACCTTTCCCCGAGGGGTGGAAAGCCAACCTGAACGGAGTGGATTTGAACCTCAACTACCCCGCCGGATGGCTCATCGCCCGTGAAATCAAATTCCTTCAGGGCTACACCAGTCCTGCCCCCAGAGATTATGTTGGCAGAGCGCCCCTGACGCAAATTGAGACACAGGCGATGTATGACTATACCCAGCGGATTTCGCCAGATCTGGTTCTGGCATTCCACAGCCAAGGTGAAGTCATCTACTACAAATACAGCGATATTGAAGTCCCCGGTGCTCAGGAGCTTGCCCAGCGATTTGCCGATGTCAGTGGCTATTCTCTGGAAGATACCCCATTTAGTTCCTCTTTTGCAGGCTATAAGGACTGGTTTATTCAGCAGTTCCGGCGGCCGGGATTTACCATCGAAGTGGGTTCCGGGACAAATCCGCTGCCCCTGTCCCAGTTCGATGAAATCTACAAAGACAATCTGGGGATTTTGGTCACCGCCGCCACCGGCTAACAAGATCACTGCCCCTCCCACAGGAGGGGCAATTCCACTTGACATCGGGCGTATTTTCATGATAGAATAGACAGACCGTGGATAAAGCTTTTTGCTCCACCTCGGGTTCTGCCCCGTGTAAAAATTGCAGAATGTTTGCGGATCAGGCTGTATGCCCCGCCTCGGGTTTCCTCCCCGTGTAAAAATAGAGGCAAAACTTCATATGCGGGCGTGGTGGAATTGGTAGACTCGGTGGATTTAGGTTCCTCTGTTGCAAGACGTGCAGGTTCGAGTCCTGTCGCCCGCACCAATTCGAGTAGTCCTAGTGGGCTGCTCGAATTTTTTATTTACTAGAATCAGGCCAAGATGCATTGCATCAACGTCTGTTTGCGCAAGCGCATTCTGCTGTTCGTGATAATTTCCACTGACTTCTTCAGAAGTGAGATCGTATGGTTGCCTTCCTAAAAAGTGTACACAGCTGATCCCCATGGGATTCTATGATTCCGCATTGGGCAGCGCAACGCTCTAGCTGTTATTTTCCCCCCCTTGCCAAAATAGGCTGCTGCAATTTTGATTCTTGCAGCAGCCTTCCGTTTTATGTATTTCCTTCAGATCCCACAATACGAATCAAATCCAAGAGTTTCTTGAAATAGGAACCCCAAATTACATTTCAATCACTTCAATGTTTAGAAGTTTTGCTAGGGCAACCATCTCATCAGCAACATTCTTCCAAACAAGACTCCAGTGGTGGCTCATACCGCTTTCTGCAATCTTCTGTACCAAATCCAGAACGGGCGTTTCAACCTGAACATTTATCATAGCGCCACGTGTGTTGCGAGTCGTGGGTACAGCCTGTCCTTTTAACAGGAACAGACGATACTTTCCGTCGATATTCGTAAACCGTGCCGCAGTCAGATCTCCCGTCTTTAAAGAGCACCAAAATGCAGTTCCCTGGCCAGCCAGTGGATGGTTGCACATGGTAACCCCGTCCTGCTTGTTGTGCAGACTAGGTGCTGCGTTGCCGCAATGCCAGAAAGTAACCGTATTTTCGTGCTCATCAATATTGATCAGGTCTGTGATAAATGTGGGCTGATTGGTCAGCACATTCTCAACCAATGCAGCAAGCCCTGCATCCATATCCCCTTCACAGCTAATCGTAATACCTTCGTCAATCAGTCGGCCCAGGACAGCACAAGGCGTGGTGTGCAGGTTACCCATTTCGGGCCAACATTTAATGGCAGCATAGTCATAGCCCTGCTTGGCAAACAAGTCCTTCAGCGCAAGGTATAGCCGTGCATGGTTTTCCAGATGTCCCGCAGGTAGCTGTGAAGTATCCCAAGTACCAGCAACGCGTTTCATTTCTGTGTTGACCTCTTCTTGCGTAAACTCAGCCATTCGGTCAAAGACAACCTTCAGGTCAGTCTCTTCCACGTTAATTCCGAAGGTACGACGGATTGTCACTTCGTCAAAAGCGCAGTTGTAGAAAGCCGTTGGGCGGTAGCCAAACAGGCCGTAGGTCATTCCGCGGATATTTTTAGCTGCGGCATATGCACTAATAACATCTGACAGTTCCTTTTCAACACGCGCCTCTTCCATATTGCCAAATACAATATGGTGGGGAGCGTGGATTCGCATTAGGCTAGCACCATTCATGGTGGCAGAGCAAAGGGCATTTGCGTAAAGACGATCCTCCCGAACCCATGTTTCTTCACGAGGTGCCCACAGAATCAGGGGTACCTTCAGCTCATCGGCAAAGGTGCAACATACATCGTCACCCGTAAATGCGCCGTATAACTGAATCAGCACATCGACCCTTTGATCCTGCATATAACTAATACAATCGTTGACATCCTGTTTGTTCGTAACCAGTCGATCAAAAACAGCGACTTCGCTGTGGGGAAGATGCTGTTTAACCCAGGCACCATAATTTGCAAGACGGCGCTCACCCAGTTCCTGAGGCCAGCGGCCGGACTTCGTCACAACAAACCCGACATTTAATTGCTTTTTCATAACTAGAACTCCTTTGATTCTTTCAATTAACCTTTAACAGCACCAGCAACCAGTCCCTTAATCATGTACTTCTGGAAGAAGAAGAACACAAAAATCATAGGTACCGCACCGAGTGTAGATGCCGCGTTAATCAATTGCCAGTCACTCACTTCTCCCAAATAAGTCAGCTTTAAGCCCTGGGACAATGTCCATAGTTCAGGAGAACGGATCAGTGTGTTGGCATGCAGATAATCGTCCCAGGTCTGCAAAAAGCTATATACACCAACAGCCAGCAGCCCCGGAATTACCAATGGCATAACAACTTTGAACAGAGTCTTAAATCTGCCGCAGCCATCCACAGAAGATGCCTCTTCCAATTCTTTTGGAATTCCATCAAAGAAGGATGCCATTAAGGATACACAGAATGGGATCTGTGTTGCACAAATCGCCAAAACCAGACCAAGATGGCTATCTGTCATATTTAGTTTTCTCAAAATCGTATACAAAGAGATTAGACGGCTGATAACAGGCATCATCTGCGCAAAGGAGAAGGTCGCCAATAACACAACATTCCAGTTAAAATGGAAACGACTCAATGCATAACCTGCAAACACAGAGATAAAGCAGATCACAACTGCAGCCATGCTGGAAACAATGATATTATTTTTATAATAGGTAAGGAATTTCCCGTCTTTGATTAACGAAATATAGCCATCCCAGTTCACATTTTCTGGCCACAAAGTGGGGGTAGGACGGTAGGATTCCGTATTAAGTTTTAGCGAAGTAACAAGCATCCAATAAACGGGAAACAGCAAGAACACGAAAACAACTAAAATAGCAAGATACTTCAGCATAGATCCGGTGAAACGGAGCGTTCTGCGTCCTAATCTTGGGGGAATATTTTTCATTGCGCATTACCTCCTCAGTCTTGACTCTTTTTGAAGATACGGTTAAAAATGAAAACAACCACTATCATCAATAACAGCCATACAGTCGTTACCGCAGCGCCAGAACCGTAATTGTAGTTTACAAAGGCCTCGTCGTAAGATAAAACAGCCAATGTTGTGGTCGCTCCTGAGGGGCCGCCATTTGTTAAGGTAGCAAACAGAGGATATTGCTTAAAATTCTCAATGATACACATGGAGACAGTAACAGCAATCACACTGCGCATATAGGGAATCAAAATATTGAAAAGGCGTGCCATATAACTTGCACCATCTATTGTTGCAGCTTCCATAATGCTGTCGGGCACATTCTGCATACCGGACAACAGGAGCAACGTCATCAATGGTATTTGTTTCCACAGTGCCGCTATTATCACACCCCACAGCGCTGTATTTTGGTTGTTTAGGATGCCAAAATCATCGATTCTTCCGCCAGTGAACACTTTTACAAGGTATTGCAGCAAACCATAGGGATTTGCAAAAATCCAAGCCCATAGAAGACCTGCAATCACAGTGGGGATAACCCAGGGAATCATCATAACGCTGCGCAGGAACCGTGCTCCCTTAATCTTACTGTTGAGCATTAGTGCAAGAGCCATACTGATGATAAAAGTCAGCACCACCGTTATACCGACAAACCATAATGTGACAACAATTGAATCCTGCAATTTACCTGATTCCCACAGGCGGGTATAGTTTGCAAAATTATTCCACACACCAGGGATTCCCTGTGTAAGATTTTTAATCTTATAGGATGTAAAACTCATTTTGACAGAATCGACTATTGGAATCAAAATAAATGTAATACACAAAATAATGGCGGGCATCAACAGGAGCAGAGAAAAAGCAGCATCTTTTTGATTTTTTGTCCCCAGAATCGTATGGTGGCTATTTATTTTTTTAGATGGCCCCTTTGTAGAAGTACGCATGATTCATCTCCTCAATTTTGCTAAAAATGAGGTAGGTGAAATGACACCCACCTCATTCTCAGCGGATTCAGCTGTTTACTTTGAAACAATGATTACTGATTGATGTGGTACTCTGCCTGCTGGATGTAATCTGCAATCGCGTCATCCAAACTCATGCCGTTGATGGTATAGTTCAAAACTGTTGTTGCCAGCTGTTTCTCGATACTGACAACCGCTGCAGGCATTGCCTGATACATAACATGCTCCGAACCCGCAGCAGCGCCATCCAAAATTGGGGAAATCTTGCAGTCCTTCATGTTCTCGTGAGCTGGGAATGCCAAACCGATGTTATTCAGGTACTCTTCCATAACCTCGTTGGAGGTGCAGTACTGAACGAACAGATCTACCGCCTCTTTCTTAGCATCGTCCAGGTCAGACCCCAGCAAGAAGGAGTGTGCAGAAATGAGGGAGTCGCCCTTTCCGTTGGTGCCCATGGTTGTGGGCAGCGGTGCAGAAACAGTGAACTTAGAGGCCTCTTGGTCAACTTCGCCAATCTGCGCGTAGCCCCAAGACTGGTCGATATACATACAGACATTTCCAGCACCAAAAGCTGCACGGTAGTCCTTCAGTTTCAGGTTCTCCTGCGTGTAGTTATTATCAATGAGGTAGTCACAGAAGTCCAGCATTTCCGACATAGCCGTCTTATTGTTGCCAGAAGTCAGATCGTCCAGAGAACCGTCATCATTAAACAGGTGACCTCCGTAAGCGGAGAAAAGTGCATGCAGCGCAGTGCCGGTAGCAGGCACCTCAGCAGTGGTCACGCCAAAAATGGTGGAAACGTTGGAGCCCTTGTAATGTGCGCCTAACTTGTCAATCCATTCTTTCAGACCTTTTTCGGTTGTGGGGAAATCTTCCATCTTCAGGCCCGCACCTTCTATCAGATCCTTGTTGACAAAGATAATCCAGTTGGTCATGTAGTGGGGTACTCCATAAACTTCATCGTTATACTTAAATGCATCCAGTGCGTAGTCATAGTACCCATTGTAGAAATCCTCACTCAAAACATTAGAGGGCTTATCAATGAATCCAGCTTCTGCCAGAGTAGGAACCCATGCATTCTCACCGTAGATGAGGTCTGCTGTCTGACCGGACGCAATGTCGTTATTCAAAGTTGTAATCATGCTGTTAAAGTCAACAGTGACAGTCTCAATGTTGATCCAATCGTGCTCCTTCTCAAATTCAGCAATGGTGTTTTCCCACCATGCAGCCTTCGCTTTTTCCGAGAGTGCGTAGTTGTAAAAACGCAGCGTAACAGGCTCTTTCTCTGCAGAGCCCTGAATGGTGTCAGGTGCGTTGGTTGTGTCGGGTTTATCGGTGCTGTCTGTATTATCCGTACCGCAGGCTGCCATAGAAAGAACCATTACCATTGCTAAAATAAACGCGAGCAGTTTCTTCATTTTCATTTCCTCCTAATTAAGTGTGTATTTATAGAATGCAAACAATGGCAAAACACGTGTTTATATCAATTGCCGATAGAATTCTACCCCTGGTTGTCAATCGCTTGTACACTGTTTTGGCCAGCTTATCACATGGTTGCCTCAATTTTGGTTTATATGCGAACGCACGATCATACTATATATTCTTGCTACGGAGCGGGCTGAACATCAGGCCTTTCCGGCAGAACCGGACAGACGGATGATATTCTTAATATCCTCAGCCAGTGCATCGCATGCATACTGACTCAGTTTCCACGAATGTCCCTGATGGTTCAGCGTCTTGAGGGCTTCCTCATAGTGCTGTACGTACTTGTATCGTATCTCAGTACCAAAGTTAATTTTCGCAACGCCCAGTCCGATTGCTTCTTTGATAATCTCTTCCTTCATGCCGGTGCAACCGTGCAGAACAAAAGGAATATCGGTGAACTCACGAACCTTGCGCAGAACATCCAGCTTGATATCGGGTTCTCCCTTGTAGTAACCATGTGCATTGCCGATGCCAATGGCCAACGTATCAGGATGACACAAAGACAGAAACTGCCGAACCTGTTCAGGATCAGCGGTGTTTTTGTTTTCCATCACAGTGCCATCACTGTCCAGACGCTGTAGTTCGCCAATTTCAGCCTCAACAGGGACACCGAATGCATTGCCAACCTTCACAACGCTCTGCGTCAGTGCTGCATTTTCTTCCACTGGGGAAGTGGAACCATCTATCATTACAGAAGTAAACCCAAGTTTCAACGCCTGCATACAGATGTCAAAATCGCTGCCATGATCCAAATGAATGGAAACAGGAACCGAAACTTTGTTTGCGCACCATTTTGCAACATTCACAAACCAGTCGTGACCAGAATATGCACCCGTGGCAACGTAGTGTGCCAAGATGATCGGAGACTGCATCTGTTCAGCAGCTTTGCAGGTGGCCATAATGATGTCATAGTTACCACCCTGCGTATTGATTGCGGGAATGGCATAGCCTTCTCTTGCTGCCTTTTGCATCTGTTCTAAGTTCGTTGTAAGCATTTTTAACTCCTCCATTTTTTACCCGCAACAGCGAGCTTGATAAAAGCAACACGCCTGTCATCCAAACACACTGTACATACGTGTGTATCATGTACACGAAAAATACCCTACAACCTGTAGGGAGGATCAATAATTACACTTCAAATATAGGATTTCAGAAATAAAAAGTCAATAAGAATCTTCGATATTTTGTCATATTTGTTTATTTCTATAAAATAAATTTCCAACATTTGTTATAGTTACACAAAAAGCAAATACCTATTGACGAGATACCTAATTTTGCTATATTATATATACATACGAGTAAATATTGATTCTAAGCAATGTTAATTCAGAAAGAAAGGGGTGCTTTCATGGCACCTGTTGTAAAAGTAACCCGTAAAGATGTTGCAAAGCGTGCTGGTGTTTCCGAAACGATTGTTTCTTATGTCGTAAATAACAATCGCTATGTGGCAGAGGAAAAGCGACAGCGCGTGTTGGATGCAATTCGCGAACTGAACTACCACCCCAACAACATTGCTCGCGCACTCAAAGGCAAGCCCAGTGGGCATATCATGTTTATTGCCGATGATATTGCCAACGAGCATTTTGGTCATATGGTCGCAGAGATGGATAAGTGCGCCTATCCTAAGGGATATCTGATTTCCCTAACCGGCAATCGTAATAGCGAAGATTTCGTCCAACAGATTATCAGTAGGCAGCCAGATGGTATCGTAATCAGTTCTGCATCTTTTCGGCGAGAGTACATTCTGCAGTTTGTTAACAATAATATTCCTGTTGTACTGATCGGTAGCCGAGACTACGATGATATGGATCCCCGCGTCTCGGTTGTATATACAGGATTGAGCGAAGGAATTCGTAAAGCAGTAAAGCTCCTAGCCGATAAGGGAAGAACACATCTAGTACACATCGATAGAATGAGCGCCCGTGATCATTTTAGCAACATGCAGGACCTGCGTTATCGTGGATTTTGTGAACAGGTAATCGAAAGCGGCCTTGCACTAACCAAGGGCAGCATAATTTCCGGTTGCCACAACGAGGACGAAGTTGCGGCGGCAATTGTTGCACGAATCAAAAGTGGCATGCCAATTGACGGCATCGTTGCCCGTAATGATGCTCTGGCATCCATCGCCATTACCGCCATACAGAGCTGCGGTCTTTCTGTACCCCAGGATATCGCGGTGGTGGGCTTTGATAACTCCCGAATCAGCAAAATCACCTACCCCAAACTAACGACCATTGAAACTGACCGACAAACTGTAGCCAAAGCAATTTTTACCACCCTGCACGATATGATCCACGGAGGCAACCCCGTTCACCTGCATTATCAGACGATTCTAATAGAGCGTGACAGCACCTGAAACAGATCATTTAAATATGCAAATATATAAATTTAGGAGGAAAATTGAAATGGGACTGAACATCTTAGTGGCACATGGCGGTGGCCCTACCCCGGTCATCAATAGCTCTTTACAGGGTGTGGCGGAGGCTGCCCGCGAAAGCGGCAAAGTTGATAAGATTTACGCCGCCCGCTTTGGTGCAGAGGGCATTCTCAAGGGCGATCTCATAGATCTGACCGATGTGCCTGCCGCTACCATTGCCCGCCTGTCTCACACCCCTGCCTCTGCAATCGGTTCCTGCCGCAGAAAGCTCACCGATGCCGATTATCCCACCGTCATTGAAACCCTGAAGAAGTTCAAAATCGACTGTTTCTTCTATAATGGCGGCAACGACTCCATGGACACCTGCAACAAGGTAAATGAGCTTGCTAAGAAAGAGGGGCTGGATCTACGGGTCATCGGCATCCCCAAGACCATTGATAACGATCTGGATATTACCGACCACTGCCCCGGCTTTGGTTCGGCTGCACGTTTCTCTGCAATCGGTGCCTCTGAGTTGGCGCTGGAGGCTTCTGGTCTGCCCATCCACGTTGTTGTTATGGAAGTGATGGGGCGCAACGCTGGCTGGCTCACTGCTGCATCGGCATTGGCAGACCGAATTACGAACTGCGAAGTTCTGACCTATCTTCCCGAGCAGTTGGTCGACACCGACCAGATGATGGCAGATATTGAGCGTGAATATGCTAAGGGAAAAGGTCTTCTAGTTACCATTAGCGAAGGTTGCTGTGGTCTTGATGGAAAGCCCCTGGCTGACAGCGGCATTGTGGACGGTTTTGGTCATGTGATTCCCGGTGGCACTGCACAGCATATCTCCGACATGATTATTCAGCAGCTAAATATCAAATCCCGTGCAGAAAAGCCCGGTTTGATGGGCAGAAACGATATGTCTCGGATTTCCAATCCTGACCGTGAAGAGGCCTACGCTGTGGGTAAGTTTGCACTAGAATCAGCAATCAGAGGAGAAAGTGGCTACATGGTAGCCATCGATGCACACCGTGGTGAAACGTACTCCTTCGACCTGTTTCTGGCACCGCTTGAGCGGGTTGCCAATGTAGAGAAGAAGTTCCCTCTGGAGTGGATCGTGGAGGGCAACAAGATCGATGATAAATTCTTCGAGTATGCCAACCCCCTTATGGGCGGTAACTTCCCCCAGTATGCAATCTTGAGATGAGGTAACACATCATGAAACATATTTTTCTGAACCTAAAGCGTTTTGATGTCCCCGTGGAGCTGGGGGGTGTCAATCGCATTGCACCCCTGAACCAGTGGGGCAGCTACATTGTTTCCAATACCCAGGAGGCTCTGCGCAAGTACGATGCAGCCGAAGTGGAATTTGTCCAGTATTTTCCCGAGGCACATCTGCTGAATGCAGTGGATGCACTGACAGAAAACAGCCCCGTTCAGGTGGGATGCCAGAGCGTCTACCGCATGAATACCGCTGTGGGCGGCAACTTCGGCGCATTCACCACCAACCGCCCCGTCTCCGCCATGAAGGCCATGGGCGTCCATTCCACCATCATCGGTCACTGTGAAGAGCGCAACGACAAAATGGGCGTTCTGGCTGAGGCAGGTGTCACCGACACCAAGGCAGTGAACCGTCTGCTGAATCAGGAAATCCGTCTGGCTGTGGAGCAGGGAATGACCGTGCTGTACTGCATCGGCGAAAAGGAAGAAGAACTGGATCGCTGGCAGGAAGTGCTCCGGGAACAGCTGGAGATCGGCCTCGAGGGCGTGGACAAGAGTAGAGTGGTCATCGGATACGAGCCAATCTGGTCCATCGGCCCGGGCAAGACTCCTGCCGGCAAGGAATATATCACCAAGATCGCCCGCTTTATCAAGGAAGTCACCGGCGGTATTGATGTGGTCTACGGCGGCGGTCTGAAGGTAGATAACGCCCAGATGCTGGCCTCTATTGAAGAAATCGACGGCGGTTTGATTGCGCTGACCCGCTTTCAGGGCGAAATTGGTTTCTATCCCGACGAATACTTGGAAATCATCCGCACCTATCTAGGAAAGTAAGGAGAAATACATATGAAACTGGATTTTGAATATGGCCAGGGCTTAATGAGTGCAGAACTGCCAGACAACACCGATGTTTTTATCCCCGGCAAAACCGTGCCGGATCCTGCGTGTCTGCCCCAGGACTGGGACAGCCTGTACAACGCAACTCTGGAGAGCATCCGCAACCCCTACGGCATGCCCGCTCTGCGGGAGCTGGCTGCTCCCGGCAAGACCGTTGTCTTCGTTATCCCCGATATCGTTAAGGGCGGATGCCAGCCCACGTCCCATCGCAAGGTGGCAATCCGCGCCTGTCTGGACGAGCTGTACGCAGGCGGCGTGCGCAAGGAAGACATTCTGCTGCTGTTCTCCAACGGTCTGCACCCCCGCGCAACCGTTAAGGAAATGAAACAGATTCTGGGCGATGATCTGTTCAACGAGTTCTACTTCACCAATCAGATTACTTCCCACGACTCCGAAGACTACGACCACATGGTGGATCTGGGCACCACCCAGCGGGGCGACCCCGTCCTGATGAACAAGTACGTCTTCGACTGTGACATTCCCATCCTCATCGGCCACACCCAGGGCAACCCCTACGGCGGCTACTCCGGCGGCTACAAGCACAGCGCCACCGGTATCACCCACTGGAGGAGCATCGCATCCCACCACGTTCCCAAGGTCATGCACCGCGGCGACTTCACCCCGGTTTCCGGCCACAGCCTGATGCGTACCAAGTTCGACGAGATTTCCATGCACATGGAAGACAAGATGGGGCATCCCTTCTTCTGCTGTGACGCAGTTCTGGACACCTACTCCCGTCAGATTGCTCTTTTCTCCGGCTACGCAAAGATCATGCAGCCCCTGAGCTGGAAGGTGGCCGACAAGCGCACCTACGTTCCCTTTGCAGAAGAGAAGTATGATATCATGGTCTTTGGTATGCCTCAGAACTTCCACTACGGCGACGGCATGGGCACCAACCCCATCCAGATGATGCAGGCCCTGTCCGCTCAGGTCATCCGTCACAAGCGCGTGATGAAGGACAACTGTGTCATCATCTGCTCCTCGATCTGCAACGGCTACTTCCACGATGAGCGCTGGCCCTACCTGCGTGAGCTGTACGAAATGTTCCAGCACGACCACATGAACATTCTGCCCGACATGGATCGTTACGGCGAATATTTTGCTACCAACGAAGAATACATTCGCAAGTACCGTTTTGCCAATGCATTCCATCCCTTCCACGGCTTTTCCATGATGAGCTGCGGTCACATCGCTGAGATGAACACCAGCGCCATCTATATCGTGGGCGCACAGGAGCCCGGCATTGCCCGCAGCATGGGTCTGAAGACCCGTGCAACCTTTGAAGAGGCTCTGGAAGATGCAAAGAAGAAGTTCGTGGGTCAGAACCCCAAGATTTTGGCTCTGCCCCAGACCTTCAAAGTCGGCGCTGTCCATCTGTGCATGAAGGACGACGACCTGTCCAATGTCTGATCTTGCTATTTACAAAGGGGACTGCTTGAAACAGCAGTCCCTTCATTTACCTTATTTTCATTTTCATAGAACGAATTCAACTTAATCGTATCCAACTATGCCGTAAATGCAAAAAGGCTGCATTTTCATATAGAACATGGTTCCTTTTTCAGCAGGTATTATTTCACCCCTAGCGCCCCCTACCTGGAGGCGTGCAGGTTCGAGTCCTGTCGCCCGCACCAAAAACGCCGGATCAAGGTATCTTGATCCGGCGTTTTTATATGCGCTTTATAGATTTGTGCCCTATTATTTAGATGTTATTTTTCCTTGTTCTTTGCATTCTTGCAATGCGCCTGTGTGACGGCAAGGACTGCCACACCAGCTGTGCCCAGAATCATCAAACCCACATAGACAAACGCCTGACGATCATCTGCCGTATTGGGTACGGCGGGATCATCCGTTTCTGCTGGAAATTCTTCAACTCCGAACTCCCAGTCAATCATACCCACTGCTTTTTGGAAGTCATTTCCCATCTCGATGGGCACTTCCAGTGTCAGCAGCAGATCAATCTCTGCGCCGGAGTAAAAGGTACCCAGATAAACCCAGTCACCCAACTGTGCTGTTTCATCCGCAGGCGCTTGAAAAAGGATAGAATCCCCCTCCTGTTTGACCGTCAGTTTCATTTGATTCAGAAATTCATCTGTAGCCTCCTGCGCCCCAAGGGAACGCAGATACAGCTTGATCTTGACCTCTTTCGACGCGTCATTGCGAATCGTAATCCGATTCGCAATGGTATCACCGGGCATTACCCCTTTGAATCCATCAAACAAGTCGGTGGCGGACAGATCGCTGCCGGGCTCAAAAACAAATTCACCGCTGTTTCCTGCATAACGAACCGTGCCGTCAGCATAGACCGTAACGGCAATGCCCATAATGAGCATGGCAGCCACCAGCAAGGAGATATATTTTCTGAAAATTTTCATCTTCTACCTCCTGATCCGAGTGTTTCCGGGTCAACGCCCCAGGCGGCAACAACTGCTTTATTACCTGCACCGTCTATGCCCTCTGCCTGAATTGCCTCTGCTGCAACTTCAATCACCTGCTTGCCGCCGTCCATATCCGTGTACTTCAAAAGCTGGATACCATCGGCAGCGATCAGCGGTGTTGCCGGTTGTTCTCCCGGGTCTACCGGGAATTTGTAGTAGTAGAACCCGTCTTTGAAAACCCAGTCCTTTCCGGGGACAAATGCGGGGATTTCGGCAGCGCCCCCGATTTTCTGGTTCTCCTCATTCACACGGTAGGAGACCAGTTTCACCCGGATATATGCAGAAGTATCTCCAGTGTTGGTGACGTTTACATTGCGTTTCACACTGCCATCGAAGTCCTCACGCACTTCACAGGTAACGGCAGATTCTGTAAAGGTATTCTTTACAGTCTGGGGCGGAGTATGAATCCACCCCATGGTACCACCAACCGTAACCGTGGCAATTGCGGCTACACAAGCCAGCACCGCAAAAATCTTACACCGCACAGCCTTCCTGCACCCCCAGCCGGCGTGTAAGTTATGATGTCGTTTTTTCATTGTCCCTACCGCCTTTCGTCAGGATTGACTATGGGCAATCCCAAGCACATTCTGCACAACTGAACTGAACCCACTGAGCCACTGGGGCAATCGTCCTGCATTGGTGCAGGTAATTTCACCGGAAGGATTGGTACTGCCCAATTGTACCCCCGGCCCCACCTGGATATCCGCATATCCCCAGGCCCAGTCTGCATCCTCTGCCAAGGTGTAGTTTCCCACAGGCAGCTCATAGATTGTTTCCGTTCCATTTCCGGTGATGGTCAGTTCTGTATACCTTTCACCGTTCCGATCAAGATAGAACACATACGGCTCTCCGGCAGCACCGCCCTGTTTATGCACGGTGAGCTGGCAGGTCCGAACATGGAGCAGAAACGCTTGCTCTGCGGCATTAAATCCGCAATCTGGTACACAGTCCTTGTGCTTATACGTTACGAACTCTGTAATATCCTGGTCACCAATGCCAACGGCCACATGCACCGGGATATCCGTTTTGGTGTGAATTTTTCCATTTTCCACGCCCAAACCTGGCTGATAAGTCTTTTTAAGATTAGGTGCAGAGCCAATCATGGTAACCTCGCCATCGAAAACACCTTCATGTTTCCATTGTGTAGAAACACAATTGCTTTCATATTCCGCAGGGGCATTGTCACCATAGTAGACTGCGCTGTCCCGGAATGTCAGCACAGGCGCAAAGACATTGACATTTGCTGAACCTGTCCCCCACACTTTCTCCACGGGGTTTGGCACATTGCTGGATTTCGGGGCAATTTCTGCGGTAACGCTATACGTCCCGTCTGCGGTCAGACCTGTCATGGCATCGGGTTTGGCAATGGTGATATCTACATATTGTACCTGCCAAGGCGCAAGCGCTTGCAGAAGGTTTGCCCCACCTGCGGTGATGGTGACACCCTGCATCAGCTGATCCTGTGTCAAATCGCCAAGCAGATATACATTCCGATCTTGAGCCGCAACTGTGATTTTGGGAATCGGGACGTTGACCTCGGGAACCTCGAAATTCTCAATGATCTTGTCACCGTTATAGATGCCGGAATCCGTCCCATTGGTGGGCACACCGTTGCCCCCCAGGAATCCATCCCGAACCGCAATGGGAATCTCCACAATCAGTTTTCTGCCTCTGTAGGACACCTGCCCATTATCCGTGACAGTTCCCACCCAATTCTGAGAATAATCAAAATTGGTCACACAAACGGTTCTGTTATCCGGTAAAATATCGACTGTTGCAGGGAAAGATACTCCATCGTCAAATGTGTTTTCCCCTATGTAATCCGCCGTATAGACTTTGATATCATCCTTACTTGCCCCCTCGGGCAGAACGAAGGAGTCCGCAATCACATCCTTCATGATCGTCTCGGCACCTAGCTGAATCGCGGAGCCACCCGTTTCGATATTCCCGGAGATTGTCTGGAAAATGTCATTCAGTGCATCAGAATCCGCAGCGGACAGATAATAGCTGGGATCTTGAACGGCTCCGTTGTTGCTGGATAGGTTCTGCATGAACCAGTTGCTCATTTCTATATCGTTTCCCTTTTGCTTGCCTTCCGAGGTGGCATCTGCACCTTCGAAGATGCCCACAGAATACACCGTAGCCCCGTATGTGGTCTTTGTAATCTTTGCTTCATCGATTGCTGCCTGAGCAACTTTTCCATCATAACCACTTCGCCCGGGCTGTCCGTCGGTAAACACAATCATGATGCGATTACGGCGCTCGTTTTGCGGAACCGGGTGATTGCGGAAGATCCTGTTCCCCAACTCGACACCATGATTGACATAAGTTCCGCCTTCGGCTGCAAGGACGCTGATGGAGCTTTTGACATGATTGACTCCAGAGACCTGATCCATATCCTGAAATGCATCCAGACAGATGGCATCCGTTACACGATCGTACCGGTGCTGGGCAGAACCGATCAGAATTTCTGTATTTACGTAATCACCGTATGTTCTATCAAGCGAAGACCCAAATCCAACCATAGCAATGCGGTGATTGACCTCATCGCCCGTGCCGAGTAGCCCATCAGGGCCTTTGGCTTTCTCTGCAACGGCGTCTGCGAAACTGGTTACAGCTGTTTTCAGCGCCTCTAACCGGGTGGTTGTGCGAACGGGTTTGGAGAGGTGGAAATCCCAATCTGGCGATGGATCGCTCTGCTGTACGGTGGCTGTAACCGTTGTTCCGCTCTCATCCGTATAAGAGAAGGTGTAGCCAACGGCCGTATCTTTCTTAAAAAATGTGTTGGAAAAACCGGGCACGGTTCTTTGTCCGGTGGAACTACCAATATTGCCGCAAAATTCACAATTATAAGTATAATCGCCAAAAAAGGGGTGGTCTATATTGACAATTCCATATTTGCCTGTTTGACACTGATGATAAAAGCTGCCTGACATGGAATTGTATTTCTTATTTGTCAGACCAGAATAGGACGTATATGTATCCAGCGGCACACTAACCTGCTCAACAGTAACCGGAACAAAGGAACCATCCGCACGTTTCACATACAGTTTTTCCCGATTGTTATACAGTTCCTTCGGCTCCGCTCTGTACGGTTCATAGGCAGCGGTTACAAAGTCATCCCCCATGGAGCCGGACTGATCCAGAACCAGGATGATATCCGTTGGAATCTGGGTCTGCTGATCGATAATGGTCTTGTCACCGGTTGCCCAGGCCTCCAGCGTCAGGGTGTATTGACCATTTGCATCCGGCCCTGAGACCGTCTTTCTGGTTTCCAAACCATTATCCGGCTCTGGAGGGTCTAGGAGCAATCGATCATCTTCCGCCCCCCCGGTCACGCCAACCACCGGAGGCAGGAAAGGTGCTGCATTGGTAACGTTTTTAGCAGGGTACACAATGGGGCGATTGTCCGGCTGCTGCATTTGCTGGGGCACGGGGGCAGTTTGCGGGGGTGTCAGGGCATCCGCCTTGCTGTTGATCTCATTGATCTGCCCCGGTGTCAGAGCAGAAACGAACGCATTGGCCGTTTCTTCATCCATCTGGGAAAGAATATTGTCCATTTCCTCAACGGTGGTGGCAGCCATCAGCGCATGATACGTTTCATCAATCAGCTCCGGAGTCACTAAGGCAGGTGCAGACTCGATAATTTCCGGGATCGTCTCGGTGGTTGCTGGGACAGCCTCGGTGACTGCTGGTGCAGCCGCGGTAGCTATCGGTGCAGACTCGGTGACTGCTGGTGCAGCCTCGGTAGCTGCCGGGACAGTCTCAGCAGGTGCAGTGGCTGCATCAGAAGGCAGGGTTCCTTCGCTCTCCGAAGGAACAATTTCCGTGGGCGCGGTGGTTTCTTCCGTTGTCTCCTGCATTGTCTGAATGGACACTTCCGTTTCATCCGGTATTTTTTTGTTTTGCTCAGATGCCAACACGCCATTTGACATAGAAACAATCAGGCAGATACATAGAAGAATAGAAGTGATGCGATTTTTCATTGCCTAAGCATCCCCTTTCTTAGACTTCCGGCCAACCGGCGGCGGTCAGGGCACTGTTCCCATTATTGGCAACCTGAGCAGCCTGAGCCACAACACCAATCATAGCGGTGCTATTCTGGTACACATTCCCCATATCCTTAGAGAAGGTCACTGTGGTAAACAGCGGCTCCGTTTCTTCCCCCGGTGCCAAGGGACGATTGTAGTAGAAGACACCATCCTTTTGTGTCCAATCTGCGGTATTCAGATCCAGGTTTATGAGCGCACTGTCGGCTTGCTCCTGTTGATCTTGATCAAGAGAAATTCCCGTGCGCAATACCAGACGGACGAAGACCGCATGATCCCCGGCGTTTTCCACGGTGACAATCTTGCTGATCTGCTGCCCCGGCATAACCCCGCTCTGGTTCTCAAATGGAACCAATTCGCCGGTTTCAAGCCGTGACATTTCATTCAATTGAATTTTGACACTGCCTGCGGTAATCACATTTCGGGCTGTGTCCGATGCCGTGAAATAAGCCAATGTACCTGAAGCGGCAGCAGCAATGCAAATTGCCAATACCGCCAGGACTGCAATCTTCTTTTTCATAGCAAACACTCCTTTGCATCTGGTCTGACATGCTTGGACGGAAAAATATTGAACCCAGTCTTTTGCAGGCCATATGGGAAAATCCGAAATACATTTGATTCAGGTGTTCCCGTATAGCCTGCCCCCTGTTGGAGGCAGGTTATGTAACGGGTAGAGGATGTCTGGGCAAATGGATTACTGCCAGTTTTCAACAACGCCGCCCCAGGGATTGAATTGTGCGCCGAAAGCCTCATCAAAAGCCTCAGCAGGGGTATCAAAACCGGAAGCCTGCGCTGCAATTGCAAAAACAGGGCATTCAATCTGATCTTTAGAAGTGAAACCAAGCTCGGTGGTAACACCGTTTCTTACGTCCACCAGATTGCCCTCTTTGTCTACATTCACATTCTTGTCCAGATAAACACCGCTGACTGCATCAGAAGTGGTCTTGCCTGCGGGCAGGACTGTCATGTAATCGCCAAAATAGACATTGTATCGAATTCCGTCCATTTCCGTCTCGAAATAATTCCAGCCGCCGCTGGGA
This sequence comes from Oscillospiraceae bacterium, assembly GCA_020025575.1. Lineage (GTDB taxonomy): Bacteria > Bacillota > Clostridia > Oscillospirales > Oscillospiraceae > Faecousia. The sequence goes on along the minus strand of JAHHRW010000011.1, from coordinate 33,059 downwards.
TTCTTCCAGTTCCAGTCTGTACCATAGGTGCTCACCCATTGGCCGTCCACATTTTTGTTGCCAAAATTGAAGTGCAGGGAGTTGAGCCCGGCATTAAAGCTTTCATAGCCATCATCCAAAGACGAAGGGACTGCGAAGTAGACACGAACATAGCTGTCGCTCTCACCATCGTTGGTGACAGAGACCATCTTATCGCAGTAGTTTGCTGCAACGGGCATACCATAGTCATCCTTCTGTCCCTGGGCAGAGCCAACGATTGGCAGCAGAACCTTGTTCTGCGCAAAAGGTTCCAGACCGTTTTCGCCTCTTTGCTGCTCATTGAGGACGATGTCAACTCCACCGATCTCAAAAACATTGTCTGCCTGCTCGTTATCCGTGAAGTAAGCCAGAGAGCCGCTAACCATAGCCGTAGCTGCCAAAGCTGCAGTCAGGCACAGTGCCGTAATTTTCTTCTTGTTCATACGATTTTCCTCCTTTGTGTTACGCCGTTATGTACGAAAATGGGAATCGATTTTGTCTATCGCCGATACAGCTCCATGAACCAGGGCTTACTTTTGCAGCTCTGCCCATGCTGTTTCAGCAGAAGCGATATTGTCACGCTGGCAGGCATAAGCCGTGAAGGTCAGCGTGGGATAATTGCCGTCTGTCGTCAGTCCATCCATCATTTCTTTGGTGACGGTGTTCTGCACGGTAACTCTGTTGTCTGTCAGAACAGGAAATTCCTGATTGCCTGTGCTTGCAGAAACCTCACGGTAATAAACATTGGAGTCGGTAGACAGCTGCGTCCACCCGTTGGCAATTGTATAGTCAATGAATTCTTGCAGATTTGCAGACTCCTCAACCTTAACAAACAGCCAGCAGGACTCGGAGTTCGCCTCGACGGTAACCACTGGGTCTTTTTCGATGGCAGAGCCAGGAACCATCTTAAAGTCCTCAGTCGTTTCAGCCAATGTGATGTCAATGTTGCCCACCGTGAAGGTATTCTTCACAGGGTCCGTTGCATCCGTCAGCCATGCAACGGCAGCACCCACCGTGCACCCGATGGCCAGCGTCAGTGCCGCCACCATTGTGATTGTCTTCTTTTTCATTGAAATACTCCTTTCATGTTCCGTTTACGCTCTTATTTCACTGCAAAACCAGCATTAAAAGCCTGCAGCGGTCCAAGCAGCCTCAGCAGTATCGAACCCGTCGGCCTGAACTGCATAAGCGGTCACATCAATGGTCTTTTGCTCATAAGATGCCAGTTTCTCATTGGTCAGAGTCCCGTCAACCTTAAAACTTGCAAAAACAGGGATATCCTGTGCAGCCTGAACCGTGTTCTTGTATGCGTAGACATTGGTTTCATCCGTTACCAAAGTCCAGCCATTGTCGGCCATCTGTGTCTCAATGGTCTTTGCGTCCGTTGCCTGAATATCCTTGATGTTGTTTTCTACCTTGACAAAAATCCAGCAAGGCTCACTGTCCTCACCTACATGGACAACAGGATCCTTGGTGTATGCATGTCCGGGTAAGAGATGGTATTCGTTGGCATCGACACGGTTGTTTTCATCCGTTACGTATGTACCATCAGTCTTTACATCAGCTTCGTCCAGGGTAATTGCGACCTTGCCAACGGTGAATGTGTTTGTAACCGCATCCTGTGATGTCAGGTAAGCCATGGTTCCCAGAACAGAGGATACAACCAGCAATACCGCGCACAAAGCCAGCAGCAGGGATTTCTTTGCAGTTTTCATTTTGAAAACCTCCTAAAAATAATATATGGGAAAGCCTTGCGGCATAGCCCTATGTTTGGGGTTCGGCAGGCTCGTCCTCCGCCTGTCGATTCTTCTTTGCCTTGCTGCCATCGGCCGCAAACAGATCGGGGATAAAGACCAACAGCAGTAGGACAGCGCCAACAGAAATGGCTGCATATATGCCCGGGGGGCTCTGGATATAACTTGCCACATACCCCAGATAAGGAATGGCAAATACCGGTGTCCCGATGACATTTTTATAATGCACCAGACCGGCATCGGCCGATGCATTGGCATCGCCCTTGGTGCGGTAGCGCAGAACCTGCGCATCCTGCTCATCCGGGACAACCTCCACCACCCGATGGGTCGCTACGGTATCCTCATCCAACAGAAATGTGAGCGGATCACCAGGCGCAATTTGACGGTAGTCCACTTCTTTGACATAAATCAAAGAACCAACAGGATAAGTCGGCTCCATAGACCCGGAAAGCACCGTGAAAGGCTGCAGCCCCACCAGGCGCCCCCCCACCAGCAGTATTGCCAAAATCACAGCACCAGCTACCAGCACCGTCGTGACGAAATCCCATATTTTTTTGATTTTTTTGTTCATTCTCTTTCCTCTTTCTTCCTTCTCTTCATAGCCAAACCGATCCCACGGAATCTGTCTGCGTTTCTACGTAGGTATTGTATAAAATATGCTGTGTCGAATTTTATCAAAATTAGGGGGCTGCATCTGAGAAAAAATCTTTTTCATGACAACGCCAAAAACGTGTGTTAATTGGGATCCATCCTGAATATCCTTTAAGAGATTCATTGGATCACGCAATGGGCAAGGGCGCTGAAGCCATTCTGCGCATATGGCGAACATAAATCGCGCGCTTTCTCCTTTTTTCTGAAAAAAACAAATAATTGACTTTTCATAAACCGCATGTTAGCATAAAACATAGAAACGAATACCGAATAAATATGAACAGGGGGATATCATGATGAACGAAGATATGAATGAACAGAACAACCCATCCAATTCCTCTCAGTCCAACAACATCTCTATTGCAGCACTGGTCTGCGGCATTCTGGGTATTGTGGGTTCTTTTATCCCCGTGGTTACCTACTTTACCTTTATTTTGTCAATCTTGGGCATCGTCTTTGGTGCAAAGGGCATGAAAATTGCCAAGGCGCATCATGAGAGCACAAGTATTGCTGTTGCCGGTCTGGTTCTGGGTATTATCGGAACCGCTATCGGTGCAATGGGCGTTCTGTGTGTCATCTGTGCTTTTGGCATGTTTGGTGCCATTGGCGCTGCTGCTGTCCTGTAATTGCACAAAAAAAGCAGACACAAGACTGCCTTGTGTCTGCTTTATTTTTCTGGAGACATCTATGATTCCGAACTTTGAACTATTTGGAAAAACCTTTTCCGTTTATATGATTACCGCCCTGGTCGGTTTTCTGGTGATTCTATCCTACACCTATCGCACCGCCCAAAAGAGGGGTCTGGACGAGATGCATATGCTCTATATGATTCTGTTTTCCGCAATTGGTGTGGGTGTGGGCGCACATCTGTTATATGGCATCACCAATCTGCAGCATTTGGTATGGCTCATGGGCAACCTTTGGAATCTGCCGTCATGGAAAACATTTTGGAGTTATCTGATGCTCATTTTCGGCGGCTCGGTATTTTATGGCGGACTGATTGGCGCGATTCTGGTTTCTTTTGCCTATCTCAAACGGAATCACCTGGACAGCGGTGCATATTCTGACATTGCCGCCACTGCCATTCCGCTTTTTCATACCTTTGGGCGTATAGGGTGCTTTCTGTCAGGCTGCTGTTACGGCATCCCTTGGGCGCATGGGTTTACCTACCGCTATTGCGCCATCGAATCTGCCAACTTCGTGGCAAGGTTTCCCGTCCAGCTTGTAGAATCTGGACTGAATCTGGGACTTTTCTTTTTGCTGCATTCTTTTTTGAACACCAACCGATTCAAGTCCCATTTGCTGCACCTGTACCTGCTGATCTATCCTGCATATCGGTTTCTGCTGGAGTTTCTCCGTGGGGATGAATACCGAGGATTTCTTTTTGGTCTGTCAACCTCGCAGATCATTTCCATTGGACTGATTGCGATATCTGCCGCCACATGGGCAGCAGAGCACAAGAAAGCCCCCCGTTCAGGCTGCACAAAACCAGCTGAGAAGCAATTATCATGAAAACAACCACGCTTTTTTCGTAAAATGCCCCCAAAAGTTTGACAAACTTTTGGGGGCATTTGAAATTTGGAAGGGAATACTCCCCGATCATCCATGCAGTTTATGCCTTGGCAGGAGCGGCTTTCTTTTGCAGCTGTGCCTGCTTGACGATATCGCCAACACCGTCCAGAACCATGGTGGGACGATAGGCATAGGTTCTCAGGGTGTCCCGGTTGGAGACACCAGACAGCACCAGAATTGTGGACATACCGCTTTCCATGCCGGAAATGATATCGGTATCCATCCGGTCACCGACCATGACCGCCTCGGAAGAGTGGCAGTTCAGCAGGCGAAGGCCTGTACGCATCATCAAGGGGTTGGGCTTGCCGCAGAAGTAAGCCTGGGTCCCTGTGGCCATTTCAATGGGTGCCACCAGTGCCCGGCAGGCAGGGGCGATTCCGTTTTCAATAGGGCCGGACAGGTCAGAGTTTGCGCCGATGAGCTTTGCACCCTTCATCACCAGATTGGTGGCTTTGGTCAGGGTATCCAGAGAATAGGCCTTACCCTCACCCATGACCACATAGTCCGGGTTCACATCGTTCATGGTGATGCCTGCATCGTAAAGTGCATTGAGCAGTCCCGCCTCGCCAATGGCATACACCGAGCAGCCGGGAGCTTGCTCCTTCAAAAAGGCTGCCGTTGCCAGAGCGCTGGTGTAGAAATGCTTTTCCGGTACATCCAGACCCATGCGGGCCAGTTTCTGCTGAAGTTCCTTGGGGGTAGAACCGCTATTATTCGTCAGGAACAAAAATTCCTTCTTTTCACGGTGCAGCCAGTCAATAAACTCCGCGACACCGGGTAAAATCTTATTTCCATGGTAGATGACTCCATCCATATCACAGATAAAGCCCTTTTTTTCTTCAAACTGAATCATATAGAATCCTCTCTATTGATAATATTTTAGACATTCTTATTACACGCTCATTATAACGCCATCTAGGGGTAAAGCAATCAAATAGGAATGAATTCCGTGTAAAGTTTTGGTAAATGTATCCCGTTATTCCAGAGCCCCATCCAATGGACGCAGCGCCCCCACCACCAGATAACGGGCATCTTCAAATTCATATGCGCAGGTGGACAGCATGATGGTGTGCTCCACGGCCTGCAAATCCATATTCACTGGGAGCGCCGATTCTGCCATGGCATTTTCCAAAAACCGGTCAAAGTCCGATTCTGTGACAGGGCATTCATAGAGCTCTGAATCAGAACCCGTCAAGATGGATGCAATCACATCCACCTGATAATCTGCATCCGGGGTCAGCAGATACATCACAGGATGCTCCTGATAGAACTCCGGCCGCAGATATTCTTCCAGTATCGCAAACATACCATCGTTGTTCATATTGTGACCATAAATGATGCTGTTATAGTCCCTGAATGTTTCGTCACAGCGGTAATCCATGAAAATACAGCCGGAATAATTGGATTCGCCGTTCCACATGCGTCTGAGGTAATAGTCATTATCCTGCCCCTGAACGATGGGGAAATTCAGGGGGGTATCCGGGCAGTAAATCCAGCCCACCACATCTTCATTTTCCTGACGCAGTTCGTCAAAATTCACCTGAATGGGTGCAGCCTTCCGGGGATTCTCAGTTGCCCCGTCCTGCTTGGACTGGGTGGAATCCGCCCGGGTATTTGGTTTCACGTATCTGTCACTGGCAGATGCATAGGTCTTGTCCGCCTGCGCATAGCCGCTGTAAATCTCATAAAGCTGAAACCCGGAATAACCCATCACACAGACACACAGAATCAGCAATGCCATTCGCAAGAATTTTCTCATATACTTTGCCATACCGCCATATAGCATCCCCCCCCAATCAAGTATTTCTCAATCAAATTATAACGAGATATGGAGCAAAAATCAAATTGCTTTTCAAAATGTGATAATATCACAGAAGTCCAGCGCATCTTCGGGTATACTAAAGACACTTAAAAAACCGAGAGGAGCTATGAACTATGGCTGTTGTCAATATAAATTCCGAGTTGTTCCACCAATATGTAAACGAGGGCGAAAAGCCCGTTCTGGTAGATTTTTGGGCACCATGGTGCGTGTACTGCCGTCGAATTGCCCCGGCATATGATAAAATCGGTGAGCAGTATGCAGACCAGCTGGTGGTAGCCAAGGTGAATATCGACGAAAATCCCGAACTTGCCACCAAAGAGCGTATCGAAGTGATTCCCACGCTGGTGCTGTATCACAAGGGTGAGGCTCTGGGCTCCATTGTAGCCCCGGAGTCCAAGGCACGCATTGAAGAATTTATTCAGGAACATATGGGCTAATGGCAGGAGGTTATGATGGAGCACATTTATGATTTTATCATCATCGGCGGTGGCCCCGGTGGCTACACTGCCGCACTCTATGGTGCACGGGCGGGTCTTGACACGCTGGTGATTGAGAAATTGTCCGCCGGTGGTCAGATGGCCCTGACCGCTCAGATTGACAACTATCCCGGCTTTGAAGAAGGCATCGACGGCTTTACCCTGGGACAGAACATGCAGGCAGGTGCCGAGCGTTTCGGCGCAAAATCCGTGATGGCTGATGTCAGCAAAGTGGACCTCAAGTCGGAAATCAAGGTCATCGAGACTTCCGAGGGTACCTTCCGTTCCCGGACAGTGGCCATTGCCACCGGTGCAAACCATCGGGAACTGGGACTTCCCAACGAGCAGGCTCTCATGGGCAAGGGCGTGCACTACTGTGCCGCCTGCGACGGGATGTTCTACCGGGGCAAGACCGTCGTGGTGATTGGCGGCGGCAACACCGCCGCTGCAGATGCACTGCTGCTGTCAAGAGTGGCCAAGAAGGTCATTCTGGTTCACCGCAGAGATACGCTCCGTGCCACGAAAATCTACCACAAGCCTCTGATGGAGGCGGAAAATGTAGAATTTCACTGGAACAGTGCCGTCACGGAGCTTTTGGCCGAGGACAAAATTCACGCTGTAAAGCTGAAGAATGTGAACACATCCGAAGAAACCGTTGTACAGACCGACGGTGTCTTCGTCAGCATCGGCAGAAAACCCGCCACCGCACTGGTGGAGGGGCAGCTGGAACTGGACGATGCCGGATACATCGTGGCAGGAGAATCCACCCAGACCAACCTTCCCGGCGTTTTCGCCGTGGGGGATGTGCGCACCAAGCAGGTGCGTCAGGTGGTCACCGCTGTTGCAGACGGTGCAGTGGCTGTTCATCAGGCAGAAGAATATTTGGCAGCCAATTTCTAATGATCCAAAAAGCAGGCGGAGCGTATCGACTTTCGATACGCTCCGCTGTTTGTTTATCCCGGGGTTGCCCAGACCATGCTGCGCAGCTCCCTTCTGTATGATTTAAGAGCGGTTTTGGCCCTTTTGATCCAGTTCGTCAATGGATTTGGCCACAGTACAATTGCCCTGAAAGGTGCAGTTGCCATACTGGCAGTCCACCTCTGTCACCTGTCCAGCCTCGACCATTACCTCCACCATACGGCTAGAATCCAGCTGACGGCAATAGCCTGTTACATATTTTTCTTCCATCATTCCTCCACCACGCAGTATCCCATATGACCCAGACACATACCATCTGCGCCTACATCCAGCAGATTATGCCCCAGCAGAATCTTTCCTGCCGGAATCTCCCAGTTGTCGGAGCTGCGGTTGATGTAGATGGTCCAGGTTTTTCCCCCATAGCTGCGGGTAAAGCCCAGCTGCAAATTGCTGTACTGGAAGAACCGGATATCACCCAGGCGCAGTACATCCGACCCCTTGCGAAGTTTGCCCAGACGGCGGTAGTGGTTCTGCAGCTGCTGATCTTCATGCCCCCAGGGGAAAGTCCTGCGGCAGAATGGATCGCCATATCCCTCCATACCGGCCTCGTCACCGTAGTATATGCTGGGTGCACCGGGGAGCATAAATTGCAGAAACGTCGCTACCTCCAGCCGTTCCAGCGCCGTGACCCACTGACTTCTGGTCAGGTGGCGCTGCGCCTTTGCGGCACGGTCTCCGTCAAAATTGTCCATTAGTGCTGTGATGATTCTGGGGGTATCGTGGGTACCAAGCAGGTTCATGGTACACGCCATGACTTGGGGGGGATAATTCTCCACAATGGCCATGACCGTGTCTTTCAGTCCCCGGCCATCGTCCATTTTCCGCATAAAGTTGATAATTGCCGTACGGAACGGATAATTCATGGGAGAATCCAGCTCTGCATCCACAAAGTACCGACGGCGCACATCATAGGCGATTTTGTTGGATGCATCCTCCCACACTTCCCCGATCAGCAGCGCCTGAGGGTTAATTTGGCGAATCCTCGTTTTCAGTCTGCGGACAAATTCATCTGGAAGTTCATCCACCACATCCAGCCGGAATCCATCTGCACCCAGTTTCATCCAGTGCTCCACCACGCTGTCCTTCCCCTCGATCACATAGTCAATGAAACTGGGGGTCATCTTGTTGATGGTGGGCAGGGTATCAAAATTCCACCAGCTGTGGTAACAATCGGGGAAGTCATAGAATGTGTACCAGTCATGGTAAGGCGAATCCTCTGACTGATAAGCCCCCACCCCGGGGAAGGTTCCTTCTTTGTTGAAATACAGGCTGTTGGAGCCGGTATGGGAGTAAACGCCGTCCAGAATCACCTTCATGCCCCGGTCATGGGCGGCTTTGCACATGGCGGCAAAGTCTGCCTCGGTACCCAGCATGGGGTCGGGGGTTTTGTAGTCTGCCGTGTCGTATCGGTGGGAAGAAAAGGATTTGCTGATGGGATTCAGGTATAGGATTCCCACGCCCAAATCCGCCAGATAGTCCATTTTCTTGGTAATCCCCTGAAAATTCCCCCCATAAAAGTCGTTATTCAGCACCATGCCATCCTCGGTGGGCTGCCAGGATACTTCCTCGTTCCAGTCCTGATGGACGGTGTATGGTTCCAGCTTTCCATCCAGAGATACCCTGCCGGATTTACAGAACCGATCTGGGAAAATCTGATAAATGATTGCGCCCTTTGCCCAGTCGGGGGTGGTAAAATCAGCGGGAATGCAGCTGACCTGCCACATGCCGCCAGCCTCCATGTTGGTATCGTCCCCCTGCTTGAACAGGCGGAAACCCCCGTCTTTTTTGGTAATGTAGAAATAATAATAAAACAGTCCCGGTTCCTCCAGAACGATATTGCCGGAAAAAATCTCATACGGGCCGTTTTTCATCCGAAATTCCAGTGGAAAGGATTTGTATTCCTCCCCGTTTTCCCACTGAACACGGCACTCGACCTTCGTGGTGCGGACAGTGGCCGGGATATGGATATTCAATTTGCACGGCTGTCCCGGAATCAGCGTGCCAAATGGGTCTTTATGCTGTAGCTGTTTGCTGTCGTACAGAATGCGCATAGTCTTCTCCTGAAGTGTATATAAATTTGTGCCCAGAATGCACGACAAAGGGTCTGTTGCCAGACCCTTTGTGTATCTGTTTGGTTATTTCTGGCACATGGAACGGAACAGCTCCATGTACTTGCCGGCCGGCACATCCCAGCTGAAATCTGTGGTCATACCACGGTGCTGCAAATCCTCGAATACAGAGTGGTCATTCTCGTACAGGCTCAGGCAGCGTTTCAATGCCCACAGGAAGTCGTCCCCATTATAACTCTGGAAACTATAGCCCAAACCGTTCAGGCCGTGGTCATCCACGCCGGGAACGGTATCTCTCAGGCCACCGGTGGCGTGAACCACAGGAACCGTGCCGTAGTGCATGGCATTCATCTGGCTCAGGCCGCAGGGCTCGGACTTAGACGGCATCATATAGATATCGCCGCCGGCATACATCCGGGATGCCAGTGCCAGATTGAAGGTAATCTTTGCGCTGACCTGATCGGGATATTCTGCCGCCAATCCACGGAAGAAACTCTCATACTGGGCTTCGCCGGTGCCGAGGATGGCGATTTGAACCTTCTCCTCGTTCAGGAGCCTTCTGGCGATGTAGCACAGCAGATCAAGGCCCTTGTGTCCTGCCAGTCTTGTGACCATGACCAGCAGCGGCACATCCGGCCGTGCAGGCAGTCCCAATTCCTCCTGCAAAGCTGCTTTGCACTTGGCCTTCCCCTCACGGAAGGTTTCCGCACTGTAGTGCGCCGGAAGCGCAGGGTCTGTCTCCGGGTTGAAGGTATTCACATCGATGCCGTTGGTAATGCCCGTAAGTTTCCATGCATTTCCGGCAATCACGCTGTCGAGGCCATGGGCATAGTATGGGTACATGAGTTCCCGGGCATAGGACTCGGAAACGGTGGTGACCATGTCACAGGTCTCAATGGCACCCTTCATCACATTCACAGCGCCGTTCATATCCAGGCAGCTGCGATATTCCCAGGGCAGCTGTAACACATCGTCAAAGAAGTGCGCATCTGCCCATCCCTGATATTCGATGTTGTGAATGGTGTACATGCACTTGGTATTGGGGAACATGGGACGGTACATGGCCTTGAGATAGGTGGGAACCATACCGCACTGCCAGTCGTTGCACTGAATCACATCCGGAATCTGTCCCATGGCGCTCAAGGCATCCAGACAAGCCTTAGAGAAGAAGGCAAACCGCTCGCCGTCATCCCCCTCGCCATAGATGGCGCCTTCCCGAGCGCCAAAGTAATATTCACTGTCCACAAAATAGACACATACTCCATCTGTACGGTTGGTCAGGCGCATAATTCCTGCATACTGCTTGCGCCAGCCCAGCTGGACTTCCAGCTCGGTAACCAATTCTACGGTGTAATTCGGATTTTCCTTGATTTTCTTATAATAGGGCAGCATCAGCAGCACTTCGTTGCCCTGGATTCTGGACAGCGCCGCAGGCAATGCCTCCATCACATCGCCCAAACCGCCGGATTTGATATAGGGAGCGCCTTCGGAGGCTAAGATGGCAATTTTCATACAATTTCGCCTCTTTTTATGATGATGGGATTCTGGAGCGTACCAATGAGCTTTGCGCCTGGACGAACCGTTACATTCTTGTCAAGAATGACGCACTTGAGCTCCGCATTTTCGCCGATGACAGAATCATTCATAATCAGGGAATTTTCCACCATGGCACCTTCCATCAGCGTGACCTGACGGAACAGCACTGAATTCTTGGCATTTCCTTCCAGCACGCAGCCGTCTGCTACGATGCAATTGTCGATATTGGTATTTTCCCCGTAGTAGGTGGGCACGCGGTCACGAACCTTGGTATAGATGGGACGGTCACGGAACAGGCCGTCACGAACATCCTTGTCAAGCAGCGCTAGATTTGCGGTGTAATATTCCTCGGGGGATTCGGTGAACAGGGCCACACCGTCAAAGCAATAGACATTGACGCTGAGCTTCTTTTCCTGCCACATGGGCAGGATCAGATCCCGCTCAAAGCGGTAGTAGTTCCGGGCAACCCGATTTTCTACCAACTCCATCAGCAGTCTCTTCTCGATTATGAACATACCCATGGATGCAAGATATTCACTGGGCGCCACATAGTCCACCGCCATATCCGCGATCTGGCCGTTTTCATCCAGTTTCATTGCAAGATCCAGCTGTTTGTGGCCATTGGCGACACCTTCCTTGGCGACCACCGTCATATCTCTGCCGCTGGCCACATGGGCCTCCAGCACCTTGTTCAAATCCATGTTGCACAAGACACTGGAATCTGCCAGAATCACATAGCTGTCCTCTGTTCCCTTGGCCATATATTCTCTGGCCGCATACAGAGCCTCCAGCTTGCCCCGGTAGCCGGAATTCGGGCTGACCGCATAGGGGGTCAGATACTCAAGACCGCCGTCCTGCAGCTCCAGATCCCACTCTTCACCAGAGCCAATGTGCGCCATCAAGGACTGGTAATTATACCGGGAAATGATGCCGATTCGTCGGATATCCGCATTGGACATATTGGACAGTGTAAAATCGATCTGACGATAGCGGCCGCCATAGGGCAGGCTGGCCATGGTGCGTTTGTTGGTCAGCTCACCAAGAGAGCTGTCATAGATATTTGCAAAAATAATACCCTGAATGGTCATATCTGCCTACCTCCTTAGAGCATTTCGCCGGGCAGGAGCACAGAACCCGCTGATACCACGGCATTTTTGTGGGTGACGCTGATCTTCTTCTTTTCGTCGGGGGTAAAAGCACCACCTACAACGGCTCCACGGCAGATCTGGGTGCCCTCGCCAATGATGGCATGGCGTACAACCGCGCCGGGGGCGATGGAGACACCGGGCATAATGACAGAATCCTCTACCAGCGCACCCTCACCTACAGAGCAGCCCACCGAGATGATGGAATGACGAACGGTGCCATAGACCTCAGAACCTTCTGCAATGAAGCAGTTGACGGTCTTTGCACCTTCATCGATGTAGGAAGAAGGCAGGGCGCTGTTCCGGGCATAGATCTTAAACTTTTCATCCTCACGGATATTAAACTCCGGATTCTTGCCCAGCAGCTCCATATTTGCCTCCCAGAGGGATGCAATGGTTCCCACATCCTTCCAATAGCCGTTAAAGGTATAGGCCATGAGCTTATGGCCTCCGGCAAGCATCTTGGGGATGATGTTCTTGCCAAAGTCATTGGAGGAATTGGGGTCTTCCTCATCGTTGATCAGGGCCTCTCTCAGGACCTTCCAGTTAAACACATAGATGCCCATGGAGGCATTGGTGGACTTGGGGTTGGCAGGTTTCTCTTCAAACTCATAGATGGAGTTGTCAGGGTTGGTATTCAGAATACCGAAACGGGGAGCCTCTTCAATGGGCACATCCCGCACTGCGATGGTGCAGGATGCCTCGTTCTTTTCATGGTAGGCAACCATTGCGGCATAATCCATCTTATAAATATGGTCACCGGACAGAACCACCACATAATCCGGATCAAACCGGTCTACAAAGTCGATATTCTGATAAATGGCGTTAGCAGTTCCCTTGTACCAGCCGTTCTTCTTGTCGTGGCGCTCATAGGGGGGCAGGATCTGGGCGCAGCTGTGGGTCTTGTTCAGGCCCCAGGGCTGGCCGTTGCCAATATATTCGTTCAGTTCCAACGGCTGATACTGTGTGAGGATACCAACGGTATCAATGCCGGAATTTACACAGTTGCTTAGTGGGAAGTCAATAATGCGGTATTTACCGCCAAAGGGTACCGCTGGTTTTGCGGTTTTCTCTGTCAGGACCTTCAATCTGCTGCCCTGGCCGCCGGCCAAGAGCATGGCAATGCATCGCTTTTTGTGGAAGTACATGGTCACAGCTCCTTTGTTCGTTTTTTTCATTTTTCCTCTTCAGTTAGCGGGAACTCCCCGCACTTGGGTTGATTGTTGGGGACTTGTCAGAAGTCCCGTGTTCCCGGACATAGAAAGCAACACTCATGGGTGCCAGCCGGAAGTTTCCGGAGTAGGCATATTCCCCGAAGGGCTCCTTCTTTGCCGAGACCGCAGGCAGTCGGGTTCCATTACCGCCGTACTTTACCTCGTCAGAGGAAAATACACAGCGATATGTCCCCTGCTGCGGCAAGCCCAGGCAGTAGTCTTCACGGACTACCGGCGTAAAGTTGAGAATACAAATCAGCTCCTGGCCCCGACGGTCGATACGCCGGAAAGCCAAAACGCTGTAATCTCTGTCGTCAGGTTGGATCCATGAGAATCCAGCCCAGCTGCTGTCATCGCTCCACAGGGGAGCAGAACGCAGGTAAAAGTGGTTCAAATCCCGGGTATAGGCCTGCATCTGGCGGTGCCGGTCATAGCCAAGCAGCATCCAGTCCAGACTCTGATCGGAATTCCACTCGATGAACTGGCCGAACTCGCCCCCCATGAATAGGAGCTTTTTGCCTGGATGCGCCATCTGATAGCCCAAAAGCAGCCGCAGATTGGCAAATTTCCAGTCGTACTCTCCCGGCATTTTATTGATGAGAGAGCACTTTCCGTGAACCACCTCATCGTGGCTCAGGGGCAGGATGTAATTCTCCGAAAAAGCGTATGTCATGGAAAAGGTGAGCTTTTCGTGGCTGTATTTTCGCTCAAGGGGGTCCTTGCGCAAATAGTTCAGCGTATCATTCATCCAGCCCATGTTCCACTTGAACAAGAATCCCAGACCACCCACATAATCCGGCTTGGTCACCAGCGGATAAGCCGTGGATTCCTCCGCCGCCATAATCACACTGGGCCTCAGCTGAAAGCAGGCCTTATTCAGCTGCTGCAGGAACGCGATTGCCTCCAGATTCTCCCGGCCGCCATAGCGGTTGGGCTTAAAGTTGGGGCGGCTGTAGTCCAGATACAGCATGGAGCTCACCGCATCCACACGGATGCCGTCGATATGATATTCCTTCAGCCAGAAAACGGCGTTGGAGATGAGGAAACTCTTCACCTCGGGACGACCATAGTCAAAAATACGGGTACCCCATTCAGGATGCTCGTTCATGGCGGGGTCAGCCAGCTCGTATGTACAGGTTCCGTCAAATTCATACAGGCCATATTCATCCTTTGGGAAATAGGCAGGAACCCAGTCCAAAATCACGCCCACACCGGCCAGGTGCAGGGTGTCCACCAGCGTCATAAATTCTTTCGGAGAGCCGTAGCGGGAAGTGGGGGCATAGAACCCGGTGACCTGATAGCCCCAGCTTGGCCCATAGGGGTATTCTGCCAGCGGCATCAGCTCCACATGGGTGTACCCCATATTCTTGGCATAATCGGCTATTTGTGGCGCGATCTCTGCATAGGAGAACAACGAGCCATCCTTCTTGCGCCGCCAGGAACCCAGATGCAGTTCGTAAATATTTACAGGTGCATCCAGAGCAGAGCGCTGAGCCTGGCGGGCAAAGTAGCCCTTATCATGCCATGCAAATCCAGACAAATCGCAGATCACGCTGGACGTGTCCGGGGCACGGCAGGTACGAAAGCCCACCGGGTCTGCCTTATAGACGGCAGTGCCGTCATAATGCTCCACCAGATATTTATAGGCATCTCCCTCTTTGGCGTACTGAGACCACCCTTCCCAGACCCCCTGGGCAAACTTCATCATCGGCAGGTCGGAGCCATTCCAGAAATTGAAATCGCCCACCACGCTGATGGATTTTGCATTGGGTGCCCAGACACGAAACACAAAACCGTCCAGACCGTTCCGGTTCTGCCGATGGCATCCCAAGAAGGAATAGGCACCGGTGCTGGTACCTGCGTGATACTCCTGTAAAAAGGTGTGAAACTGTTCGTACATGGGTGACGGTTCCTCTCTTTCGTGATCGGGTTGGGTGCGTCCAAATATGTACACTTTCTGTGTAAACAGGCTGTACATCCCCATGCATACCATATCACATTTTTTTGCAATGTGAAAGAGTCATTTTATCTAAAATCGTTCGTCTCTTTTCGTCAATTTATATAGCTGTTCGACTTACAGCACCGAACAATTACCCGTTTTTACACATTTTTAGCAATTATTATACCAAATTCTGTATGCACGACATCCAGTTTACGGGGAGCGTCTGGGGCTCTTTGAATGGATTTAACTGCTTTTCCAGCCATATGACCCCCAGCCACCGACCCATTTTATACCCGCAATTGGGGAAGGTAGTGCGGTATGTGTAGCCCAGTGCCTGATGGAATGCAACAGAACCCTGATTTTCCGTGGTGATGAGGGCATACACGATTCGGTACCCCTGTCGGGTGAGGATTTCTTCCAATACCCCATAAAGGGCCTTGCCGATTCCACGGCCCTGAGCCTGGGGTGCCAGATAGATGGAACTTTCTGCGCACCAGCTGTATGCCATGCGCTCCCAGGGCGCTCCGGCGTAGGCATAGCCCAGAACGCAGCCGTCCTCTTCCCACACAAGCCACGGGAACTGGGCCACATGGGTACGGAACCGTTCCAAAAATTCTTCCTGCGTGGGAACACGATATTCAAATGAATAGGTGGTCTTTTCCACATATGGTGCATAGATTTCTAACATTCTGGGAATATCCTCTTCCCGAGCGATTCGGATGGGCATACATACTTCCTCCTGCGTGCGCAATCTCTTGTTTTCTCTCATTTTAAATAAAACAACCACCGCCGTCAAGGTTGACACCATGCCATAATTAGAATAAAATAAATATAATAGTGCCTTAAAACAACAATGAGGTGAAACCATGGACGGTGGCAGTAATACCGGCACATCTGACCCTTTACAATAAACCGCCTGCTGTGGTTTATTCTGTGCAGCCTTCGGCCCAGTGTGTTTGCTTCCAACGTGCCCAGAAATTTCTTGTGGAAGGAGCAACCAACATGGCAGAGCGATTTGAAATCGTTGAAAAAGCCCTAACCACCCTGTTAGATGACAAAAAATATGCAACCTTGCGGGATATCCTGATTACCATGAACCCCAGTGATATTGCCGCAATCTTTGATACCCTGCAGGAGCAGCGGATTCCCCTGCTGTTTCGGCTGCTGCCAAAGGAACTGGCCGCTGAAACCTTTGTAGAAATGGAACCGGATGCTCAGGAATTGCTGATTCGCGGCTTTTCCGATAAGGAATTAAAAGATGTGGTGGATGAGCTATACGTGGACGATGCGGCCGATCTTGTAGAAGAAATGCCCGCCAATGTGGTCAAGCGCATTCTGAAACAGGCTGATCCCGAAATGCGAAACTCCATCAATCAGATCCTGCGATATGAGGAATTTTCCGCAGGCTCCATTATGACAACGGAATATGTCTCTCTGCGGCCGGATATGACCGTTGAGGCTGCAATTTTGCGGATTCGCCGTCAGGGCGTGGATAAGGAAACCATCTACACCTGTTATGTGACCGATCATAACCGAAAACTTCTGGGTCTGGTCACCGTGAAGGATCTTCTGCTGGCAGAGGACGACGAAACCCCTATCATTGATATCATGAAAACCAACCTGATCTATGCCACCACCTCCACCGATCAGGAAGAGGCAGCTCGGATGCTGAGCAAGTATAACTTCCTTGCCATTCCGGTTGTAGATGCAGAGAACCGAATGGTTGGCATCGTCACCTTTGATGACGCCATGGACGTTATGCAGGAGGAGGCCACTGAGGATATCGAACTGATGGCCGGTATGACACCATCGGAAAAAACATACCTAAAAAGTTCTGTTTTCGAGCTATTTCAGAATAGAATCCCTTGGTTGTTGCTGCTCATGGTCACTTCGACCTTTACAGGGCTCATTATCACTTCCTTTGAAGATGCCCTGTCTGCTCAGGTTGCGCTGACCGCCTTCATTCCCATGCTGATGGGCACCGGCGGCAACTGCGGAAGTCAGGCTTCCGTATCCATCATCCGTGCCCTGAGCCTGAACGAGCTGAAACTGACCGATACCATTCGTGTGGTTTGGAAAGAGATTCGTACCGCCGTGCTGTGCGGACTGGTGCTGTCCCTGTTCTGTTTTGTGAAAATTCTGCTGGTAGACCGGCTGATGCTTGGAAATACGGATATCACATTGTGGGTGGATCTGGTGGTCTGCTGTGCGCTGGCAGTCACCGTTTTGCTGTCTAAAATGGTGGGTGCATTGCTGCCCATGGCGGCCCAGTCCCTGAAACTTGACCCGGCAGTCATGGCAAGCCCCTTCATCACATCCATTGTGGATGCGCTGTCGCTTTTGGTGTACTTCATGTTTGCCAACCTGATTTTGGGTTTATAGCGCAAAATCCCACGGAACCCCGTGGGATTTTTTGACACCGGAACAGCCCCTGCCCTTGGGCAGACCCTTTGCAATACAGGAGGATTTCATGATGGAATGTGTACATATGAGCGGCGCAGGCAATGATTTTATGGTGATTGATGCCCGTGGCGGCTCCTTTGATTTTTCAGAGCTTGCCAAAAAGCTCTGCGCCAAAACAAATTCTGATGGATTCATGGCGGTGGATGTATCAGACAAGGCAGATTTTAGACTCCATTTTTACAACTCGGACGGTTCCCGGGGGGAAATGTGTGGGAATGGCAGCCGATGCGTCAGCCGGTTTGCCTATGACCACGGCATTGCCGGGGCAGAAATGACCATCGAAACCGATGCGGGCATCCTGAACAGCTGGCGCCTTGACCAAAATCACTACCGGGTAAAACTGAATAATCCCGCCGTGGTTGACCTGCACCGGCACGCAGACATGGCCTATGTAGAGCTTGGCAATCCCGGTGTCCCCCACGGTGTATATCACTATCCGGGGCTGCGCTGGGACATGCGAGACAAGCTGCGACAGCGTATGCGCGATGAACGCTTTGCGCCCTATTTTCCCAAAGGTGCCAATGTGAACTATTATGACTGGGTCGGTGAAAATCGAATCCGCATCCTCACCTTTGAACGGGGGGTAGAGGATTTCACACTGGCCTGCGGCACAGGTTCGGCATCCACCGCCGCGGTGCTTTGGCTGAAAGGCGAACTTCCTCACGGGGAACTGGCGGTTGAAAATCCCGGCGGTACGCTGGAATTTGAGATTTCTGGAGTAAACGGGCAGATTGAACGCATTTTCATGTCCGGGCCTGCCGATGTTTTGAACACATATGAGATATAAAAAGAATCCCTCCATTGTGAAGATGGAGGGATTTTGAAATTTTGTCCACAGGCATATGGCAACCTTGTGTACAGATTTGCATAGCAGAATCAAACGGAAATCTACATAACAAAAAACTCCGATGCAAATGCATCGGAGTTTTTCTTTTGGTGACCCGTACGGGAATCGAACCCATGTTACCGCCGTGAAAGGGCGGTGTCTTAACCGCTTGACCAACGGGCCTGGTAGCGGCAATCTGATTCGAACAGATGACATACCGGGTATGAACCGGCTACTCTACCAACTGAGTTATGCCGCCAAGTGTGGTCAACAAATTTCGGTACAACCGAAATCAGCTTTGTTATTATATCCAATGAATCTTTATTTGTCAAGAAGTTTTTTCAAAAAATTTGGTTATAATCAAAACATCTTATAAGGGGAGTGATTGGCATGGATTTGAAAAAGGATATCATCTTGTTTGTCATCGGTGGAGGCAGCTATGTGGGCGTGGAACTGCTCTTTCGGGGATACAGCCACAGCACCATGTTTTTCCTGGGCGGGCTGTGTTTTTTGCTGATTGGGTATCTGGGGCGGCTGAAACACCGACCCAGTCTTCCGGTGCAGGCGATGCTCGGCTCCGGCATCGCCACCGCTGGAGAACTGATTTTTGGTCTGATTTTTAACCAGGACTACACCATTTGGGACTATCGGGACCAAGCAGGAAACTTTCTGGGGCAGATCTGCCCCACGTTTAGCCTGCTGTGGATTCCTCTGTGTTTTCTGGCGATTCTGGTCTTTGACTGGTGCGACAAAAAACTGACCCATGTCTATCAGGCAGTCCAGCGCAGGCGGCAGCCGTCCTAATTCAAAAGAACCGATGCAGACTGCATTGGTTCTTTTTGGGTTATTCTTCGTTTTCTTCCTGTTCCGGCTGATTTTCCATCCGATCCTTGCGCTTTTTGTAAGCATTGCACATAACACTCAGGACTGCAAAGCACATAATGGATACCATCAAAAACATGAATACAAATACCGCAACAGAGCCTGCCAGCTTGTGATAATTCCGATAGCTGACAATAAACCAGACCAGTCCCATCACAGCACCTGCCAGCATACTCACCAAAGCATTGGTCTTTGCATTCGGTTTCAGCTTCCGCTCCCAGATGCCGTTTTTGATGCATGCCGCCACCATGTAGATGCTTATGGAGATCAGGATCAGACACTCACCCACGATATATTCGAGGCTTCCATGACCCATCAGTTCTTGCACAAGAATGGCTGCAACCAGCCCCCAAAGAGCCATATGATAGCAATTGTGTTCGATTTTCAGCATTTTCAATTCCTGCATCTCATCGAGATTGCTTTTATTCGTTTTCATCTTCATTGTCCTCCCAAAACAGATGATCCAGCGTTTTATCCAAAACACGACAAATTTTACGGCACAGTTTGATGGTGGGGTTATACTCCCCTTTTTCGATGGCATTGATGGTCTGACGAGAAACCCCCACCGCATCAGCAAGCTCCTTTTGCGTCATATCCTTTTCCGCCCGTGCGACCTTGATTGCAAGATTCTTTGGCATCGCGCCACCCCCCTTTCGATGAACACATCTTATCATATACTTTACATCATGTCAAGTATATATTACATAAGTTGCAATAAATATTACTTATATGGAATCATTCAAAAAAGCGCCCCCTGACCGGAATCCAATCAGGGGGCGCTGAACATGTATCATTTTTCACGTTATGCTGAGGGACACACTCAATCTACATCCACAAAATCTTCTTCAAATGCATAGCCCGACACATCCTGGCGGTTTCTCAGCTCCTGAATGTGTTTCAGATGCTTTTCGATCTTGCGGCACTGGTCTGCAAACTCCAAACCATCTGTTTCCTTTCCTGCTCGCTTTGCAGAAAAATACAGCCTGCCCAAGCTCTGATAACACTCCCGAATCTTCTGCTCTTCCGCTGCCACATGGACTTCCACAGCCACAGAATTTGCAGCATGCTTTGTGGCTGCACAAATGGTGTCAAAAAAATCAGTCATGGTTGTCTCCTCCTTGTTCTTGTTCGGCCTGAACCACCCGATTGACAAGCAGCTTATCCTTTGACGGATGTTTCATGGCAAAATACGAAAGAATAATCACCGCAGCGCCGCAGGATGCTGCCGCCAGCAGCTGGCTGACACGGATCCCCGTTGTGCCAATATAGAGGCTGTCGGTACGCAGTCCCTCGATCCATGCTCTGCCCAGACCATACCACGCCGCATAGCCCAGTGCAATCTGTCCGTCGTATCTGCGATGCTTAGAGGCAAAATGCAGCATCATAAATCCTGCCAGATTCCACAGGGATTCGTATAGGAAGGTGGGATGATGGTACTCCACGGTCTGCGTCACCGTGTTAAACAGTCCCATCCGCAGAAAACACTCTGTTTCGGCACCAAATGCCTCCCGATTGAAGAAGTTGCCCCATCGTCCCATGGTCTGACCGATGAGGAATCCCAGCGCCACCACATCAAGAACGGCTCCAACGCTGATTTTCTTCCATTTGCAGAACACCAGAACCCCGGCGATTGCGCCCAGCACACCGCCGTAGATGGCAAGGCCACCCTCCCAGATATACAGCACGGAAATGGGGTTATCCGCATACTGAGGCCAGGAGAAGATGCAGTAATAGGCTCGGGCACACAGTATGGCGAAGGGTGTCACCCACAGCACACCGTCCAGAATCAAATCTTCATTGAGTCCAAACTCTTTGGAGCGTTTCATACCGTAGATGGCTGCCAGAATCAGCCCCGTGGCAATAATCAGACCGTAAAAGTGGATGGTCAGGGGCCCCAACTCCAAAATCCTTGGCGGGTTCATCTCCAGTCCCAGACCCGGAAACGAAATGGTGGTATAACGATACATCAGTTTTTCTCCTCCTGTTCGGACGGTTCCACAATGGCCATGCCACAGCGGTCAAGCCGAATATTCTCCTGCAAAAATGTGCGAAGTTCCTCCGCTTTCACGGTTTCAAAACTTTCCGGGAATCGGAAAAAGTCATAGTTTTCAAACTGATAGGCGCACAGGCGGAAACAGGTGGACTCAAAGCTGTCCAAATCCTTCACCCTGCGGCCCATAAAGCTCTTTTTCATCCGGGCAAACTCCGATTCTGCAATCCCGGTTTTGGCCAAATGCTGCGCATGCGCAACGATGGCATCACAAACCTTTTCCGGGTAGTCGCTGTCACCGCCGCAGGTAATCATGGCAGTGCCGCTGACAGTTTCCACGCCGCCGCCAAAGGAGGAATCAATGATTCCCTGCTCATACATCTGCATATACAGCGATGAGGATTCGCCGAACAGCGCCTCTGATGCCAGCTCTGCCACCAGCTCCCAGTGAGCAAATTCTTCCCCGGTCAAACCTGCCGGACACTTAAATCCCAGCTGGAAGGTGGGCATGGACACATCCATCTTTCGACGGGAGATTGGTCTTACACAGCGCATTTTCTCTTCTTCGCCCAAATCCGGGATTCCCACAGACTGCTCCTGCCGGGGCAAAACTTCCTCACAAAGCTTTACGACCGTTTCCGGCTCCACATCGCCCACCACGCACAGCATCATGTTTGCAGGTGCATAGAATGCCCGATGGCACTGTTCCAAAATTTCCGGCGTGATGGCCTGAATGCTCTCTACTGAGCCGGCAATGGGCACACGGATGGGATGGTGCGCATACAGGTTCTGCGCCAGATCCTCAAACACCTGAGAATCTGCGCTGTCTGCATACATGAGAATTTCCTGCGCGATGATTCCCCGCTCCTTTTCCACGCTTTCCTGGGTGAAATAAGGGGTGGAGACAAATTCCAGCAGCAATCTGAGGCACTGCTCAAAATGCTCAGTGCAGGTAAAATAGTATGCAGTCATGTCGTAGGTGGTGAATGCGTTTGGATTTGCGCCCAGGGCTGCAAATTCCTCGTTCACATCCCGCCCGGGCATATCAAACATCTTATGCTCTAAATAGTGGGCCACACCGTCCGGCGTAGTGATGTGGACCCCATCCAGCGTAAAAGAGGTATGGATGGAGCCGTAATCCGTCACAAAATACGCCGCTTTTCTGGCAAATCCCTTTTTGGGCACCACGCAGACTTTCAGCCCGTTGGGCAAGGTTTCACGGCAGACGGTTTCGTCCAACCGGGGATAATGGGTCATATTCATGCATTTACCCCCTTCAGGAAAAATGTGGTGTGCAGCTTTACGGTGGATGCGCACCGGGCTACATCCTGCACGGTCACCGATTCCACCGCTTGGATATAATCCGGAATGTCCAGTTTCATGCCGCTGATGGCGGCAGTGGCATAGAATCCTTCCAGAGAACCGGGGGAATCCGGGGTAGAGCGCAGACCGGTAATGATCGCCTGCTTTGCGCTGTTCAGTTCCTCCGGGGTGATTTTGCCCTGAACGCACAGCGCCAGCTGGTGCAGGATCTCTGCCTTGGCTGTTTCGTAATGTTCCTCGTCAATTCCGGAAGACACGGTGAGGATGCCCTTAGACCCATAATATCCAGAATTTGCATAGTAGCAAAGGGACATTTTTTCCCGAACATTCAGAAACAGTTTGCTGGTCATTCCCCCGCCGTAGACCGTGTTAAACACCTGCATGGCTGCAAAATCCGGATGCTGATTGTTGATACTGGTGGTAAAACCCATGGAAAGCTTGCCCTGGTTCACATCCAGGGTTTCAGAAAATTCCCTGGGTTCTGCCACGGGGGTAAAAATCGTCTGGGCAGGGGGATTCTCCGCTGCCGTTCCCAAAGCGTCTGCAAGTGGTCGGAGCAAATCCGCTACCTCTTGCGCAGACGCGCTGCCCACATAGAAAATTTCCACAGGGCTTGTGCGCAAAATCATCTGGTAATGGTCATACAGGGATTGGGGCGTGATTGCCGCCACATCCTCTTTTCGTCCAATTCTGGGTTCTGCAAAGCTGTCTCCCTGACACATATAGCGTATCATCTGGGCGGCTGCATAGGTGCGCTTGTCGTTGCGCTCGGACTCAATGGCGCTGATGAGATTTTTCTTCTCACTTTCCACAAATTCCGGGTCAAATGCGCCATTTACCGTGGCCGGCTCCAAAATCAACTGCCGCAAAAAGTCAATGGTGGGCGCCAGAACCTTATCCCCGGGCAGGGCAAAGCGGTCTTCGATAAAATTCATATAATAGCCCACGGTCTGCACATCGCCGATTCTGCGAACCAGCGTGGAAACAGCGGCGCCATACAGCTCATCTAAGCGCCATGTGATGCTGCGAAGGTCGGGGCAGTCCTTGGTGCCACGCAGCAGCACCGCCACCAACAGGGCATTGTTTGCCGCCTCCTGCCTGCACATGGGGCGCAGCAGCTGCACACTCAGGGCGCCTTTTTTGAATCTGTCATCAGGGCAGTGCCGCAGCACCACATGATTTGACAGTTGAATGGTCTGAATCATTTTCTTCTCCTAAAACACGTTCTTTGGCTGTATTATATCGCAAACACCTGCAAATAGAAAGGCTATTTAGAAAAAATTAAAATTTTTCACCGGGTTTGCGGTTGTCTTTCTCCAGCTTTTGCAGTAAAATGAGGTAATCATGATAATAGGGGTATTATACACCATGGATTATTTAGAAGTAACCATCCAAACCGCATCTGCCGGCATTGAGACCGTTGTCTCTGCCCTCACCGCAGGCGGCTTTGATAGTCTGGTCGTGGAAGACCAGGCAGAATACGAAACATTTCTGGAAGACAACCGTGCCTACTGGGATTATATCGATGAGGATTTTCAGCAGCAGTTGGAGGGACTTTCCCGCATCAAGCTGTATCTTGAGGTAGACGGCAGCGAAAACAAGCAGCTTGCGCACCTGCAAAAGCTGCTGGACAGCCTGAAACAGCGCAGCCCTGACAAGAATCTGGGAACTCTGGAAGTAACTTCCAATATCCTTCCGGAAACCAACTGGGAAGAAAGCTGGAAAGACAGCTATCCCCCTCAGCCTGTTGGCGAAAAGCTCATTGTGCTGCCCTGCTGGAACGCAGAGCAGACCATGGGCAGAATCCCCGTGATCCTGGACCCGGGTCTGACCTTTGGCACCGGTGCCCATCCCTCTACCCAGATGTGCATGGAATTTATGGAGCAGCTGGTAAAGCCGGATTCCCGGGTCATCGACCTTGGCAGCGGCAGCGGCATTTTGTCTATCGCCGCACTGCGTCTGGGGGCAGCCTCTGCCGCCGGCGTGGACATTGACCCCAAGGCAGAGTCCATCGCCCGGGAAAATGCCGCCTACAACGATTTTGGCGCAGATCAATTCACCGCCTACACCGGTAATGTCACCGAGGATGCCAAGCTCATGCAAAAGCTCAGCGCCGGTGGATATGATCTGGTGCTTGTGAACATCGTGGCAGATGTCATCATCGGCCTTGCGCCGGTGCTCAAGCACTTTTTGAAAGACGATGCACGGTTTATCTGCTCCGGCATTTTGGATACCCGTCTTGCCGATGTGGAACAGGCCCTCACCAATGCGGGGCTGGAAATTCTTGACCGCAAAGGAAAGGAGGACTGGCGATGCATCTGTGGAAGAAAGACAAAAACCGCGTAAAAAGCACCATGACCTACCGCACCCGGCGGCGTCTGCACCGGCTGGGGGTATTCTGTGGGTATTTCTTTGGTATTTTGTTTGTGATTTGGGTCTGCTGGTTCTTGTGGCTGGCAAGATTTGTGGTGTATTCCGGCAACGAGGCCAAGCTGGATTTTAACTGGGTTTCCCACCCGGAGGATGCCGTGGTTGCCAAACCGCCTCAGACCCCCACCGTTGCCATCCACTTTAACGAGGGGGAAGATCTGGTGGAAACCTCCACAGAGCTGGCTCCCATGTCCGGTTTCTATGTAACCGCCAAGGATCTGATAGAAAATATGAGTCTTGTGACCGACACCATCCAGAAACTCCCGAAGGGCAGCGCTGTGATGCTGGATCTAAAGAACACCCAGGGCAATTTCTACTACTCCACCAAGGTCGATGGTGCCAGCATCTCCCAGCAAGTGGATACCGCAGCCGTGGATCAGCTGATTGAAACGATTACAAAGGCCGACCTTTACGCCATCGCAAAAATCCCTGCATTTCGGGATCAGAACTTCGGTCTGAAAAACGATACCAACGGCTATGTCCTTGCCCACAGCAGCGGCGGATATATGTGGTCGGATGAGGACGGCTGCTATTGGATGAACCCCACAAGCAGCGGTGCCATCACCTACCTCACCTCCATTGTGAAAGAACTGCAGGGCCTTGGCTTTGACGAAGTGGTCTTTACCGATTTCCGCTTCCCCAATACCGAGGAAATCTCCTTTGAGGGCAACCGGGCCGAGACAATTATTGACGCAGCCAAATCCATGGTCACAAGCTGCGCCACCGACACGTTCACTGTAAGTTTTGCCAGCAGCGACCCCAACTTCCCCATCCCAGGCGGCAGAAGCCGACTGTATTTGACCGGTGTGGATGCAGCCAATGTCCAGTCCACAGTTGACAGCGTACCTGTACAGGACAAGCAGATTCATCTGGTATTGCTGACCGACAGCAATGACACCCGGTTTGACACATTCAATGTGGTTCGCCCCATCACCGCCGCTGAGGTGACGCAATAACACATGTCCCAATCAGAACCCAAAAAACTTCTGATTGCATGGTAAATCAATTGAAAATATGGAGGTAACATTATGGGTAAAGCAGTTTTGGCCTTAGTTTTAAGTGCCGGTTTTGGAATCGGACTATCGTTCTTTAACGGAGCCATGGGCGTTGTGGCGGCAGTCAGCATTATGGGTGCCTTCCTCATACATTCCATGGAACAATCCAAGTAACCTCAAATTTTTAATTATAACTTGCAGAATGCAGCATATAAAAAAGCGTTGAATCGAAATTCAACGCTTTTTTGCTTTATAACCACTGTTTCGCCTGATGCATGAGTGCCTGTTTCTCATTGGGCAGCTCCTCTGCCATCACCAGATTCAATAGCTCGTTGAGCACCTCGCCAAGCTTTGGCCCCGGGGCATACCCCAGTTCCATCAAATCCTGACCCTTTACGGCAAGGGTTTTCAGGCTCATCTGCCCCTCTTGCTGAGAAATCTGCTCCAGAACTTCCAAAAACGCGCGTAGTCGCACTACGCCGTCCTCTGATTCCACAACGCCCTTGCCGGACAGGTCAGCAATCTCCAATGCCATGAGATGCCGCAGCCGCTGCTCCCCATGGCGGCTCAGCGCTCTGCGAACCAGCTTTTTCTCCGGCGGATAATCTGTCATGTGATGGCCAATGAGCCAGACCACTTCCTGACGGAGGGCCGTGGGGGCTTTTAATCTCTGCAAGATCTCATCCGCCATCCGGGCGCCCACCCCTGCGTGTCCGTAAAAGTGGCCCCGGCCATTTTCATCTGTGGTAAAACAGGCGGGCTTGCCCACATCGTGCAGCAGCGCCGCAAACCGCAGCTCCGGTTCCGGCGGAACCCCCTCGGTCACATAGGCAATGTGGGTGAATACATCAAATGCATGATGGGGCGAATGCTGACAAAAGCCCATGGCAGGGGCCAATTCCGGAATCACTCTGGCAAGAATTGGCTGAATTTTCAAAAGCATCTGGGCATCCGCCACCAAAAGCAGCTTGCTCAGTTCTTCAAAGATCCGCTCCTTTGCCAGCAGATCCAGAGCTTCTGCCTGAGAGCGCATGGCATCCCAGGTGTTGGGCTCAATTTCTAGGTGAAATCTTGCCGCAAAGCGCACCCCTCGCAGAATGCGCAGGGCATCCTCCCGAAACCGGCGCACTGGGTCACCCACCGCACGCAAAACGCCCTGTTTCAAATCCGCCAGACCCCCAAAAGGGTCTGCATATCCCTGTCCTGGGCAGTACGCCATGGCATTGATGGTAAAATCCCGACGGGCAAGGTCTTCCTGCACGGTAGGAACGAACCGAACCCATCCCGGGTGTCGGCTGTCGGAATAATCCCCTTCCGTGCGGAAGGTGGTAATTTCCACCACGCCTGTATCCGTCACGACCCCCACCGTGCCATGTTTCACCCCCGCAAGCACCAACTGGTATTTGCAAAACACCTGCTGCATCTGCTCCGGCGCAGCTGAGGTGCACAAATCGTAATCATGGGGTGTGATGCCCAGAACGCTATCACGCACACAACCGCCCACTGCCCAGGCTTCAAACCCCGCATCCTTCAGCGCCTGCATCAATTCCAATACCGTTTTGGGTAGGTTCATGGGAATCCCCTCTCTCTATTTGATATGCTTGCCGGTGTTCCCGATTTTCAGCTGACCCACATGTCCCAGTGCCCACAAGCCGCAGGCGGCGTAGTAAATGGGGTTCACCGGATCAGAGATGCTGACGATGCAGAAGAAACAGGCCGTCAAGCAGGTAAACACCAGTTTTCTGCAATCAATCGTATTGGCATCGGCACTGGCGCAATAGAATGCCGCCAGCATCAGCATGACGCTGGCAAGAATCTGGAATGCATAATCCTGCAGCTGGGGGTCTACACTCCAGACGCGGTAACCAGAAATCAGATTCAAAATAAAATAGATACAAACCACAAAATCATAGCCAAAATGAGGGCGCTTTCCATAAATCCGGCAGAATCCTGTAAAAATCATACAGAAACCTGCTGCCATTCCCAGCACCAGCTGTAACGCAGAACCCTGGGTTAGGCTGACGGGAATCAGTCCGGCACCTGCCAGTACAATCATAAAACCGTAAGGAAAACTCTCTGGGTACAGCTGGGCATAGGTTCTGTTTTTCTCCAGTTTGTTCACGCCCCACACAAGTCCCAGCAAAAAGCCCGCCGCAATCACCCAGCAAAGGATCATGGACATATGCCCGGCAACCAGCAGTCCCTTCTGGTCAAAGCCATAAACCATCATCACAAACCGCAGCAGCATACACCCAACGCCACAGACCAGTGTGGGCACCAAAAATGCCAATCTATTTTTTGAAAAATATTTCACTTCATCACAACTTTCTAATCAAAGCAATTCCTTCACAAATCAGCGCAAGGATTGGCTGATGCAGCAGGTAAATGAGCAGAGAATGTCTGCCGCAAAACCCCATTGCACGGATGGGGGCACACCCTTCATTTACTCGGGGAAACAGTGTCCGTTTTGGGCGGTAAAGGACTTTTCCCAACACCCCGCCAAGGAGAAAATACCCCAAATTGGGCATCAGGGGAAAATAGTCCGACGAGCTAAAACCCGGAAATACAAACCCAAAAATCACCAGCCACGGAAAATCAAACAGCTGAAACCGCAGATACAGTCCTGCCACCGCTAAGATTGTACCCACCGCCGCCAGAATCCACACCGGCCACCGGCGAAATACGGGCCAGAGCATCATGCACACGCCAATGCAGTGCAGCACGCCAAAATAGATGATGATTCCCCGATTTGCCATACCGAAAGCGTACATACAACCCGTTACCAGCGTGCAGATCATGCCCCCTGCAAAAACCGTCAGACCCCGACGGATGCAATGGCTGCCCAGTGTCACGCTGACACCGGAGAGCATCACAAACAGTGCTCCGTAATTATTCTTGAAATAAAAGTACCACGCAGGATACTTCCAATCCACAAATCCATAAAGTTCTACCACATCATAGATCAAATGAATCAGGATCATCCCCGGGATGAGGAGTCCACGAAGAAAATCAATTTCCCATATCCGTTTGTTTTGACCGCGCAAATCCATAGATTTCCACATCCCTAAATCGTCTTTCCCCCATTATACAAAAGTTTTGAGATAATTTCCATAGGGTTTGCAAAAAATCCCCCGATTCGCCACTTGTTTCCACGGGATGAAGGATGTATAATAAAACGGTTATGATTTGACTTTGGAGGTAACATATGCTGATCAATATTGTTATGCTGCTTTCAGCCTTGATTTCCCTTACGATTTGTTATTTCACCGGCGGCTATCACAGCTTTGCATGGCTGTGGCTGCTGCCCGTTGGATTCTTAGGATGCTTTTTGGCTTTGGGTCTGATTGCATTTGTGGTTTTCTGGATTTCCTGCTCTCTGGTAGACCAGAGCAAGCCCCAGGAACAGGACAGCCCCTACTACCGTCTGCTCACCAAGCTGTACTGTCCGGCGGTGTTTTCCCTGCTGCTGACAAAGGTTGAAGTCACCGGAGCAGAAAAGCTGCCCAAAGACGGGCGGTTTATGCTGGTGTGCAACCACCTGAACACGCTGGACCCCGTACTGCTGCTGGCAAAGCTACCTCAGGCCCAGTTGGCCTTCATTTCCAAATTGGAAAATGCCGATATGTTCCTGATTGGTAATCTGATGCACAAGATTCAGTGTCAGCTCATCAATCGTGAGAACGACCGTGAGGCCTTAAAAACCATCCTAAAATGCATTAGCATCATCAAAGAAGACCGGGCCTCTATCGCCGTCTTCCCCGAAGGCTACACCAGCCGAGACGGTCTGCTGCACCATTTCCGCAACGGCGTGTTCAAAATTGCGCAGAAATCCCATGTGCCCATTGTGGTGTGCACTCTGCAGGGAACCAACCACGTGTTCCACAATGTGGCAAAAATGAAACGCTCCAAGGTGAGTCTGCATGTGGTGGATGTGATCCCCGCTGAAGAACTGACAGGTGTGAATACCTCCGTCATCGGTGACCGTGTTTACCGGCTGATGGCGGATGACCTGGGCCCCGACAAAGTTGCAGCCGAATAAGTTTGAGCCCTCTTGCAAAAGAGGGCTTTTTTCTGCCGATTTCCGGAATACGCTTGATTTAACGCCAAAAGATGAGTATAATGATACCAGTTTTTGCAACAATTTCAAAAGGGAGGATCCTTTTTTATGAAAAACAGTGAAAAGACTCTGGATATGATCGTGAACCTGTGCAAGAGCCGTGGTTACGTCTATCCCGGTTCCGAAATTTACGGCGGTCTGGCCAACTCCTGGGACTACGGCCCCCTGGGTGTCGAGTTTAAGAACAACGTCAAGAAGGCTTGGATGAAGAAGTTCGTTCAGGAATCCGATTACAACGTGGGTCTGGACGCAGCCATTCTGATGAACCCCACCACTTGGGTTACCACCGGTCACGTGGGCAGCTTCTCCGACCCTCTGGTGGACTGCAAGGGCTGCGGTGCCCGTCACCGTGCTGACAAGCTTATCGAGGCAGCTGAGTCCGGCAAGGATGTCAATGTGGATGCCATGAGTTTCGACGAAATGGACGGCTTTATCGCCCAGCACGAAGATGTCGTCTGCCCCAATTGCGGCAAGCATCACTTCACCACCATTCGTAAGTTCAACCTGATGTTCAAGACCCAGATCGGCGTTACCGAGGACACCGCCTCCACCTGCTATCTGCGTCCGGAAACCGCTCAGGGTATTTTCGTAAACTTTGCAAACATTCAGCGTACCACCCGTAAGAAGCTGCCTTTCGGCGTCTGCCAGGTTGGTAAGGCTTTCCGTAACGAAATCACCCCCGGCAACTTCACCTTCCGTACCCGTGAGTTCGAGCAGATGGAGTGTGAATTCTTCTGCCAGCCCGGCACCGACCTGGAGTGGTTCGCCTACTGGAAGGATTTCTGCAAGAATTGGCTGATTTCTCTGGGCATCAAGGAAGAATCCCTGCGTCTGCGTGACCACGAACCCGCAGAGCTGGCATTCTACTCCCGTGCTACCACCGATATCGAATATCAGTTCCCCTTCGGCAACGGCTGGGGCGAGCTGTGGGGCATTGCTGACCGTACCGACTACGATCTGGGCCGCCATCAGGAGGCCAGCGGCAAGTCCCTGGACTACTTCGATCAGGAGAAGAACGAACACTATATCCCCTATGTCATCGAGCCTTCTCTGGGCTGTGACCGTGTGGCTCTGGCATTTTTGTGCGAAGCTTACGACGAGGAAGTCGTTGGCACCGACAAGAAGGGCAACCCCGATGTCCGCACCGTTCTGCACCTGCATCCTGCTCTGGCTCCCTTCAAGGCTGCTGTCCTGCCCCTGAGCAAGAAGCTGTCCCCCAAGGCTGAGGAAATCTACCACATGCTGCAAAAGGACTTCATGGTGGACTTTGACGATGCCGGTTCCATCGGCAAGCGCTACCGCCGTGAGGACGAAATCGGTACCCCTCTGTGCATCACGGTTGACTTTCAGACCGTGGGCGACGACACCTGCGAGGCTGACAACTGTGTCACCGTCCGTGACCGTGACACCATGGAGCAGGTCCGTATCCCCATCGATCAGCTGAAGCGCTATATCGAAGAAAAGTGCCGCTTCTAATGCAATCATCATCCCCCTCCGTGTTTTCGGAGGGGGATTTCTTAACGATTGTGAAAACATTCATAGATCCATTGAAAATGACCCATTTAAGTGGTAAACTCCCCTATATGAAACCCTTTTCAGAACGCAGAGGAATCAGATATGAGAAACAAGAAAACTTCCGTAATTGTACTAATTGTCCTTGTTGTTTTGGCAGTCCTCATTACAGGGGCAAAGCATCTGTGGCAGGAATTTTCCGACTATTCCACCTGCCTTGCCGCGAACTGGCATCTATCCCTGCCGTCAGATGCCTATTATACGGAAATCTTCCAAAAAGACGGAGGTGCCAGTTTCCATGGCGACGGAATCCGCTACCATGTGTTCTCCTACAAAAATGCCCAGCCCATGGAGCAGATGATCCAATGGCAGGAGAAAACAGGCGATACCAAAAACAGCGTTTCTTATGCTGATGCAGCTGACAAGTTTCTGGATCAAATCGATGTACCGGAAGACCAGCGGCCCAATTATGCAGACTGTGTTTTCGGATATCAAATTCAGGATGATTCCAGCCAGATGCTCCTGTTTTTGGATAAAACCCAAAGCAAACTGTATATTTTGGAGTTTTTCCTGTGATTGATTTGAAAAATCTTGATTTAAGGAGTGAAAAGCAATGTTTGGTTGGTTTAAGAAGAAGGAAGTCAAGCCCCTGTACATTCATGCAAAGGATGTGTTTTCCATCATCAAGTCCGACTACGATGACGATTGTGCCTTTTGCCTGGCGGATTTTGTGTATCAGGGACGGAAGTATACCATGGGCTCCTGCCTGATCCCCAACAGCGAGGAATGCAAGGAAAATGTCTTTTTCATGTTTAACGATTCCCGCTACAATACCTTTGAGGAATTTGCAGAAAATGCCGTAATCAACGGTGTAAAGCTGTCGGAATCTTCAGAAATCATCGAAATCACCCGTGCCGGGATCATCGACGACATGGAAATGATTACCACCCCATGGGAAGACACCCGATTGGAAAAATTCGCAATCAAGGAACCCTGACAAAAAACGCTCTGCGGTATCGCAGAGCGTTTTTTTATGGAATTCACCGTAAAAATCGGGGGGTGCGTTTTGTTTTGCTTTTGGCGGCTCACCTTACCGATCTTGTACCATCGAGCGATACCGAGCACGCCCAATGGCGTAACCAATACCGCCACACTGTGCACACATTGTCCATGGTGACTTGCCGTAATCCCATGTCCTGATTCTATTCTATCTTACGATACCGAGCGCAACCTATGGCGTAACGAACAACACCGCACCATGCACGCATTGTCCATGGCGACTCGCCATAAAAAAACCGCCGTCCCGAAGGACGGCGGTTAAATTCTCTATATGACCCTTACGGA
>JAHHRW010000010.1 GCA_020025575.1 Oscillospiraceae bacterium | reverse complement strand
TCGGGAGCGAAATCTGCTGAAAATAAAATAAGTCCATAACGATCACAGCACCGGATGCTTTCTAGGCCGGTGCTGTGATATTTTTTATCATTTTTTTGAAAAACGATTGACATTACACCAACTGGATGGTTTATATTAGCCATAGAAATCAAGGGCGAAAGAAGGTTTGACCATGAATATCAAGCAGGCAGAGACCCTATCCGGTATATCAAGGCGTAACATTCGGTACTATGAACAGGAGGGGATGATCCACCCTTCACGCAATCAGGAAAATGACTATCGAGAATACTCTGACAGTGATATCAACACGCTGAAGCTCATCCGGGCGCTGCGTATGGTGGATATGCCTCTAGAGCAGATCCGAAATATCATTGCAGGTGAAATAGAGATCCACCAGGCTGCTGCCGAACAAGAGTTACGGCTAAAGCAGAAGGCCCAAGCGCTGGAGACAGCCATCCGGTTTTGCCGGGAACTGGGTGGCCTGTCCAACGAACAGATTACCGACATTGATGCGGTACTCAGTCGAATGGATGCACCGGAAAATCGCGGCAATCTATTTAAACAGTGGACCCATGACTATCAGAAGGTGGCAAAGGCGCAACATAAAAAAACCTTTACCTTTATCCTGGATGAGGCGGTGACCACACCGGCAGAATTTACAATGGCGCTGTTCCAATATGCAAACCAGTATGATTTGGATATGGTCATTACAAAGGAAGGCATGTATCCGGAATTTACCATCGATGGAATCGAATATTCCGCAGAACGGTTCTATACCCGCGCCTGTTCTGTGCCGATGGCCACCATTCGCTGCACCGCAAAACATCCGGAGAAGTTTGAGCCAGATCTGCCCAAATGGGAAA
The DNA here is from genome assembly GCA_020025575.1 of Oscillospiraceae bacterium. Lineage (GTDB taxonomy): Bacteria > Bacillota > Clostridia > Oscillospirales > Oscillospiraceae > Faecousia. Next base: position 63,728 of record JAHHRW010000010.1, on the reverse strand, counting down.
AGCGAATTCTAAAAATGTTCCATTACTGCTGGATTCTTGTTCCCATCATTCTACTGAACCTCGGTTTTGTAACCGAAATGGGCGGTGGGAAGGCCATGTTCACTACGGTGGAAGGTTGGGTGCTGTTCATCAGTGTTCCGATTCTCGCCATTATCAGTGTGTTCCGTTTCTTACTGTTTACCTATAACTACCGGGGCAAATGACGGCACATCATATGAGGGGGCCTTTCGTATGTTTAAAAAATCATTTTGGGTTCCATATGAGGATGGTTCACAATACCCGAGCCAAACAAAAGCCATGGATGCAATTTCTAAATATTGTGAGAAAAATGGAGATACCTACACGTTTACCGGAGACGACCAGGTGGAAATCAACGGAAAGGAATACGAGATATACAGAGGCTATGAAAACGGAAGTCGTGGAAATTACGGGGTAAAATGCAAGGAAAAGTAAAAAACCGGGGGCGCAGTATGAGCTGCGCCCCCGGTTTGCCCCTATGGGATTTGGCAATCCGGAGAAGGGGTTATAGAATCTTTTCGTATGCAAATCGCTCGGTTCCGTCTTCCACAATAATGATGCCGCATTTTTGATAGCCGTTCTTTTCCAGCGTGTGCTGCATGATTTTGTTATCTGGGTGCGTGTCACACCGCATAGAGCGGATACTGTCCTTTCGGCATAGTCCCTGTAAATATGCCACAATGGAACTGGCTATGCCTGCATTCCTTGCACAGGGGTCCACAGCGATTCTGTGGATAATTCCGTAAACTTGGTAATCTGTGAGCCATTGACCGTCCAATATCCGATCATAAGTCGGTTCGTGACCAATGTATGCGGCGGCAATGCCACATACAACACCGTCTTGCTCCATGACAATTGCCCGGTTTTCCCTCACATCCAGCATGAAATCGTCACCGTTGGGATAAATTCCCTGCCACTGGTCGATTCCGGCGGATTTTAGGCTCATCTTGGCAAGAGCGTATAGTGTATCGGCTCGTTCCCGATCAGCGGCAGAGCCTGCCCGGATGGTTTGCGTGTGATTCATGGTGTTGATACTCGTTTCTTTGAAATTTGATAGCAGAATGTAAGGAAAATGAACCAAGATTGCCAAAATCTTCCCGAATAGATCAGAAGGAATCCACAATCATCAGCTTTTTGTGGTAGAAAACCCGGTCAAAGCAGGCGTCCGGATGGATGACTTGCAGTCCGTTAAACCACTGCGCGGCATCGCCAAAATTGCAAACACCGCAGATCAGTGCAGAGAATGTGGAAATATCCATGAGCACATCCGGGGAGTTTTGGCTGGTCACAACGGAAGAGGCTTGACCATCGGAAAATGTAACGGTAAAAACAGCGTTGTTTTCGGGGATTTGGGCGTCCTGAATTCCCAGATGAATCACGCCGCTGCCAAGATATTTGGCTTTTTCAAGAACCTGTTTGACGGATATCACCCGCACCATTCCGGCAGGTAGAATGTTCCACTGAGCCGCACCCATAGACCATTCCGGCAGGAGATACTGCATGGCGGTTTCGGCGGGAAGGGTGAACTTGACAAATCTGTGGTCGGATGACAGGCTTTTCAGTAGATTTAGGAGTCCTGCAAACCCTTCTTTGTCCAGAAAATAGAAATTGCTGCAAATGATGTTACGGCCGTCCGGCTCGTCGGCTTTGCGGAAGGTCACATAGGCCTTGGGCTGCCGCTGGGGGTCAAAATAGACATAGGTAAATTCCTGCGTGGCGGCAGGATTTGCCTTGCTGTATCGGTCGTAGTAGTTGTCGCTGTGCATAACCATCATATTATAGCGGCTTTCCCAGATTCGGTCGATGGCACAAATGGCGTCGCTCATCGTGTGGGGCGTTTCCGACAGATGATAACTGCCTTGCATCTTAGGGGGATTTAGCAGAGCCAGATCCAGCGTGACATGGTATTTCTGCACGCAGGATTCATACCCGAATTTTCTGTAATAGCCTGTGGAAAAAGGATAAAGATAGGAAAAATCGTATCCATTTTCGTACAGATACGGCAGTACCTTGTTAAAACATCCTCGGATTCCGCCCTTGCGGCGGTATTCAGGCAGCGTTGAAACACCGCCGATTCCTCCAAGCTTGCAGCAATGCCCATCGAAGTGAACCATGTGGTTAGATACCGTGAGGGCACTCATTATTCGGGTAGTTTCCTCTTCAAATGCTGCCCAGTGGTGAATATGCTCATTTTTAGGGTCTGCCGGCCCATTTTCCATTGGCTGTTCAAATGCGATGGCAAACACTTCGTTGACTCTCTGGCTTTCCGCTGGGGTGGTTTTTCGCACAATCATAGTAGTACCTCCTGCATGGATTCCGGTTTCACGGTTCAATACAGTCATGAGATATCTTGGCATTTTCCCATGTTCTTCCCGAAAACACCGGAATGAGAATGTCTTTATGAAATATCATCATCTAATTTTTGGGGAAATCTATGCTTGATGGTTAAAACAGGCTGTCCTCATACAGTAGACAGCCTGTCATGCGTTGTTAACCGCCGAAACCCTTTGCAACCTGCTTGAGCATATCCCGAATGGGCAGCTGATAGGGACAGCGCTCTTCACATGCACCACATTCGATGCAGGCAGAGGCTGTGTGCGCATGGGTAAAATAACGGCTTTTCGCCCAGTCTACCAGTCCATAGCGAGTCAGATATCCATTCAGGATAAACATGGATGGAATGTCGATTCCAACCGAGCAGGGAGCGCAGTAGTTGCACCGACGGCAGAAGGTGGTGCCCAGTTCCTTGCGAATGGCCTGAATTTTATGGTTTTCTTCCGCAGTGATGGGACGGTTGTCGCAGACAGCCTCCAGATTCTGGCTGATTTCAGATTCGGTAGCCATGCCGGGAATCACAACAGTCACATCGGGATTGGCGGCGATAAAACGAAGCGCCAGAGAAACATCCTCCAGTGCGCCGCCTGCCAGAGGTTTCATGCATATGAATCCTACATTCTGCTGGGTGCATTTGCGCATCAGCTCTTCACCCTGTGTTTCCACCAGATTGTACGGGAACATGATGGTCTCCACCCAGGGCTGTTCCAGAGCCATCTGGAAGACCTCGTTAGAGTGCGCGGTGACACCGATGTGTCTGATTTTTCCAGCCTCTTTAGCCTCCAGCAAGGCCTCCAGGGCGCCGCCGGGAGCCAAGACCTGCTGAAACTGCTGGACACTGGGGTTATGCACCTGATACAGGTCAATGTAATCTGTGCGAAGATTTCCAAGACTGATTTGGATGTCACGAGCCATGGATTCCTTATCTCGGGACATACTCTTGGTGGCCAGTACAAAGCGGTCACGGATGCCCTCCAGTGCCTCGCCCAGATAGGATTCGCTTACGGTATAAGCACGGGCAGTATCGATGAAATTGACGCCGTTTTCTATCAACTGCAGCATGAGGGGGCGAGTATCTGCGGATTCAATTCGCTGGATGGGGATACCGCCAAAGCCAAGTCGAGAGATTTTTAGTCCTGTTTTTCCTAAAATTCTGTATTCCATATACGACTCCTCTGTATTTGTTTTGTTCAATTATAATGGATTCTTAAAAAAACAATTCAGCATGATAATCCATGTCATTTATACATGATTTGTGATAAAAAGTCAAATCGGCAAGATGAATATGGATAAAGAAAAACGGCGCTCCACAGTGGGGCGCCGCTTGTCTTTTGTTCAAACATAAGGGGTGTCGTTCGGTAAAACAATAGAAATACCAGGCTCGCAGAGGGAAATCAGAGTGTTCATTGGTTATGCGGATAAAATCTTACACGCCGTAGTAAGCGTTCAGATACATCTGCTTAATTTCGCTCATCAGCGGGTATCTGGGGTTTGCACCGGTGCACTGGTCGTCGAATGCCTGCTCCACCATATCGTCCAGACGGTTCAGGAAATCTTCTTCGTCAATACCGTATTCCTTGATGGTCTTCTTGATGCCCACTTTGGCCTTCAGTTCGTCCAGAGCTGCAATCAAATGATCCAGTTTCTGCTGGTCGGTCTCGCCACCCAGCCCCAGATAGTCGGCAATCTCAGCGTAACGGGCCAGCGTATGGGGATGGTCATACTGGGAGAAGGTACCCATCTTGGGGGGAACTTCCTCTGCGTTAAAGCGCAGGACTTCGTCGATCATCAGTGCGTTTGCAACGCCGTGGGGCAGATGATGGAAGGAACCCAGCTTATGAGCCATGGAGTGGCAGACACCTAAAAATGCATTTGCAAATGCCATACCGGCCATGCAGGCGCCGGTGGCCATGTTTTCACGGGCTTTGGGGTCCTTGGCACCGTTTTCGTAAGCGGAAGGCAGGTTGTTGAAGATCAGCTTCAAACTCTGCAGTGCCAGACCATCGGTGTAGCCAGTAGCGAGCATGGATGCATAGGCTTCCAGCGCATGGGTGACAGCATCGATACCGGAAGCGGCGGTCAGCCCCTTGGGCGCGTTCATCATCATATCAGCATCCACAATGGCCATCTTGGGCAGCAGCTCATAGTCGGCCAGCGGATACTTGACACCGCTCTGCTCGTCGGTAATCACAGCGAAAGGCGTGACTTCGGAGCCAGTGCCGGCGGTGGTGGGAACAGCGACAAAGTATGCCTTTTCACCCATCTTGGGGAAGGTATAGACTCTCTTGCGGATATCCACAAAGCGCATGGCCATATCCATGAAATCAGCCTCGGGATGCTCGTACAGAACCCACATGATCTTGGCAGCGTCCATGGCAGAACCACCGCCGATGGCAATGATCAGATCGGGTTGGAAACCGTTCATCTGAGCAGCACCGGCCTTTGCACAAGCCAAGGTGGGATCAGGCTCAACAGCGTGGAAGGTCTGGTGCAGAATGCCCATGGCATCCAGCTTGTCGGTAACAGGCTTGGTGTAGCCGTTCTGATACAGGAACGTATCGGTGACGATGAAAGCCTTTTTGTAGTGCTTCAGCTCATCGAGTGCAACAGGCAGGCAGCCCTTCTTGAAATAAACCTTTTCAGGCGCACGGAACCAGAGCATGTTTTCTCTCCTCTCAGCCACAGTCTTGATATTGAGCAGGTGCTTGACACCGACATTTTCGGAAACGGAGTTGCCGCCCCAGCTGCCGCAGCCCAGAGTCAGAGAGGGGGACAGACGGAAGTTGTACAGATCACCGATACCGCCCTGAGCAGAGGGGGTGTTCACCAGAATTCGGCAGGTCTTCATGCGCGCAGCAAAGGCATCCAATTTTTCTCTTTCACTTACGGTATCCAGATAGATGGAGGCGGTGTGTCCATAGCCGCCGTCCTTGACTAGGGTATCTGCCTTGTTCAGGGCATCCTCAAAGTCGCTGGCACGATACATGGCAAGAACGGGGGACAGCTTTTCGTGGGCGAAAGGTTCAGAGATATCCGTGCTGGTCACTTCGCCAATGAGAATCTTGGTGTTTTCGGGGACGTCAACGCCTGACAAAGCAGCAATGGTGTGTGCGCTCTGGCCAACAATCTTGGCATTCACATTACCGTTGATAATAACGGTGGAGCCGACCTTTTGCGTCTCTTCTGCATTCAGAATATAGCAGCCGCGTTTCTGGAACTCGGCCTTTACCTGATCGTAAATGCTGTCCAGAACCACAACGCTCTGCTCGGATGCGCAGATCATGCCGTTGTCAAAGGTCTTGGAGTGTATCACAGAGGAAACAGCCAGCAGAATATCTGCGCTGTCATCGATAATGGCAGGCACATTGCCGGGGCCGACACCCAGTGCGGGCTTTCCGGAAGAATATGCAGCCTGAACCATGCCGGGACCGCCGGTAGCCAGAATCAGGTCAGACTCCTTCATAACCTGGTTGGTCAGTTCCAGAGAGGGCTGGTCAATCCAGGCGATGATGCCCTCGGGAGCACCGGCAGCAACTGCGGCGTCCAGAACAATCTTAGCAGCAGCAATGGTGCAGCTCTTTGCTCTGGGGTGGGGGCTGAAGATAACGGCGTTGCGTGTCTTCAGGCTAATCAGAGCCTTAAAAATCGCGGTGGAAGTGGGGTTTGTAGTGGGAATGACGGCAGCAATCACGCCGATAGGCTCAGCGATGCGCTGGATGCCATATGCGGGGTCAGATTCAATGACACCGCAGGTCTTGGTATTTTTATATGCGTTGTAGATATATTCGGCGGCGTAGTGGTTTTTGATGACTTTATCTTCAACGACACCCATCCCGGTCTCGGCTACAGCCTGCTTTGCCAGAGGGATTCTGGCTTTGTTTGCAGCGGTAGCGGCAGCAAGGAAAATCTTGTCGACCTGCTCCTGTGAATAGGTGGCGAATTGGGCCTGGGCTTTCCGGCAGCGAGCCATAACATCGGTTAGTTCCTGTGGGTTGGTAACAATTGGGTAGTTATTCATTCTCAGAATCACCTTTCAGATATATAAATTGATATCGGTCTTTACGTATCGATATAATATCATCGATAAAGGCGGATGTCAATAGAAAATTTCATTTTCAGAAAAATTCTCATAGACAATACCAAACACCGTATTTTCTTTCCCCCGGGCGTAGAACCTCATGGTAAAATTGTACGGAAATAGAGCGGATAATCTATAATAAAAAAACCTGTGACGACGCAAGGTCGCCACAGGAGCCGAATGATCTTAAATTTTCTGGGGCAATGCACAGCGGCTTACAGGATGGCAAGGGAGAGGGCCGCGCATAAACTTCCTACAATTGCTCCGGCAATGACGTCGCTGGGGTAATGCACGCCCACATACAGCCGGGAGTATCCCATACACACAGCCTGAACAATGGCGGCGCCGGGCATCCATCGACCGGGCAGGGTAGCTGCCCACGCAATTCCGGCAGAAAATGCAGCACAGGTATGGCCCGAGGGGAAGGAGTTCGGGTCCTGCGAGATTAACAGGGGTGTTACGGCTTTGAGTGTTACATAAGGGCGAGGCCGTGCAACAAAGGGTTTTAATCCCAGATTGGTAAAAAGCACTCCGAAAGTCAGCGCAAGTCCGGCGCACATGCCTGCATGATATGTGGGTTTCTTAAAAAGCATTGCTATGGATATTATAATCCAAATGAACCCACCGTTTCCCAGACAGGTAAAGAACTTCATTGCATAGTTCAACGCAACCGGCCGACGATGTTCCTGAATCCACAATAATACTTTTTCATCCATACACTGAAGTGCAAACAATGCGTGTCCTCCGTTCTGCAAAGTGTGAGCCGGCGCAGGAACAAGCAAGACCATGTATCGCCTGTTTGCTCCAACCGGATCTAATAAAACCAGATATCACTATATTATCAGGAAACCGTTAAAAATTCCAGAAGAAAATGAAAACACTATATAGATTTTACCTGAATTTACAAAATATTTGTGGGTGGGTAAAAATTTTCACGGAGCAGGTACCTGATGAATGGGCAAAAAAATTCTTTCGGCCTGTAAAAATCTTGCGTTTTCATTTACAAAGGAAAAGATCAAAAAACTTTCCGTTCTTTTCGGTAGTTTTGTAGCGTTTTTAGGTATTATTCCAAAATTCTCTCTGTAAATCTGGAAAAACATTAGATTTTGCGTGTAAAAAATTCATAACCATCATGAAAAACGGTGCTTTACATTTGTCGAAGGGTGATGTATGATAGCCAAGAACAGAGCAGGGTTCCCTGCGTGAAGTGCTGCCAAAATGGGGAGTTGTCTGGCAGACGAAGGATTTTGTCCGCGATAGGGTTTCCGCACCCGCTGCGCCATATAGGAGATTACTCCTCTCGGCAGCAACGATACTCGGTGGGGCGATTGGTCGGCGATTTTTGCTGTCCTTCCCTAGGGGTAGTCCAGGTCTGTAATAATCTCCCCGATGATCCGTCGTCGGGATTTTTTTATTGCATTCTGCCCGCTGGGACCGTTTAGACTGTGTGACCCGTTGCGCCTAACCAGCGTATATATACTGTTCCATTCTGGAATTTTTGAACGATTGGGATACCGGCTGATTTTATCTGCCGATGTAGACTGATAACGAAAGGATGCATCAACAATGACCGCAAATGAAGCAATCGAATACATTCATTCCGTCTGCTGGAAGGGCAGTGTTCCGGGACTGGAACGCACCCAGACTTTGCTCCGGAAGATGGGAAATCCCGAAAAAAAGCTGAAATTCGTCCACATTGCCGGAACCAACGGCAAGGGCAGTACAGCCGCCATGACAGCGTCCATTCTGCAGAAGGCAGGCTACCGCACGGGACTGTTTACTTCCCCCTATATCTACCGTTTCCACGAGCGGATGCAGGTGAACGGCACGGAAATTTCCGACGAAGATCTGGCTGCTGTTACCGAATTTGTGAAACCAATGGCAGAATCTATGGAGGATACCCCCACAGAATTTGAATTGGTATCCTGCATCGCTTTCGAGTATTTCTTCCGCCAGAACTGCGACATCGTGGTGCTGGAGGTGGGCATGGGCGGTGCGCTGGATTCCACCAATGTCATCGAGGTGCCGGAGGTTGCTGTGATTACCAATATCGGTTTGGATCACACGGAATATCTGGGGGATACCTTGGAAAAAATTGCAGAAACCAAGGCGGGAATCTTCAAGGAAAATGGCAGCGCAGTCATTTATCGCAGTGCACCTTCTGTGGAAGCGGTACTGGAAAATATCTGCAAAGAGCGCAATGTAAAGCTGAGAAAGGCTGACTTTGATGCAATCAAGCTCCATACCCATGATTTGGATGGTCAGGTGTTTGACTGCGGTGCAAGAAAGAATCTGTTTCTGCCGCTGTTGGGCGCACATCAGCTGAAAAATGCTGCAGTGGTTCTGGAAATCATTGACACGCTGATTGAAAAGGGTTGGCATATCACAGAGGAACATATTTCCGAGGGCCTTCGGGACACCCGCTGGGCCGGTCGTTTCGACGTGGTCAGCCGAGATCCTCTGTTCATCATTGATGGCGGTCACAATCCCCAGTGCCTGGAGGCTCTGGTCAAGAACATTCAGGACTATCTTGCGGGCCGCAGAATCATTGCACTGACAGGCGTTTTGGCGGATAAGGACTATGCGGATATGTATCAGCCTGTGATGCCCTTGGTGGAGCAGTTCGTCTGCATCACACCACCCAACCCCAGAAAACTGGAGGCATCCCAGCTTGCAGCCTATCTTCAGCAGGCGGGAGCTTGCGCAACTGCCTGTGACAGCATTGACGATGGTGTGAAAAAGGCAATGGAACTTGCAGGTGCAGACGGTGTGATTATGTGTTTCGGCTCCCTGTACAGCATTGGCACAATTCGTGAGGCACTGCATCATGTGAACATCTGATCGCAGGCGATGCATCACTCGTCATAAAAATAGTAACCCGGCTCTGAGCGTTGACGCAGAGCCGGGTTTATTGCGCGCTGTTACACAGATTCCATCCGAATGGCCTCGATGGGATTGTCTTTTTTAAGCTTTGTGACTGCATAGTACATGGTGATGAACACCACAAGGAATACGCAGCATGCAGCAATCAAAATGGCGGCAATGGGAGGCTGATAGAGGCCAGCGGATACATCTCGTGCAATCTGATGGATTCCAACGCTTGCCGCAAGGGAAAGAGGAAACCCAAACAGCATCGCCTTGAGACCATATTGCAGACACTCAAAGGACATCATTCGATATAGCTCGCTGTTTTTCATGCCGATGCTCCGCAGCATACCGAAATCCTTGCGCCGCAATGCAATGTTTGTGGAAATGGTGTTGAAAACATTGCAGACACAAATCAGAGAAATCAGGACGATAAAACCATAGCAAAAAATATTTATGATTGTGATATAGTTCCGGAAATCCATCTGGAAGCTCAGATAATCCGCATAGGTCAGCTCGTTTTCCTCTAAGAAATTGAGGGTGCCTTGGTAATCGGTTGTTTTGATGGCAAGCTGGGGGAGCGCAGTCTCTGGATTTGCCATGGAAAGAGGCAGAATGAGGGCAATGGTATTTTCATTAGAGCCCGTGGGTATGCCAAAGGGCAGCTCATCAATTGCAGCGCCCAGATGCATGCAGAATTCGGTATCGGGGGAAGTGGTTTCAGCCAGAGGCTTGGAATCCATTTCTCTGGTGACCGGATTCAAAAGGTAGTAGCCATCTGTGATGATGCCGTCCTGCTTTTCCCGTCTGATGGCAATGTGGAGGCTGTTGTCCTCCATCAGAAATGGCTGGGACTTGGAAAATTCGGATAAATCGGATTCATCAAAGTAGAATGAAATTACCAGCATACCGTCATAAGAGGATAGTTCCAAGTAATGAGAATTGCTCATTTTTAGGATAAAGTCATCCACCTGTGCAGGCAGAGCAACGGGATAGAGATCGATGGTGGCTGCATCATCCAGAAAAACATTTTCGTGGTGAGAGACTCGGGTGGGATTGCCGGATTCATCCGTAGAATAAATCATGATATCTGCCGCGCTGACCAGGGCAGTGGGGGTTTTGGCATCAAAATAGGGTGCAGGATCGATTTTATGCGCATCCAGATAGGCTCTGAAAACGGCATCCTCCAGATAATAGACCCGTGTACGCTTGGCGTCAATGTGATTGGACGCGTTTCCATTTTCGATTGCCTCGTTCCACAAGGTTACATATTCGTCGGAGAAAGCATTGTCCGGGATGTAGCTATAGAAAGGCGTGTCCTGCACAAGGGCGGATTCTGCAACAAAAGGCTGCGCCCGGAGCTGAGCCAGTTCCTCCTGGGTCGAAAAGTAGATATCCATATCATAATTGTATGTATTTGCGTTCTGCTGGACAATGCCCTGGAGTTCATTGGTGAAACTGAATGCGGTGATGAAGAGCACCACACTGATGGTGATGGAAAAAACGGTGGAACGGTATTTCTTCTTGCTGACGGTATAGTACTTTTTCGCAAGGATTCCCGGCAAGCCAAAGAGTTTTGCCGTTTGCTTTCCGACCTTCACATTTGCCTTGGATGCATCGTATTCCTGGGTTTGGCGAATGGCGCTGATGGGGGCGATTTTCGTCGCACGGCCAGCGGGAATCCGGCAGGAAATCAGAACCGTCACAAGGGAAATGGCTCCGGCGGCAACAAAGGCAGCAATGGAGGGGACTGCCTTGAGGAAAACGCCGTTCTCAGAGGCACTCCACAGAAAAGACTCGATGATATCATGGGTCAGATACAGGGTTGCTGCAATTCCCAGATATCCGAACAGGATTCCCAGGGGAATGCTGATTGCGCAAAGGGAAAGGGCTTCAAAGTAGACACTGCGCCGCAGCTGCTTTCTGGTAGCGCCAATGCTGGAGAGCAGCCCAAACTGCTTTGTCCGTTCAGACACAGAAATGGAGAATGCGTTATAAATCAGACTGATGGAACCGATCATAATGATGCCCATCAGCATGATGCAGAAATTTTGGATTACGGTATCAAAATTACGGTATTTATTTCCACCCATCAGTTGCAGCAGGTTGTAATTCAGGGAAGAAGCACCGTAGGATAGTTCCTTCAAATCATAGGCGGCATTGGCAGGGTCCGTTTTTACAAAGAACCGATGCCATAACGCTTTTTCGCTGCCATCGGCATAGGTCAGCAGATGGTTCAGATTGAGATCGATATCGTCAAATGCCTGATAATAGTCCGAAATACCCACAATTTCATAGTGCTGCGTAAAAGCAATGCCCCCTTTGCTGGGCAGAGGAATTGGTGATGACGGATATTCAGGGACAATTTCCAGCGTCAGGATGTCTCCAATGTCACAGGGAATACCGGATTCCTGAAGAAAATCGGAAACACTGCGGGGAATGACGATTTGGGAGCTGGTCTGCGGGAGCTGGCCCTCTTCCAGATGTGTGGCAACCATGTGGAAAAAAGCATCATCACCGGCTGCAACAATGCAGGTTTCTGCACGGAATGATTCGTCGGTCAGGGATTCAAAGGTTGTGTATCCCAAGGCTTTCAAATCACCCAGGCTGCTGACAGATTCCTGCTGACGCAGGCTTTCTAAATCTTCATCCGATGCGTAGTCGTACTGAATGAAATAATCGCCGGTGTTGTGCATTTCTGCATCAATCATGTAATTCAGCAGACTGACACCCAGGGTTGTCACAGCGGTGAACATGGCAGCAGACAGGATAATGCCCACAATGGTGACCAGCGTTCGAGTCCGATTTTGCCACATGGCGCGCCAGGTGACCCGATTCATAATGTTCATCGAATCACCTCATCTCGCCAGATATGACCATCTTCAATGGTAATGATTCGGTCTGCCTGCAATGCGATGGATTCATCGTGGGTAATGACAATGAGCGTCTGCCCGTATTGTTTGTTGGAAAGTTTCAGCAGCTCTACAATTTCCTGGGAGTTTTTGGAATCCAGGTTGCCGGTGGGTTCATCTGCCAATACAACGGCAGGGGAATTCATCAAGGCTCTGCCAATGGAAACCCGCTGCTGCTGACCGCCGGACAGCTGATTTGGAAGGTGTGTTTCCCTTCCGTGCAGATTCAGTGTGGTGAGCAGCTCATCCAGCCGCTGCTCATTTACCTTGCGCCCATCCATGAGAACAGGCAGAGTGATGTTTTCTGTCACATTCAAAACGGGAATCAGATTGTAAAACTGGTAGATGAGACCCACCTGCCGGCGGCGGAAGATGGCCAGCTGGTCTTCATTCTGGGCAAAAACATCCTGCCCATCCAGAAAGACTTTTCCGGATGTGGGGCGGTCAACACCACCCAGTATGTGCAGCAGGGTGGACTTGCCGGAACCGGAGGGGCCAATGATGGCGACGAACTGACCCTTCTCCACGGAGAAGGACACATCATCCAATGCCCGAACCTGATTTTCATTTTTTCCATAAATCTTAGAAAGGTGCTCAACTCTTAGAATTTCCATAGGAATGACCTCCTGTTTGATATGCCTTTAGTATACAGGGGCAAAGTGACACCCAAGTGACACGCTTGTGACAGAATCGTCACAAAGCAGCTGGTGTCTGATTTTTCAAATAACCTGTTTATAGAATTTAATCACGAATTTTGCTCCGGATGGCGTGTTCATTGCCTGTACCGTTCCATTCTGGGACACAATGACCGTTCGGGCCAGGGCAAGCCCGATGCCGTAGCTTGTCTGGGATGCGTTGCTGCCTCGATAGAATCGTTCAAACAGGTGGGGCAGATCCTCTGGTTGGAATCCGGAGCCCGTGTCGGTCACTTCCAGCTGGGTATAAAGCGCAGTTTCCAGAGCGGTAACTGTAATGCTACCGCCATCGGGGGTATGCTCCATGCAGTTTTTTAGGATATTGCCCAGTGCCTCAGATGTCCAGATTAAATCGCCAACGAATTGCTCCTGGGTGCAGTTCACAACAAGCTGTTGATTGCGCAAATCCATGGGGATTGCAATGGCGGATGCTGCGCGGTGAATTAGCTCCGAGACGGCAACAGGTTCTTTTGCCAGTGTGACCGTGCCTGCATCCAGCTTGCTTAATTTCAAAAGACTTTCCACCAGCCAGTCGGTACGGGATAGAAGACTTTGCAGATCTCTTGCAAGTGCAATCCGTTTTTCGCTGGGGAGATTTGGGTCACGGAGCATGGTGGCGGTGAGATTCATGGCGGTCAGAGGGGTTCGCAGCTGATGGGAAATATCTGCCAGAGAATCCGCTAAGTACAGTCTATCGGATTGGCTTGCCTCGGCAGACTCGCTGAGCTGTATGGTGATTTTTTGAATCTGATTCGCAAGAATGGAAAGCTCCCCCTCAGCATAGCCCCGAATGGGCAGAGGGGTACCGGCAGCCAGAAGGGTGTCTAAATCATGACTGAGTTTTTGCAGCTGCCGGTAGCGGTAGTATTCTGTGGCACAATATACACCCATTGTCACCATACAGGCGACCATCACCAAACTTCCGCAGACGGACGAAAAGCAAAATCCAACCACGGACAATATAACGGTGGAAACCATCAAGATACCCAGACCAAAATGAAGTTCTTTGTTGTTCTGAAACACGCTCATCCCTCCAGCTGGTAGCCCATCCCTCGGATGGTTCGGATGTAGATGGGGTTCTGGGGGTCAGGCTCAATCTTATCTCGCAGCCGTTTGATATACACCGTGAGGGTGTTGTCTCCTACAAAATCCCCGGCGCAGTCCCAGATCTCTTCCAACAGCCGATCCCGGCTCAGCACCTGTCCCCGGTTGTTGAGAAAAACAAGGAACAGCTTGTATTCCAGGGCAGACAGATATACATTCTGTCCATGGCGCAGGACACTGCCCTTATCCATATCGATGGTGAGTTCCCCGATCGTGATAATGTTTTGCCGTTTTCCGACTCTGCGCAGGACACTGCGAATCCGGGAAACCAGCTCTCTGGGGCGGAACGGTTTGGAAATATAGTCGTCTGCGCCCATATCAAGCCCAGTGACCACGCTGTATTCATCGCTGGAGGCAGTCAAGAAAATGACAGGGACCCCCAATTCTTTTGCCCGGGAACAGACAGCGAATCCATTGCCCTCTGCCAGAGAAATATCGACCAGCGCCAAGTCCGGGGCTTTATGCTCCAGAGCGGTAATGGCATCGCTTTGTCCGGTTACAGATTCCACCAGAAAATGTTCGGTTGTTAAAAAACTGCTGAGGGCATGGATGATGGATGCATCATCCTCTACAAGCAAAATCTTATCCATAGAAACAACTCCTTATTTTGAACATCATATCATCTTTGACTCCGGATTACCATTACAGATTTGTCACTTTACAATCAACTTCGAGCAAGCCAACGGTGTCCTGTGCCCCCAGGGAAAATTCTAAAAAACAAAGGGCGCATTCCCTTCGGAGTGCGCCCTTTGCGGTCGTTATGGAATTACTTTGCGGCAGTCACAGAGGTGATGTGGGGATTTACGCCCTCATACCAGTACAGGAAACCTTCCATATCAATCTTGTCGCCAACCTTCAGAGACTTGACGGCATTGTAGACATCGGTGGTCTTGTCACACAGGTAGGACTCAATGACAAAGGTATAGGTCTGGCCATTGACAGAAGCGTTGAAGTACAGGTCATCGCCATCCTGACCGGAACCATCCCAGTTGTACAGGAAAGCAACATCCTGCTTGTCCTGGGTCTGAGAAGCCTCAACGGTCATGCCCTTGAAGGAAGCCAGCTGGTTCTGATGCTGAATCAGCTCATCGGTGCCCAGCAGTGCGGTAGCGTCCATGGGGGTTGCAACAAAGTTGCCCTCCAGGATCTCGAAAGTAGCATCGATGATTTCAACTTCGCCGGACCACTCAGCCTTGTAGCCGGTAACCTTGATCTTGGTGCCGGTGGTCAGCTTTTCATAGTCCTCTTTGGAGCAGGCCATATCGTACAGGAAGTAAGCGCCGTCAGCATCCTGGGCGTAGACGGTAGCCTTGTCTTCCCACCAGGACTGCTTTGCCTGAACATAAGCCTCGATGACAACTTCGGATTCAACAGGGGCAGCAGCGTACTCAGTGTAGGTCATGACGCCTTCGGATTTCTTGCTGGGGTCATCCTTGGCAGCGGAAGAGCAGCCAAACATGGACAGAGCCAGAACAAGAGCCATGGACAGTGCAACGAACTTTTTCATTTTCATTCCTCATTTCATAGTTTTTATTTTCCTCACGAACCATATTATACTCTTCTGAAAATAAAAATCAATCTTTTACAGGTGTTAACGGGACTTTTTCTCCTGGAATCTCTTGAAAACGGCATAAGCTACAATGCAGAGCCATGCAGCGCCAAGAGAACTGAGCAAAATCACGGAAGTTGTGGGAAGTTTTCCCAGATCTTTTTCTTTTGCAGAGGAGAATGCACCTTGATTTCCAATCTGATCCAGTCGGTACAGGGAAGAAATGTTTTCATAAAGCGTATCAAAGTAGGCATCATCAATCTGCTCATTTCGCCTGACAGATTTTGCAGTGTTTTCAATCAGCTGTCCGGCGGCGTCTCTCAGGGATGCCGAACCATTGAATACAGGGGCTACAAAAGTGTTTTCCATGTTGTCCAGCAGCAGCTTGGATGCTTTCAGCTTTACATCATAGTAAAATCCATTGTCCTCCCCGGCACGGGAAAGATACTCCTGATATCCAGCGTCACTGTGGGCTTTTGCGGTGACGGGAATATAGCCTTCGGTTTGGGAATAGGCAATCTGCACATCGTTGGTCAGAAGATATTGGACAAAAAGCCAAGATGCCAGAACTTCTTGAGGATCCGACTTATTGAACACGCAAACAGAAGGCCCCTGAGAAATCATCTGGGGATGATTGGGGTCAAGCTGGGGGATGGGGCGTACTTCGGTTTCAAATTCCACCAGCTTATCCCCGCTGATATCGGAAAGGGGTGCATTGGTACCCATCCATGTAGCTCCGGCAGTGGAGTCGATGGCAAAGACGCACTGGCCGGCATTCAAAAAGTTGGCAGGATAACTGGATATCTTAAAGGTAGAGAAAGCCCCGGTTTTCACATGGGAGGCGACAGTTTCCAGAATCCCTCTGGTGGTGTCGTTGAAAATCTGGATATCACCTGTATCGGTGGAATAGCCGGCACCGGCCTGACGAAGTAACTGAATCATCATGTTGTCGGTGGATTTGTAGATAAAAGGAATCATAACGGGCTGGCCGTTCAGAAGGTAGTTACCGTCAGCGCCCTTTTTGGCGGCGGCTTCGGATACTTCCCAGATGAAATCCCATGTGAGCTGCTCCGGCAGGGTATAGCCCAAGGATTCTACATAAGTTTTGTTGATATAGCAGGCCTCTGTGGAGCGCATATAGGGCAGTGCGTAGTAATGACCGCCGATAAAGCATTCTTTCAGAAATTGGGGAATGATTTCCGCTTTCACAGGCGCATCAAAGGCCACTTCACTGCCGCCAAGACCGTATTTTGGGTTGACCAACAGTTCGTCCAGAGGGACAACGCTGTTGGTTCCGGTCATATAGGTTGCAATATGATCCGGATAGGTGATGCATACATTGGGGGTGGTGCCTGTGGAAATGTTTGTAATGACATCGTTGTAAATCTTGCCATAGTCCGTGTAAAGCCGCAGATTTACATGAATATTGGGATATATGGATTCAAAGTCCTTGATGGCTTTTTCATAAATGTTCGATTGGGTCTTGTTGGTGTCGTTTTTCGCCCAGAAAGTAATCTCATACGGTCTGGAAGTGTCAAATTCCTCTGGAATCTGAAAGGCGTCCAGCCCTCGGGAGCCGTGGCATCCAGCTAGACCCAGCAGGCTTGCCAGCACCAGCAGCAGGCAGGTATATGTTCGCAGATGTTTCATCCCTTGATTCCTCCTCTGGACACGCCTTCCATGATTTTATTACGGAAAATCAAGAATAAAAGAATCAGCGGAACCGATATGACCACCACAGCGGCCATCATGGCGGGGATGTTCTCCCGTCCAAAGCCGTTTTCGCGAATGGACTGGATACCGTTTGACACCAAAAAATAAGACTCCTGATCGGTAATCAGATGGGGCCACACATAGGAATTCCAGCACTCGATGACCTTCAGGATGGTGATGGTGATGAGGGTGGGCCTGCAAATGGGAACCATCACCTTCAGAAGGTATCTCAGGTCAGAGGTTCCATCTACCTTAGCGGCATAGTAAAGCTCATCCGGAATCTGGGAGAAATTTTCTTTCAGCAGGTAGATGTAGAATATGGAAGTGACGGAGGGGAGAATCAGCCCCAGAAAGGTATTTCGCATATCCAGATTGGTGACGGTGACAAAATTGGTGATGATGACCAGCTCGTTTGGAATCATCATCAGCGCCAGAAACAGGGTAAAGACGAGATCTTTGCCCCTGAAGTTGAGCCTTGCGAAAGCGAAGGCTGCCAGCACTGTGACAACCAGCATGATGGCAGTGGTGGAAACGGTGAAGATCACGGTGTTCAAAAAGTACTGCGCCAAAGGTACAGCAGTAAACGCCTGCACATAGTTCTCTAATGTGGGGGAGAGGGTGAAAAACTGGGGAATATACTCAGAATTATATGCACCGTAGCTTTTTATGGAGGATAGAACCATCCAGTAAAAAGGGAACAGCACAATCAACGCCCAAATGGTCAGAAACACATAGGTAATGGCCCGGACCATGTTCCTTCGTGTTCTGGAGGTGTGGGCAATGTTTTCATAATCAACTTTTTTTGCCATATCGATTTTCCTCATTCATAGTGGACATGTTTTTTACTGACCATCAGGTTGATGCAGGTGATCGTCAATACGATGGCGAACAGTATGATTGCGGCTGCCGCAGCGTAGGACGGATACCCGCCGCTGTTTCCGTAGAGCATATCGTATACATAACCCACGATGGTATTCATGCCGGCGGCGTTTAGATCCGTGCCAAACAGGGCAACTGCATCACTGTATGCCTTAAATGCGCCGATGAAACCCGTAATAATCAGATAAAACACCGTAGGGGAAATCATGGGCAGGGTGATTCTGGTAAAAATACGCAGAGAAGAGGTGCCGTCTATCCTGGCAGCGTTATAGTAGTTCTGATTGACAGAGGCCATGGCACTGGTTAAAATCAAAACCTTAAAAGGCATGACCACCCAAATGGTGTAAAAACATAGCACGAACATTTTTGCCCAGTAGGGACCGTCGATAAAATCCACGGGACCGGTGCCAAACCAGGATAGAATCAGATTTGCAAAGCCATCGGAATAGGGAGTCCTTTTGAACAGAATCATAAATACAAGGCCCACGGCTAAGGTGTTTGTCACATAGGGCAGAAAATAGATGGTTTGGTAGGCCTGACGCAGGGGCCTGATGGAGCTGAGTCCGGCAGACAGCAGCAGCGCGATGCCTGTGGATAGTGGGACGGTGATGATTACCAGCAGGAAGGTATTTTTCACTGCCTGCAAAAAATAGGGATCGTGGAGCACATAGGAATAGTTAAAGATTCCCACGCCCTGATAGGTCTGGGAGGCAAAATTATAGCCCTCTTCCAGGGAGTAAATCAGTACATCAATCAGCGGATATACCATAAATACGCCGAGGAACAGGAGTGCCGGCAGCAGATACAGCCAGCCTTTTCGATTTCGTTTTTCCATTTCCTTGCTCCTGCCTTATTCTTGTGCAAATTGCAGACGATTACCGGTTTCTCCGTGGAATAGGAACACTTTTTTGGGGTTTAGGGAGAATCGCACGGTTGTCAAGCTGGTGTCTACAGCATTTTCTGCACGGATGATGGAGCGGATGGTCTGGCTTTGGCAAGCGGTGTGGGTGGATACCACACTGATATCACGGCCCATGACCTCTACCCCCTTGAGACTGCAGCATAGAGGGCCATCCTCACACAGCTGGAAACCCTCGGGCCGAATCCCCACGGTGACAGGTTGATCCGCAAGACCTTTGCAGGGCAGAACCGCATCGCGTCCAATGTACAGCATCCCGTTTTGAATGGTGCCGGAGAAAACATTGATGGGGGGCGTCCCCAGAAATTTCGCCACAAACAGATTTGAGGGATTGTCGTAGACCTGCTGCGGCTCGCCAATCTGCTGAATCACGCCTGCATTCATGACCACAATCAGATCGGAGATGCTCATGGCCTCTTCCTGATCGTGGGTGACAAAAATGGTGGTAATACCGGTTTCACGCTGAATCCGGCGAAGTTCTTCTCTGGTTTGCAGACGGAGTCTGGCATCCAAATTGGAAAGTGGCTCGTCCAATAGCAGAATGCGGGGCATCTTTACCAAAGCTCGGGCGATGGCCACCCGCTGCTGCTGACCGCCGGAGAGTTCATTGGGTTTGCGATCCATCAGCTCCTCAATCTGCACCAGCTTTGCTGCGGCGGTGGCTTTTTCCAGCATCTGCTGTTTGGTCAGTTTGTCGGCACCCTTTCGGTTTTCCAGAGGAAATGTAATGTTCTGTTTGACGGTCAGATGGGGATAAAGGGCGTAGTTTTGGAACACCAGACCGACCCCACGGTTTTCTGGGGGAAGATCTGTCACATCGTCCTCTCCGAAGAAGATTTTTCCACTGGTAGGCTTTTGCAGACCGGAAAGCAGATTCAGCGTTGTGCTTTTGCCGCAGCCGGAGGGACCCAGCAGGCCTATCAGCTTTCCATCGGGAATTTCCATGGTGAAATCATTCACGGCCACCACTTGGCCGGGAGCTTTTTTGTTGCGGTTTGGGTATGTTTTCGTCAGATTTTGCAGGACTACTTTCATTGGACACCATTCCTTTTATTCTATAGTGTGTTTTGCGTATATTGATTCCATTATATTCCTTTTACAACCGTATTGCAAGGTGATGCCATGGGAAATGGATATTTTCGGAATCAATTCCATGGAAAAATTAGGGTGAATCTGTAATCTTATAGAGAATGCGCGCATCTGCGCATTGTTCCCTTGACTAATAATTGTTATAATGGTAGACTTTATACAGGAAGTATGGTCAATTGACATATTTGAGGGAGAATACCAGCATAAGCAATGCCGCAGGCGGAACCAAAGGTGCCCCAAACCGGGCGGCTTTCCTTCGCACATGTCATGGATTGACGATCCTGCCGGGAAGTTTTAAGTGATGATTGTATCTGATTTCGCATGGGAAACAGATCGATCAGCAAATGCGCATGAATATGAGGATTTAATATATGAAACCATATGTTTTAAGCTGCTGCTCAACAGCGGATTTGACCGAGGAGCATTTTCGCAATAGAAATATTGAGTATATCTGTTTCCATTTTTCATTGGACGGCGTAAACTATAGCGATGATCTGGGAAAATCCATTCCGTTTGATCATTTCTATCAGGCTATGAGTGAGGGCGCCGAGACAAAAACCTCTCAAATCAATGCCTCGGAGTTTATTGAATACTTTACGCCTTTTCTGGAAAACGGGCAGGATATTCTGCATGTTACCCTTTCATCCGGTCTTTCGGGCGTCTATAACTCTGCGTGCATTGCTCGGGAAGAATTGCTGGAAAAATATCCGGAAAGAAAAATCTATATTGTCGATTCCCTGAGTGCGTCCTCAGGATACGGATTGTTAATGGATCGACTGGCGGATCTTCGGGACGAGGGCATGGAAATCGAGGATCTTTACAACTGGGCCAACGACCATAAATTGGAATTGAACCATTGGTTCTTCTCAACGGATTTGTCATTCTATGTTAAGGGTGGACGTATTACCAAGGCTGCAGGATGGTTTGGTACTGCACTCAAAATCTGCCCGCTGCTGAATATGAATGACGAAGGAAAACTGATTCCCCGGTTTAAGGTCAGAGGAAAGGCGGCGGTCATCAAGAGAATTGTGGAGCAGATGAAACTGTGCGCACAGGATGGCCAAGCATATCGTGGCAAATGCTACATCTCTCAGGCCGGCTGTTATGAAGATGCCGTTGCGGTGGCCAAGCTTGTGGAAGAGGCATTTCCAAATCTGAATGGTTCCGTAGAAATCAATTATGTGGGAACCACAATCGGAAGTCACACAGGCCCCGGTACGGTAGCCCTGTTTTTCTGGGGAGAACCACGCCAGAGATAAGGCTAAGAAAAAATACGAGTGCCATATGAAAAGGTGCTCTGCCAACGATTCACAGTTGGCAGAGCACCTTTTTTAGATCAAATATTTCGGGGGTCCAATTTAACACAAATACCATGGGGCTTACGACCGGATTTGATTGGTGCCGCCCCTGTGCATGATTGACAGGATGATTCAGTCGGGTTGAACGAAGGCCACTACGCCGCACTCATAAGGATGGTCACAGTAAATGGTCTCTCCCAGCGGTTTGTGCCGCAGCAGTTTCAAAATAATACAGAAATCGGCACCGCCTCCCAATATCATCAACAAGGCTTGGCACAATAAAAAACTCTGCCCAGTGAACACAGCCACAGCCCCAAGACCAAAGCCCAAAATCAGGGTAGGCATCGCTCCACCTAAAAGGTATTGCCCCTTGCTCAGCGGATCGGCACAGGTGCAGTACGGAGTCAGGGCAGACCAAATGACACCGAACTTGATCGCCTGAAACCCACTGGGGGCAAAGCATCCCCACACCAAACCGTGGATTAGCTCATGAACTACGACCAAGAGAATGGATACTACCGGCAGGAGTACCAAATTCAAAGGAGACAGATCGGATAACAATTCGCCGTTGACCCATATGTACCAAATGAGCAGCGCCGCTATAAAGGGTAATATGATCACAACGGCCAGAACATTGGCCTTTACGATACCGATGGTCAGATCCTGCGCCTGATAGCCTGCCTGTTCAAGGCTTGCCTTGCGTACCTCAAATTGCTCTTTTCGCTGCTGCTCAGCGGGGGTAAGCTTATGCTCTTTTTCTTTCATCTCCAGTTTCCTCCTGCGGATGCCAGTTTATTGAACAGGGCTAATTATAGCACGCAGAGAAGAGAAAATCAATGAAGCGCCTCTCCTGCAATCTGCACCGAATGATACTAAGTGCGCCCTCCGAGGGGGATTCGTCTTCTCAATAGAGATGGGGTATGAAAAAACGGTGGAAATAGACGCTTGCAGATGATACGATAACATAGATAAGGATATCAAAAATTTGCTCAGAATTTTCTGTAATGTTTTGCCTTTGTAATCGTTCTATAAGTAGAAGGGGGGATGGGATATGAAACAGGAAATGTTTGAAGAGCTGTATCGCAGATATTACAGACCGCTGTTTCTATACGCCTATTCCCTTACGCACGTAAAAGAGGATGCAGAGGATCTGACAGCAAATACCTTTGTGAAAGCCCTGACCACTTTTCGTAGTGGCAATATACAGGCGTGGATGTATACAGTCCTGCACAATGAATTTCTGGATCTGAAAAAACGGCAAAAGCGGGAAGTACACTGTGATGATGAGATCGTCCAAAACCAGCCAATGGTAGAAGATGTGCTTGAAGATTATATGGAGAATGAGCGCAGGCAGTGGCTCTATGGGCAGATCAGCCATCTTCCGGAGCGTGAAAGGGAGGTCCTGCTCTTGACCATTCAGACGGATTATCGGGACAATGAAATTGCAGAGATTCTAGGACTGACAGCTGCACATGTTCGGGTGCTGCGGCACCGTGCAAAGCAGCGTATCATCGCAACCAGTGAGGAGGTAAAACCATGAAAGAGCAGGATTTGAATCGTCTGTTGGAGCAGGAGATTCCTGATGAAACAACAGATTTAGCAGAACAGAAGTTTCAAAGGAAGGTACGCAGGGCCATGAATCGCAGCCTGTACAGCCGCATTCTTTTGGCGCTGCTTGTAGTGGCACTTCTGGGGACGGGCATCTATTTTGGAATATCGGCAGCAATGAATGGAATCTTTTATCACCCAGGTAAAGAAACCTCGTTTATGACGGAAACCGACAACAATGGACGTTCGTTCGCCTTTTTATTGGAGGAGACCATCCACATGAACTACCCGGGGGTGCGGTGCCGTGTGGTCAGCGGTGATGATGGGGATTATTATAGAGCCAAGGGCTTTGGAACCTATGACGTGGACGTGAGTCTGACGGATACGTTTGATTATGTGACACTGCCCGCTCCACCTACGCACACCTTCCACATTGGCATGTCCAAGATGACGGGACCGGCTAAGCTGGAAACGGGCTATGCTCCGCTGGTAAGGCGTGTAGACGAATTCATCGCACCTGATTCAGACCACGCAGGTTTGGAACAATTTACGCCGAAAGCAGTAAAGGAAGAGTTGGAGAAATTGCCTGCTTCAGCCTATCTGGATGTTTCGGTGAGCTTTTCGTCCGATCTGACGGCGGATGAAGTTGCCCAGCTGATGCACAACTATTCCGGGGTTCAATTTCAGTGGCTTGCCCTCAAGGGGCAGGAGCAGACGTTGATCCATGGAATCGCCGGCGGAATGTCCCTGTACAGTATATTTGGGGATGCATTTGATGACAAAGCGGCAGAGCGTTATCCGGGATATTTCCTTCCCAATCCATCTGAAATAACCGGGGCGGATCTGGAACAGTGTCTGCGTTCTCGTTTGCAGCTGCTGATAGATCATCCGGATTTTGTGAAAACAATAAACAGCAACTTTGAATATATGATTTCCCAGACACTGTTAGAGAAACGCCTTGAAAATGCGCAGAAGGAATGGGCGTGCTATGGAATGCGACTGGAGATCGGACAGCAGGATCTGGAAAGACTTATGGAGCAGCTGCCCATTACGCAGATTGTGGTAAATGATGTAAAGGTTTCCAGATTCCAGAAATAGTGGATGCAGGAACTATAAAAAGCAGCAGGAAATCGTTTTCCTGCTGCTTTTTGTTCGTTAAGGAAGGATGGATAAAGCAAAAAAAATCCCCACAGCGACAAAACTGTGTCACTGTGGGGATGATCATAGGATGGATTCGTTATACGTACCCCAGAGGATTGACGTCATCACCATTATACATAATGGTGAAGTGCAGGTGCGGACCGGTAGAGTTACCAGTGGAACCCATATAGCCAATCAGCTCGCCCTGGCTTACATACTGCCCCTCAGACACCACATAGTAATCCATGTGGGCATATAGGCTGGAGAAACCGTCGCCGTGGTTGATCACAACATGGTTGCCATAGGAAGTTGTCATGCTGCGGACTCTGGTCACAGTGCCGGAACGGGTCGCGTAAATGGGGATGCCGTAGCTGCCGGCAAAATCTACGCCGTTATGCCAACCGCTGCTTCTGTTGCCATAGGGGCTGCTGATGTAAATGTAAGAACAAGGCTGCAGCCAACCGCTGTCACCGCTGGAAGGGGAGGAAGTCTCTTCCTCGGGCTCGGTTTCGGGAGGTGCAGTAGGCTCGGGTTGGGATTCATTACCGGACTGGGGAGCAGGGGCGGGGGCAGGCTTGTTTGCCTCTTCCTGCTTGCGGCGCTCCTCTTCTTCCTGCTTGCGGCGTTCCTCTTCCTGTCTGCGACGCTCCTCTTCCTCGCGGGCATGGGCTTCGTTGTATGCGACCTCAGCCTGGGCAATCTCTTCCAGCAGCGCATTTTGTGCGTCTTCCATTTCCTGCTGTTCACTAGCCAGACTGCTGCGCTCCATATTCAGGCGGTTGAGAATTTCGTCGGATTCAGCACGCTTGGCTTCCAGATTTTCCTGGGCTGCCAGCTGCTGTGCATGAGACTTATCCAACTCGGTCTTCTGGGTAACCAGTTCGTTCTGGACTCTGGTCACTTCGTTGACGGCCTGCTCCATAGATTCCATCATTCGTTTGTCGGAATCAGCAATTTCCTGGGCGATGTTCATCCGGTCAATCAGGTCAATGAAACTGTTGGCCTTAAATACCACGGACCAATAGGACAGCTTGCCGTTCTCTTCCATGGAACGCAAGCGCTCTTTGTTCTTTTCGTTCAGGTCGTCCAAATGGGCCTGGGCCTCTTTTAGTTTGGTCTGATTCTGGGAAATCAGATTGCGGTGTTCCATGATCTGACTGTCCAGATTGTCCAGCTCGGAATATAGCAGGAATATCTGCTGGTCGATGTTGCTCTTCTGTGCCACCATTTCCTCGGTGGACTCCCAGTTGGCGTTTTCCTGCTCCTGCAGAGCGGCTAACTGCTCTGAGATGCTGCTGTGTTCCGCCTCCAGAGCATCGATCTGACTCTGAATTTCAGTAGTGGAGGCGGCATTTGTAGAGGGAATTGCAGCAAACAGCATGGATGCTGCCAATACCCCGGAAAATATTTTGCGATAATTCTTCATAAGTACTCCATTTTCTGCGTTGAGGTATGGGTAGATGTAGTTCATCGAATCACGGCATAACCACTGCGTGTGACGGAGAAATGCAGGTGCGCACCGGGTAAAGCGCCTGTTAGCACGCTGCAAAACGCTTCCCTAGGATCTCTGGCATACCTCGTTCCTACAATGAGAATCCTAAATAAGCGATTATATTTTAGCAAATAATCGTGCTAATGTCAAATCAATAATACCGTTTCAAATGATATGAATACAATTTCAATCAGCATACAATGTGGTTTGCGCAGGGCCTTTTTACCAATATTGGACGATAAAAATGGCAATTGGGACTAAAAAAAGTTGGTGGAAGGCAGAAATGCATTGCGTTCAGCATGGGCTTACAGTATAATAGGGAATATAATATGGGGGTATGTACGATTTCGTGTATTTTAGACGGTGACCGATGACGGTACACCGCCAGATGGCTGAGAGAAATCATAGGATATCCCCTGGATTGTAGGGAGCGTTATGAGTAGAAAGAATTTAGAATCTTGTCTGAAAAGTGTGAATCTGCACGTTGGTATGCGCAACATCAAGACTGCCTTTGCAGCAACCCTGTGTGCGCTGCTTTATTTGCCCTTTGGCCGAAATCCCACCTTTGCCTGCATTGGTGCGGTTTTTGGAATGGGCTCCGACATGGAAAACAGCCAACTTCACGGGGGAAACCGCCTGTTTGGTACAGCCATTGGTGGCTTTTTGGGTATGGCATTGTTCCGAATTTACATTATTTTTTATCCGGATGGAAGTACCCACCCACTGATTTTACTGCCACTGTTTGTGGGCGTGGTGATTCTGATTTTGATTAGCCGGAATGTGTGGCCCGGTGCGGTTCAGCCCGGCAGTGTGGTTTTGTGTATTCTTCTGTTCAACACCCCGGTGGAGACTTATGTGGCCTATTCGCTGAACCGGATTCTCGACACCGGCGTGGGGGTCGCCATTGCACTTGTAATCAATTATGTGCTATCCAAAGAACGGGTGGATAAATGGCGCAGCCTTTGCAGTGGTAGAAAGACACGCTGAATTTCGGAAAATGTGTATGTACATATCCCCCTTGTGCAGCGGGGAACCTGCGGGGATAGAACAGAGTCAGTTTCAAAATAGAGGCATGGGAAGAGGATTGCCAAATGCAGTATAAAGAAGAAAATCTCAAGAAAAATACAGATTCCATTCTCTGGAAGTTTATGAACAACCGATTTGTGTCTTTTTCGGCTTTCTTTTTGGTTGTGGCTTTTCTCGTGTTCTTGCCATATTATGCAGACGGACGCAGCCTGATTTGCAGCGGCGATGCGTCGATTCAGCATTACCCAGCCCTTTGCTATTATGGGGAATATCTGCGCAGTATCTTCAGAACCCTTTGGAATGAGCACCGTCTTGTGATTCCGGCGTGGGATCTGGGGATTGGTTACGGCGGCGATATTATCACCACGCTGCATTATTACTGCCTTGGCGATCCTCTGACCTTAATCAGTGTTTTCTTTTCGAAAGAACAAACAGAACTTTGCTATGAAATTTTGGTGATTCTGCGCCTTTATCTATCGGGTATTGTGATGCTATGCTACTGTAAGCACCGGGCAGTAGCGGCGTATTCTTCGGTAATCGGTGCGTTGATTTATAGCTTTTCGGGATACGCCATCTCGCCGGCGGTTTTTCACCCCTTTTTTGCGATACCGATGATTTATTTACCGCTGCTTTTGCTGGGGGCAGATTTTTTGTACGAGAAGAAGAGTCCTTTGCTATTTATGCTATCGGTAGCATTGGCACTGCTTTCTAATTTTTACTTTTTCTACATGCTGGTGATTATGGTTGTGCTGTATGCCCTGCTGCGGTATTCGTGCTATTATGACAAATTCCGGCTTGTAGAGTTCTCTCGAATTTTTTCGAGATTTCTGGTTTGTGGGATGATCGGTGTCCTGATTGCGATGCCGGTCTTTCTGCCGAATCTAGTCTCCTTGCTGCAATCAGACCGTGTTTCAGTGGCAAGGGAAATACCACTGCTTTACCCCACCGACTATTACCGTTCCCTTTTTGAAGGAATCATTTCTGACTTTGGACAATATTATGTATATCTTTCCATAAGCGCAGTGGCAATGGTGACGGTATTTGCCATGCTGGCGCTTCCGCCAAAGGAAAATCTCAGACTTATCATCGCTGTTTCGGTTCTTTTCTCGTTTTTGCTGTTCCCGAAAGTAGGCTCGATATTCAATGGCTTTAACTATGTGACCAACCGATGGATTTGGGCATTGGTCTTTGCTTTGAGCTATGTTACGGCAAAGATTTTGCCGAGAACAGAGGAACTTACAGCAATGCAGCTTGTAAAGCTCTTGCTGTTCAGTTTTGTTTTCTATCTGCTTTGCTATCTTCCGGGTCAGGCGCTATCAGTACAGGCAACCTTTGCAATTTGGATACTTTGTCTGTGCGTGGTGCTGGTGGGGCTTGTGTCTGCAAAGGTGATGCCAAGGAAGCTTTTTCGCATAAGCATTGCACTGCTGACCATGGTGACGCTTGCAGCCAATGGCTATTTCCATGCGTCCAGTGAATACGGGAATTGGGTCGGCAACAGTGCGCGTTCCGGCGAGGCATACAGTCGATACGATCAATCCATAGTGAAAACCGTTGATGTGCTGCCCAATGAAGGGTTTGGACGATTTGACAGTGCAAACGCAGTGGTGGATTATAATACGGCGCTGCTCTATGATATCGGCGGTACGGGATTTTATTTCAGCACCATCAATCCCGGAACTGCGGAATTTCAGAGGAGTCAGATGATGAATTGTGCCGTAGATCAGCAGTATTCCGGCTTGGATGGACGCAGTTATCTGGATGCTGCGCTGTCAGTAGCTTATTTTATTTCGGATGACAGTGGGACGAAGCGCAGACCCTATGGATATGACACGCCGGTTGCTGAAAATATCTATACCTCTGCCCATGTCCTTCCGCTTGTCTATGCGTTTGATTCTGTCTATACTGGTGGGGACACGCTGTCTGTAACGCAAAAGCAGCAGGCGCTGCTGCAAAGAGCCATGACCGATGCCGATTTTGGTTTACCGGATCGGATTCCGGAATTTTGTGATCGCGGGGTACCCCTGAGAATCTCAGATGCGAAGGATGTTACCATGCATGACAATGGTTTTACCGTGGAAAAGCCGGGGGCAACGGTAACATTCCGCTTTGACGGCGCAGAAAACTGTGAGCTGTACTGCATCTTGGAAGGGTTGGATTATCAGTCGGACAATCAAGCTTCACAGGCAGGCATTACAGTCTCCTGCGATGATGTAACCAAGACACTCCAGTACAGAACTTCTTATGACAATTATGCCAGTGACCGACACGATTTTTTAATCAATCTGGGATATGCTGCGGAAGGCAGAACGGAGATGACCGTTTCTTTTAACAGGGCGGGGGAGTACCAATTTACCGAATTTTCTGTTGTAGAACAGCCAATGGAGAACTTTTTTGATGAGATCGAAGGCCTTGCCAACAGTGGCATCTCCAACATTTTAGTGGACAATGACAGGATTCTCTTTTCGTCTGACCGGACGGCTCCGGGGATTGTCTGCATTGCAGTGCCATTTCAGCAGGGGTGGTCTGCTGCGGTAAATGGGGAAAAAGCGGATGTTTTCTGCATACAGGATGGCTTGTGTGGCGTTTACCTGGATGCAGGAGAGTATGATGTTGTCCTGGCATACGAAAATCCGGTGAGGGGAATTTCTTTGTTCCTATGCCTAGCAGGTGTTGCGGCCCTGATAGCAGTGATGTTCCTTTATTATCGCGGCAGAAAAGGCAGTGCGTTAAGCTGCCGATCGATTCTGCCAAATGTGATTGCGGGGACAGAAACGGTTCGTCTGAGCTGAAAACTTTATAACCATTCAGAAAGATTGCGCTGCCTGCGGCGCAATCTTTTTTATTAAAAAATCTTAAGTTTCCTTGATGTTTTGTTTTCAATGTTTATAATAATGGAAATTAGACTTCCTGATTCAGACAAGGAAGGATAAAAATGTGGAAAAAGGAGAAAGATATGAAATTTACCATTGAACACCTGTCAAAGCATTTTGAAAAAAAGGAAGTCTTACGCGATATCGATTTTACCTTTGAGGAGGGAAAAATCTATGGCCTGCTGGGCCGAAACGGCGCTGGAAAAACGACACTGTTTAATTGCCTCAACCGGGATATCAAGGCAGACAAGGGCAGCTTTTATCTGGAGGAAAACGGCACCCGGCGGGATGTCAAGCCGGAAGATATCGGATATGTGTTATCCACCCCCACGGTTCCGGAATTTCTCACCGGTCGGGAGTTTTTAAAGTTCTTTTTGGATATCAATGAATCTGCCATTCAGCAGCCCAAAACACTGGATGAATACTTTGATGAGATGAGCATTGCGGTGGAAGACAGAGATAAGCTGCTCAAAGATTATTCCCACGGCATGAAAAATAAAATGCAGATGCTGGTGAACATCATTGCCCAGCCCAACATCCTGCTGCTGGATGAGCCGCTGACGTCCTTGGATGTGGTTGTGGCAGAGGAAATGAAACAGCTGCTGCGTTCCCTCAAGAGTGGCAGAATCACGATTTTTTCTACCCATATCATGGATCTTGCCTTGGATCTGTGCGATGAGATCGTACTGCTTAGCCATGGGGAACTGGAAGTGGTGGAAAAATCCAATCTCAATCACGCAGAGTTTAAGGAAAAGATCATTGCTGCGCTACGGGAGGAAGAACATGTTTAAAACATTATGTCTTTCCTTTTCCCTAAAAAATACATACCGGGTTAACAGCATTCTGTTTTCGCTCAAACAGATACCGCTCTTAAAAAAGATACTGCCCGAAAAGCTTTATCAGGTGCATGGACTTAAGATCTTTGCCAATATCCTATCTGTAATTTGGGAGCTTATTTCTGTTTTTGGAGGAAAACTGATTTATTTTCTTACGATGGTCTGCGGAATCGGAATCCTGTATGAAAAAGTACCGGCAGATCAGGTGTTTGTGCATATTCTGCTCTTTCTGACGGTGATCGGCGCATATATGAATACCAGCATTTTCAATCCCACACGGGATAAGTATTACGCCATGATCCTGATGCGGATGAATGCAAGAGAATACACCCTGGTGAACTACGGCTATGCCATCTTGAAGGTTATTGTGGGATTCTTGCCCTTTACCATTCTTTTTGGCTGGAATCGGGGTGTTTCGCTCTGGTTCTGTATTCTGATTCCGTTCTGCGTGGCAGGGGTGAAATTGGCCTTAGCAGCCTATTCTCTATGGAATTATGAAAAAAGCGGCCTTGTCCCCAATGAAAACAAAATTCAAAAAAATGTCTGGATTTTGACGGGAATCTTTTTAGCACTCGCCTATGGCCTTCCGGCAGTTGGGTTCGCTCTGCCAGCGGTGGCATCCATGGCGCTGATGCTTGCGTTTATACCGCTGGGGGTACTGAGTATCCGGAAAATCATCACATTTCCATACTATCGCCAGATCAATCAGGAGCTTTTGGCTGGGGTAATGAATCAAATGGATGCGGCAAAAGCTGCAGCAAAAACGGCTAGTCAAAAAGCCATCTCTGCGGATACATCCATTACCAGCAATCGGAAGGGTTTTGAATATCTAAATGAATTGTTTATCAAGCGGCATCAGAAAATCCTGTGGAAGTCTACCATTAAAATTGCGGCAGTTTGTATTTTTGCGGTTTTGGGCGCTTTGCTGTTTTTGTATTTTTCTCCGGAATCAAAACCGCATATTAATGAGCTGATTCTAAACTGGCTCCCGTATTTTACCTTTATCATGTACGCAATCAATCGTGGCACCGGGTTTACCCAGGCGCTGTTCATGAATTGTGACCACAGTCTGCTGACTTACTCTTTTTACAAGCAGCCAAAATTTGTGTTAAAGCTGTATCGGATTCGTTTGTGGGAAATCATCAAGATCAATGCGGTTCCGGCGGTGGTGATTGGTGCTGGTCTGTCACTGCTCCTGTTTGTTTCCGGTGGCACGGACAATCCCTTGAATTATGTGGTGCTGTTTGTATCCATTCTGTTTATGAGCGTTTTTTTCTCCATTCATTATCTCACCATTTATTATCTGCTCCAGCCGTACAATGCAGGAACGGAGCTGAAGAGCGGAACCTATCAAATCATCATGGCCGGTACATATCTGCTTTGCTGGGGGATGATGCAGGTGCAACTGCCGATTATGGTGTTTGGCGCTGGGTGTATTGCGTTTTGTATGTTGTATACTATTGTTGCATCCATTCTCGTTTATCGACTGGCCCCAAAGACATTTCGGATTCGGACATGAGGAAAGCCCTTCAGATTGTTTCAATGTTCCCCCTAATCTAATCACATAATTGTTGAATGCAGCCGCTGTAATGTCACCGGGTTGCGTACGCCCCTCAGAGATCACATTCTCTGGGGGGCGTTCATTTTAACAGGCTGAGATCGGAAGAAAAGACGAATTAGGACCGGGTAATTTTCCAAAACTGCCAACCAAAGCCATTGATTGCGAGGGTGTTTTTAGGGTTATGTTACGGAGTCCATTTTACACAGACTCTATAATAGCTTTACGATACTACGATAGAAACGAATGGCCCTTATCAATATACTTAGTAGCGTTGAGGTGACCAGTACATAAATACCGTGCCAAAAAATAATGGTAAGTGCTTTGGTTCAAGTTTTTAAGTAAAAAATCTGGACATAAAAATTCAAGCTGAGGAATTAACCTCATTTCTTGGACCATCCGGTTGCCGCAAGACAAAAGGTAAAAAACAAAAAAGAAATATTAGGAAAAGTTGTTATATATGCTAAGCCCATCTGAGCTCAATGAGTAAGATGTGCAGAGTGTGCTCCTAGCATTGGATAAGCGCAGAGTTTGTGTGAACGATGAAATAATCCGGCAGTGTCCGGTAAATAAGAGAATGATCGGTTCATTTAAGATAATCGGATCGGCTGTGGTGGAGAAGGATAGACCGCGGCGAGGACCTGTAGCGTGCAATGAGTATGACAGCGGAGAAAAATAGAGACAAACAGGAGGAGTTTGTAAATGAGTTCCATTACATTAAAGCATATCCATAAGGCCTTCGGTAAGGATGTGATTATTCCCGACTTAAATCTAGTGATCGAGGATGGCTCTTTTACTGTTTTGGTAGGTCCTTCTGGATGTGGCAAATCCACAACACTGCGTATGATTGCGGGTCTGGAAAAGCCTACATCCGGTGAAATTCTGATTGACGACGAAAATGTTGTGGATACGGATCCCGGTAAACGCGGAATTGCCATGGTGTTTCAGAACTACGCCTTGTATCCTACAATGACAGTGCGGGATAACATCGAGTTTGGACTCAAAAACAAAAAAGTTCCGAAAGAAGAACGGCAACAGCTGATCAAGGAAGTAAGCGATATTGTGGGGCTTACCCCTTATCTGGACCGCAAACCATCGGCACTGTCTGGTGGTCAGCGTCAGCGTGTGGCTTTGGCCCGCGCAATGGTGAAAAAGCCTAGGGTTTTCCTGATGGATGAGCCTCTTTCTAATCTGGATGCGAAGCTGCGCCAGCAGATGCGTATTGAGTTGATTGGGCTGCATCGGCGACTCGGTACCACTTTTATCTATGTCACACATGATCAGGTGGAGGCCATGAGTATGGGCGATAATATCGTGTTGATGGATAAAGGTGTGGTAATGCAGCGTTCTACTCCCAAAGAGATGTATCACAATCCCCACAACGTCTATACGGCACAGTTTATTGGGACTCCTCCTATGAATATTGTGGATGGAATGGTGCCAAATGTACGAATCGGTTTTCGGCCTGAGAAAGCATTTTTGGTAGACCCCGGTGATGCCGCCCTGACAATTACGGGCAACATCTTGACGAAAGAACAGTTGGGAGCAGAAATGAATTATTCCATTGATACAGCATATGGCAGGGTGATGGTTAAAAGCGAAGAAGATATCGATGGTTCAGATTGCCGGCTTTATGTGTGTGAAAAGAACTTGTTTGCTTTTGAAGAAAATGGAGAGCGGATTGATTTGAGCGATGCTGTGTTGAACCAGCTGAAAAACCTCGGGAAGGAGGATTAACAATGGCGGTAAAAGCCCAGAACAAACAGTCACTACAAAAAAAACACTGGCTGAATCATGACCGCAAAGATGCCCTTAAAGGATATATGTTGATTCTCCCCGCAATCGCGCTGCTGTGTGTTTTTACGATTTACCCAATCTTTTACCTGATCGGCTCCAGTATGCATGATGGAAGCCTTCTGAGTAAAAAACGCAATTTTGTTGCTTTTGAAAACTTTATTGATTTGTTTCACAGTGTAGACTTTATGATTACGCTTAAAAACACGATTATTTACAGCGTGGGTTTGGTTGCAATTCTGATGGTTTTAGCAACTGTGTTTGCCGTTTGGGTAAACGGTAAGACACAAAAGCACCTGAACAGTGTGACACTAGCTGCTGTGTTTACACCGCACATTGTATCTCTGGTTTCGGTTTCCACAGTATTCTTGTGGATTATGGATCCCCAGATTGGCGCGATTAATTTTGTCCTGCGAACCTTGGGACTGAAACCGTTTCCATTTTTGGCAAGTAGTAAAACAGCGCTGGCCTCATTGATTGGTATGATGATTTGGAAGAGCCTTGGCTACTATTCGCTGCTGATCTTGGCAGCTTTGCAGGGTGTGCCAAAAGATATTTATGAGGCTGCTGAGATTGATGACACGCCTAAAATTCGGGTATTTTTCCGTATTACATTGCCTATGATAAGTCCCACTCTGTTCTTTACCACCATCGTGGCCACCATAAGCTCTTTCCAGGTATTTGAAACGGTTAACCTGATGACACAAGGCGGCCCGGTAAACTCGACCAATACACTGGTATACCTGATTTATTCGGATGCATTCAAGTATTTGAAACTAGGCCCTGCCTCTGCAGAGGGTGTTGTTCTTCTGGGATTTGTTGGCATACTTACGATCATTTATTTTGCATTCCTGGGTAAGAAAGTACACTATCAATAAGGAGGATACCTCGTCATGGGCAAAAAAGCATTGAGAAAGTCGGGGCGAATGGCTGGCGGCGCGATCAACGCTGTGATGAAGCTGTTGGTGATTCTTATCATCGCGTACCCATTCATCTGGATGGTCTTGACATCTTTCAAACCATATGCAGAAACAACCGTTTATCCGCCCACACTCTTTCCAAAGGATTGGACAATTGAAGGATATACAAGTGCTATGGGCATGATTGATGTATGGAAATTCTTCAAGAATTCTATCATTGTGAGCCTAGCAGTTCTGTTTTTGCAATATCTAATCATTATTCCCGCTGCGTACGCTTTTGCACGCTGCAAGTTCCGCTTTAAGGGACTCTTCTTTGGCATCGTGCTTCTGGGCTTTATGATTCCGCAGCAGGTAACCTTCGTCCCGATTTACATGATGTTTAGTAAAGCCGGAATGCTGCAAAGCCTCTGGCCTCAGATCCTGCCGTTTATCTGCAATGCGTTTGGCATTTTTCTGCTGCGCCAGTATTTTATGCAGATACCAGAAGAAATCATTGAGGCTGCGCGTCTTGATGATGCAGGCGAGTTTAAAATCATTATGAAAATTATGGTTCCTATGGCGCGTACGGCAATTTTCACCATTGGCTTGCTTAGCTTTATTGCTAGTTGGAACTCCTACTTCTGGCCGCTCATTATGACCACCAAGGATGCATACCGTACGTTGCCCATTGGTGTGGCTATGCTGAATAGTCAGGAAGGCGGACGCCAATGGAATACCTTAATGGCAGGCAATATGTTCTTGGTACTTCCCATCCTATTGGTCTATTTGGTTGCGAACAAACAGATTCGGAAAGCATTTGCCTACTCTGGAATCAAGTAAGGAGGATTGCAATTATGAATAAAAAACTGATTGTTCTTTCAGTTGATTCTCTGTTTGATGAAGACATGGAGTTTCTGAAGACATTACCGAACTTCAAAAAGATTTTGGAAAAGGGAAGCTATGTACAAGGCGGTATGCGCAGTGTGTATCCTTCTTTTACATATCCGGCACACGCATCGATCATTACTGGTACCTGGCCAGAGTTTCATGGTGTTTATCACAATGAGCATTTGGATGTAGGAAACCCTGCACCAGAATGGTTTTGGTATCATAAGGATCTAAAGGTCGATACCATCTTGGATGTGGCACATCGGAACGGATTTACTACAGCCTGCGTTGGCTGGCCTTGCATGGGCGCAGATCCCAATGTGGACTGGTTGGTGGGAGAAATCTGGCCAGAAAATGATAAGGTGGATCCCCGGCCAATTCTGAATTCCGCCAGCAGTGCCAATATGCTGGAGCCAGGCGGCGTGTTAGAGCGCCACTGGCACAAACTACGCAAGACCACTCAGCCTTTTATGGACCATATGATGGTAGGGTGCTCCTGCGATATTATCCGCCGTTATAAACCAGATGTAATGTTTATTCATTTGGCGCACCTTGACCACACGCGTCACGCAAATGGTGTACACGGCGCAGCTGTTGATCAGGCAATTATTGCCAATGATGACTGGCTTGGTCGCCTGATGGAAGCAACTATGGATGCTGGCACCTATGAGCAGACAAATTTTGCGGTGATTAGCGATCATGGACATCTGGATGTGAAGCAGATGTTTAATCCCAATGTATTATTGGTCAGGGAAGGTCTCATCACATTGGACGAAAATGGTGCAATTAAGAGTTGGAAGGCCTACTGTAATTCGGCGTCACTGTCCTGTCAGGTGGTTATGAAAGATCCTTCAGACAGAGAGACTAGGGAAAAACTGGAGAAGATTCTCTATGAAATGCGCGAACATTATGAATATGGTGTAGAAAGCGTGTTTACAAAAGAAGAGGTCCAGCGAGAATATCACCTGACTGGAGCGTTTGAATATGTGCTAGAAGGGACTCGTGCTACAAGCTTTGGTGCACAATGCAGTGGCCCGGTTTTGGTTCAGCCAGATAATTCAGACTATAAGTTCTCTGTTTCCTCCCACGGCCATCTGCCGCACAAGGGACCACAGCCGGTATTTATCATGTCCGGTCCGGATGTACAGGAAAATGTAGTTATCCCCAGACAGCGCATCATTGATGAAGCGCCAACATTTGCAAAACTTTTGGGTTTTACTTTGCCTGATGCGAAGGGTGTAGCCTTGAAAGAATTATTAAGATAAAAAAGGAGAATTACCATGAAAAGAACATTAGCACTTGCATTATGTGCTGTCATGGCAGCAGGAATGTTTGCGGGCTGTAGCAGTTCCAAGCCCACAGACACGTCCAGCCAAGGAACCGGCAGCACAGCAGGAAATGCTTCGCAGGAAAAGACTGAGGTCGTTTTCTGGACCAGCATGAGTGGCGGTATGGGTGAGACCGTCGATGAGATTGTTAAAACCTACAATGAGAGTCAGGATAAAGTGCATGTCAGTGTTGAGTTCCAGGGCAACTACTATGATATGGCAGCCAAATTGCAGACTGCAGTTACTTCTGGCGAAATTCCTCACATTGCACAGCTTGAGATGGGCCGAACCAAGATGTTCGCCGATTATGGCATTTTGCAAGATATGACTGAACCCGCTAAGGAAGCAGGTCTGGATACCACCATGTTCTATGATGGCCTGATGACCAGCTGCGACTGGGGCGAAGGTTTGTATGCCCTGCCCTTTAACCGCAGCACCCCAATGTTCTACTATAACAAGGATATGTTTAGAGAAGTAGGACTGGATCCAGAAACTCCTCCTGCGACTTGGGAAGACCTGAAGACTTATGCAGAAAAGCTTTCTATCGCCGATCAGCGCTGGGGTTTTGAGATGCCCATTGATGCCTGGTTCTATGAAGCTTTCATCATGCAGTCCGGCGGCAATATTCTGAATGAAGACGAAACCGACATTGCCTTTAACAACGAAAAAGGAACGGATCCCTTGCACCTGTGGAAAGATATGGTTCACGAGGGTTGGATGAAGACACCTCCGGGAAAAGAGTATAACTCTTATGAAGCTGCCCGTTCTGATTTCTCTGCAGGTATTACCGGCATGATTATTTGTTCTTCCGGCGATTTGGGTACGTTGACCAGTTCCTGCAACTTTGATTTGGGAACAGCATTCCTGCCCAAAAATGATCGCTTTGGTGTGCCCACCGGAGGCGCAAATGTGGTTATGATGACTGGTCATGAAGAGGATACCGCCGCAACCATGGACTTCCTCAAATACCTTACTAGCCCGGATGTTGCTGGCTTATGGTCATCCAAGACTGGCTATGTTCCCAGCAGTGCTGCGGCTGCCGAAAGCCAGGTCTACAAGGAGTTCCTTGCTAGCAATGCAAATGCTGGTACGGCTCTGGCACAGATGGAGTTTACCGATATTCCTCGTCCAGTCAACGAGAACTATCCCCAGATTCACGCTGAAATCATGATGACTGAGATCCAGCGCTGCATGGAAGAGGATAATTATACCCCGGAGCAGGCTGTTCAGGCTATTTCTGATCAGACTAAAAAATTACTGGGATAATTTTTGAAATGATTGCCTTAAACAAACGATCTTGCTTCTAATATAAAAAGCTTAGAACAAAAGCCCTTATGTTCTTCGAGAAATCGAAAGACGTAAGGGCTTTTTTGCGATTCATATTGATTTTAAGTCATATTATCAGTGGGGGAATCATAAGGACCATGCCGATAAAAGCATCTGCGTGAACGGACAGGGGGGTTCTTCTTGCAGCGTCTGAGCATCATTGGGAATCTCGGGAATATCGTATCGGGGGAATGGAAATTGCAGCTGTTTTTCCATTATGCTTGGCATATTTTCGAGTGTAGTCTGAAAATGATTTTTCTAATTCTATCACAGCCTAATGGCCATCTCAATAAATTCAGTATTCTTAATATCCAAACATTTGAAATTACAATATTTGTGTGATATGATCCAATTGAAAACAAATGAAAAGGGGTATATGCATGAAAAGAATGATGTCGTTGATCCTAACACTGATGATGGTGTGCAGTTGTATGGTAACATCCGTATTCGCTACGCCTGAGTCCTTTCGGGATGTGGCAAGCAATGCCTACTACCATGAGGCAGTTCTTTGGGCGGTGCAGCAAGGCATCACCGAAGGCTTGGGCGAAAATCGCTTTGGCCCAAACAACCCATGTACCCGTGGTCAGATCATGACCATGCTGTGGCGTGCGGCAGGCAGCCCTGCCCACAAAGCGACGGAAAGTGCCTTTACCGATGTAAGCGAAGGGGATTACTTTTACGATGCAGTGATGTGGGCGGTTGAAAATGGAGTCACTGCTGGTATTGGCGGTGACAAATTTGGTCCCAGCGCCCCCTGTACCCGTGCACAGGTTATGACCTTCCTGTGGAAAGTAGGCGGCTCTCCTGCGCCGAACGGAACCGCCAACCAGTTCACAGACGTGACAAGCCACGTCCACTATGCAGATGCAGTGTCATGGGCACTGGAAAACAAGGTAACCGCTGGTGTGGGAGATCGCCGTTTCGGCGCTGATGAAACCTGTACCCGTGCACAGGTTGTTACATTCTTGTGGAGAGCGGACCAGATTACGTTATCTGAAAATTCCAATTGAACGTATTATTTGAGAAGATGATGCGCGATTAGATTTTGCGGGGGATAGCAACGCATAAGCCAAGAATTCCGAGGAAGGTTTCGGTAAGAACCGACCTCGGAATTCTTTTATCCCCAATTGCACAATTATCTTTTTCGGCAATAGAAAGTTGGGCAGTACTATGATAAACTGATACCAAGAATTACATATATTTTATATAATCCTGATATCGGATTTTACATAAATGATATAAAATAAAGCGGATTGTGCGATTCGTTGAGATGTAAATAAAAAATAGTTATTTAGAGGTAGAAATGTTGCATTATTTTTTGTTAGGATTTGCCATAATGTGTGAAATCGTGGCCACCACATTGTTGAAGTATTCAGAGGGACTAACAAAATTATGGCCTTCGATTGGATGCATTGGGGCATATATACTGTGTTATTTCTTTTTTGGAAAGGCTGTCACAAAAATTCATTTGGGAATCGCGTACGCAACATGGTGTGGAGTTGGAATTGTTGCGACCACGTTAATTTCTTATTTTGTTTTCGGGGAAAAACTAAGTGCCCAAATCGTGATTGGAATATTGTGTATTACAGCTGGGTGTGTCATTTTGAATCTAAAGCACTGAAAGATAAAGGAGAAATAGATTATGCCATCAACATACGCCCATTATCGCATGGGAAAAGAAGTAATAAACCAGTTAAATTCGAAAGAACGAAACATTGTTGAAAAATATCCGGATCTTTATATGATCGGACTTCATGGGCCAGATATTTTATTTTATTATGGTGCACTTTGGAGCAATCCCGTCAATGCGGTAGGGTTTGGACTTCACGACCAATCGGGCCGTAGCTTCTTTGAAAATGCCTGCAAAGCAATCGCCAAGAGCAATCATAAGGAACAAGCTTTGGCATACGCGTATGGCGTGTTAAATCATTTTGCGTTAGATACCACATGTCATAAATATGTGGATGAACAGATTGAACGCAGTGGCGTTACGCATACAGAAATTGAGGTTGAATTTGACCGCAGTTTGATGATTTTAGATGGCCATGATCCAGTGGGCCATGTCCTGACGAACCATATTCATCCGACAACCAGCAACGCAGAAATCATTTCAGAATTTTATAGCGGAATTACAGCAAAACAGATCAAAAAAACGCTGAACTCCATGATTTCTTATAATAAAATGCTCCTTGCAGATACGAATTTCAAAAGAAATGTAATTTACACATTATTAAAAGTGACGGGAAATTATAAAGAGATGCATGGTCTGATCGTGAACCCAGCGGGTAATCCTGCATGTGAGGAAAGCAATCAAAAACTGATGGAATTGTATGAACAAGCCAAAATGAGAGCAGTGGCATTTATACATGATTTTGATGAAAATCTGAGAGGAACAAAACCTTTTGATGTAATCTTTGATTATGATTTTGGCGGACGAATGAAGGGCGGAGCGTGTGTGTAATGAGGTCTGTTTACAAGTTTTTGCATAACCGGAAAGTATTTAGAAATCTAACTGAACAAGAATTTGCATGGGTATTATACGATGTGGGCAATTCTGCATTTACCATGCTTGCATGTTCACTTCTTCCGATTTGGTTCAAAGAATTGGCGGTAGGCACCGCACCTGGACAAATATCAGGAAGTCAGGCAACTGCCTTTTATTCTGCATCGATCTCCATAGTGACATTGATCATTGCATTTATCGGGCCTATTTTTGGGTCGTTGGCAGATCGTAAAAATACAAAGAAATTCATATTCACCACAGCAACAGCCCTTGGCGTGATTGTCTGTTTGTTAAATGGATTTAGTGTTAGCTGGGTATGGTTTTTAGCATTCACAGTGCTGACACGTATCTGTTATAGCGTATCGATCACCATATATGATTCCATGCTGAATGATGTGACCACAGAAGACAGAATGGATAAGGTGTCATCTTATGGTTATGCATGGGGATATTTGGGTTCCTGTATACCGTTTTTGTTTGCCTTGCTGGCATATCTGATGGGACCGGATATGTTGGGAATCATCTCGGGATCTGCAAGCAGAATATTGGGTTTTGGCGTAACAGCGGTCTGGTGGTTTATGGTAACGGTGCCGTTGCTCAAAAATTATAAGCAAAACAACTGGACGGAGAATACATCCCATACAGTTAAGAATTCCTTGCTAAAAATCTTTCGAACCTTGAAAAAAATTGCTTTGAAAGATAAAAAGGTGCTCTTTTTCTTAATCAGTTATTTCCTGTACATTGATGGCGTAGGAACCATTATTGATAACTGCGTTAATATTGGAACTGACTTAAATCTGGATACAGTAGGACAGGTAATTTTCTTGCTGCTGACCCAGGTGGTGGCCTTTGGTGGTTCCCTTGTGTTTGCAAAATTGTCTGAGAAGTATAAGACAACTACCTTGATCGGCGTGTGTATTATTGGATACTTTTTCCTCTGCCTATATGCGCTGGTGCTAAATTCTCTGTTAGAGTTTGCGGTATTGGCCTTTGGCGTCGGATGTTTTCAGGGTTCGATACAGTCCCTGTCCCGTTCTTATTATTCTAAAATCATTCCTTCGGAAAATTCAGGAGAGTATTTTGGAATTTATGATGTTTTTTCAAAAGGTGCGTCTTTCTTAGGTTCTGCAGTCATTGCAGTTGTGAAGTTGAATAACGGTACCATTAATACAGCCGTTGCGTGCCTTACCGTGTTCTTTGGACTGGGTTATGTATTCCTGAAAATTACAGAGAAACAGGAGACACAATCCTGAGTGATTGCAGCGTAAATTTAAAGAACAGCGAAACTAAGAAATCCATCAAGCAGATTGAAACTGCTTGGTGGATTTTATTTTGTATGGTGAATGCTTGCAATCATCCACTAAAGCATCCAGCATTTCCAGACGAACATCGCGCTGGTCGAGTTCATCAATTGTATTTTCTATGAATTGACATCTTTTGCAATTCATCTTATACTTATTAAACTTATGAAACGTATTTACAATTAGGCAGGAAGGAGAAATATGATAACAAGAATTAAGAAGAATATTGCGGTTTGTGCTTTGCTTGCGTTATCCGTGGCCGGTATTGTACTGTCGTTTTTTTACTATCGAAGTGCCATTGAGCAAATAGAAATGCAGAATTTTAAGGAATCAGTTCGCGAGCATACCAAGATAAGGCTGGAAAATACGTCATCTTATATCGGTGCGCTTGTCCATAATTTGCGGGGGACGGCGGAAGTGATTGCAGAGTATGACTCAATATGGGACCCGGAAGTTCAGGATGTCCTTGAAATTGCAAATCGTATGGATGCGTTTACATTTACTTCGGTGGTCGATCAGAATGGCAGGGGATACAGCCATGTCGGCACCTTACTCAACACAGCAGATCAAGAGTATTTTCAAACGGTTATGGATGGAACCGTCGCTTTTTCAGAGGTCTATCCGTCTAAGGTAATGCCGGGGCGGTATGTTCAGATTTTTGCCTGTCCAATCTGGGGGGAGGACCATCAGGTTAAGGGTGCCGTCTTAGGGGTGATTGATCTGGAGCATCTCAATGAGGCCATCCGAAAAAAGTATATGAAAACAGATGGGAATCTCTATATTGTAGATTCAAATGGCAATTATATTGGCATCTTTCAGCTTGAAACAGGTGAAAGTGAGTATCTGAACTTCTGGGATGATCTGGAAACGCTCACAAATATCGACAAGGATATTTCGAAAATCAAAGAGGACTTTGCACAGAGAAGAGAAGGCGATTTTTCTTTCAGCGAAAATGGGCACAACCGCTACGGCTGTTACATGCCCATCGGCACACGAAACTGGCAGGTTGTCTACACCATGGAAGATACTTCTTTAGGGGAAACTCTGAACAGTATTTTTCGCATGGATGCCAAACACACGATTTTCTTAAGTGTATGTTACTTGGTCTGGGTGGCCTGTGTTGTTAGGTATTTTCGAAAAACAAACAGGGAAATCAAGCAGGCCCATCTTGAGGTAAGCAACAACATAGAGATTCTCCATATTGCGCTGGAATATTCCAAACAGCCGATCTTTGAATACGATCAGGTATGTGGAGAATTGACATTGAAAACAGATTTCCCCAATCCGCTGTTTCAGGGAATTTCAGAAAGCATACCCCCCGAAAGCTTTGTAGAGCGGGGAATCATAGCACCGCAAAGCATCGGTGATTTTATGAATCTGTTTACCACCATAAGAACCCAGCAATCGGCAAAAGCCGATGTACAGATCAACAATGGCCAGGATGTCACGTGGTGCCGGATCTCGCTGCACAATGTCTATGAATCCCAGAAGATCATCGGTACGGTGGGATTTCTGGAAGATATTACAGAGCTGAAAAGAATAGAACAGCAGTCGAGCCGAAAGCTCGAATTTCAGGATGCGCTGATAGCAAAGGCACTGTTGGTTGTAAAGGTGGATCTCGACACCGGGTGCTTGCTGGAGATGAATGGAAAAGAGTGCCAAGGTCCATATACAGAATTTCTGGATGAAAAAATCATCAGTCGGGTTCGTGGGAGCGACAGAAAATCTGTTTCCAAAAAGCTTGGGCTTGAAAACCTGAGGAGCAAGTTCCGTAAAGGCATGGATTCCGTACAATTTTATTTTATGATGGAGTTGGATGGAAAACGCAAGTGGGTGACCTGTATCGGATACGCTCATCCGACAAAGCATTCAAAAATCATTTTGATTTTTCAGGATGTTGACCGACAGAAACGAAAAGAAATCGCATTGCAGCAGCAGGCAGAGCGAGACGGCCTGACGGGGCTGTACAATGCGGCAACGACCCGCAAGAAGATAGAAGGGGCGCTGGCTTATGGATATCTGACGGATGAAAAACAGGTGTTTATTCTGTTTGACCTTGACAATTATAAGCAGATCAATGATACGTTTGGGCATACCTGCGGAGATCAGGTGCTGATAGATGTGGCGCATATGCTTCAGAAACGGTTCCGCTCCAGTGATATCATCGGAAGAATGGGCGGAGATGAGTTTGTAATTCTTCTGCGCAATATCAGATCTTATCAGTATGCGGAGTCTTTGATTCAGGAACTTTGCCAGATGATCCACAAAACATATGGCCAAGATGGAAAGGAAGTTACCCTGTCCGCGTCTGTCGGCGTTACTTGGGCACCGGTTGACGGACACTCCTTTGTGGAACTGTATCAAAAAGCCGACATTGCACTGTATCAGGTCAAAAAGAAAACCAAAAACGGATATCAGCACTACCAGGAAGATCGTCACTCAGAAGAAATGTGGCAGTCGTAACAATTTCTGGAAACATGCACATACCTGCAAATTGTTATCGGAGGGGAAG
Organism: Oscillospiraceae bacterium; assembly: GCA_020025575.1. Taxonomy (GTDB): domain Bacteria; phylum Bacillota; class Clostridia; order Oscillospirales; family Oscillospiraceae; genus Faecousia. Next base: position 19,251 of record JAHHRW010000010.1, on the reverse strand, counting down.
CGAATGGAAGGCACAGATAATAACTGTATGGCAAATGAAAGCAATCAAACCATACACGAAAGACTTCAGCAGTACATCAAGGCGATTCAGTTTTTTGATGATAGTCTGGAAGAATATATCTACATTTATGATTTGACTTCATCGCGCGTATTTGTAACGGATAAAATTCGCGAAAAGTATCCAATTCCACCGGCAGGAAATGACGGCAACGACTTTGATGACTGGGATCGGATTGTCTATCCGAAGGATCGGGATTTGATGAATCATTACCGTCAACTGATTTTTGAGGGGAAAATTAAGTCCTTCAATATTGCTTATCGGATTCTGGACCGTGCTGGGAACAAGGTATGGATCCGTGTCAAAGGTGCACTTCGGGAAAAAGAGGATACCCAGTCCCTGCTTCTGGTGGGACGCATTTCGGAAATGGCAACAGGCGGCATGATCGATGGCCTGACCGGTCTTTGCGGTGCGGAGAAACTGATCGAGGATATGAACCAGCATCTTAAGACATCCGATGGATACCTGATGATCCTTGACCTGGATAATTTTAAGAATCTCAATCTCAGTCAGGGAAGACCATTTTGCGATGATATCCTGAAACGGGTTGCGGATATCTTGGATGAAAATACAAGATATCCCATGGAACTGTATCGGCTGGAGGGCGATTGCTTTGCCGTAAACCTCATCCAAAAACAGCGGGAGGAAGTTGTTGCATTTTACAGCACAATCAAAAAATCGCTGGAGCAGATATGCACGGTTTCCGCTGGTGTAGTGAACTATCGTCATACGGATGCCACAGACAGCGGCAAGCTGTACCTATATGCAGAAAATGCTTTGGATCAGGCCAAAAGAGAAGGCAGGAATCGTATGATTTTCTTCTCTGAAGACGATTACCAGAGAAATCTGAAACAGGTAGAACTTGTGGCGGAAATGAAAGCGTCGATTATGGATCACTTCAGAGGGTTCGGCCTGAAATATCAGCCGCAGGTCAATGGACAGAACTTCAGCCTCTATGGGGTGGAGGCCCTGCTTCGGTATGAATCTCCATCGAGAGGACGGATCAGTCCGGAGGAATTTATTCCCCTTCTGGAGCAGACAGGCCTGATTTGTGCGGTGGGGAAATGGGTCTTGGAGACAGCAATTTCTCAGTGCAGGAAGTGGAGAGCATACATCCCGAATTTGCATATGAGCGTCAATATGTCCTATGTTCAGCTGAAGAAGAACTGTGTGACGGACATGGTGCTTGATACGCTGAAAAAGGAGGGCTTGCCGGGAGATGCGCTGACCTTGGAATTGACAGAGTCCATCCAACTCCAGAATTATCCCCATTTCAACAAGATTTTCTATATTTGGAAACAGCATGGCATTCGAATTTCCATCGATGATTTTGGCACGGGATATTCGAGCCTTCGCTATCTGAAAAGCATTGAAATCGATGAAGTGAAAATCGACAGATGCTTTGTCGAGCATATTCAGTACAATGCCTACAATTTACGCTTGCTGAGCAATATGATTGAGCTTGCGCACAGCGCAAAGATTGATGTTTGCTGTGAGGGGGTGGAGACTCTCGAAGAGCTCATGGCGCTGCAGGAGCTGCGCACAGATATTCTTCAGGGATTTTTCTTTTCCAAGCCATGCACGGTTCAGGCTTTTGAGGAGACTTATATTCAGAAAAACTCCGAGGCTTATCGGGACCGGATCAAAAAAGAAACGCATATTCGGTCGATGGGGTCCAGTGAGCGTAAGGAACAGCTGAAGGAGCTCTGTAACGAAGAAGTTGGTAATATAACAGAGAGCGTGGATGAAATTGTCTACGTCAGTGATACCGATACCTACCAGCTGTACTATCTAAATGGGACGGGCCGCCGGGTGACAGGCATATATGACTATAAAGGCAGAAAATGTTATCAAGTTCTGCAAGGCAGAGATGAGCCGTGCGAATTCTGTACGAATTCACGGCTGTGCAAAGACAAGTTCCTGATTTGGGAACAGGAAAACAAATTCCTAAACAAACATTTTATGCTGAAAGACAAGCTGATCCCGTGGAAGGGAAAAATGGCACGTGTTGAAATCGCTGTGGATATTACGGAAAAAGAGATTTTGAGTCAGGAAATTCAAAACAGGCTGAGTTTTGAACGGGCCATTCTGGACTCCTGTAAAATTCTGGTCAGTGCATCGGACCCGGAGAAGGCGGTGTATCAGGTGCTGAAGATTATGATAGCGTTATGTAAAGGCGACAGGGCATATATCTTTAAGCCCGAAGGTGACAGCAACCGGTGGAATCTGACGTGGGAATGGTGCGCCGAAGGGCATGAGTCATCCCCCAATAATTTCTCAGGCAGTCTGGAGCAGGTTTATGAGGAAAAGGAAATTCCAAGAATCATACATCCCATTGTCCGGAATAATAGAACCGTTGGTTTTATTGGAATTGACAATCCCAGCAATATGGAAATGGCCAAAGAACTTGTCAAAACAATGGCATATTTCCTTGGCTATACCATGGTGGGAGAATCCCGGCAGCTGCCCGAGTAATTTTTTTCAGACGCATCATATATACGAAATGCCATAATGGATTGAAAACCATTGCAGTATCAAATTGAGCTGCAATGGTTTTTATTTTCTGTCCATATGTCGCAGGGACATTTCGGAAAAAATCATAAATTTTAGGAAAAATTTTACATAACACAAATAATATGATCGTATGTAATGGGTTGTGTAATGGGTGATCTAGTATAATGCATTTTACGCTAACCTGGCATCAGAAAATATGCAATTCAGAAATATCAGAAATAAACGATAATCGTACAATATGGGTGACAGCAGATATGGTGGATAAAGAATTAAAGAGAATGAAACGCGCAGATTTGCTTGATATTTTATTGCAGCAGAATCGTGAAATCGATCGACTTCAGCAGGAGTTAAAGATTGCAAATCAGCAGCTGGCCAATCGGCAGATCAAGATTGAAACCTGCGGATCCATTGCAGAGGCCTCCCTGATACTCAATGGCGTCTTTGAAACGGCGCAGGCAGCCTGCCAGCAATACATCGAAAATATAAAGCAGCGCAGCGAACAGCAGGAACGCATCTGTACCGAGATGGAACGCAGGACAAAAGAAAAATGCGAGCAAATGATTCTGGATGCGCAGCGTCAGGCTGATGCCTACAGGGAACCGTCCCATCAGAAAGCGCAGCAGGTGCAGCAAGTGTCGGAAGGCCTGAAAAATGCGCTGCCACTGGAATAAGAAATGAGCAATGCTATGAAGAAACATGATTTTCCCGAAATCCCCACAACGGAGGCGCTGGAGGCAGAATTAAAGAGAGTTCAAAATAAAGACCGCTATCGATCTATGCTGGGACGAGCCGTGTATATCCTGCTTACGGTTGCCGCGGCAGCAGTTTTGCTGGCGACTCTTTTTCTGCCTGTAATGCGTATTTACGGAACGTCCATGGCTCCGACCATGGAAAGCGGGGATATCACGGTTGCGATTAAGAATTCGGATATTGATTCGGGAGATGTAATCGCATTTTATTACAACAATAAAGTTCTGGTAAAGCGCGTGATTGGACGTGCAGGGGACTGGATCAATATTGACGAAACCGGTACGGTTACGGTCAACGGGACTGAGCTGGAAGAGCCGTATCTGTCCAGTCAAGCGTTGGGTGATACAAATATTGAATTGCCGTATCAAGTGCCCGATGGGAAATTTTTTGTGATGGGAGATCAACGCGAGACATCGATTGACTCGAGAAATACAGCGGTCGGTTGTGTTTCCCAGGAACAAATTGTGGGAAAAGTAGTGTGGCGTATTTGGCCGTTTGCAAATATTGGCATGATCCGCTAGAAAGGGGTGACATCCATGCGTAAATGGAAGAATCATAATCATCAATATACATGGAAGACGATTGTAGCGGGGCTTTCGTGCGTTGTAGCGGTTTCGACGATCTGCGCGCTGACCCTGCCGGCAATTGCAATGGACAGCAAGTGCGGTCTGGAGGAACACCAGCACACGGATACCTGTTATGCGCAGCTTTCCAGCAATCAGCAGGAAAAGGAAAATCTGCCTGCGGATAATGGAGAGCTGATGCAAAACACAGTGCCCGAAGATACCCAAGTGGTGGCGGTTGAGGAAACGGAGAAGGTGCTGATTTGCCAGATTCCTGAACATATCCACGCGGATGCGTGCAGAAAAATACAGGAAGAAATTCCAACGGAGACTGAGCAGACACAAGAGCCCACCGCTGTGCCTCAGACCCAGGCTACAGAAAATCAGCAATCTGAGGCCAGACCGGATGAATTGACTGAGACCCCGCAAGAGAGCACGGTCCCTGCCACAATGGCTGCGGCTCCCGATGAGCAGGTCATTCTCGGGGAAAACGTTTCTGAATTCGCAGATGCGGAACCTGAGGAAACAGTACCTGAAATCACGGATGCAAAACCGGAGAAAACAGTATCTGAAATCATGGATGCGGAACCTGTGGAAACAGCTGACGAAGAAACTGCGGATTTGGTGGGAGAAAAGACTCCGATTGATGTGAACGAATACGTAGAAAAAGCAAGGCTCCGGTATAAGGATAAAGCAAGTGATTCGGGTGCCGAATGGCAGGACATGCAGGAAGGTGTGAACATTCCCGGCGATGCAAAATTGCGGTTGGATATTGAATACGAGCATGTTCCCATTTCTAAATTGATTGCAAGCGGGTGCCAGCTGAGTTTTGAGGTTCCGAAGATTATGCGCAACCCTGTGGCTCAGGGTGAGATCAAAGACGAAAATCATGCAACAGTTGGCTCCATCACCAGTTCGGGGCATATGTTGACACTGACGTTTGAGCAGTCCTGGCTGGAGCATTTGCAGGACACAAATAACGGAGTCCTGAACGGAACGTTCTATGTACAAAGTGAAATCGATCTTTCTGAAGTGCCCACAGACGACGGGGCATTGGACATTGTGTTTGGGGATGTACATATCACACCGTCTTTTGATACCGATTCAATTGCAAAATTCGGCCAACTTGAAATCTCGAAGTCTGTTTCCAAGACTGTAATTTCAGAGAACGATGTTCACTATCTGGAGTATACGCTGACGGTTACAGCCGGCGAAGACGGCAGTCCGGATGTAAAGGTAGTGGACTATTTTGAAAATAACGGCGAGTATGCGGAATATGTGGGCGTTACGCCGATCCCCACCCGATTGAGCGGGGAGGGGATTCCCAGAGAGGGAATCCAGGACGGAAGGGAGCATGGCTGGATATATCAGGGCGGTATTCCCACGGAAAGCCAGCCCATTCCGCCTGAAAATGGAACAGATATTGCGAAATCGGGCAGTCTCGTCTGGAAGATCGGCAATATGAATGCCAATGAGCAGCGCACTTTGACCTATCGTGTCAAGCTGTCGGATCAACACGAAGATAAAATTACCAATGAACCGCTGCGAAACAGAGCGAAGGTTTACAGCAAGACCTATAAAAAGAATGATGCTGTTGCAGATTTCACCCCCCAGGTAGATCTGGATATGAGGAAATCTCATAGTTCCCCGGTGCGGAATCCGGAGGATGGCAGCCATAAGATCACTTACACCGTATGGTTTGAGGCACCGAGCAGCAATAACCATGTTCTCGGTGAGGTGCAGGTGAAGGACAGTCTGAAGATCACCAATGAAAAGGCACTGCCTCATATCCGCTATGATGAGGCATCCTTCAAACTGTATCACTCCAAGCAGGCAGAAGGAACGCCCATGGAACTGAATAAATCGGATGGTTCCTTCCCAAAACTTCAATACACGAAAGACGGGCAGGAATTCACCGTATCCGTGGGGGATATGGCTCCCGGAGAAGCGTATTGTATGCAGTACGATGTGATTGTGGATGCAAAAGCATTCGGCGCAGCCAATGTGGATCTGTTAACAGTGAAAAACAGAGTCGTTGCAACTGCGGACAATGCGCAGATGCCTGGAAAGGACTATATCCAGGGTTTCAATGATAATTGTGACCTCGGCTATAAGAACTGGATCAAGAAAAATGTATCTGATCCGCTGGGTGAAGCCCTGACGGTAGATCTTCCTCAGAATAATGTATACGATGCCACAAGCGGTACGATCGTGGCAGAGTCGAATCCACCCCAGAATTTCAATGTTCCTGCCGGCAGCTATCCCTATACGATTACCTTTAATCATTTGGGGGATTGGGATATTACCGAGGCTGTGATCAAGGACACTTTGAGCAAAAACTATATCCAGTACACTGGATATCTCCGGGTAGATGCCTTTAACACCAAAGGTGAGGGCAGCGATCCCCTGGGGGCATTGGTTGAAACCCACTGGGTCAAGATCGGTGGAATGAATGCCTTTCAGCTCCGTCTTTCGGATATTGGATTTGCTGATAATACCTATGCTTATCAATTTACCTACTACGCATCCGCTGTGAATGTCGGGACGATTAACAAGGTGAACGTCAGTAACACTGCGAATATTGTCGGCACAGTTGTTAAAGACGGAGAGAAATTCCAGATCGGTGGTTTTAGTTCCGAGGCTGAGATCAGCATTCAGGGCGGATACGCCATCGAAGCCGTAAAGAAGGAATGGTATTACCAAAAACCAAATGTATCCACAGGCGTTTGGTCAAACGGCGCAATTTATTGGGGGATTCAGATTGATGGCAGTCAACTTCATGAGGGAACTGTGATCAAGGATTTCGTAAAAACCGAAGGTGCACACCATGAGCGGGGAAACATTTATTTCCGCAGCGACTCCTTCGTAGGAATCTATAAAGGGAATCTCCCGGATGGCGTTCGGTTCAATGATTATGCAGATGTACAGTCTCTGGTAGGCAGCGGCCATGTGTCACAGCTTTCCACCGAGGACTACTGCGAGATTACTTATAAGGACGAACTGAACTTTAATCGGGAAAATACGTATAGCGCGGTTTATGTGAAAATGCGCAAGAGTATCCCCCTTGAGAACAACGAATCGGTATTCCTGATCCTCAGATCAGAGCCGGATCCTCTGCCCAGCGGAACACGAACCAAGAAGCTTTATACCAATTATCTTGATGTTGGCTCCAGTGAGGATACGATGGTCAACTATGGAATGGCGACAAAGGTACTCTATGGCGGCCAGAATATTCTGAAAGAATTTGGAACATTCTTCAAGTTTGATGGAAAAAACATTACAAATCTTGAGACGGGTAGGTTAGGAAATGTTCCGAAAGCTCTGCTTAAAAATCCCGGCCACTATATTGCTTGGGCATCCAAGGTCAATTATGGCGGAGATTTGGCTGGACGTTACCGTGTTGTGGATCAGATCCCAGAGGGAATGGAAATTGCCTTTGCCCGGCTGAAGTGGATCGGAGAGAAAACCCGGAACAGCGGCATTCAGATGGCTCAGATTCCGGACTATCAGCGAGCGCTTGGCCCCGGCTGGACAGAACATTCTGTTCAGGCAGAGCTGGATTCCAATTTGGGAAACAGGACCAGCTACTACTACACCAATGGAGATCAGGTGCTGTGGGAAGTAGAGAATCTGGTGGCAGGACATGAGATGGATGTCTATGCTGTGGACTTTCAAATTGTGTGCCGCGTGACCGACCCAGAGGTTCTTCAGGGCGGAATCGAAAAAGAATTTGTCAATCAGGTGTACCTTCAGCATACAGACGGAACGCAGATGGATTCCTCGTCCAGCGGTGTCAAGGTGTCCGTCAAGACTATTGATAAAACTTCTGCCACAGTGGGAAATTCCATCCACTTTACAATTGCAGTCAATCCCAATGGAGAGGACTTGCTCAAGGGTGGAGATACCATAACGTTGGTGGATGAGATGAGTCAGACGCTGAGTTTGGACGTTGAGAGCATTCGGGTCGTGAATTCCCGGACAAATGAGACAGTGCCTGTTAAGCCTGCATACGATAATCAGACCCTGATGATTCCGGTTCCGGATAATCAGCCGCTGACAATCACCTATATCACCCACATTCATGCGGTTCCGGATACGCATATTACGCTTTCAAACAATGCTTACTGGATGGGCTATTCCCAGAATGGCGGTGACAGTGTTGTCATTGAGAACTTCCACTATACGATTGGCGGCACGGCCGGAGGCGACGGAACACCTAAGGTTCAGATTCTGAAATACGATAAAAACGATATTACACATTACCTTCCCGGTGCGCAATTCCAAATGGAAGAGGGCACCATGGAAAATGGCGTCTTCCAGGGGAATGGGGAAATTTGGACTGGTACAACGGGGAGTGATGGGACACTGACCTTCGGTACCGACAATCGTTCTGATAAACCGATGAAATACAATACGGTCTATCGTATTCAGGAAACCCGCGCACCGGAAGGATATGTCTTAGACGCAGATCCGTACGACTTCATCGTTGCTAAAAAAGTGGACGACCAATATCCCCCTTATCCCGAGGGTGTCCATGTTCACTATGCCTCTGCAATCCATGTCTTCAAAGCACCCAACAGCAGGGGTGAGGTTACGGTAGAGAAACAATTCCAGAATGTGGACGGAACGGCGATCAATCCAATTCCCGGAGAGTACCGCTTTGGTCTGTTTGACAATCCAGAGGGAACGGGTAAGCCTCTTCAGATCGTTACGCTGAAATTTACAGAGACGACAGCCAATCAGAAGGGCACTTTTGTGGATCTGAATCTGGGAGAGAAATACTATGTGTATGAGCTGGACGAAGATTCCAATCCAATTCTGCCGGGTACCATGGGGTATGTGAACCGAACGCCGTTCCAGGTTGCCTACAAGTCTGATTCCGGTATGGAGGTTCATGCGGTGACGGATGGATTTACGATCACAATTACCAACAAGCTGTGCATCGATAGCCTGCCTGAAACCGGCGGAATCGGTACAGAACCGTATGTCCTTGCAGGTTTGGTTCTCATGTGCAGCGCAATGTGGATGGCGTATTGCCACTCCAAGAAAAGAAAGTGCAGTCAATAATGTGTGTAGCAACACGAAATTTATAAGATGAAAGGAAAGAAAGATATGAAACGTTTTCTTAGCATGATCATGGTCTTCACCATGGTTTTCACCCTGGGCATCGTTGCCCATGCAGCCGAAATGCCGGCTGCGGAGCCCCCCAAGTTCTCCATTACCATCGAGAATGCCCAGCCTGGCCACACCTATGAGGCTTATCAGATTTTTGCAGCAACGCTGTTTGAAAATGAAGATCAGGAGAAGGTCCTGTCTGATATCAAGTGGGGTACTGGTGTTACTACCGCTGCCGAGACGAAGTTCGGTAAGGCAGCTGACAAAGCAAAAGAACTCACCGATTCTGATGCTGCCCGCACATTTGCAAATGAACTTGAAACTTTTCTGAATGGGGAAAATGCAAAGCCCAGTGTTGCAGGTGAAGGCAGCTACACCATCAGCGATCTGGAAGCCGGTTACTATCTGATTAAGGACAAGGATAAATCCGTTTCCGGAAATGATGCTTACACTTCCTACATCATGGAAGTTGTCGGCAATGTATCTGCTACGCCCAAGTCCAGCGTCCCTCAGGTTGAGAAGAAGGTCCAGGATACCAATGATTCCACCAATGTTACCACCGGTTGGCAGGATTCTGCAGACTACGACATCGGCGACGATGTTCCCTTCCAGCTCACTGCAACCCTTGCAGACAATGTTTCCAGCTACAAATCTTACAAGATTGTTTTCCACGACACGCTCTCTGCCGGCCTGACCTATAATAAGGATGCACAGGTCATGTTCAATGGTACAGATGTTACAGGACACTTTGAAATTGGACCCGGTTCTACAGGTAATACTCTGACAATTACCTGTGACGATGTCAAAGCTTTCAATGCAACCAATGGTTCTGTTATTACTGTGAATTATACCGCCAAGCTGAATGAGCAGGCAGTTGTAGGCTCCACCGGCAACCCCAACGAAGTTTATCTGGAATACTCCAACAACCCAAATCCCAGCGGCACAGGCAAAGTAGGCCAGACTCCTAAGGACAAGGTTATCGTCTTTACTTATGAGGCAGTTGTCAACAAGACTAATGAGGAGGATCAGCCCCTGGAAGGCGCAGGCTTTACCCTCTACAAGAAAGACAAGAATGGTGACTTCCAGCCTGTCGGTGAAGAAGTCAAGGGTGACAAGATGACCACCTTTACCTGGAAGGGCATTGATGATGGCGAGTACAGACTGGAGGAAACCACCACGCCCAAGGGCTACAACACCATGGAGCCCATCACTTTCAACATTACTGCTGAGCATGATATCCAGTCCGATGAACCCAAGCTGACTGAACTGAAAAGTGACAATGTTGTATTCACTGGAAACAATACCGCTGGCACACTGGAGGCAACTGTTGTGAACCATCCCGGTCTTGTTCTGCCCAGCACCGGTGGCGTTGGTACCACCATGTTCTATGCCCTCGGCGGCATTCTGATTCTGGTAGCAGGCGCAATGCTGCTGCTGAAGAAGCGCAGCCCCGGCAACGCATAAGATCCATATTTATTGCAAGTTTGCGGCCTTGGGGAGAGTCATCTCCCCAAGGGGCAGGCGTAAGGAGATTCCAATGAAAAAGAGACTATACAATATTCTTCTGGTTTGCATATTTTTGATTGGCATGTCCTTACTTCTGTATCCAACTGTCAGTGATTTCTGGAATGCAAGACACCAATCACGTGCCATTGCATCCTATCAGGAGCAGGTTCAGAATCTGGGAAGTGACCGTTATCAGGAGCTTTGGGATGCCGCAGAGGCCTATAACCAGGCGCAGCAGCACAGAGACAATATGTTCATGCCCACCGATGAGCAAAAGGCCCAGTATGAGACCCTGTTGAACGTGGGTGGAACGGGGATTATGGGATATATTGAAATTCCCTCGATTGATGTAAAACTTCCGATTTACCATGGAACAGATCACGCAGTCCTTCAGGTTGCGGTGGGCCACTTGGAGTGGTCCAGTCTTCCAATCGGCGGAGCGGGCACGCACAGCGTTCTTTCCGGGCACAGAGGCTTGCCCAGTGCGACGCTGCTGACGCATCTGGACCGAATGGTAGAAGGGGATCTTTTTCACATTCGCGTATTGGATGAGGTTTTGACCTATCAGGTTGACCAGATTCTGATTGTGGAGCCTGATAATGTGCAGTCTCTAATGCCGGAGGATGGAAAAGATCTCTGTACGCTGGTTACATGTACGCCGTATGGGATCAATTCCCACCGCCTTCTGGTTCGGGGGCAGAGGATTGATTATGTAGAGGATTCGCAGACACACGTAGTTGGAGATGCAGTGCTGGTGGATTCAAAATTTGTGGCAGCTGTGATTGCAGCACCGTTTTTGCTGGTGCTTGTAATTGTGGCATCTCTGCCAAAACATAAGAAAAAATAAGGAGGCAAATACCATGCGCAAACGAATGATAAATTTTCTTTTTGTGATCCTTTTGCTTTGCATGACGAGTGTTTCTGTTTTGGCGCATGATGTGCCGGATTTTGAAGACTCTGGTTCGATTACGGTTCATTTGGAGGACGACGGAAAGAAACTATCCTCTGGAACCCTGACATTTTACCGTGTCGGCGAGATTGTCAGCACAAATGGGAACTACCATTTTCGTCCTTCAGGAGCATTTGCAGACTGGGGTAAAACACTGGAAGATGAAAATTCTCCGGAGCTTGCAGAATCACTTCTGGATTATGCCGAAAAAAGAAATATTACAGGCGAGACTGTAAAAATTTATGACGGCACCGTGCGCTATGAAGTCGGCGTCGATCAACTGGGATTGTATCTTGTGGCGCAGCATGAGGCTGCGACGGGGTATAATAGCGTTGACCCGTTTTTGATTGCTGTTCCCAATTGGGAAAATGGTGCTTATGTGTATGATGTAAATGCAACCCCTAAGATGGGCGTTCTTACAGCATCCCCTCCGACAGTTCCCCCCACGGATCATCCAAAGGATCCGGTTCTTCCGCAGACTGGTCAGCTGAAGCTGCCGGTCCCGGTGCTTGCGATTCTGGGACTGCTCCTGATCGGGAGCGGAGTGCTGATTCGATTCGGTGAAAGAAAATGAAACATAACTTATCAAATATTTTAATCGGATTAGGGTCGGTTCTGGTTTTGGCTGCTTTGGCGCTTTTTTCCTACAATCAGAAGGAGGCTGCAGCGGCAGAACAGGCTGCAATGGAATTGCTCCCTAGGCTGATGGAACAGATTGCGTCCAATCAATCCGCTTACGACGAGCAGAACCCATCTGAGAATGCCGAACATCTGACAGATCCCTATTCTACCGTTATGAATACGCTGTCTGTGGACGGGCATGATTATATTGGCTATCTGATGATCCCAAAGCTGAGAATCGAAATGCCGATTATGTCACAATGGAGCATGGAGAATCTGCGGATTACGCCATGCAGATATACAGGGTCCGTAGGCGGGGATGATCTTGTCCTGATGGGCCATAATTATGACCGAGGATTTGGTCAGCTGCCCCAAATAGAGGTTGGAGATGAGGTATATTTCCGCGATGTAAATGGCTTCGCAACCACCTATAAAGTTGTGGCAATGGATATTCTGGCTGCAACGTCAGTGGAAGAAATGGTGTCAGGCGAGTACGATATGACGCTGTTCACCTGCACATATGGCGGGCAGAATCGTCTGACTGTTCGCTGTGAAAAGACAGTCTGATTGCATGCCCCACAGGATCAATTTGAGAGAAAACAAAACCTGAGTTATCCATGTGTGGATAACTCAGGTTTTATGCATAGAAAGAAGTCTAGGTTCAGAAATTTATTCATTTTCCGATACGGAAAAAACACTGTATTCGATATACTTCTTCCAGGATTTATGTTCCTGTGTAAAATGATTTAAAATCCGTTTGTAAATCATTTGACAGTTTTCTTGATTTGATCCGATTACCAGAATCAGAAACTGGCTTGGACTGTATTGGGTAAAACAGTCTCCACGACGAAGGCTGCTGCGAATTGCTTTGTGCAGATGTTCAGACAGCACTTCCAGTTTTTCCTTATTTTCCAGAGGACGCCCGCAACAGTCAGTCAGGGAACAAATCATCACCTGCACGGAAAGATCAATTCGGTCAAGTAAACGGCGGATAAGACGGTAATTATCACGAAAACTCGGCAAATTGCAATAAAACGCACCGGTTTTGTAATCAGATAGAGAAAGTGCCTCTTTGATGTCCTTGGTTGTCTGATGGGTTCTGCCCATTTTCAGGCTCATTTCCTCAAACAGATTCATCATCTTTTCCGAGGGGCTGATTCCAAGTTCCTCAAAAAACATTTTGGATGTTTCTTCGTAGTACTGCTGGGCATCCTTGTAGCGGTTAAGTGCCATCAAGGCATCCATTTTGATGGCCTGCCATTCTTCAAAAGGATAGATCTGAACAGCGGTGGTGGCAATATCTAAAATCTTTTCATATTCCCGGTTGTGTTTCAGATAATCGCAAAGTTGGAGAAAGGCGTATTCATAGAGTTTTTTGTACCGGATGCTGTTGACAATTACCCAGTCATCCTCAGACAGTGCCGGAAGGAAAACACCTCGGTATAAGGCACAAGCCTCACAGCAAAGGTCTGCCTGTATTTTCGGATCGGATGTTTCCTGTGCGGCTTTGACCAGATGTTCAAATTCTATCGCATCGATTTTTGTGGGCATGGGACTGTTCCAGCGATAGATGCCGTTGTCAATCTGAATATAATCGTATTCGGGAAGACCGGCCTGCAGCAACAGCTTTTTCAAACGATGCACGGTGACACGCAGATTGTTTGCAAGATCACAGAGTTCTTCCTGATAATACAGATTTTGCAATAGCTGAGAGCGGGAAATCCCACCATTTACTGCAGATGTGTATAATAGAATCTGCAATAATTTGAGGGATTTTGTTGCAGTATGCGTTTTAAAGGAGATCTGTTGACCCCCATAGCTCATCGCAAAGCGACCAAGCATATTTACATATAATATCGGCACGGACTGTTCCATTGCGCCTCCGAAAGAAATATAGAATCATGGAAAAATTTTCTATTTTGTGTCCATATATCATAAGCTGAATTTCCTTTTTTGTCAACAAAGGGCGTTATCGATGGCATTGGCCTATAAGCCAATGCCAAGCATTTTGCAAGCAAAAAGCCCGGAAACCGTGGGTTTGCAAGGTTTCCGGGCTTTATTATATGATTCCTACGCTTAAGTTCAACATGTTTAACCCATGATTTAGGGCCTCTGAGGGGTGATTTTAGGGGAGCGAGAGGGCTCAACGCTCCCTCGCTTAGTTATTCCCAAATGATAAGATGAGAATAAATTGCTGTGTACTGAAAAATTAAAGAGGATGAGCAACGTCTTTCGTTAATTCAATGCGAAAGGCGTACTTATCACCGCGCACGATTGATTTGGTGTATTCAATCAACACATCACCTTCATAACTATATCGCTCCGGAAGCATACAGGGGGTGTTCGATGAGACATGCAACAAGGTTTTTTCCTCTGGACGAGGGATAACAGGCTGAAACTTTTCGGTAGCCCGATCAGCATTGAAATCATATCTGTTTCTGAGAAACTCGTACGGGGATCCATTAGAAAGTATTTCGGTATCCAGTTTCCAGAAACGTGCCTGAGGTAAATAGGTCGTTTCTAACATCAGAGGATATGTTTTAGCCGATCGTAATCGCAACAGTTTATGAAATTTTGTACCCTCTGGATATCCAGTTTCCTTTGATAGCCATCTATCCGCTGAAACTACCTCGCAGTCAACAATCTTATTCTGAATCAGAATATTACTTCCTTTGAGTGTATCGGTAAATGAATAAAAAGAGGATAACTGTTGCGTGAATAGGTATTGTCTCACTTCTTGGGGTCACTTCAAGGATGGGGGGAGAGGGACATTCCGCCTGTTTATTTTATAAATATTTGAATTACAAACGGACAGTATTGTGCTATAATCAGGACAGCAATGCAATTCCGTAAAGCGTTGTGGTGTTTATGGAGCTGTGATCGGTGTTGCTGCATTCTGATATACATTGGATTTTGCAATTTCAGAAAAACTACATCTGAGGGTATGCCCCATATGTCAGGAAAAACATATCGGGTAATCTCCGTTTTGTTCGCAGTGATTTGGCTGAATGGACAGGAGACTACAGGAGGTAATTTATGCAAACATATACGGTAAATGAAAGAAAGAGAAAACAGGCACTGAAGCGGCTGACAAAAGACAATGTGAAAACACTGAAAGGCTTTCCAAAGGCCTGCTATTACATTGCAATGTTTCTACGAATCGTTGGATATGTGTGCGGAACTGCAAATGTGCTGCATATGGTTTTCGTGACACAGAAATGGTATGAGACGTATTTGCTGATGATAACCTTTGTTGCTCCATACGGCCTTTCCTGGTTACCTGCAACGGTATACATTGTAACACTCAATCGTGAATTTAGCTTTCGACGCAGAGAGACGATTACATTTAAGCCGGATGGATTTATTTATAGTTACCATGATGACCGTGTTGGTGATTATGATTCCATTTTTGCTTATGATATCAAGTACAGCCAGATTACGAGATTTGAGCGGGATGAGAGAACAAGAGTTCTGACGTTCTATGGTAATTTCGTTACCGACACCTATTCCGGAGAGAAGATTACTCAGACGCTTGCATGCAGGGTGTTTGACTTTATGGATGTATATGATATTGACATGAAGCAGATGATGGAACGCAACTGCAAAAATGGGGAAGAAAAATAAGGAAAGCTGCCGGAATTTCATTGTTCAAATTCCCTTTATCAGCATATATTCAATCATCTTCTGCAAAGGGGCTATTGTCCATAAGGTATTCTTCGACTGCCGGATTTTTTGTAAAATCGGGTCCGGCTGCTACAAGAATGGTTTCCCACATGTTTTTGGCAAGCGCAGGATCATCCGCTGCAAGATCCTCTAAAAGATAGTTCCACTGGAAGTCCTGCATATCTTCCAATGTGTAATCCCGGAAATGGTCCGGATAAGCAGATACCAAAATATCCCTGCAGTCATCATCGATACAGCCGGTATCATCCCTTTGAAGCCTTGCGATTGCCGCACCGAGATCAGGGGAAAAATACTGATGATGATACCAGTGGTATTCGAAGGCATCCCGAAGTTCCCGAAAGCGAATTAAGGACTCCGCATTCCAGTCATCAGAAACAAAATACTGATAGAAAGCCCCAAGACCATGCAACAGATCCTCGATATCCTCCGGATAATCTCCGGCGGGGAGTTTTCGGATTAGCTGCTGCCAGAATCCACCGCAAGCGTCCTCTGTCAGCTTTCCCTGAGCCACACAAAGCTCCGTCCCCTGCTTGGAGGCATGAATGATGTCCCGAATATTCGGTCCATTTCGCAGGTCATCATGCCCCTGTAGAAACCGATCTAATGCATGAAACTTTTCGTTGTCGGTGGTGTGACCAGGAGTTGCCAATGCGTGGGAGATCTCATAAACCAGCACATTGCCCAGTTGAGGCAGGAGATCTTCGGCATACTGGGAAATGACGTTCTTCATGTCGTTCCAGGTTTCTTCAAAATCCAGCTTGCTGACGAATTTCAGGGTCAAAGTGACATTCTGCGTTTGTGTAGGTTCCGGTGCAGCTTGTCTGGTGCTCAGAACACCAAAGTCGCCGCAGTAACCACATTCCCAACGATTTGCGTACGCCCTAGCAGGGCTGCCACAATGGGGACAACGGATATTTGCCATATGCTCGCCTCCGTATTTTAGAAGATATTTGGTGCTTCTAGACCTCATGATACAACATGATATATCCTATAAAATGGATATTTGTCAGAAGGGTGGCCTCGCTGTTTCTGATCACAGAGCGCCATAAGTTATTTCTTCCGGATACATAAACAAAAGCCCTGCCCGGAGTCAGAGCCACGATCACTGCCGAGGTTTACTCAACATCGCATATTGTTACTTTTTCTGATAATTCCGAACAAAGTGCAAGGATTTTGCAAGCAAAAAGCCCGGAAACCGTGCATTTGCAAGGCTCCCGGGCTTTATTATATTATTCCCACTCGCCGGGTTAGATCCATTTCTAAACTTTCTTGTATAGTGGATTTAATACGACGTTGTTTTATTTGATGCAGATTATCCTTATCCTAGGGTCTATCCGGATTTTTGCTATCAAAAATCTATCGGTGCCATCCTATCGTGCGTTACGCTTGAGGTGGAAAAATGAATGGCTTGTAAGTATTATAGCACTAACAGAGCACTTTGACAATCTTCCCGTACGCTTTTAAGGTATCTCCCTCATGAATTTCTATAGGCTGGTATTCAGTATTATCTGAGCAGAGAAAAACCTTTCCATCTTTATGTAGTAGTTTTTTACAGTAGACTTCTCCGTTAAGGAAAAATGCACTACTTATACCGTCGGCTATTTCACTTTGCTTTTTGATAACAACAATGCTTCCGTTTGGAATGTCTGGCTCCATGCTATCACCAGATACGTGAAGTGCAAAGTCCCCATCCATAACATCAGTTTCATATTCTACAAATGGTATGTCGCTATCTAATATGTTCTCACCTAAGCCGGCAGATAGAGGAATATCGTATAGAGGGATAATTCGCTTTTTCGGATTAGCTATTGCATCAAATTCTTCGTTTGTACGAATGTCTGTCATCCATTTCTGAATCTCATGGATTGCGTCCGGAATATGTGATTCGATGTGATCCGGATTCAAGCAGTACATAAAACACAAAACCTCTTTGCAGGTGCGCTGTTTTTCTTTTTCCGAAATAAAATGATAAAAATTCAGATCGTCTTGTATCGCATAAACGCGTGTTTCAAAATGGCTTTCTCCATGGAGTACGAGCCGGTACATAAGATTTTCAAAATATTTAGAATACTTGCCCAAGCTTTTTATAACCTTTGGATCAAAAGAGACTTCCGCAATTCCTGTCCCATAAATAAAAGTCGAGAACGCTTCCAATGTGCGCCGCATGGCGTTACCAATTATCAAATCCAAACCATCGGTATTGCCCATTGCATAATTAAAAATCATGTGTAGCAAATCTCGATATTCATTAATGGACTTCATAGGCTTTGACAATATTTGCCCTCTCAGTTCGAAGGATTTACTCTTTATAGCTCCACCTGCGTTCTGTTTTTTGAAAGACTTCTCTATTTCGTCAGCTATTTTTTGCAAATCAGAAAACGTAGATAGATCGTGCGTCAAAAATAGGATTTTGCTTTTGGCATTACCTTTAATAATTTTATGCGTCTGGTATCTCAGAAAGGAGCTTATCCCGACTTTGTTCTCAAAATCAAAGCTAGAAATTGGGTCGTCAATCACTATTAATTCTTCATCCTGATATAGTTTTTTAATATCCTGGTTTGATAATATCTGGGTGAAGAAATAGCACAAGGCAATAATATTTCTCTCACCTATGGACACATTTTTGGGTTTGACATCTTTTCCACTTGACTTCAAGTAGTACTTATCATTTTTCAACTCAATTGAAAGCCGACCATGCGAAAAGAACACATAGTCAAGTGCATTGTTTATGCTTTCAATAGCCAACCCCACATTTGACTTTTTCTCTTTGAGGCTTTTTAAGTGCTCTGCGGTTTCTCCTACCTTTTTCTGCTTAATTTGCAATTCGGTTTCCGCTGATCTCATTGCGCGCTGCCGCTTCTGGAAATCTCGATATGCTTGTTCTATTTGCAGGTGTGCAATTTTTTTGTTGATCAAAAGCAACTCTTGCAAGATTGCTTTTCGTTGTTGCATCGCATCTACAAATTTCTGCCGCTATTAGTTCAAGTTTATTTAAAAGCAAATTTAGCTGCTGGATACCACTCTCCAAGCCTATCGGAGCCATATTTACCGGATTGTAAATGCTATTCAACTTCTGTTGAATGGCCACTTTATATTGCTCTATCAGCTTTTGACAATTCTCTATCTGATTCTGAATTTCTTTCACTAGTTCAGAATCCAAGTCCATAAAACGGGAATAGTCTTCATCTAATCTAGGGAAAGATATTGCCTGCAATTCAGCCTTATGAGCATCTACATCCTTGTTTAGTACTTTGTTGATGCTGTCAATTAAACTACGCCGATATTCATTATCAATCTCCCGGAAACAGTAGGGGCAAATAGTGGTCGATCCATCACTAAAGTCTCTTTTTGCTGCCTCAATAATAGACTGCCTTCCGCTCTGAATCATTGAAAGAATCATCGATTCGCGCTCAGTCAACACGGGTTTTTCTACAGGCTTAGACAATATGTAATGACCCCCAGTTTGTAGCATCGTGGATTTACCTGTATAAT
>JAHHRW010000001.1 GCA_020025575.1 Oscillospiraceae bacterium | reverse complement strand
ATCCGGTATCTGGGTCTACGAACAGCGGAGCGGTAGCGCGAATCAGATGAAGTCTTCGGGAAAGCTCGTGCTCAAAATCCCGCTTGATGAATCCAATAGCGTTTTGAGTTTCGTACAAGGTGAGGGTGGACTTGTACTCCTGGATCATATAAATCGCCTCCACAATAACAATGAGTGCATTATATTCCAAATCCGAAGAGGTGTCAATGTATTCGCCTGAAGGAATTTTGCACGTGAGTCAAGAAACACTATGGGTTAGATTTTATGGATGGAATTTCCAATGAAAACGTGATATTCTTATGACAAAGGGGGATGCACTGTGTCTATTGTAAGATTTTATCGTGGAGATCCCAATGCGCCAAAGCCAACTATGGGTGCACATTTGGGTTCCAATGCAATCATCACTTGTAAAGGAAGGCTGCTCTTAGAGCGAAGGCGGGATTCTGATACCTGGGGACTGGTCGGAGGGGGCGTAAAAAACTGGGAAACCGAATCCCAAGCAATGGTTCGTGAGATTCGGGAGGAATTGGGCATACGGGTTGCGCAGTCGAAGCTTGTCCGACTACGTTCCTATGGGGAGCCCGGGCGAATTGCCTCTTTCATAGATGGAAGTATTTGGCGTATGGTCATCGTGGTATTTCAGCTGGAGCTTGAAGAGGAACCTGACCTGCGCATCAGTGCGGAATCCAGGGAACTTCGTTTCTTTACAAAGGAAGAACTGAAAGAAATTGAGATTGTTGTGACACACTCAGATATCATCGAAGACTGGTTTGTCAATGTATAAAAAGGGAGCCGTATGGCTCCCTTTTTATTGTCCGGCATCAGCAATCATAGATGCAAATTCACCGATTGAAGTAAAACGACTCACATAATACCGGCTAACGGAAGTCGGCTCGTCACCGGTGGTATATAGTCCTCCGTTCATGTCAATGCCGAAATTGTAATATTGAGAGGTCAATTCCTGAGTAGTCTCATTTCGTTCACCACTGGGATAACAGAGTACATGAGGCTCTCGTCCTGTCATTCTGGTGACTTCAAGTTTGGAATCCCGAATCTCTGCAAGCTGTTGGTCGTAATCCAGGGATGACAATTCCCTGTGGGATACGGTATGGCTTTGAATGGAGACAAGTCCAGAGTCGGACAGCTCCTTTACCTGTGCTGGGGTCATGCTGCGCTGACTGACGCCCATGGCTGAAGTAATTACAAATATCGTTGCTTTCACATTGTGTTTTTGGAGTAGGGGATAGAGTTCTGTGTAGTTATCCAAATACCCATCGTCAAAGGTGAGAATCACGGGCTTATCGTAATCCTGTACATGGTCCAGATCTTCAAAGAAAATGGGATCGTATCCGTTATCCACAAGATATGCCAGTTGCGCATCCATATCTGAGGGGCTGACAAATAGTTCGGAAAATCCCCACAAATCATCGCTGACCGCATGGTACATCAGAATTGGAACATGGATGCCTTCCGGAATATCCAAATTCTTGATTCCACTGGTGCAGTAAAGGTGCCCTTGATCTTCATCGTTCAGTATGGAAATATCCAGTAGCTTGCAGAACTCCTCTAGGGGGAGAAAAGCCGCATCCTGATAAAATAGCATCTGGTGATTCAGCGGATAGGTTTTTCCGTTAATTATAGGATCTGATTGCTGGGGATTCTGTTCGTTTTGGGAATGATCCCAGGTGATCGTTAATCCCAATGTGGCATCATTGGAATGCGGGGAACTGTCCAGTGCGCCCAAAAATTCAGTGGCTTTCACGTATAGACAGTCGTTGTAGATCACACTGCCACTTTCAAGCAATCTTCCTTCTACTGTGACAGCATCTCCCGGTTCCAATACCAGTTCCGGTTCGGATACCTCGCAGATGGTGGATGGCGGAATGAAAGAAGTTGTTTGGGGCGGATTTACCTGTGGCTCGGACGGTTGCTTTTGGCAGGCGTTTAAGAAAATCAAAAGACCTAGCACGAAAGTAATAATTTTTTTCTTTTTCATAAAATCCTCATATATTATGATTGTATGACTTCTATGATTTCACCATAATAAGCCCTGTGTGGTGTTTCGCCTGGTTCGTAGAAACTCCTGAATATTTCTTCCGGAATCTGATCTGCCAAAAAATCATGGCAGTAAAGTTTTTTGCAGAGCAGGGTGTATTGTGCCTGTGCAAATGTGACACTGTCTCCGGCTTTGATCGGGGTCAGTCCGGCAAGCGCCACCTTGTCACAGTCTCTGCCAGATTTGCTCCCCAAAATTTTCAGTGCGTCCCGATAATCCTCTGAAAAGAATGACACGGTAAAGAACTCTGCTGACTCCATAAATTCATAGGTATATCGCCCCGGCCTGATATAAACAGTTGCCACCGGGCGATTCCAAAGACATCCAACTCCGCCCCAGCCAATTGTCATTGTATTGAAGTGGGATAAATTTCCTGCACTTACCAACGCCCATTGCTGACGAAACGCATGATATGCTTTAAGATGAATTGGTTCCATAAGCTCCTCCTTGTATTTTGTTGATTCCAATATATCATAATATGCTGACGATGACAATAGTACCACAAATCGCATATCCGGTTGCATTTTATGCGGTTGACAGCAAAATTGAATCTGTATTTCATAATTTTCAGAACATAAGAATTTTGCATTTTACCTGGATTCGTGTGGATTTTGCAACAGGATAGACATGAAAAATTTTAAGATTGTTCAAAAGCATATAGAGAAAACCTCTTGTATAATCATGTAAATTATGATATTATATTCCCGACGGTGCAGTATCCTAGTCGGAACGGCCGGCTCCCAGATAGGGCCTAAAAATCCTATGAAGGGCATATCGATGAAGTCCCTTGTGTCTGCTTTTTACGCCCAGTTTAGGGTGGATGCTGGGGGTTAAGGATTCAGGGCGCACTCCAATGGCATGGAGTATCCGACCCGGTTTCCGTGGAGACCATTTATTGTGCGACGACGGTGTACACTCCTACCGGAGTCCGTTCGCGTACGAACTTGGTAAGAACCTGCAAGGCGGTGCACAGAATCGTGTGCTGTGTGCAGCGTAGCCTGCCTTGAGTGAACATGCTGGGGAAAGGGGATCTGGCGGATGATGGTTATGGCCATAACCATTTCCGATATTGCCCCTGGAAACCATGCTTGCAAAAGAGGCTAAGAGTCGATTTGTTCTGTTGTGGAAATCACCTAGGCTGTCTTCATCGGGCAGACGAGGGATTGCAGTACGGACTAAGTGGCAATCGGGTACTCATTTACATGGCAACATTTGAGCTTTGAGATTAATGGGAAACCGCCTGCACGGCAACGGCAGGTTCTTAATGGGGAAAACCCACCCGACCTATGCCGTAAGATTTATCTCGTCTGCTACCGTCATTACTAATTACAATTCATAAAGGAGAATCCTTTCGTGTCAAAACCTGATCCAAGTTCAGCAAGGAAGGAAGAAAAGCGTAAAACAAGAAATTGGGTAATAACCGTCTTTTTTTCCACTATTTTTATTTCCGGATTTATTTCTCTGGCCTCGGATGAGTTAATGAAAAGAAGTAATATGGTGATTGCATTCATTATATTGCTGCTGATTGTTTTGATCGGTATTATTTTCGATATTATTGGTATGGCAGTTGCCTCTGCTGATGAGAAACCGTTTCACTCCATGGCCTCCAGAAAAGTGGCAGGCGCACAGGAGTGCATAATGCTGCTTCGCAATGCAGAGCGGGTCAGTTCCATCTGCAACGATGTGGTGGGCGATATCTGTGGTGTCGTATCCGGTTCTGCCTCCGCAACCATTGCGGCCCAGATCTTGGGGAGTTTCCAGTTCAGCTGGCCGGATATTGTGTCTTTGCTCATGTCATCACTGGTTGCTGCGCTGACTGTAGGCGGAAAAGCTGTCGGCAAAGGATTTGCAGTCAATTCCAGCACCTCCATCGTTTATTCGGCAGGTCGCGTGATCTATGCTTTCCGACACCTTACATCAATCTCCTTCTGGAAGAAAAAGAAATAATAAAAAAGGTTGTGAAACCGTGCAAATACTACCTATGATTCATGGGCACGAGGACCTTGTAAAGCTGAATGACGCCCAGCGCCAGCAGCTATGTCGCGAGATCCGAGAATTTATTGTCGCCCATGTGGCAAAGACCGGCGGACACCTGGCGTCTAACCTGGGTGTGGTGGAGCTGAGTGTTGCCATTGAAACTGTTTATAATACAACGTACGACCGTCTGGTTTTCGACGTTGGTCATCAGTCTTATATCCATAAGATGCTGACCGGTCGCCAGGCGGATTTTGACCATCTGCGAATGTTTGGCGGAATGTCTGGTTTCCCAAAGCCCAGTGAAAGTGATGCAGACTCTTTTGTATCCGGACACGCTTCCAGCTCCGTTTCTATCGCATTGGGTATGGCCCGCGCCAGAAAGCTGACCGGTGAAAACTACAATGTTGTGGCGCTTATGGGTGATGGCGCTGCTACCGGCGGTATGGCTTATGAAGGTCTGAACGATGTTGGTGGCAGCGGCGAACCCATGGTTGTCATTTTGAATGATAATGAAATGTCCATTGACCCCAATGTGGGCGGTATGGCGATGCATCTTTCTAAGGTGAGAACCAAAGAGGAGTACTCAAACTTTAAAAAGCTTTATCGCAAAACCACCGCAATTATCCCAGGTGGTGACACGATTTATAAGTTTACCCACCGTGTGAAGGAAAAACTGAAACACAACCTGCTCCGCGGCACCATATTCGAGCATATGGGACTTGACTATCTTGGCCCTGTGGATGGACACAACCTTCCTGAACTTATGCAGGTTTTGCGTACCGCTAAGGATATGGACAGACCGGTTCTTGTGCATGTGATGACAAAAAAGGGGCATGGTTATGTGCCTGCTGAGAATAATCCTGCAAAATTCCATGGCGTGGGGAAATTTAATCCTGCAGATGGTCAAGGCTTGAGTGCCAAGAAAGTGTCGTTCTCCGATGTTTTTGGAGATACTATGATGGAACTGGCCAGAGAGAACACCAGACTTTGCGCCATTACTGCTGCAATGCCGGGTGGAACAGGTCTGCTAAAGTTTAAAGAAGCGTTCCCTGATCGATTGTTCGATGTGGGTATTGCGGAAGAACATGCCGTCTCTATGGCGGGCGGTCTTGCAAAACAGGGTGCAGTTCCTGTCGTTGCGATTTACTCCACGTTTTTCCAGCGGTCCTACGACCAGATCATTCAGGATATTGCGCTGCTTGGCTTGCATGTCGTCTTGTGCGTTGATCGTGCGGGACTCGTTGGGGAGGATGGACCTACCCATCACGGTGTATTTGACATTGGATTCATGGGACACATCCCTGGAATGACGTTATTAAGTCCTGCAAGCTATGATGAACTGCGTCATATGCTGCGCTGGGCGGTTCAGGAATGCACCGGCCCTGTCGCAGTGCGTTACCCCAGAGGCACAGAAGGAAATTACACTTGCAATGCATTTATGGGAAATCCCAATGATTTCTGCTGCCACCGCAAGGGGGAAGATGTTACCCTGATTACCTATGGAACCTTAATCAATCATGTACTTTCTGCTGCTGAAAAACTGGAACAAATGGGAATCCGTCCTACGGTTCTCCGGCTGTTTTCAACCACAAATATCCCTGTTGAGAAAATCGCCGAAGAGATTACTGGTTCTCATGTGGTGGTAATAGAAGAGACCAGTTCTGGCTGCGGAATCAAGGAGTCTATTGCATGGGCTATGGCAGAATTTGCCCCCAACTGCAAAATTCACGGGATTGATTTGGGTGAAAACTTTGTCCCCCATGGCGATCCAGTTTCGCTATATCACCTAACTGGGCTGGATGCCGATTCTATTGCTAATTACGTTCGGGAGGTTCTTTCCCATGAAGAATAAAAAAAGATTGGATGTTTTGCTGACCGAACAGGGTTATGCGGATACACGTTCCAAGGCACAGGCTGTTATTATGGCAGGCCTGGTTTATGTGGACGGTCAAAAAGCGGACAAGCCGGGTACTTCTTTTGAAGATACGGTATCTATTGAGGTTCGCGGCCATACCTGCCCTTACGTGAGCAGAGGCGGTTTGAAACTGGAGAAAGCGCTCCGTGATTTTGGTGTCAAGCCTGAGGGGTATGTGTGCTCGGATTCTGGTGCCTCTACTGGGGGATTCACGGATTGTCTGCTCCAGCAGGGCGCAAAAAAAGTGTTTGCAATTGATGTGGGATACGGTCAGCTGGATTGGAAGATTCGTTCTGACGACCGTGTTGTGGTCATGGAGCGAACCAATATTCGTTACGTGACGCCGGAGCAGCTGGGCGAACCGCTTGACCTGTCTGTAGTTGATGTTAGTTTTATTTCCCTCAAGATCGTGCTGCCAACCATCAAGCAGCTGCTAAAGCCACAATCCGGTCAGGTTTTGTGTCTCATTAAGCCTCAGTTTGAGGCGGGAAAGGAAAAGGTCGGTAAAAAGGGCGTTGTTCGTGACCCTGAAACCCATAAGGAAGTTCTGGATCATTTTGTGGCCCTGGCACATGAATTGGGCTTTGCCATTCTGGGCCTAACCTATTCCCCTGTGAAAGGCCCGGAAGGCAATATTGAGTTCCTTGGGCATTTGACACTGGCTGATACCTGCGGCATCGAACCGGATACGGCAGATGTTGTCGCCCAGGCACACACTGCTTTGAAAGGATAAGTCTATGAAACGAGTGATTCTGACACCCAATCCCTATCGGGATAGTGGCTTTCAAACCGTTCGTGCTGCACAAAAAATCCTTCAAGAATCAGGTGTGGAAACCCGAATCTGCCTTCCTTTTGAAGTAGATAAATCCTTTAATTTGCCAAGAGATATTCGATTCTCCCGATTGGATAGGGAGCTCAATCGTGCAGATCTAGTCATCTGTTTTGGCGGCGACGGAACGATACTTCATATGGCAAAGGCTGCCACACGGCACAAGCTGCCCATCCTTGGGGTCAATATTGGTACCATGGGATTCATTGCAGAGTTGGAAAGTGGAGAGCTTAAAGAGCTTGTAAAGATTGCAACCGGGGATTACACACTGGATAACAGACTCATGCTCGATGTGACCATACACCGTGGCTCGGATGTGGTTTTCCATGATATTGCATTAAATGATATTACGGTTACCAAAGGGGCAGTGACCCGAATTGTTCACCTAAATGTGCACTGCGACGGGGTACAGGCCATGGAATTTGGTGGTGACGGTTTAATTGTTGCAACGCCTACCGGGTCAACTGCATATAGTTTATCTGCCGGTGGCCCCATTGTAGAGCCGGATGCTAGAAATATCTTAATAACACCAATCTGTGCCCATGATATTGTCAGCAAATGCATTGTCGCATCTGATAAGCGGCGAATCAGCGTGCAGCTTGCGCCCAATGCCCGACGAAATGCATATCTTTCCGTAGACGGGGGTAAGGCATACAAAATGAATATGGGTGATGTTGCAACCATAACCTGTTCCAAACTGGAAACCAAACTGATTCGACTCAAAAACCGTAGCTTTTACGACGTGATTAACAATAAATTCCGGAACCACTAGGATTGAGAGGTATTTCCAAATGAAAAATCAACGCCAAGCTAAAATCATGGAAATCATTTCTACCAAAGACATTGAGACGCAGGAGCAGCTGCTGCAGGAGCTGCAGGAGGCTGGTTTTTACTCCACTCAGGCAACCATTTCCCGGGACATTAAAGAGCTGCGTATCGTAAAAGAACTCACCAACTTTGGTACCTACCGATATACCGCATCCGCTAAAGACGGAACGCACACATTTTCTGCTCGTCTTAATACCATTTTCAGAGAATGTATCACGGGATACGATTATGCCCAGAACATCATTGTCATTAAAACGATGCCGGGACTTGCGTCTGCAGCCGCATCTGCCATTGATGGCATGAATATGGGGGTTGTCGTTGGCACGCTGGCCGGTGACGACACCGTGTTCATTGTCATGCGTGATAACAATTCTGCCGCCACATTCTGCGGCGAAATCAAGAATCTACTGTCTTAAGTGAGGAAGTGTCATTCATGCTGAGCCTGCTCCATATTGAAAATATCGCGGTTATTGAATGTGCAGATATAACCTTCAATCAGGGGTTTAATGTGCTGACTGGTGAAACGGGTGCAGGTAAATCCATTGTGATTGACGCTATTTCCGCTATTTTGGGAGAACGGGCCTATCGGGATATGATCCGTACAGGTGCAGATAAAGCCTCTGTTCGAGCCGTGTTCCAAAATGTTCCGAAGCTTGATTGGTTCCTGGAGCAGGGTGTGGAATACGACAATGAAGTCGTGATTCAACGGGAGATATATCTGGATGGAAAAAATGTTTGCCGTGTCAATGGAAATCTTGTGACGGTTTCTATTTTGCGTAAACTTGGAATCCAACTTATCAATATTCATGGACAGCACGATTCTGCAGCACTTTTTGATGAAGAGAATCACCTGAATTTCTTAGATGCATTTGCAGATAATCAGGATTTGTTAGAAACATATCAGTCACAATACAAGGTGGTATCAGAACTCCGCAGGCAGATCGATAAGCTTTCCATGGATGAAGGCGAGAAACTTCGGCGCATGGAAACGCTTCGATTTCAAATCGATGAGATCTCTCGGGCAGAACTGGAAATTGGTGAAGACGAGGCGCTGGAAGTCCGCCGTAAGGTCTTGCAAAATGCAGAAAAACTCTCTGATGCCATCAATGATGGGGTAGAATGTTTGTATGGCAGTGACGACTCTGATGGTGCTGCAGCCTTGATGGCCCAGGCGGAGCGTTCTATGTCCAGAATTGCTCGGTATGATGATTCTTTGTCTACACTCCACGAACGGATCAAGGACCTCATGTATCAGGTTCAGGATGCGGCAGAAGAATTGCGGGATTGTAGGGATGCTTTTGCCTATTCTGCGGATGAATTGGAACAGATTGAAAGTCGATTGGATGTAATTCATCGACTTCGTAGAAAATACGGTGCATCCTGCGCGGACATCTTGGAATACCTGGATCGGGCGAAACAGGAACTGGACCAGATTGAATTTGCGGATGACCACATGGAGCATCTAAAGAAAAAACTGGGAAAGGCCGAAACAGAGGCAATCAATGCTTCGAAAGAATTGCGTAAATCCCGACAGGCAGCTGCAGAAGTCATGACGGAGCGCATCTTGGAAGAATTGCGTCAACTGGATATGCCCAAGGTGCAGTTTGAATGTGTCTTTACCGAGACTGGCTTGTCATCCAGTGGTGCGGATGCCGTGGCATTTTATATGTCAGCCAATGCTGGTGAGGCGCTGAAGCCGATGAGCAAAGTTGCATCCGGCGGTGAGTTGGCACGAATCATGCTTGCCATGAAGAATGTGCTTGCGGAAAAAGACAGCGTTTCTACACTGATTTTTGATGAGGTGGATACCGGTGTGTCTGGTCGTGCTGCCCAGAAAGTTGCGGAAAAGCTGCTGAGCGTTGCCTCGAACAAACAAGTTCTCTGCGTTACCCACTTACCGCAGATTGCGGCACTGGCGGACACCCACCTGTTGATCTCCAAGGCAGAGCGTAACGGCAGAACCTATACATCTGTCACGCCGTTGGATACGGATGGACGAAAAGCAGAATTAGCTCGAATTATCGGCGGCACCAATATAACCGAAACGACGCTGAAAAGTGCAGAAGAAATGCTTCGTTCTTAGCAGGGGCGTTTTTTGGGAGAAATCACAATGCCGGATTACGGGGCGTGAGGTGGCCTGGTCCCCCAGATTAGGCGTTCTCTTTTTTGCTAATATTGGGATTGCAAACAAATATGTCAAAAGCACTTGACAAATAAGAATTATTTTGTTAGGATACCCACATCTGTATAATGCAACGCATTGAAGGGATGAAGTAAGCGCCTATTTTCTTTCAGAGAGTCTCCGGTTGGTGAAAGGAGATAAGAGAACACGCTGAAATACCTCCCCGAGCGGTCTCCCTGAAATTCCAGTAGGGGGGAACGGGTTCGCCCGATATAGCGACAGGTGTTGTTAGACACCCAAAGGATGCGATTCGTGAGATCGCATTAAACCAGAGGTGGTACCGCGTATTTTCACGCCCTCTGTCCAGACGGACAGAGGGCGTTTATTTTTATTTACTTTTGGAGGAGATTCTAAATGAAAGTTTATGACGAACTGGTTGCTCGTGGTCTCATTGCTCAGGTAACCAATGAGGATGAAATCCGCGAAATGATTGACAACGGCAAAGCAACTTTCTACATTGGCTTTGATCCCACTGCTGATTCTCTGCATGTGGGTCACTTTATGGCATTATGTCTGATGAAGCGTCTTCAAATGGCTGGGAACAAGCCCATTGCCCTGATTGGCGGCGGTACAGCTATGATTGGCGATCCCTCTGGCCGCACGGATATGCGCAGCATGATGACGCAGGAAACCATCCAGCATAACTGTGACTGTTTCAAAAAGCAGATGGAACGTTTTATCGAGTTTGGCGAAGGCAAAGCACAGATGGTGAACAATGCGGACTGGCTGCTGAACCTGAACTATATCGATTTCATCCGTGATGTGGGCAGCTGTTTCTCTGTTAATAATATGCTGCGTGCAGAATGCTTTAAGCAGAGAATGGAAAAGGGTTTGAGTTTTCTGGAGTTTAACTACATGCCCATGCAGTCCTACGACTTCTACTACTTGTTCCAGCACTATGGTTGTAATATGCAGTTCGGCGGCAATGACCAGTGGAGCAATATGCTGGGCGGAACGGAGCTGATTCGACGTAAGCTTGGCAAGGATGCACATGCTATGACCATCACATTGCTGCTCAATTCTGAAGGCAAAAAGATGGGTAAGACTGCCAAGGGTGCTGTATGGCTGGATCCGAACAAGACGTCCCCCTTTGATTTCTACCAGTACTGGCGTAATGTGGAGGATGCTGATGTGATGAAGTGCATCCGAATGCTGACCTTCCTGCCTCTGGAGCAGATCGATGAGATGGATTCTTGGAAGGATTCCAAGATCAACGAGGCAAAGGAAATCCTGGCATTTGAGCTGACCAAGCTGGTTCACGGTGAAGAAGAGGCAAACAAAGCACAGTCTGCTGCCAAAGCATTGTTTGTTGGCGGCGGGGATGATTCCAATATGCCTACTACCGAAATCAGCGCTGACAAGTTGGTGGATGGGACAATCGGCATCCTCAACCTGATGGTTGCTTGCAAACTGGCTCCCTCTAACAAGGAGGCCAGACGTCTTGTAGAGCAGGGTGGTGTGTTTGTCAACGGTGAGAAGGTGCCCGCCCCTACCTTTGCCATTACCGAGGATATGCTCAAGGAAGGCGTTAAAATCCGCAAGGGCAAGAAGGTCTTCCACAAGGCAATTCTGGCTTAACCGTAGATCAGAGAAGAAATCGCTTTCGCGGTGGATCGTGGTATGAATTGCTTGAACAGAAAAAATGTGTCGCAAAAATTGCGACACATTTTTTATTCCGTTTCTTCGTAAGAAAGTACTTCTTTTGCAATATAGATTGGACGATTTTTACTTTGCTCAAAGGCTCTGCCCACATATTCTCCAATGATACCAATGCAGATCAACTGCATCGCTCCCAGTGCTAAAATTAGGACAATCGCAGTGGCGTAACCGGGGATATCAATTCCCGAGAACAATTTCTGACAGATGACCACGATTAAATAGAATAATGCAGCCAGTGCAGTAAATGCGCCCAAATAAGTGGAAAGGCGCAATGGAGCGGTAGAAAAGCCGATGATTCCGTCGATCGCATAGTTGAGCAGTTTTCGGAACGACCATTTGGTGGTACCACACACACGTTCACAGGCGGTGTAGGGGATAAAGCAGGTCTCATATCCCACCCATGCAAACAATCCTTTGGAAAAGCGATGATACTCCGCCATATCCATCAGATTATCGGCCACACATCGGCGGAAAGTCCGGAAATCACTGGCATCCGGCTGCAATTTTACGTTCGAAAGGCGATTGATAATGTTATAAAAGCTTTTTTTGAAAAAGCGAAGAATTTTTCCTTCGTTTCTGCGATCCTGATATGCGGCAACCACATCATATTCCTGGTGTTCATCCAGCATTTTTACCATATCCCGCACAATTTCAGGTCGTTGCTGTAAATCTGCATCGATTAAAGAAATATATTCACCGCTAGCGTGCTTCATGCCCGCATAAATGGCGGATTCTTTTCCAAAATTGCGAGAAAAACTAACAATCTTTATAGGACATTTTTGCTCTTTGAAGAGTTTTTTTAGCCGGAACAAGGTGTTATCTTTACTTCCGTCATTGACAAAGACGATTTCATAATCGTAACCGCAGTTGTCGAAAGCGCCTATAACAGCATCTTGAAAGAGTCCTACGCTCTCTTCCTCGTTATAGCATGGGACAACCAGAGATAATTTCATGATAGATCAACTCGCTTTTGAGGTAGTTGATTTTATTATATGCACAAAGTTATACCTCGTCAAGCATTTCGTCAAAACCTTTAAAAAACCCTTCGATTTTGCGTTTGTTTTCTGTATTTAGCTCATCTAAAGGCATTCTGCATGGGCCAACGTCATACCCGATGGCTTTCAATGCTGCTTTGACGGGAATTGGGTTGACTTGGCAGAACATCAGACTGCACAGGGGCTGAAGTTTGCGTTGCAGCAATCCGGCTAAATCATAATCTCCGTTCATGGCGGCTGTAACCATGGCGTTTATGTGCAGTGGTGCTACATTGGATGCAACAGAAATGACCCCCTGCCCGCCGATGGACATAATCGGAATTGTCTGGTCGTCGTTTCCGGACCATACTGGGAGATGATCTCCGTTTTCAGCTATGATTTGTAGAATTTTTGATAGGTCGCCACTTGCCTCTTTGATTCCCGCTATGTTCGCAATTTTAGAAAGTTCTCTGCAAACATCACAAGTAATATTTACGCCGGTTCTTGATGGAACATTGTATGCAATTACGGGGATTGTAACGGCATTGGCGATTTGCCGGTAGTGTTTTACAAGTCCAGATGTGGTCGATTTGTTATAATAAGGGGTTACCACAAGCAGCCCATCCACGCCGAGGGCCTCGGCTTTTTTGCTTAATTCAATGGCGTGATGTGTGTTGTTAGACCCGGTTCCGGCAATGATTTTGCATTTTCCATCGGCAATTCTGACACCTTGACGGAAGAGTTCCAGTTTTTCTTCATCAGAAAGAGTAGGAGATTCCCCTGTTGTCCCTGCCAGTACGATTGCCTGTACCCCTGCTTGAATTTGTCTGCGAATCAGTATTTCTAACATAGGGTAGTTGATCTGATCCCCGATAAATGGCGTAACAAGGGCAGTGCAAAGTCCCTTGAATAGAATATTTTTCATAATTTGACACCTCCAACTCATATTATGTTGGTCATGGATATTTTGTCTGTTGCAATGTTCGGAAAATTGTTCTATAATATACTGGCTTTTAGATATTTGGAGGACGAATACTTTGAAAACTCATGATTTTTGGTACGATCTGCCGGAAGAACTGATTGCGCAGACCCCGCTGGAGCAGCGTGATACATCCCGTCTTCTGGCATTAAACCGGGAAACTGGTGATTTTTCCCATCGGCACTTTTATGATATTATAGACTATCTCAATCCCGGCGACTGCCTTGTGATGAATGATTCTCGGGTCCTGCCCGCAAGACTTTTGGGTCACCGCCCCACTGGCGGTGCGGTTGAAGTTTTGCTGCTGCGCGATCTTGGAAATCGAGAATGGGAATGCCTGGCAAAGCCTGGACGCAAAATGCAGGTGGGGCAGGAGGTTATCTTTGGGGATGGCCAATTGACGGCCACTGTCACGTCGGTTCAGGAAGACGGAAACAGAGTTGTAAAATTCCACTATGAAGGAATCTTTTTAGAGATTTTGGAGCAGTTGGGTAAAATGCCCCTGCCGCCTTATATTAAGGCAGAGCTTGCAGATCAGGAACGGTACCAGACGGTTTATTCTCGCGAAGTTGGTTCTGCTGCTGCGCCTACTGCAGGTCTGCATTTCACAAAGGATCTGCTTCATAAGATTGAACAGAAGGGCATCCGCTTGGCTTATGTAACACTTCATGTTGGTTTGGGTACATTCAGACCCGTAAAGGCAGAGGAAATTTCAGATCATCATATGCACTCTGAACTGTGCATGATGTCCCAGGAAACAGCGGATATTCTGAATCAGACAAAAGCGAACGGCGGCAGAGTTGTCTGCGTTGGAACAACTTCCTGCAGAACGCTGGAATCTCTGGTAAACGATGACGGAACATTTGCAGCAAAATCCAAATGGACTGACATTTTCATTTTCCCTGGCTACAAATTTAAGGCGATGGATGCGCTGATTACCAATTTCCACTTGCCTGAGAGCACGCTGGTTATGCTGGTGTCTGCCTTCGCAGGACGAGAGCATATTCTAAATGCCTATAATGCAGCTGTCAAGGAGCGCTACCGTTTCTTCTCCTTTGGCGATGCAATGTATATTGGATAAAAGAGGTACGCAATGTTTGAACTAAAGAAAACGGAGGGCGCTGCTCGTCGGGGTGAGTTTACTTGTGCCC
Organism: Oscillospiraceae bacterium; assembly: GCA_020025575.1. Classification (GTDB taxonomy): domain Bacteria; phylum Bacillota; class Clostridia; order Oscillospirales; family Oscillospiraceae; genus Faecousia. Next base: position 241,086 of record JAHHRW010000001.1, on the reverse strand, counting down.
ATGGCACAGTGCAGACCCCTGTATTTATGAATGTTGGCACGCAAGGTGCGATCAAAGGCGCTTTGAGCGCAAAAGACCTAAAGGATATCGGATGCCAGGTAGAACTGAGCAATACCTACCATCTGCATCTGCGTCCTGGTGATGGACTTGTCAAAGAGTGCGGCGGTCTGCATAAATTTATGACCTGGGATGGCCCAATTTTGACAGATTCCGGCGGATTTCAGGTTTTTAGCCTGGCATCTTTGCGCAAAATCAAAGAGGAAGGCGTAACCTTTGCATCTCATATTGATGGCCATAAAATTTTCATGGGACCGGAAGAAAGTATGCAGATTCAGTCAAATTTAGGCAGTGATATCTGCATGGCCTTTGATGAGTGTATTGAAAATCCATCTCCCAGAGACTATGTCAAGCAAAGTGTTGACCGCACATACCGTTGGCTGGTGCGATGCAAAAATGAAAATGCACGGTTAAACAGTCTGCCTGATACGGTGAATCCTCGGCAAATGCTCTGGGGAATCAATCAGGGCGGCACATACAAAGATATTCGTGCAGACCATATGAAACGTATTGCTGATTTGGATTTGCCGGGCTACGCCATTGGTGGTCTGGCTGTTGGGGAATCCGCAGAAGAAATGTACGAAATCATTGAGACGGTGGAGCCCCATATGCCAAAGGATAAGACCCGCTATCTGATGGGTGTTGGCACTCCCACCAACATTATTGAGGCGGTTGCCCGTGGTATTGACTTCTTTGACTGTGTTATGCCTGCAAGAAATGCCCGGCATGCACGCCTGTTTACTTGGCAAGGGGCGATCAATTTGAAGAACGCCAAATACCGTACCGATATGAATCCAATCGACCCGGAATGTGACTGTCCTGTTTGCAGACGCTACAGCCGTGCGTATATTCGCCATCTGTTTGTTGCAGAAGAAATGCTAGCAATGCGTCTTTGTGTTATGCATAACCTTTATTTCTATAATAAACTCATGGAGAAGATCCGGGTGGCACTGGATGAAGGCCGTTTTGAACAGTTCCGTCGGGAGTATTCTGAAAAATTGGCCAGAAGAATCTAACAATACTCCTTGCTTTTTGTGTGATAAATGATATAATAATCTGGTTAATATGAAATTAAAGGAGTTATCCAAATGTTGAATTACCTATCTGTACCTGCTGGCGCCGGACTTGGCAGCACCCTCGTAATGATGCTTGTGATGCTTGTTGTCTTCTACTTCATGCTGATTCGTCCTGAGAACAAGCGCAAGAAGGAAGCAGAAAACATGAGATCTTCCATCCGTACTGGTGACTCTATCACCACCATCGGCGGCATTATTGGCACCGTTGTTGATGTCAAGGAAAGCAAAATCGTTATTGAGACCAGTGCAGACCGTGTTCGCATGGAACTGGCCAAGTGGGCTGTTTCTACCAACGAAACCGGAGCTGAGCGCGCTGCTGCTGAAGCGAAGAAGGCTAAAGAAGCAAAGGCTAAGGAGAAGGCTGCTAAGAAGTCTGATAAGTAAAAAATAAAACCTGCTAATGCAGAATTGAACTGCACCCCATCTGTTAGACTGTATGATATACGATCTAACAGATGGGGTGATTTTTATGTTAAAAGGAATCCCAAACAAACGCTATGCACGAGAATTCAAGAAACTGGCTGTAGAAATGATGCACAAAGAAAAATTAAGCTACTATGAAACAGATAGATGCTTGGACATGAAGGAAAATGCCTTTGTCGAGGAATTGTTTTGGCATACCGAGAACAAATCACTTAAAGATAAAATGTCCGATGACCAGAAAAAATTGAGTCTTGGATGGATTGCCTTTCATTAAAAGAATACCTGACGGATTTCTCGAAACCGAAAGATATCAGGCGGGGCCCTATCTGCTTTGCGTATGAGATATTTGACGGTACATGGATCGATGCGATAGTGGTTTGCCATAACAAATTGATCATTTTAGAGCTCAAGAGCGGATGCGATATGCGTCCTGATACGCTGATTGGACATCGGTCACAAGTGCTGGGTTATTTCAACAAAATCACCAGGTGTAATCGAGTTATTTGGGAGGAAACGATATCAAACCGCATGCTTCCGCTGTCCTGTGACTGGGCTGCCTATCGAAGCAAGTAGGGGGGCATATCTCCCCTCTGTCGTGGCTTTCTGAGCTTCACGCCGTCACTACGAATAAAAACACACGCGAATAAAAAGGAGATATGGAAATGGCCTATAAAGGCATTGAATACCTACGGCGAAAGCTTAGTGATAAGATGAGCTGAATTGATCTTCGGTACAGATATTATGATATGAAAAAGGGTGGAATACGATCCTGGAAGAGGAAAACGCCGACAGAATGTCCATACAAAACAGTGGAAATATGTCAAAGAATATGATAAGATAGAACTGAAAAAGGGGATTACTGTGCCACGTTCGGAGCCATCAAGAGGCATGGCTAATGGTTCTCGCCGTGGGGCCTTAACGCATGTGAGCGAAGATGAGGAAAAACAGATTCGTCAATGGGCGGATCAGCTCGTGATCCCGCAAAGTGTGTTAAGATTTAATACAGGTAGTTTTACTGGATTTGTTGATGTGAGAAATGTTATCAATATCAGAGGGGATGTATTTCCGTCGCAGTATGCCCAAAATCCAGATAGTATCTTAAACGCAAGATGTGCGCTTGCGCATGAGTATTATGGACATATGAAACACCACCCTTCAAAGTTTCCGATTGGGGACTGGCGGGATGAATTCAGAGCAAGTTATCGGGCTGCAATCGACACACCGAATTTAACATCGCAAGAGCGTGGCATGTTGATGCTGGATGCATTTGATAGGACGAAAGAGGCGGGGATTCCTGTGAAGTTAAATGCCATAGCGAGGAGGTATATTTATGGAATTGAATGAAATGGAATTGGATGCACTTGAAAACAAGCTGGCGCATCCTGAAAAAAAGGTCACTTGCCCACGTTGTGGTTCTGAACTTCATGTGAAATTTGTCAAAACAGCTTCTAAAGTAGAATGTCCTACGCCCGGATGCATAGCATACACAGTACGAGGTATATAAAACCATTCTGTAATAAAGCACGATGTGAAAACACCGTGCTTTTTTTGTATAAAGAAAACCAGCCAGATAAAACATCTGACTGGCTTTTTCTTGGTCGGAGTATCGGGATTCGAACCCGAGGCCTCTTGGACCCGAACCAAGCGCGATACCAAACTTCGCCATACCCCGATAGCTTATATATTATAATGAATTATATAAGAATTGTCAATAGGTATCCGATCGTTTGTGAATCGGAATGAAAAAATGTATGACTCATAAGATAAACGTAAGGAGGGGGTATATTGGCTTATCGGATTCGATACGGTGTTGAGAAACGATACAGAATAAAAGGATTTTGGATCCAGTGTGTTATCTCTATTGGACTGGGATTGTCCATGCTGATTTGCAGTGGATTATTTGAAACGGACAAACCTCAGATGGGAGCTTGGGTTTTGCCAACACAAATGCGAACAGACGAAATCGCTTTGAAAAACATGGCAGAATCTATATCGGAAGGTGAGGGGTGGTATGCATCAGCGGTGGCGTATTGCAGGGAAATCATGGACCTTTCCTGAATTTGATATTGCAGCAGAAGGTTATCTGTTTGTTGCCGCTTTGCTGCTGTTGCTGCCGGTTCAGTGGGTATTTGCGGCCATTGCAGCGGCTGCCGTACATGAGTTGGGACATTTAGCGGCATTATGGATGTGTGATGTAGATGTGTGGAAAATACAAGTAGGATTAGCAGGCGCAAGAATCAAAACAGGACCAATCGGGCAAAGACAAGAGATGATATGTGCATTTGCCGGGCCTTTCGCAGGACTGCTGTTGTGTCTGTTTTGGAAATGGATTCCGCGGGTTGCAATCTGGGCACTGGCACAGTCAGTTTTTAATTTATTGCCGATTTATCCGATGGATGGGGGCAGAATCCTCAAAGCCTTTGTACATTTGCGGGGAAAACACGAATCTTTGGAAAAATCAGTTGCAAACGAGGCGTTTTCGGGGTACAATAATTCTAATTGAGAAAAATGAGGTACTATGCAATGACTGATTTGTTGCACAGAATTCTTCCAACGGTTCAGAAACCTGCCCGGTATACCGGAGGAGAATTCAATGAAATTCAAAAAAATCCCGATTCGGTTCGTGTTAATGTTGCTTTTTGCTTTCCAGACACATATGAGATTGGTATGTCCAATGTTGGCATGCGGATTCTCTATGGTGTTATGAATGAGATGGAGGGTGTCTGGTGTCAGCGTGTGTTTGCTCCCTGGGGTGATGTGGAGGATGCCATGCGTCAGAATCATCTGCCACTGTGGGCACTGGAGAGTCAAAGACCTGTAAAGGAATTTGATATGATTGCCTTCACGATTGGCTATGAGATGAGCTACACCAACATCCTGAATATGCTGAATCTGGCAGGTGTTCCATTGCACGCAGCGGAACGCCATGGGCTGGAGAACATGGTATTTGCCGGCGGCGTGTGTACATTTAATCCGGAGCCTTTGGCACCCTTTGTGGACTTCTTCTCGTTGGGAGAGGGAGAAGAGAGCACTGTTGAGATTGTAAGACTGTATGACCGTGCAAAGACTGAGTGCTGGAGCAAGGAGGCTTTCCTAGAGGAAGTTTCCAAGATAGCCGGCGTATATGTTCCCTCTTTTTATGAGCATTCCTACAATGAAGACGGAACGCTGAAGAGCATTACTGCCAAAGAGGGTGCTCCTACCAAGTTGACGAAGCGAATTGTGCAGGATCTGGACCATGCTTATTTCCCTACGAAGATGATCGTTCCCTCTACAGAAATCGTCCACGACAGAGCAAATCTGGAATTATTCCGTGGATGTATCCGTGGATGCAGATTCTGTCAGGCTGGTTTCTCCTGTCGCCCAGTTCGAAAAAAGAGCCCTGAGGTGCTGTATCGTCAGGCGGTAGAGTGCCTGGAAAACTCCGGAGCCAGTGAAATTACGCTGTCCAGTCTTTCAACCTCTGATTACCGGGGCCTGAAAGAGTTGACAGATAATATGATTCCATACTGCGCGGAGAATAAAGTCAATCTTTCTGTTCCGTCCTTGCGTGCAGACAATTTCAGTAGGGAATTGATGGAAAAATTACAGACTGTTCGCAAGACCGGACTGACCTTTGCGCCAGAGGCTGGTACTCAGAGACTTCGCGATGTCATCAACAAGAATCTGACAGAGGATGAAATCCTCACCACCTGTGCCAATGCATTTTCCGGCGGTTGGAGCAGCGTAAAGCTTTACTTTATGCTGGGTCTTCCTACGGAAACCGATGAGGATGTACTGGGAATTGCTGATTTGGTCTGGAAGGTGATCAAAACCTGGAAAGAGTGTGCTACCAATAAGAAACGCGGTCTTCGGGTTCATGTGGCAACGGCGTTCTTTGTACCAAAGCCTCATACACCGTTTCAATGGGAAAAGCAGATTACTACCGAGGAATATCTCAGACGCTGTCGTTTGCTGAAGGATCATTTTTACTCCAAATCCATCACCTATAATTACCATACACCAGACATCAGCAGATTGGAATCGGTTATGGCTCGAGGCGATCGCAGGATTGCGCCGGTACTGGAAGAGGCGGCTCGACTGGGCGCCAAACTGGACGGCTGGGATGAATATTTCAATAATGATATCTGGATGCAGGCGTTCCAAAACTGCGGTGTAGATATGGACTTTTATACCACCCGGGGATTTGGCGAGGATGAATTGCTTGCGTGGGATCCAATTGATGTGGGTGTCAATAAGAATTTCTTGCTCAGGGAACGCCATACAGCTTATGAATCCAAAATTACGCCTGATTGCCGTCATAGCTGCTCCGGCTGCGGTGCAAACTGTTTACTGGAAGGAGGCGGTTGTGATGAATAGAATTTTGTTTGAAAAAACTGGAAATGGCATTTGGATTTCTCATCTGGATCTCATGCGCCTGTTTCAGAGAGCGTTTAAGCGCGGGGGGATGAACCTCAAACATACCCAGGGATTTAATCCACGGGCTATGGTATCTATTGCGTTGCCCTTGAGCGTTGGCGTGGAAAGCAAATGTGAAATTCTGGATTTTGAGTTAGTAGACGAACAGCTGCCTTTTGAGCAAATCACGCAAAGATTGAATCAGACGATGCCAGTTGGTGTGCGTGTGCTGGAGGCTTACGACAGTTCCCAAAAAATTAAGGAGCTCACACATCTGGACTGCGCAATTACGTTGGAATATGACAACGGGGCTACTGAAGACTCTGTCATGCAGATTCGGGAGTTATTCTCTCGTGAAGAAGTTCTTGTGACCAAAAAGAGTAAGAACGGCCCTGTGGAGCAGAACATTATCCCCATGATTCGCAGTATAGAAGTGAGTCAAATAAATGCTCATGAAATCGAGCTGAAGGCTTGTATCTGTGCGCAGAATCCCAGCTTGAATCCCAGTCAGATCGTGTCTGCAATCGAAATGTACTGCGCAGATGCGAAACCTGATTTTTCCAGAATCCGTCGGGAGGAAGTTCGAACTTCCAACGGCGAGGTTTTTCGTTAATTTACAATAGGAGTGTGTTGATATGGAAAAAGAAATTTTTGAATTAGAAGAGTGCCCCAACTGCAGAGGAAACGGTATGATCCTGCACGAAGGCGGCTGGTGTGTTTATGTTGAATGTGCCGACTGCGGTGCCCACACAGTTTATTCTGAGTATTCTGATGATGCAGAAAAGGAAGAGGCAACCCGTGCTGTGGTAAGACTTTGGAATATGGGTAAGGTCATCCGTCAGGAGCGCGGCGAATAATCTTTAGGAGGTTCAAAAGATGAAAGCAGAAAGATTGGCGGGGCTGGAACCTGCTGCTGTATTTGGTTATTTTGAAAAACTCTGTTCGATTCCCCATGGCTCCGGAAATACAAAGATGATCAGCGATTATCTGGTATCCTTTGCGAAGGAGCATGATTTGAGATATATTCAGGATGATCTGAATAATGTTTTGATTTTTCAGGATGGCACCGAAGGGTACGAAGATCATGAGCCTGTGATCCTTCAGGGACATATGGATATGGTCTGTGAAAAGGATGCAGACTGCCAGATTGATTTTGCGGTAGACGGTCTGGATGTAAGCCACGACGATACCTATGTTTTTGCCAAGGGAACAACTCTGGGCGGTGACGATGGCATCGCCGTCGCCTACTGCCTGGCGCTGCTGGCGGACAAGAACATTCCCCATCCCCCCTTGGAAGTGGTCATTACGGTAGATGAGGAAACCGGCATGTTTGGTGCTGCTGGCGTAGACCTTTCTACGCTGAAGGGCAAGAAGATGATCAACATTGACTCCGAGGACGAGGGCGTTTTCACGGTGTCCTGCGCCGGCGGTGCTCGTGCTGGAATTGAGCTGCCTGTTTCCCGTCATGCAGTCTATGGGCCCTGTGTGAAACTGACGGTGGACGGACTTATCGGCGGCCACTCCGGCGTGGAGATCGATAAGAACCGTGCCAATGCAAACAAGGTCATGGGCATGTTCTTGGATGAAATCAAGAAACGCATGCCCCTGTGCTTGACTGCAATCGAGGGTGGTTCAAAGGACAATGCCATCACCCGTTCCTGCACGGCAAGCATGGTTGCTATGGGTATGGATATTGAGCAGATCAATGGCATTGCAGAGGAACTGCAGGCAAAGATTCGTTCTGAGTATGCAGAACCCAATGCAATCATTTCCGCAGACAATATCGATGCATTGGGCGGAAATGCACTGTCCACCCAGGAGACGGACAAGATTATTGGCTTGCTGTGTGCAGCGCCCAATGCAATTCAGGCTATGTGCGCAGATATGCCGGAGTTGGTCCAGACCAGCTTGAATATGGGTATTATCAAACTGGAAGGTGACAATTTCAAGATGACCTTCTCTGTTCGTTCCAGTGTGAATCAGGAGAAGGTAGACCTGCTGCAGAAACTGGATGATCTGGCTAAGATGTACGGTGCTGCGTTTTCCAGCAGCGGTGATTATCCTGCTTGGGAATATCGAGCAGATTCTGAGCTCCGTGATACCATGGTGGCTGAGTATGAAAAGATGTTTGGCCAGAGACCTCAGGTGGTCAGCATTCACGCTGGACTGGAGTGCGGACTGTTTGGCGAGAAGATTGCCAATCTGGATGCCGTATCCATGGGCCCTCAGATGCATGACATCCACACCAACCGGGAGCGCCTGGAAATTGAATCCACTCGCAGAGTGTGGGAATTCCTCTTGGCAACCCTGAAAGCAATGTAACAAAAGCCTGTCGTTCACCTAGGACGACAGGCTTTCTTTTCTCTTTAGCAGATTGTAGAGCCAATGCAAATCAACAGCTGTTATGACACCGAAAAAATAGCACAGGCAGAAGAAAAGTCCCAAAAATGCCAGAATTTTTCGGATTGGGCCTGTGAAGGTATTTGCGCCAAATGTTGCAAACAGATAGGCAATCAGCGCAAAACAGGGATAATATAGATTCGCCCTGATTTTCCCAATAAATAATAAGCGTCTAATACTTAGAAGAAAATTCAAAACATGGGAAAACAGAAAACTCACGAAATACCCCGTGATTCCCAATCGTGGCAAGAGGAAGAATAACATGATTACATCCATGGTATTTGAGACGATATTGTAACGGACGCAGGAGCGCTGCTGGCCCAGCCCTTTGGTCATACCGTCTACGATGATATCGCAATAGAGCATCGGCACCAGGTATGAAAACATGCGCAAAAGCCCAGCGATATTTAATCCGGGATACAGCCACTGACATAGTGCATCAGATAGCAGATACAGTCCGCCGCCACATATGAGTCCATAAATAAGCGTCACTCGCAGATTTCGATGTATCAGGTACTGAATCCGCTGCTGGCTATCCACAGCAGCACATCGGGCAAGTTCCGGAATCAGTAAATCCACGAGAGAATACAAAATTGCAGCAGGGAACATCATCACCGGGAACACCATACCGGAGAGCATACCGAAAGTTGCTAATGGGTTGGATATGAATGGATAGAGTGCAAGCCGTCTTGGAACCATCAGATTTTCCAAAGAGGAAATACCCGCTTTTAAATCATCAGCCAGTGCAAGCGGGGCTGCGGTGGAGCAAATTCGTTTGAAAATTGGGACCCTGCTGGTTGGAGAGGAGATGCTCCTTTGGAAGAGAATAAATAGGCATAATAAGGCAAAAACAGAACCTGAACAATTACCAAGAACGACCGCCTGACAGGCTCCGGCAGTGTCGTCTAAGGGAATTGTCAGCAGTATCAGCACAGTAATACCCATGGAAACAAATTGTTCAGCGACCTCTACAGCTGCTAGTGTGCCAATCCGATTCGCTGCAATAAAATAGGCGGACATGACACCGCACAGACAGCTAATGGGCATGAAGGCAGCGAAAACACGCATTGAAGGCAGTGCGTCCATGTTTCCAATCCAGTGCTGGGAAATGTAAGGGGCGGCAAAGTACAGTATTACGCAAACAGCGAAGGAGCAAATGATGCTGTATGTAAAACACCCAGATACCACCCAGCGAATGTTCTTATATTGTTTGCGCCCCAGTTCCTCTGCGGCGAGATACATGGTTGTGGTCCGAATCCCTGCGATGCCAATAGTCGAAGCAAATCCGGATACAGATAAAATCAAATGCAGAAGACCAACACCTGCAGCCCCTATGGTGGCAGACAGGTAGATTTGAAATGCAGTGGCGAAAAATCGGAGCAGCAAATTTACTGCGGTGAGCATAAATGCCCCATAAATCATTGGCAGCTTTTTGGACATGGACAATCCCCCCTTGTCCATTGTATTCAGGACTTGGGGGGATTATGACTTATACTTGATTAATTTCCGCACAATGGATGGCAAGAGGACACTCGCTGCATTTTGGGTTTCGTGCGGTGCAGATTTCTCGGCCAAATAGGACGATTCTATGACAAAAATCAGAACTTTCTTCCGGCGGTAAAATGGCACGGAGCTGGCGCTCAACTTTTTCGGGATCCTTTCCTTTGGACAAGCCCAATCGACCGCAGATTCGGATACAGTGGGTATCGCAAACAACACTGCCGGGCTGCGCATAAAGATCACCCAGCAGAAGATTTGCGGTTTTGCGACCCACACCCGGCAGACGGAGAAGTTCATCCATCGTTCCGGGGACCTTTCCGTTATAATCTGTTAAAAGCATCTGGCAGGCAAGGACGATGTCTCTTGCCTTGTGCTTGTAAAAGCCGCAGGAACGAACATGTGATTCGATATCAGCAATGTCGGCTGAGGCCATGTCTTCCAGAGAGGGGTAGTCTGCAAACAGCCCCGGTGTGACCAGATTTACTCTGGCGTCCGTACACTGAGCGGAAAGCCGCACGGCGATCATAAGCTCATAATCTTTCTCATAGTGAAGTGCACACAGAGCATCCGGATACTTTTGCTTAAGAATTTCAATGATTGCGAGAACTTTTTCGTTCATATGTATGCTCCTGTTCTTTTTTCGACATTCTATCATATTTTTATCCAGAAAGAAAGTGTAAAATAAAATCTCGGTTGCCAATTCCGTACATTTGTGCTATAATGAGACAAATTTTAAAGGAGGCGGATTCTATGTATCAGCCTTTGGCGGACTTGCTCCGCCCCACATCGTTGGATGATGTGTTTGGCCAGGATCATATTTTGGGAGAGGGGGCCATTCTGCGGCGTCTGATTGTTTCAGGCAAGGTTCCCAATATGATTTTTTACGGCCCATCAGGGACTGGAAAAACGACTGTTGCGAATATCATTGCCAAACAAACGAATCGAAAATTATTCAAATTGAATGCGACGACTGCGTCTACGGCGGATATCAAAGAAATTGTATCCCAGCTGGATACATTTCTTGCACCAGATGGGGTATTGCTGTATCTCGATGAGATTCAGTCTTTCAATAAAAAACAACAGCAGTCTTTGCTGGAGTTTATAGAGAACGGAAAGATCACCTTGATTGCATCTACCACAGAAAATCCCTATTTCTATGTATTTAATGCAATTTTGAGTCGTTCCACAGTGTTTGAGTTCAAACAGATTGATGCCGCTGCTGCCCTGAAAGCGGTGAAACGCGGCGTGCATTTTATGGAGGAACGAACCGGCCTTACAGCCATTGCTGAGCAGGGAGCACTTGAATATGTCGCAGGTGCCTGCGGCGGCGATTTGCGAAAGGCTATCAATGCGGTAGAGGTACTGTTTTCAGCAGGAGTACCCAATGGCACGCAACTGGAATTGACATTGTCGGATGCAATTTCGGTGACGCAGAAAAGTGCCCTTCGAGCAGATCGGGATGGAGACAATTACTATGACTTACTGTCTGCTTTGCAAAAATCCATCCGCGGATCTGACCCGGATGCGGCGGTTCATTACTTGGCAAGACTGTTGGAGTCTGGGCAGATGCAATCTGCTTGCAGGCGCTTGATGGTCATTGCCTGCGAGGATGTTGGCCTTGCTTACCCCCAAATCATACCCATTGTTAAATCCAGCGTAGATGCAGCACTGATGCTTGGTATGCCGGAGGCTCGGATCCCTTTGGCAGATGCGGCTGTGCTGATGGCTACATCGCCAAAATCAAACTCTGCATATGCTGCCATCAATGCGGCAGCGGCGGATGTTCGTGCAGGCAGGGGACTCGGATTTCCTCGTCAATTGCAAAATGTCCATGCAGACACATACACCCAGGAAAGGGCCCAGGGATATTTGTACCCCCATGATTATCCAAATCACTGGGTTAAGCAGCAATATCTGCCGGATGATCTGGTAGGAAAGCGGTATTATGAGTATGGCCCCAACAAGTTGGAGCAGGCAGCCAAGACATATTGGGATCTGGTTCGGGGAAAGGAGCATTGAGATGGATGTTCGTGTTGGAGATGTCCTAGTGATGAAAAAGCAGCACCCATGTGGTGAGAAACAGTGGTTGGTTTTAAGGACCGGCGCAGACTTTCGATTGAGATGTATGGGGTGCGGGCATGAAGTCATGCAGCCTCGTCACAAAATTGAAAAAAATATTCGCTGCATCCAGCGAAAAGAAGAACCGAAAACATGACACATTGAAACGGCAGTTGCGATATGTAACTGCCGTTTTTTTGATTCTATCGTTGCTGAGACGTAGTTTGTGGCGCTAAAATGGAGACATTGCGATAAAAGTCCGGGTGGGTTGCGACTGTATTTTCAAAAGAGCAGGGATATACTTTTGCCATATTGTTTGGAAGGAGGACAGGGGAGCGTGGTCGTGTATCTGGATGGTGTGATCGGACTGAATTTTTTGGTGGACTGGATGCTTTTGCTGGGAGTGAATCGTTTGTCGGGATACCCGCCCGGAATCGGGAGATCTGCGGCGGCCGCTGTTTTTGGAGGAGGCTATTCTGGCTTGTGCCTTGTACCGGGATTTGCATTTCTGGCCTCTTTCCTGTGGAGACTGGTCAGCTTGGGGGTGATCAGCATGGCGGCATTTGGTTTGAATCGCAGTGCTTTTAGCCGTGGAACATTGTTCGTTTTTCTGAGTATGGCACTTGGTGGATTGGCGATTAGTTTCAATGCCGGCAGCTTTTTTGGATTGGTCGTTAGTGCTGGAATCCTAGCGTTGCTGTGTCGCATGGGATTTTGCGGCAAAATCATTGGTCGAAGACTGATTCCGGTGGAACTGGTACACAGAGGGAAAAAAGTGTCGTTTCTAGCGCTGCGAGATACAGGCAACACGCTTCGGGATCCGGTAAGTGGTGAGCCTGTTTTGATTGCCGGCCCTGAAGTAGCAGATAGACTTCTAGGACTGAAAGCAACCCAACTTCGTAACCCGGTGCAGACAATGGAGTCCAATGCAGTGAAGGGTCTTCGCCTCATTCCGTATAACACAGTAGGTTCAGGCAATGGTTTCCTGTTGGCGCTCAGGTGTGACCAGGTGGATGTGAGTGGCAAAAAGGGGAAAAAATTGGTGGCGTTTGCTCCGGAGCATTTTCCGGGTGGAGAATATGAAGGATTGACCGGAGGGGTATGATGGGTAAAATTATGGATTTGCTGGTATTCTTAGGTATCATTACGAAAAACGAGTGTGTATATTACATAGGCGGCAGCGATGTTTTACCACCCCCACTAAAAGGGGAAGATGAGCAGCATGCACTGGAGGCACTGGAACAGGGGGACGAAGGTGCAAAACAACTCCTGATTGAGCGAAACCTCCGATTGGTTGTCTATATTGCCAGAAGATTTGATAACACAGGTGTGAATCTGGAAGACTTGATTTCTATTGGTACCATCGGGCTAATCAAAGCCATCGGGACTTATCGACGGGACAAAAATATCAAATTGGCAACCTATGCATCCCGTTGTATTGAAAATGAAATCCTCATGCATATCCGTAAAATAGCGAACCAACGTACAGAGGTTTCTTTGGAGGAACCGATTAATATGGATGGCGAAGGGAATGAGTTGCTGCTTTCAGATATTTTGGGTACAGATGAGGATGTGGTTTGCAGACCATTGGAGGATGATGTTGATATTAGATTGCTTCGGGAGGCATTGAATCACTTACCACAGCGGGAGAAAGAGATTGTATCCATGCGGTATGGTTTGGAAGGATATAAGGAGCTGACACAGAAAGAGGTGGCTCAGAAAATGGGAATTTCCCAGTCCTATATTTCTCGTTTGGAAAAACGAATTATGCTCAGACTCCGGAAAGAACTACTTCGCCAGACAAGCTGCGCATAGAAGAACTTGCAAATCAAGAAAATAAGTGTTATAATCTAAATAAATATTAATTTTGATCCATGTGATCAAACTTTGGAGGATGTTACAGGTATGGTAGAGCGTAAAGAAATTTCAAAATCCGTACTGAAACGCTTGCCGGGGTATTTGACCTATTTGAAGAATATGCCAGAGGATTCACCTGCGCATATTTCTGCAACGGCACTTGCGAATGCACTGGGTATGGGTGAGGTTCAGGTCAGAAAGGATTTGGCCTTGGTATCAGATGGCGGTCGCCCCAAGATCGGCTACCTGAGAGAGGGCCTGATTGATGATATTGAGCAATTTCTGGGATATGATAACACCACGGATGCTGTTTTGGTGGGCGCAGGTAAGTTGGGCTGCGCACTCCTTGGGTATCAGGGATTTGATGAATATGGCCTAAACATACTGGCGGCTTTTGATGCAGACGAGAATAAAACCGGCATGGATGAGTCTGGAAAGCCCATCTATACACTGGATAAACTGCCCCTTTTTTGTAAGACACATAAAGTTCTGATGGGTATTATCACAGTTCCTAGTGTTCATGCCCAAGATGTTTGTGACATGATGATTGCCAATGGCATCAAGGCAGTTTGGAATTTTGCGCCTGCCCATTTGGAAGTACCTGAGAATATTCTGGTTCAGACCCAGAACATGGCAAGCTCTCTTGCTGTGCTGAGTATGCATCTGCAGGCACAGATGAAATCAAAGGATTAAAGTGCAAATACTTTGGGGCACCTCCGAAAGGAAGGTGCCCTGTTTTTTTATTTTGTGTAGTCCTTTATAGGAAAGTCCCCGCCGAATGGCGGGGACTTTGTATTAGGCAGAAATAATTTACAGCTGTTCCATTACCTTGCGCACGCGTTCGACGGTACGGTCGTAACCCAAAATGCGGGTGACGGTGTACAGATCGGGAGAGTTGGTTTTTCCGGTAATTGCAAGACGAATCATGGTTGATACATCTGCAACCGTTCCCGGAAAAGCGGTGGGATCAGCCTTGAATGCTTTCATATCCGTTGTAAATCCAATTTCCTCGGTGATTGCCTTGACCTTGCCAAACCATGTGTTGGAGTCATCTGCAGGATCAAAGCTGACTAGATATTTTTCCAGAACGGATTTGATTAAAGAAGGTGCAAATTTTTCGTCAAATACGGGATTCTGCAAATACTGATCGTAGAAGAATCCCATATAAGGTTTTGCCTCTTTCCAGGTGGCCAAATCCTTACGAGGCTTTTTCCCGCCGCGGCCAATAGCGAGAATGGATTTTGTGTAGTCTGGATCCAATTTCAGTGCTTTTGCAAAATCAGGATCAAACTCTTCTGCGTACTCAACCAGCAGCGTGTAGACGCGTTCGGCATCCATTTTTGCAATCTCATTCTTGGATACATCACACAATTTTGCATAATCGAAAAGATTTCCCGCGGGATTCAGTTTCTTGGGAGAGAACTTGAATTCCGTAGACGGAGCGGAGGGATTTGCACGGCGCCAGTCCTCATAGTTGGAGTTGAGCAGGGTCATAATATATTCGTAGACTGCCTCAACAGGGAAACCCTCTGCTTTATAATAGGTCAGCGCAAGTTCCGGATCCTTACGCTTGGAAAGCTTGCGCTTTGAGGTACCGTCCATCTTCATCAGCGGCCCGATATGGACGTACTTGGGCAGCTTAAAGCCCAGCGCTTTAAACAGCTGAATATGGAAAGGCAGCGTAGGTAGCCATTCGTCACCTCGCACCACGTGAGTCGTGCGCATCAGGTGATCATCCACGGCATGGGCAAAGTGGTAAGTGGGGATACCATCGGACTTCAAAAGAACATGGTCTATGTCATTTTCGGTAATGGTCAGCTCACCCTTTACCAGGTCGTTGAACTTAAACTGGTTGGAAATACTGCCGGTGGAGCGAAAGCGGAGCACCCAGGGGTTACCGGCATCCAACTGTGCCTGAATCTCCTCGAGAGAGCGATCCCGCCACATGGCATATTTTCCATAATAGCCGGTGGTTTCCTTGTTTGCCTCTTGCTTTTCGCGCATAGCGCTGAGTTCCTCTTCTGTGCAGAAACAAGGATATGCCATACCGTCAAGAACCAATTTTTTTGCATATACATGGTAAATGTGTGCTCTCTGACGCTGACGATATGGACCATATGCGCCATGATCACCGTCAATGGTAGCTCCCTCATCAAAGTGGATACCATAATGTTTTAAGGTGTTGATTAAAACTTCAACAGCGCCGGGAACTTCACGCTTTGCGTCAGTATCTTCTACGCGCAGAAACAGAACACCGCCGGATTGATGGGCCATGCGCTCAGCAGTCAAACCCTGTACCAGATTGCCCAGATGAACAAATCCGGTAGGGGATGGAGCCATACGGGTGATTACTGCACCTTCAGGAACATTTCGGCAGGGATACTGCGTTTCTAATGTTTCAGGTGTATCTGTTACATCAGGGAAAAGTAGATTAGCAAGAGCTGTTGTATCCATTTGCTTTACCTCTATCTTGTAATAAATTTGTGTGCATTATATCATACAGACATAAATAAATCAATTATTCCAATAGAAAATGATGTAGTATTTGTAATAAAGGTGTTTTCATATTGTAACTGAAGCTTGCTTTTTCGTAACTTTGTGGTATAATGTCCAGGTTAATGATATCCAATCCTGCATAGATGCAGGAAGAAAGAGGATTTATTATGCAAGAAGTAACAGAAGCAAAAAAACGTATGTTGTCCGGCATTCAGCCCAGCGGTGACCTGCATCTTGGAAACTACCTCGGAGCAATGAAGAACTGGATTGGTCTTGCAGATGAGTTCGACTGCTTTTATTTTTTGGCGGATATGCATACCATCACGGTTCGACAGAACCCTGCAGATTTGCGTCGGCGTACATTAGAGCAGATGGCTCAATACATTGCTTGTGGACTGGATCCAGAGAAGAATGTACTGTTTGTACAGAGCCATGTCCATCAGCATGCTGAATTGGGCTGGGTCCTGAACTGTTATACGATGTTTGGAGAATTGTCTCGCATGACACAGTTTAAGGATAAGTCTGCAAAGAATGCAGAGAATATCAATGGCGGCCTGTTCACCTATCCAGCATTAATGGCGGCAGATATCCTGTTATATCAAGCAGACCTGGTTCCTGTGGGACACGATCAGAAACAGCACTGTGAACTGACTCGTGACATTGCACAGCGTTTCAACGGTATATATGGCAATGTGTTCAAGGTTCCTGATCCCTATATCCCCAAAACGGGCGCTCGAATCATGAGTCTGAATAACCCGGATTCCAAGATGTCTAAGTCTATGCCGGAAGGCTGCGTGTTCCTTATGGAAAAGCCTGAGGATATTCAGCGTAAGTTCAAACGCGCGATTACCGACTCGGATACAGAGAATTGCGTACGCTATGACCCGGAAAATAAACCGGGCGTTTCCAACCTGATGAGCATTTACTCCTCCGTGACCGGAAGAAGCTTTGAGCAGATTGAAAAAGAATTTTCCGGATGCGGATATGGCACCTTCAAGCCGGCGGTTGGCGAAGCCGTTATTGAGGTGTTGCGCCCCATTCGCGAAGAGGCTACTCGCTTGCTGGCAGATAAGGCATATCTGGAGAGTGTTTGCCGCAGTGGTGCCGAAAAGGCAAGCTATGTCGCAGAAAAAACCCTGCGTAAAGTATATAAAAAGGTAGGATTTCTGCCTAGATAAATAGATAAGAGGTACCTTATGACTTTTCTTTTGGAACTCCCTCCATTTATACGGTTGTTACTGGCTTTGGGAGTGTCTATGTTGATTTCGTTTTGCTCCACGCCTGGAGTGAAACGGATGGCCGTTAAAATAGGCGCAATGGATGTGCCAGAGGATGATCGCAGAATGCATGACCACCCCATCCCTAGAATGGGTGGACTTGCCATCGCTGTGGCGTTCTTGGTTACGGTATTCCTGTTTACTGAAATAGATGTTCAGATGCAGGGCGTTATACTTGGTGCAATTGTGATTCTGGTATTGGGAATCTTGGATGATTGCTTTACCTTGCGTCCTATGCCTAAATTCATCGTTCAGATCCTTGCAGCCTCTATCGTGGTTATCCACGGCTGCACGATCCGCTATTTGTCCAATCCGTTTTCCAGTGTGCCGGGTGCCTGCATTGATCTTGGCATTTTTGCAGTTCCCCTAACGGTACTCTGGATTGTTACAATTACCAATGCAGTTAATTTTATTGATGGGTTGGATGGTCTTGCAGTTGGTGTTTCAGGCATTTCCTGTACATCCATGCTAATCATAGCATTGGTTGTTGCGGAGCAAAATATTGCGGTGACTACTGCGGCCCTTTTGGGTGCATGTCTGGGATTTATTCCATATAACTTTAATCCAGCCAAAATTTTTATGGGAGACACTGGCTCGACTTTTCTCGGCTTTATTTTGGCCTCCATATCGATTCAGGGCCTGTTCAAGATGTATGCTGTGATTTCTTTTGCGGTACCATTCATCATTCTGGGAGTACCGTTCTTTGACATCTGCTATGCTGTTTTGCGTAGATTGTGGCATCACCAGAATCCGATGACTGCAGACAGAGGACATTTCCATCACAGATTGATTGACATGGGTTTCTCCCAGAAACAGACGGTGGCGATTACCTACACTTTGACGGCTATTCTTGGTTTGGCGGCAGTATTGCTTGCCAGCTCCGGCGGTACAAAGATTGTCATTCTGATATGTACGATTATGGTCGTTGCAGTACTGGCTTTTATGGTAATTTTCGGACCGAAACATAGACCTGATTCTGAGAAGAAAGACTCAATGAGAAAGGACAAGACCAAATGAAGAAGATTCGCGTGCTCTCTATTTTTGGTACCCGCCCTGAAGCAATTAAAATGGCTCCATTGATGATGGAATTAGAGCGGCATTCAGAGTTCGAGAGTATGTGCTGTGTGACTGGTCAGCATCGCCAGATGCTGGATTCGGTTATGGATATTTTTAAGCTGAGTGCAGACTATGACCTGAATATCATGGAGAAACAGCAGACATTATCTACCATTACCACAAAGACATTGCTGGGTTTGGAAAACGTGTTTGAAGAGGCAAAGCCGGATCTTGTCTTGGTTCATGGAGATACTTCTACGACCTTTGCTGGGGCATTGGCAGCTTTTTATCATAAAGTTCCAGTGGGGCACGTCGAAGCTGGATTGAGAACATATGATATTTATTCTCCATATCCTGAGGAAATGAATCGTACACTTGTAGGCGATATTGCGTCGCTGCATTTTTCTCCAACGGCTGCCAACGCAGAGAATCTCCGCAAAGAGGCAATTCTGGGAGAAATTTTCATTACCGGCAATACCGTAATTGATGCAATGAAAACTACGGTTCGTTCTGATTTCCTTTTTGAAGATCCACTGTTAAATGAACTGGATTTTCAAAACAAGCGCATTATCGTACTGACATGCCACCGTCGCGAGAATTATGGTGAACCCATGGAACAGATTATGCAGGCAGTGCGTGAGGTTGTGCTGCAGTATTCAGATGTTGAAGTCGTATACCCGGTTCATTTGAGCCCTGTTGTACAGGAATGTGCAAAGCGTAATTTCGAAGGTTTAGACCGTGTTCATCTGATCAAACCATTGGATGTGGAACAAATGCATAATCTTATGGCAAGGTCTTATTTCATTATGACAGATTCTGGCGGTCTGCAGGAAGAGGCTCCTTCAATGGGCAAGCCCGTTTTGGTTTTGCGCAAGGAAACAGAGCGCCCCGAGGCAATCGCGGCAGGCACGGCGAAACTGGCTGGCATTGATAAGCAAAATATCGTACGCATGGCCTCTGAACTGCTGGATAACCCTGAAGCCTATGAATGCATGGCAAAGGCAGTGAATCCTTATGGCGATGGGAAGGCATGTGAGCGCATTGCAGAGGCAATTCAGTGGTACTTTGGGCTGCGGCAAGATCGTCCTGATGATTTTTTAACCAAGGATTTGCTGTAAATTAGAACATATAGAAAAGATGACGAGGTTACTCCAAACGGGACGGTACTTCGTTATGTAAACCAGAGATATTACAGAATATTGCAAAGACAGCTGCTACCCGGAAGGGTGGCAGCTGTCTTGTTTCATTATGAAGTGGACCAGGTGCCCAACAAGAACTCCTCACCAATGGAATATCACGCAACTGTAAAACATTATCCCAGAGGATACATTCGCCGTTCTTAAGTTTCCTCAAAATCAAGGAGTTTCACACAAGACGATTTTCTAATAGGACATCATATTTTAGTATGTAATTGTCGAAAGAGGGACAGTTGAAAGCACCTAGTCGGTAGCTGCCAGATAAGTTCCGGCACCCATGATTAGAAGTGCCACCAGAAACCCAACTGTTGGCAGTTCTCTGAAAATTACAAGAGATAATGCAGCTCCGATAAATGGTGCAACTGCATAATAGGTGCTTGTCTTGGCAGCGCCCAATGTTCGCTGCGCATAAATGTAAAAGAAAATGCTTAACCCATATGCCACAAATCCCAGCAGCATCGCACATAGAACCAGCTTGAAACCAGGCAGATGTTCCCCCAGTGTGAATGCAATGAGCAGGGAGCCAATTCCAGAACCCAAACCTTTGATAACCACAATTTCGAGGGGGTCTTTGTGAGAGATCATGCGGGTGCAGTTGTTTTCAAAGCCCCAGCATACGCAAGCAAGCAAAATAAAAACAGAGCCAAGTGAAAATTGAAAGCTACTGGAATCTTCCACCGTAAGGACAATGCTCGCCAGTGTCACCAACGAGATTGCAGCCAAAAGTCTTTTTGAAATATGTTCCTTAAAAGCAAACGTTGCAATCATCGAAGTTGCCACAATTTCAAAATTATTCAATAGGGCAGCGTTGGCTGCTGTAGTCATTGTAAGGCCAATCATTAAACAAATTGGTGCGGCAATATCTAATAGAACCATACCAGCGGTATAGGGCGCATCTTTCTTAGAAAGGCTCTTTTCGGTTGTGATAACACCGAATTTCTTTTGGACGATTCTTACGATTAGCAGACCGCATCCAGCACCCAGGTACAGTAGCCCTGCCATGATTGTGGTGGGAATTTGTGAAAGAAGTAGTTTTGAAATAGGTGAATTGAGTGCATATAAGGCTGCTGCCAAGATTGCCATAAAAATTGCCGTTTTTTCTCTAACCCTCATTTGGTTTAATCCTCTCTACCTTAGAAGTCCATCTGCTACAGTAATCACAAAAATAAGGCCGCTCCTTAAGAGAACACGTGTCCATATACATGCTCTGAACATGTCACAGTGGAGCTGCTATATTGCTGTCTACGATTCATTTGGCTTTCCGAATAAGGCGATTCTTGACAGATGCATCAAATTACCGTACAATTGATTCTATAGCGAACATATTGTTCTTTAATTGTACGCTAGCGAGAGATAAACTGCAATGGATAAAAGCGACAGCGTGTTTTATACGGAACAATTCTTAAAATATGTACGGAAGGAGAAACTATGGATAGACGACAACGGAAAACGCAGTCAGCCATCTTATCTGCGTTCATTCAACTTTTAGCAAAAGAAAATTACAGCAAAATTACCGTACAGGAAATTATTGATACTGCAAATGTAGGTCGGACCACCTTCTATGCGCACTTTGAAACAAAAGATGATCTGTTAAGATTCTTATGTGAAGAGCTTTTTGGGCACATAATCAGCAGTGCTATGGATTGCACCCACACCCATGGACTGTATTCGGACATGAGTGCACCGAATTCGGTATTCTGCCATTTGTTACAGCACTTACAGGAAAACAACAATAATATTCTTGACTTGCTATCCAGTGAGAACAATGAGATATTTCTACAATACTTTAAAAGCAGCCTGAACGATCTGATGAGAAACCAACTTGTTTCTCAAAATCGAAAAAAGAACACAGATATACCACAGGACTTTTTGATAAATCATATTTCCGGCAGCTTTGTAGAGATGGTGCTGTGGTGGAGCAAGGGCCGGCTCAAACAATCGCCTGAGGAACTGGATCGATATTTTCGTGCAGTGATTGAGCCAATTTTATAACCTCATAAGAGGGGAACATGCCTTTGTTAGGCATAGAGATGATAGAATCAGTTCCGTGGACGAGCAATGGGGCGATGATGGTGAGATTGCACAGTGGTGACAGGAGAAACCTATCCGTAGTCCAATAATGTATGAGAAATTGTGCGGCGGACCTTTTTATGTTTTTTTAGATATCTTTTACCGTTCGTTCAAATTCTTTTCTTTGAATATGATATAATACAGACATAAAGCAGAAGGGAATTGAGGAACCGATGTCGCGGAAATATCTGCGGATGAGCCGACGGTGTACTCGTGACAAATTTCCTTCATAAAACATTCATGTGGACAGCGGCCCATATTTTGGGTCGCTGATTCTTTATAGAAAAAGCCCACATACCAATTGGCATGTGGGCTTACACTTTGTGAAACCTGACTGTGTATGATCACTCCGGCTTTTTTAAATCGTAGATCTTCTTATTTTTGCCGTAGTATGCGCGAATGTATTCTATAAATGCAACACACATAAATATACAGCAGATTCCAATCATCACGTTTGTTACAGCCGTGGAAAGATTGGGGAAAAGCATCATCACAATCAAGCAGATAAACAGGACCGTTGTACAGACCTTGCCGGCCATCAGTGCGCCATCCAGCATTTTCCCCTGACGGAGATTGATGATGCCGGCAATCAGCTGAAATCCTTCCTTCACAAGAAACAGCACCATCAGCACCCAAAGCTGAGGGTAAGAAGAAGTAAGACATATAATCAGAGACAATTGGGTTGCCTTATCTGCGATTGGATCAAGAATTTTTCCAAGCGTAGAAATCATATGAAATTTTCTGGCTATTTTGCCATCGATCATGTCAGTTAAACAGGATACCGACAGAATAGCGGCCGCAATCGCATAATGATGCGGTTGCGTAGCGTTCATGTAAACATAAATATATACTGGAATCATTACAAGCCGAAAGATACTGAGCATATTCGGGATGGTCCAGACTTCTTTTTTCCAATCTTTGATCGGCATACTGCCCTCCAAAAATTCACTAGTTTCTGTTTATTATAGTACACTACGGGTTATGAATCAAGTGAGGTTTGAAAATAATTTCCACTTTTTGCAAAACCTCACAGATCAAACCCGTTTTCAAGGCGGTCTGTTACCTGAGTGTATTGCAGGGCGAGATTTTTCCAGGTCCTTTTATCCAGTTCACCTGTAGGTGGGAGCCCTGAAAATGTTTGAAAGGCGATTATCGATTTCTGAGTTGCCTGATCCAGAATCCCGGAATAATCTGGTTCCGGAATAACATCATAGGCCTGAGACAATACAAATAGAATTGTCTGAATCAGCGGAATGTGGCTGTTTTCGTCTCCAAGTCGAAATACCTGCCCCGGATTGATGGTAATTTGTAAGCCTTGTGCAGGATCAGTCTCTATTCTGGATCGTTCGTATTCTGACACAATCGAGTCCCATGTGGCGTTGTTTACAATGCCTGTAATGGGAAGTCCCTTTCTGCGCTGAAAACTGGAAACGGCCTCCTCGGTCTGTTTTGAGTAGATTCCATCCGGAATAACACTTTTTTGACTGGGATAAATCTGCGCTATGGTTCTCAGCATGGTTTGGAGACTGCGAATAGGCTGACCAATAAAGGATTCATCGGGTTTCATCGTACCACCTCCTGCCGAACTTTGTCTCTGTTCCCAAGTCGGAGAGAATCCCCGGGGAATTGCTGTAAGGTCGTTGTATCTATATAATCCTTTGGAACCTCTGCTGGGAATAGCTCCTTGGATCTGAGCGAGGTATTCTCGATTCCTGCGAACTGGTCGTAGATAAGATCCCAGGTACTTTCATTTACTGCGCCGGTTTGCGGAAGACCGAAGTACTGCTGGGCAGCCAACACGGCATTCTTTGTGGATGGCCCAAATATTCCATCGATCTCTACCGGGGGGAACTGTGGAATAAATTCTGAGATAACGGACAGCATATATTGCAATTGCCGAACAGATGCCCCACGGTCGCCTTGCTGAATGGAGTCGGGATACGCCCAGGAAATTGAATAAAATTGCTGGCCCTGACTGCGCAGCTCGGAAAGTCGATATATGGCAGTATAAAGACGCACCATCTCGTACCAAGTGGTTCTCCCCACGATCCCATCCACGGTTAAGCCAAAAATCTGCTGGAATTTCCGAACAGCTGCCTCTGTTTTTGGCCCAAAGATCCCATCTACTTCTGGAATTTTCGGTATTGCCGGATAGCTTTGAGAAATTCGGTTCAGCTCAGCCTGAATGACAACCACATCTGGGCCAGTGCTGCCTTGCTTTAGGGGTGTACCCGGGTAAGAAGACTGGATTCCCCTGATGGGCGCATTATTGACAATTTCAATGTTTCCATAGTATTTTCGCAGGATTTCTACGCTGTTCAACCCCTTTTGCGCCAGTTCCTGACTGCCCCACTGGCTAAGGCCTTCACAGGTAACGGTCGTACCGTTGCAAAATTTTGCAGCCAGTGGCTCTACAAAGCCGGGCCTTCGCAAATAATCGTTAAACAGATCATCTGCAATCCGTGCAACATTTTCAAAATAGCTCCTGCCATTGACAAAATATTGGTCAATGGCGGTGGAGCTTGTAATATCAAAAGGATAGCCACGGCTTCGGTAGTACTCTGTATAGACTCGATTTAGCGCAAAGGAAACGATGGCATAGATGTTGGCGCGAAGGGCGGCGTCGTCCCATGTTGGATAAATCTCGCTGGATGCAACATTTTTGACATAGTCAACAAATGGTACTGTCACGTTGGGTGCATTTGAGTTTGGCGACCCTAAATGGACTGTAATATTCTTTGGGATATAAGGAATAACTGCAGGCATGATTCTACCCCCTTTATAGATTCTGGGGCAGCGTATCAAAGATTTCTGCCTGATTCCATTTTCCTGGAAGTTCTGATAACGGTACCAAAGATAATTCCTGTAATGTGACAACATCCTCAAATACCTGTACGCCCCGGGCAAGTACCTGCTCATAATTCTCTGCTCTGGCGTAAATATTCACCGTCGTGAATTCGGGCTTTCCTGTATCAGGGGATTGGGAGTTAGAGGCGTTGGGTACTTTTACTGCAATGGGTGATGTTTCCCCGCTCTGGTTTGTTACACGCAAAGCAAGAAGTTTCCCATTATCATCTACTATGGAAATTGCCACATCCTCCAGTGGGATTTGCGCACGGGATGCGTAGGCCTTCACTTGTATGTATCCGATTCCTGACAATACATACCCCTCCTTTCTGGGTTCGCAGGTATGTTATGCTGGTGATCGGATTTTTGTGCTTAGAGGAATCCTTCCATCTGCCGGATGTTTGCGATTTCTGTCTCCAGCATTTTCTGCGCAAGCTTTGCTATTTCTGGATCGGCTTTGGGGCATTTTCTCATGTTCTGAATGGATTCAATCATGCCTCGTGTATTTCCTTGAATCATCATGCCTGCGATTTTAGAGTTTTTATCCCCATACATTAGACGGCTTTTTGAAGACATTGCGGCCATGCCCTTTGCCACTGGACTAAGGTTTTCCATTTGATAGCCATGTTTTCGTGCCAATTTGACAGCGTCCTGTTCCAGCGAAACATATTCCTTCCGTTGGCATTTCAATGCCTGCCTGAGTGCCGGCTGGGATGCATTTGGCATGGCCGCATGGATGCCATTTTGTCCCATTTGTGCTGCTTTCATAATTTGGTTCAGAAGTTTTTGGTTGTCAATCATATTATCACCCTTTTTCAGTATTCCCGTACACTTAATGGAGTATTCCGCATATACTATTGCGAAAGAAAAGGAGGATGCAGTATGTGTGCCATTGCGGGAATTCTAAATCTGAAAGCAAACCTGGATACGATCACTCGTTTCCAAAATACCATGACACGCCGTGGGCCCGATGATTTTGGGGTATTTTCGGATCGAACTACCACATTACTTCATGCACGATTGACGGTTATAGATCCTGTTGGCGGAAAACAGCCAATGCATTTAGAATACAATCAGGAAAGATACACACTGGTGTATAATGGGGAACTTTACAACACGGAGGAACTGAGAGCAGAGTTGTCGAAACTTGGTCACCGATTTTCAGGACACTCGGATACAGAAGTATTGCTCCATGCCTATGCTCAGTGGGGCAGGGAATGTTTGGATAAATTAAACGGAATCTTTGCCTTTGCGGTTTGGGAGCAACAAAAAGGCAGATTGTTTCTTGCCAGAGACAGAATCGGCGTGAAACCTCTGTTTTATTCACTGTATCAGGGTGGACTGCTATTTGCATCTGAGATTAAGACAATTCTTTCCTATCCCGGCTTTCCTGCAATTCTGGATACCACGGGTGCTGCGGAACTGATCTTGATTGGCCCGGGGCGTACACCGGGGTGTGGCGTTTTAAAGGGAATTCAAGAACTGGAGCCCGGATGCTGCGGCGTTTGGGAAAATGGATCATTTCACTGGGAGCGTTATTGGAAATTGACGGATGCGCCCCATCAGGATAGCTTTGATGATACGGTGGAGAAGGTTCGATATCTTGTGACCGATGCAATCAAGCGGCAGATGGTATCGGATGTGCCCATTGGTACATTCTTATCCGGAGGGCTGGATTCCAGTTTGATTAGCTCGGTATGCGCAAGCGAGCTTGCTAAGCAGGGAAAACAACTGAGTACATTCTCTGTGGATTACGAAAACAACAGAAAATACTTTGTTCCCGGAAAATTCCAGCCGAATACGGATGCGGATTTCATAGGAATCATGGAATCCTATTTGAAGTGCAAACCACATCGAATTGAGTTGACAGCACAGCAATTATACGATGCACTGGAAGAATCAACAATGGCCCGGGACCTGCCGGGAATGGCAGATGTGGATTTTTCGTTGTTATTGTTCTGCAAAGAAATCCGCAAGGATGTCACTGTTGCACTGTCTGGGGAGTGTGCAGACGAAATATTCGGGGGATATCCATGGTACCGTGACCCAGAAATCCGGGAACAGGCAGGCTTTCCGTGGGCGCAATCCACAAAGGAACGAGCATCCTTGCTGAGCGCGAACCTAACTGCACAGATTCGTGCGCAGGACTATGTCATGAGCAAATACCAGCAAACACTGGACGAAAGCGACATCCTTCCGGAAACTTCTGCTCTGGAACGGCGGATGAAACAGATGGTGAATCTGAATTTTCGCTGGTTTATGCAGACCCTGCTGGACCGCAAAGACCGCATGAGCATGTACTCGTCACTGGAAGTTCGTGTACCATTCTGTGACTGGAGAATTGCAGAATATCTATATCGGGTTCCTTGGGAAATGAAGGACTATAATGGGTATGAAAAGGGACTTCTGCGAAAGGCTGCAACGGGACTGCTGCCGGATCAAATCCTGTGGCGCAAAAAGAGTCCATATCCCAAAACCTATGATCCGCAGTATCTGAATCTCATGCGTGATCGAATGAATCGATTGTTGAAAGACAGCTCGTCCCCACTGTGGGAATTGCTGCAGCGAAGCAAAGTATCGGAGCTTGCAGCGGGGGATATGCCGTGGCCTTGGTATGGACAGCTGATGAAAACACCCCAGACCATTGCATACCTTTTGCAAATCGATTTCTGGATTCGTCATTATGGTGTCGATTTGCAGTTGGCATAGCTGTTTTTTTGACTCTTTGACCAATCTTAAAGATGTGAATTGACATTTAATTGAGGATGAATTAAAATGAAAAAGAAAACGCAATCATGATAAAAAAAGAAATAACGGAGGAAGCGTTATGCGTAAAACAAAAATTATTTGTACAATCGGCCCGGCCAGCACGAACGAGGAAACCTTGACCCAGATGATCGAGGCAGGCATGAATGTCGCTCGTATCAACTTCTCTCACGGCACTCATGAAGAGCAGCAGGCTAAGATTGATTTGATTAAAGAAGTTCGTGAAAAAATGAATCAGCCCGTGGCACTTCTGCTGGATACCAAGGGCCCTGAATATCGTATTCGTACCTTCAAGAATGAGAAGGTCACTGTACACGAAGGTGACACTTTCACCTTTACCGTTGACGAAATCGAGGGTGATGAGACTCGCGTCAGCGTCTCCTACAAGCGTCTGATCCAGGACCTGAAGGTTGGCGACACCATCATGGTCAACAACGGCCTGATTATTTTTGAAGTTACCGAGCTGAAGGGCAATGACGCTATCTGCCGCTGCGTTGTTGGCGGTGAGATGAGCAACCGTAAGAGCATGTGTTTCCCCAATAAGGTAATGACCGGCCCCTTCCTGTCTGAGCAGGATAAGGCTGATATTCTGTTTGGCATCAAGAACGGCGTTGATTTCATTGCAGCATCTTTCGTTTCCACCAAGCAGGATGTTCTGGATCTGCAGAAGTTCCTGGATGAGAACGGCGGCAGCGATATCGAAGTCATTGCCAAGATTGAGAACCGTTCCGGTGTTGACAATGTAGAGGAAATCTGCTCTGCTTGTTCCGGTATCATGATTGCTCGTGGCGATTTGGGTGTTGAGATTCCCTTTATCGAGGTTCCTGCAATCCAGAAGGCTCTGATTCGTAAGTGCCGCACCATGGGTAAGCGCGTTGTTACCGCTACTGAGATGCTGGAGTCCATGATTACCAACCCTCGTCCTACCCGTGCTGAAATCTCTGACGTTGCAAACGCTGTATACGATGGAACTTCCGCGGTTATGCTGTCTGGCGAGTCTGCTGCAGGTAAGTATCCTGTTCAGGCTGTTCAGGCTATGGCTAAGGTTTGTGAATACACCGAAAACCACACTAGCTACCGCAAGCGTTTCTATAATTACGAGTTCCACATCAATGATACCATGGATGCAATTTCCCATGCAGTCTGTGCAATGGCAATTGATGTAGATGCAAAGGCAATCGCTGTTTCTTCTGTGTCCGGTAAGACCGCTCAGATGGTCAGCCGTTTCCGTTGCCCTGTAGATATCGTTGGATTGACCATTGATCGCAAGATTTGGCGTCGTCTTGCTCTGAGCTGGGGTGTTACTCCTGTAATGGTTGAGCAGTATTCTTCCATGGATGTTATGTTCTACCATGCACTGGCTGACACCAAGCGTACGTTTGATCTGCAGCCCGGCGATAAGGTTGTTTTGACTGGCGGCCCCATCATGGGTCGTTCCGGCAACACCAATACCATCAAGGTAGAAAAGATCGTGTAATCTTTTTCTGTTGCTTCCAACCGGCAGGCTGCGCCGTTTGCAGCCTGCCGGTGCATGTAAAATTCCTCTGATTGCAATTTTAGATTGACTTTTTATCCTTTTGCTGTTATACTGTGTAGGCTTGCTAGTGTAGCACAGTCGGTAGTGCATCTCACTCGTAATGAGAAGGTCGCCTGTTCGAGTCAGGTCACTAGCTCCAAACACCACAATCTTTTGATTGTGGTGTTTTTTTATCTGAATATATGACCAAATTGACAATATATAACCAAAGATGATTGACATTACTTGTGCATAGTGCTATAATATTTGTACTAACCCAATGGATTATACAAGGAGGTTATTTTATGGAAAAGAGAATCATCACCATTAGCCGTGAGTTTGGCAGCGGCGGTCGTACTGTTGGCAGGATGGTCGCGTCTAAACTTGGAATTCCTTTCTATGATAAGGATTTGGTGAACCAAATTGCCTTGGAATCCGGTTTCGCTCCGAAATTTGTAGAAGAGAACGGTGAACACGCTCCTGGATTAAGTCGTCTGTCTTATGCATTTGCTCCACAGGGAGTTCCTGGAGTTATGAATGGGTTGTCCACTGCTGATTTTTTATGGAATATCCAGTGTGGAGTAATTCTGCAGTTGGCTGAAAAAGGTCCCTGTGTCATTGTTGGCCGGAATGCGGATTACATCCTGAAAGATCGTGACGACTGCCTGAATGTATATATCTATGCGAATATGGAATTTCGCGCTGACCGTATTGTTCGGCTGTATGGCGAGTCTGAGAAGAGCCCTGAGGCCCGTTTGAATGAGAAGGATAAACGTCGCCGTGTAAATTATCAGCACTATACCGGGCGCACATGGGGCATGGCAGAGAATTACCATGCGAGCTTTGATTCCAGTGTTTTGGGTGTTGAGAACTGTGCAGACCTCATCATTAAAATTGTTGAGGATTCCAAGAAGTAGTTCCTTTCGGGGTTAACTTTATCAATCTAATTGTTACAGGGCGATATCCAGATGTTCTTTGGATATCGCCCTGTTTTAATCTTTATAAAGTTGACTTTGCCATAGCGGATCTGATGCTCGATTCAGCGGGGTAACTGTTTAGAAGAGTATTAAACGTATTCCTCGGTTGGTTGTTTCCTGCGTTGTGTCAGCTGAAGAGCTGGGGAAAGAAATCCAATTGCCAGAACAGCGAACATATTCGCAAGTGACGGTATGTAGGGAACAATATGCCAGTCAGATAGGGGAAAGATATATCCCAGCAGATCTACTGCTGCAACGCGATAAATCATAGAAATGATACTAACGATGATCAGCGCCTTCCGATCCGGCAAAAAGCCGTAGACCGTTGCGAGAAATACAGCTGCATTAGCCGCCAATAAAACTGCCGATACAGTTTCATTTTGTTCCATAGCGAGCAGGTAATCTACAGCATATAGTCCGGACAAAACCCCCAGAAGAATCGGTGAGTTTAAGCTTAATCCTTTTATCAGTATCAAGTAAACCGCTGCTATTGCAATGGGCATTATCAATTTTGTTATCAGCTGGAATGCACTCAAATCCTGAAAATTGGTTAATCCTAGATAATATACAGCCTTTAAGAAAACACAAAGTCCCATAAAAACAACGGACATTTGTATCCAATGACTGTCCATTTGCATCTTATAATGAACAGGTTGCTTTAAATCCATCCTAACACCTCCATCTCGTAACATTATAAAGCATAGACCTGAAAATAGCAATCTAAATGCATAGAATCGGCAATTAAAAAATAATTAGAAAAAAGTAAAAATAGTGCTTGACAAAACAAGATATATGATGTAATATATTGGAGTCGGCTGACGGAAAACGAGGCCGGTTGAAATACGGAGCAGTATCGAAGTGGTCATAACGGGCACGACTGGAAATCGTGTGTACCCCAAAAGGGTACCGAGGGTTCAAATCCCTCCTGCTCCGCCATAAAACCGAAACACTTTTGATGCCAAGGCTATAAGCCTTAGAGAATCAGGGTGTTTCGTTTTTTTATGCAATAAATATGCTCTGATTCAAGGGGGCAAATGGCCCCCCCACCAACTAGAGGGAGTCAAACCCCCGTATTCCGGAGACTTAGAGGATGAATGCTGTTGGCGCCCTTTTTGATGCTGATTTTTCAAAAAGGACGCCACTTTTTCTAAAAATGAGATAGAGGAAACTGCTGCCTGCAATTTCTGAAAAGGAAATCAACTGAATGGCTCAGTCCATATTTAAAATGAAAGAGTAATATGGTTTTAATCTGGAAAATTTGAAAATGCAGAGGAATACGGTAAAGGACTTAGATGGATCAAGCAAAGGGAGTATGGTGAATCATATGATAAAAAAACCGAAACGCATATCGTTAAGAAATAGAAGTTCTTTTCGTGCTGATTCTATTATCAGCTATTTCCGCGCAGAGTGGGGTGTTTTGCTGGCAGTCACAATTTCCGGCCTGATCTACAATCTTGGCTTGCTGGCCAGTCCCTGGTTTGAGGGAAAACTGGCAGGGTGTCTTGTAGATATCCTATCCGGACAATCCACTTTTCAGGCAATGCTGCAATTGGTGTCGTGGTATGTCGCAATTATCTGCATTGTTCAGGGCACCCGATACATCAAGCGGTTCTATGTGCGGCGATTTGCAAACAATGTAAACCGCTCAATGAAGAAAGTCCTGTATCATAACCTGCTGGGGAAAACGAAGGCAGAATTGGAGCAGGAAGGGATCGGCAACGTCATGACAAAAGCAATCTCTGACGTAGATGACTGCGCAGAGGGAATGCGGAAATTTACAACAGAGGTATTTGATACCGGAGTTGCACTTGTCTGCTATTGTGGGATGCTGCTTTATTATGATTGGCGCCTTACACTCCTTGTTTTGCTGTTTCCGCCCATTTCTTATTTCCTTGCCGAAAAAATGAAGAAACTGGTGCAACGTACCGGTGCCGAATACAAGAATCAGGCAGGAAAATTGAGTGCTGATACATTGGACAGAGCATCCAATGCCATCACTTATCGAATCTTCGGCTGTGAATTGCAGCGGAATGAAGCGTATGAGCAGCGTCTTGCTGCTTATGAAAAGTCGGCGGTGACGGCGAATATCTGGATTGCAGCACTGCCGCCTTTGTACCATGTTATTGGTATGGTCAGTGTATTGTTTATTCTATATTATGGTTCCAGGAATGTTCTGGGGCAAGGTTGGAACAGTTGGGATATTGCTGTATTCACCACCTTTTTATCCTGCTATACGAAATTGTCGGTGAAATCCTCTAAGGCAGCCAAACTTTTCAATTCAGTCCACAAGGCGCAGGTATCCTGGAAACGCATCAAACCATTTATGATTTCATCAGAATACACTGAGCCAACCCCGGCAGTTGCAGCCGAAACACTTACCGTGCGGAATTTGAGCTTTTCTTATCCTGCTGCGGAGCCGGTCTTTGAAAATCTGTCTTTTGATGCCGTTCCGGGACAGATCATCGGCATTACCGGGCCTGTTGCCTGCGGAAAATCCACATTGGGGAAAGCTTTTCTGCTAGAATATCCTTATTTCGGATCCATCAAATTTGGCGATAGAGAACTGCGCAATTTACCAGATTCAGTCCGCCACGGTATTATAGGTTATCTGGGACACGACCCAGAGCTGCTCAACGACAGCATCAAAAATAATATTTTGATGGGGGACAGTGACGACGCAGCATCCTATCTTCGCACGGTCTGTTTGGATCAGGAAGTGCACCAAATGAGCAGCGGCATTGATACCATCGTCGGAAACGGCGGTGTGAAACTGTCTGGTGGTCAGGCTCAACGTCTTGCGTTGGCCAGAACATTATGTCACAGGAAACCGATTCTTATTTTGGATGACCCCTTTTCAGCACTGGACAGGGATACAGAGGAGCGTGTTTTTTCAAATTTGAAAGAACTTGCGAAAGATAGTATCGTACTGCTGATTTCCCACCGCTTGTATCTTTTCTCGCAATTACAGCAGATCATCTGGATGGAGCCGGGAAGAGTCGTTACTGGTACACATGACATGCTGATGAATCAGGTTCCTCAATACGCAGAACTTTATCGTGCGCAGGAAGGAGGTCGCTCCGATGAAACATAAAAATCACGTGCTGCAGATTATCATTCATACTGCAATCCGGTTCCATTGGCTCTGTATTGGGGTTGTTCTGGCTGTATTGGGATCTGTGGTAGCCTCTCTGATTCCGCCGCTGGTACTTGGAACGGTTATCGATAAAATGACGGCCGGTACATCTTTGTCGTTTTCTATCATCGTGTCCTATTTCGTCTGGATTTCGCTCTCCGGCATTTTGGAATCATCTCGAGAATCCCTTTTGATCGTTTTCGGGCAGAAGATTACACATGCACTGCGCAGTAGCCTTTCAGAAAAACTCACTCGCCTCAGCGCAGACAGTCTGAATCAGCAGGAGCCCGGTGCAGTAGTTGCCCGTTTTGTGGGCGATGTCAATACGGTAGAAACACTGTTTACCTCAGGCATCATCAGCATGTTTGCAGATGTATGTAAAATGATCAGTATCTTGGTTATTGTATGGACGAAGACAAGAGGCCTTGCGTTGTTGCTGCTTGCGTTGCTGCCCGTCATTTTCCTTTTTACAAGGTCGGTGCAGAAAAAGATTCTGGCCGCGCAGCTTGCAAACCGTGCAGCCGTTAGTCGGGCGTCAAATCATATTCCCGAGTCTATTCGATGCATCCGCACCATCCATACGCTTGGAAAAGAGCCATACATGGAGAGACACTATGACAAT
Organism: Oscillospiraceae bacterium; assembly: GCA_020025575.1. GTDB lineage: Bacteria > Bacillota > Clostridia > Oscillospirales > Oscillospiraceae > Faecousia. The sequence continues at coordinate 207,361 of JAHHRW010000001.1, read as the reverse complement.
TATATTGGCCAATGTTATCAGGCAATTGAAAGGACCAACTTCTTCGACTCCATTTATTCCCCAGTGATTCTGATTTTGAATGCCATCATTGTAGCCATTGTAATGCTTTTTTCAGCCTCCAGCGATCCGAAGATTTTAGCATTCTTCGGGATGTCTGCCGGCACCTGTGTTGCAATTATCAATTACATTGCCCAGGTTTTTTCTCCCATAGAAAGCCTCGGAATGGAAATTCAAACCATACAGTCCGCTGTTGCAGGTGTAAGCCGAATCAATGGTTTTCTTGATCAGCCTGAGCGTTGGGCGACAGAAGACATGCCAAACGTTTCTTCTTCTCACTGTGTGGAGCTGCGAAATGTCACATTTGGCTATGATGAAAACGTCGTTTTGCAGAATGTCAGTTTTTCTGTGGATTCGGGAGAACAGATTACGCTCTCAGGGCGCACTGGAGCGGGAAAAACAACCATTTTCAAATTGCTTTTGGGGTTATACCGGCCTCAGAAGGGTGAAGTGCTCATCAACGGGGTCAATGCCTCTGCCATTGCAGATTCTGAAAAACGCAAAATCTTTGGCTATGTAAACCAGTCTTTTCAAATGGTTCCCGGAACGGTTAAGGACCAGATTACGCTGTTTGACCGTTCTATCACAGATGAAATGGTATGCGCAGCAGCAAAATTGGCAGGTATCCATGAGACTATCTGTAATCTCGAACGTGGATATGAGACCGAATGTACGCCTGCGCTGTTATCTCAGGGACAGTGGCAGCTCCTTTCCATAGCCAGAGCAGTTGCTGCCGAACCACAGATTTTGCTGTTGGACGAGATCACTGCTAATCTGGATGCGGAAACAGAACAAACTGTTCTAAAAGCCCTTTGTAATGCCTCAACTGACAGAACTGTTATCTCCATATCCCATCGGATTTATAATTTTACCGGCGGAAAGATGATTGAAATATAACATATGTTCTCTTCTTCGCCATCGGTGTACAAACCCATACGCTATGGTAGCGGATAAAACCGGATATTCAGTAAATAATAAAATCCCACCCGAGATGGGTGGGATTTTATTGTATAAAGAAAACCACTGGCTAGGCCAGTGGTTCAATAAAGCCTATGGCGTTGAGTAATAATCCCTGTTACGATAATCATGCGGTCCGCCAACTGCACGATAAAACATAACAGGGAGGCACTCACCATGGGGATGAATGACATCAACAGTTTATCACACAGCAAATGGAATTGCAAATACCACATCGTATTTGCAGCGAAATACCGCCGAAGAGTCTTCTATAGGCAGAAAAGACTGGCAATTGGTAAGATTCTCCGGCAGTTATGCGAATGGAAAGGCGTGAAGATTATCGAGGCAGAAGCGTGCCCGGATCATATCCACCTCTTCGTAGAAATACCTCCAAAGTATTCCGTTTCCGGGTTCATGGGTTACTTAAAGGGGAAAAGTGCAGCAATGATGTATGAGCAATTCGGGGAATTAAGGTATAAATATCGCAATCGGGAATTTTGGTGTCGAGGTTACTACGTCGACACCGTGGGCAAGAACGAGAAACGAATTGCGGAGTATATCCAAAACCAGCTGAAAGAAGACGAGATGGGCGAACAGTTAGTGATTCCGTCCGCAGGCCCGTTTACAGGCCGCAGGTAACAATCTTTAGCAGTTGGCGGATCGTACTTACGCGTTTACGTGTTACGCGCAGAGCATAGGGCTACGCCCGCATATGAAGAACCCCCGGTTTTACCGGGGGGTTCCTTTTTATGTATTATTTTTCCGGCTCTCTCCGGTGGCGTAGTCGATTTCAATGCCAGGCTGTACATTATAGCAGAATACATGAAACATGATTCCCTCGCCCTCATCCTCTACGGAATATGCTTCCATCTGTACACCATTGGCTACCAAGTTATCGCCATCATATATGGGGGTAACACGATACAGTACATGGTTTCCGGTTTCTTTCACATAGTCTGCAACCATATTCTCGAAGGGCAGCATGCCATCGACATTCATGTACCGGGTGCCTGTAATCAGGTTCAGCTTGTTGGCATTTTCTCCGGCAAGCTGCCATCCAATCAGGTGGCATCGGTTATACAGGCTGCCGCCCGATATCCCCTCGTATTTCACACTGTGCCATCCAGAAGGCTTAATGCTGCTGATGTTGCCACGTTCTTCATCAGGCATGGTGGATTCGTTGATGCAGGCAAAGGCAACGCCACATCGGCCCAGAGGATCTAATGGAGCATAGTCTTCAAACCCACATAGCTGTTTTTCTTCCTCTGTAAAATCTGGAATATTATCCGAAATCACCACATAAGGTTGGCCGGAGTAGGCGGGAATGTCCTGCAGGCTAACAGAGGGGGCATGTGGAACGGTTGGGTCACCAATGAGAGTCTTAACCAGGGCTATTACCAAAAGCAGCACGAATGCAGCGAATTTTTGCCAGCCTTTTAACCTCGTATTCGATTTTCTTCTTTTTGTCATCTTTGATACATCTCCATTGTGATATTCTCATGGCTGTTTCCCGAGAAATCTTCCTGGCTGACCAAATGCCATTGCCCAGGAAATGTAAAATACAAATCTCTCGGATAGTCACGATTCCAGCGAAACAGCACGATTTTTTCTATTTTTTCTGCATAAGAAATATATGATTCGTCTTCTATAAACACCCAATCATCTGGACCGGCATCGGAAAGAAATCTGTCTGAAACCATTATCTTTTCATGGAAACCGAACATTTTAGCAGAATACGGATTCATAAGCAGCCTAGAATCAACCATATCCAGAAGTTTTTTTCGCAGGACACGGTCTTGACTCTGCCGCCGACTGTTGAACTGTAGGCCTAGACCGTTATCAACACATGCTACTAAAGTCATGTAATTTCTCCTTTTTCTAGATATCACCGTCATTTTATCGAAAAAACAATCCGGTGTCAACGGCTTTGATGCCTTGACAAGATTCTTCCAATATGGTATCTTTTTATTGTAAAATGCAAAGAAGGGGAGGTTCCGCCCCAAAATCTTTTCAGAGAGCGTATGTTTGGTGCAAATACGCAAAGATTGTGTGCGGATGGTCGCCCCAGAGCAGTTTCCTTGAACCACCAGTAGGGGAGACCGGGTATGCCCGTTATAGCACAATGGAGTGTCCGGAATTTTCCGGAAATTCAGGTGGTACCGCGGAAATGTGTTTTTCGCCCTGAGCAGAAATGCTTAGGGCGTTTTTATTTATCAAATAACCTAGTAAGGAGAGATATTTGTATGGCAAGAGAACTGCCAAAGATTTATGAACCCCATGAGGTCGAGTCTTCCGTTTACAAAATGTGGGAAGACAACAAGTACTTCCACGCAGAAAAGGACGAAAGCAAGAAACCTTTTACGATCGTCATGCCGCCCCCTAATGTCACGGGACAGCTGCACATGGGTCACGCCATGGATGCAACACTCCAGGATACGCTGATTCGCTTTAAGCGTATGCAGGGGTATAACGCGCTGTGGATTCCTGGTGTTGACCACGCAGGCATTGCTACCCAGATCAAGGTGGAAGAAGAGCTGCGCAAAGAAGGGCTGACCCGATATGATCTGGGCCGTGAAAAGTTCCTGGAGCGTGTGTGGGATTGGAAACACCGCTATGGCAACCGCATTGTCGAACAGCAGAAGAAACTGGGCGCCAGCTGTGACTGGGATCGTGCCAGATTCACCATGGACGATGGCTGCTCCAAGGCTGTTCGTGAGGTTTTTGTTTCTCTGTATGAAAAGGGCCTGATCTATAAGGGAAGCCGTATCATCAACTGGTGTCCCAACTGTGTGACCGCTCTGTCCGATGCTGAGGTTGAGTATGTGGATAAGCCCGGTCATCTGTGGCACATCCGCTATCCTCTGGCAGATGGCTCTGGCGAAGTGATCGTAGCAACCACTCGTCCTGAGACCATGCTGGGTGACTCTGGTGTTTGCGTCAACCCCAATGATGAGCGTTACAAGGATATTGTTGGCAAGAATGTGATTCTGCCCCTGTTAAATAAGGAAATTCCTGTGGTTGCCGATGATTATGCCGAAATGGAATTTGGTACCGGCTGCGTTAAGATGACTCCCGCCCATGACCCCAATGACTTTGAAGTTGGTCTGCGTCATAATCTGGAAGTGATTCGAGTTCTAGATGACAACGGTAAGGTCAATGCGTTTGGCGGAAAGTATGAGGGAATGGATCGCTACGAAGCCCGTAAGGCGATTGTTGCAGATCTGGACGCAGAAGGTTATCTGGTTAAGGTTGAGGACTATTCTCACAATGTCGGCACCTGTTACCGCTGCCACAACGATGTAGAGCCGATCATCTCTGCACAGTGGTTCGTTAAAATGAAGCCTCTGGCGGAGGAAGCCATTCGTGTGGTTAAGGAGAACGAAATCAAGTTTGTTCCCGAGCGTTTCAGCAAAACCTATCTGAACTGGATGGAGAATGTCCGTGACTGGTGTATTTCCCGTCAGCTGTGGTGGGGACATCAGATTCCTGCATGGACTTGTGCAGACTGCGGTCACATCACGGTTTCCCGTGAGGATGCATGCAAGTGTGAGAAGTGCGGCTCCACCAATATCGAGCGTGACCCGGATGTTCTGGATACCTGGTTCAGCTCCGCACTGTGGCCGTTTGAGACACTGGGCTGGCCTGAGGAGAATGCCGACCTTGATTATTTCTATCCCACCGATGTTCTGGTTACCGGTTATGACATCATCTTCTTCTGGGTCGCAAGAATGATTTTCTCCGGCTGTGAGCACACCGGTAAGACGCCTTTCCACACCGTGCTGATTCATGGCCTGGTTCGTGACGATAAGGGCAGAAAGATGTCCAAATCTCTGGGCAACGGCATTGATCCTCTGGAAATGATCGACAAGTACGGCTGTGATGCTCTGAGAATGAACATGGTTACCGGCAACTCCCCCGGAAACGATATGCGTTTCTATGTTGAGCGCTGCGAAGCAATGCGTAACTTTGCAAATAAACTCTGGAACGCCAGCCGTTATGTTCTGATGAACCTGAGTGAGGATGCTGTCAACGAGCTGCCGGAAGAATCAAAGCTCGAAACCGCTGACAAGTGGGTGCTGTCGAAATTGAACACCCTGATTGCAGAAGTTACCGAAAATCTGGAGAAGTATGAGCTGGGTGTTGCTGTTCAGAAGGTCTATGACTTCATCTGGGATACCTACTGTGACTGGTATATCGAGCTGACAAAGGCCAGACTGTACTCCGAGGACGCAGAGCGCAAGCAGACTGCAATTCAGGTTCTTGTTTATGTTCTGGATCAGACCCTGCGTCTGCTGCATCCGTTTATGCCCTTCATCACGGAGGAAATCTGGCAGAGTCTGCCTCACGAGGGAGAGGCTCTGATCGTTGCAAAGTGGCCGGAGTATTCTGAGGCACTGAACTTCAAGACAGAAGAGGCACTGATGGAGTCTGTAATGGAAGCCATCCGTTCTATCCGTAATCGCCGTGCTGAAATGAATGTTCCGCCCAGCAAGAAGGCTGCACTGTTTGTCCTGACAACCAAACCCCAGGTTTTTGCTGAAGGTGAAGGCTATTTGCAGAGACTGGCATATGCAGATCAGGTAACCATTCTGAATGCAGAACCGGAGAATCTGGATGGCATGGTGACCTGCACCACTGCTGATGCAAAGCTGTATATCCCGATGGGTCAGCTGGTGGATGTGTCCAAGGAGCTGGAACGAATTGCCAAGGAATTGGAGAAGGCCCGTAAGAATCTGGCACAGATAGAAGGTAAGCTGAATAACGAGAAGTTTGTTTCTCGTGCCCCTGAGGCTGTTGTTGCTGGTGAAAAAGAAAAGGCCGCAAAGGCTTCTGCACTCATCGAACAGCTGGAGCAGAGCGAGGCTGCGCTAAAGAAACTGTAATTCAACAAATCCAAAGCGTGCGTTGTAAACCGCAAGGTTGCAACGCACGCTTATTTTTTTGCTTTCCACCTTACGACGGAATATTCATTACACAGGGAATATACTAAAAATACAAAATACCAAGGGAGGATAAAACCATGAACTTCACCAGTTTCTTACAAGATGGAAAACTCACCATCGCACTTTCTGGCGAGATAGATCATCACAGGGCTCGGGCCTATATTGATAAAATTGCAGCGAAAATCGAGGCCTATACACCTGAGGAGTGTATCTTAGATTTTACTGATGTAACGTTTGTAGATTCATCCGGAATTGCGGTTGTAATCAATTGTATGCGGCGAATGGCCCAAATTGAAGGAACCCTGTCTATGACCGGAATAGGGGAGCAGCCCATGCGCGTATTTCGCACCTCTGGCATTGATAAGCTGGTACACATCAAGGAGGCTGTATAGATGAAATTTGAAAACTTTATGATTTTAGAATTTCCCAGCAAATCCTCTAACGAGGCATTTGCCCGCAGTGCAGTGGCCTGCTTTGCCGCCCAGCTTGATCCGACTCTGGAGGAAATGGGAGATATTCGTACCGCAGTTTCCGAGGCGGTAACCAATTGCATTGTCCATGCCTATCCCAATTCGTACGGCATGATTACACTGCGCTGCCGGATTCTAAAGGATAATATTCTCGATATCGTCGTCAAAGACAAGGGCGTAGGTATTCCAGATATCGATCAGGCAAGGCGGCCTATGTTTACCACCGGAGGCGCTGATCGCAGTGGTATGGGCTTTACCATTATGGAAAGCTTTATGACATCTTTAGAGATCACATCCAGTCCCGAAAGAGGGACCACCGTACATATGCGGCGTCGGATTCAGCGTCGCGCATGACGCATACGGAGGAATTGATCCGCCTGTCTCAAACTGGAGATAAGGAGGCAGGAGAGACTTTGGTGCAGGAAAACAGCGGACTAATATGGTCGGTTGCAAAACGATTTTTAGGCAGGGGGACGGAGTCGGAGGATTTATACCAGCTGGGCTGTTTGGGGTTTCTAAAAGCGGTAGATGGGTTTGATTTAGAGTATGGCACCCAGTTTTCGACTTACGCAGTACCAAAAATTGCAGGAGAAATCCGAAGATTTCTGCGTGACGACGGCGCTATCAAGGTTTCCCGGACCATCAAGGAGCATTCAACTACCATCAAAGCCACAAGAAGTAAACTCTCCAATGTGTTTGGGCGGGAGCCAACCATCAGTGAAATTGCAGATCATACCGGACTCACCCCAGAGGAAATTGCACTTGCGGAAACGGCAACAAAAGAGGTAGAATCCATACAACGGGAAACCGGTGACGAGGGGTTCACCCTTGAAAATGTGCTTACCGATACGGAATCCGAAGAGCGCATGGTGGAGAAAATTGCGTTACGACAGGCCATAGATGAATTGCCGGAACGGGAGAAAATGGTCATCAGTCTGCGTTATTTCCATGGTTTAACGCAAGATCGTGTGTCGAAGGTTCTGAGCGTCAGTCAGGTTCAGGTTTCTCGGATTGAGAAAAAGGCAATTGCGCATTTACGAGAACGAATCCAATAAAGTGCTTTACCTTTCGGTTATTTTGCGGTAAAATAACCAGAGATTATTATTGAAAGAAATAGATAGGTGACACCATGAACCAACAGCTAGAACAAAGATTTCTGTCCGCTAGAAAGAAGTATATTGCCGCAGCTTTTTCTGGGTTGAATCCCATGCAGCAGCAGGCTGTTATGACTACAGAGGGGCCTCTGCTGCTTCTTGCCGGCGCAGGCAGCGGTAAGACCACCGTGCTAATCAACCGAATTGCCAACCTGATTCGTTTCGGCAGTGCCAGTGACAGCAATGTGGTTCCGGAGTTTATAACAGAATCTGATGTGGCGTTTTTAGAGAATCTTCCCCAGCAGCCTGATCCTCAGGATCTGGACCGGGCAGACTGGCTTTCCCAAGAGAATCCAGCTGCACCCTGGAGCATTATTGCGATTACGTTTACGAACAAGGCAGCCAATGAGCTAAAAGAGCGTCTGTCTAAGGTCCTGGGCGATCGGGCAATGGATATTTGGGCGATGACATTCCACAGTGCCTGCTGCCGGATTCTTCGCCGAGATATCGAGCGTCTTGGCTATGACAGAAGGTTTACCATTTACGACGCCGCTGATTCCGAACGGGTGATGAAGGAAATCATCAAGGATATGGGTCTGGATGATAAGACATTTCCTGCAAAATTGGTGCTGAATCTCATCGGTCGGGAAAAAGATCAGATGATCACGCCGGACGAATGTGCTCAGCGGGCAACACAGAACAATGACATTCGTATGAGTCATGTAGCAAAGGCGTATAAACGTTATCAGACTCGTCTGAAAGAGAATAATGCGGTGGATTTTGACGATATTATCAATCTGACGGTTCGTCTTTTGCAGGAAAATGAGGACTTGAGAACGTATTATCAGCGTAAATTCCGTTATGTTCTTGTGGATGAGTATCAGGACACCAATAATATGCAGTACCTGCTGACTAGCCTGCTGGCCGGCGGACATGGGAATATCTGCGTGGTCGGTGATGATGATCAGTCCATCTATCGGTTCCGTGGTGCTACCATCGAAAATATCCTGAACTTTGAAAAGCAGTATAAAAATGCTCGCACCATTCGACTGGAGCAGAATTATCGTTCCACGCAGTCAATTTTGAATGCGGCAAATTCTGTGATCTCCCACAATCTTGGAAGAAAGGGAAAACAGCTATGGACATCTAACGGTCAGGGTGATCCCGTGATTTCTTACGAGGCATACAACGAGGGGGAAGAGGCCAACTATGTTGCGGGCAGAATCCTCGCCATGTCCCGTGGCTCTAATTTTAAGGACTATGCAGTTCTGTATCGCACAAACGCGCAATCCAACGCCATCGAATATTCCTTTAAGCGTAATGGCATTCCGTATCGAATCATAGGCGGTACCCGATTCTTTGACCGAGCAGAAGTTAAGGATATGCTTGCGTATCTTTGCCTCATCAATAACCGCTCCGATGATTTGCGATTGCTTCGCATTGTGAATAATCCACCCAGAGGATTGGGCGCAAAGACCATTGAAACGGCTCAGCGGCTTGCAAGAGCAGAAGACCAGAATCTATATCACGTGGTCAGCCATCCCAGTGACTATGCACCACTGGAAAAGGCGGAGCCAAAGCTAAAGGCTTTTTCAGATTTGATTGAATCTCTGGCAGAGCTGCTTCATTCCGGCATTAGCCTGGCAGATTTTTACGAAGAAGTCATGATCCGTACAGGGTATGCAGATATGCTTCAGAGTAAGCCGACAGAGGAGAACAAAACCCGCCTTGAAAATATCCGAGAATTGAAGTCAAGTATCAATAACTACGCAGAAAATGCGGAGACTCCTTCTCTTGCCGGATTCTTGGAAGAAATCGCTCTGTATACCGATATCGAACAGTATGACGAAAACGCTGACGCTGCTGTAATGATGACCATTCATTCCGCTAAGGGACTTGAGTTTGACCATGTATTTTTGGTTGGCTTTGAAGATGGCTTGTTCCCCGGAATGCGCGCCATCGGCGACCCAGAGGAAATGGAAGAAGAGCGCAGATTGTGCTATGTAGGCATCACCCGGGCGAAAAAAACACTGGATATCACCCATGCACGCCAGAGAATGCTCTATGGCCGAACCAACTCTGCAATGGTTTCCCGTTTTCTGAAAGAAATTCCGGAAGAGTGCCTGGAGAAGAAGGGCGGTCAGCGTCCTTATCAGAATCAGGAGCGCAGTAAATCCGGAGCAGGACAGGGAACTGGCTATGGCAGTCGTACATCTAGCGCCTATAACATGGTCAAAGAACAGATCAAGCGCAGTGAAACGAGTGTATTCACATCTGCCCCCACAAAGTCTGCCATGCTGGAATTGAATAAGGGCGACATGGTACAGCACGCCGCATTTGGCAAGGGCATGGTTTTGTCTGTGATGAAAATGGGCGGAGATGCATTGCTGGAAATTGCGTTTGACCAGATTGGGACCAAAAAGCTGATGTCCAAAACGGCGTCTGCTCATATGAAAAAATTGTAATGATTCGGCTGTTTTTCTCATAGCTTATTCCGGAGGGGATGCTATGAGGCGCCGTATGAAACGAGGGAAGTGGCTCTTTTTTCTGTTTCTTCTGCTCTTTATCGGATTCTTTGGATTCTTGCGCAGCAGATTGTGGCCAGTGGTTCAGAATCTGGCGCAGACACAGGTTCGTAACATTACGTCGGATCTAATCAACGATGCAATTTTAGAGCAGATTGCAGAAGGGAATATCCAGTATGATCGAATCGTCTTTTTTGAAAAGGACTTGAATGGAAAAATCACTGCACTGAAAACCAATATGGCAGAAGTAAACCGACTGAAGACGGATATACTGAATATTATCAACGACCAGATTATGGCTGAGGATACCGACCATTTGGGTGTGCCGTTGGGAAGTTTGGTTTTTCCGGAGTTTCTATCCGGACGCGGGCCGGAAATCCCAGTAAAGATCCTTTCCATTCGAAATTCTGATGCAACCTTCCATAGCTATTTCTCGCAAGCTGGAATTAACCAGACCCTGCAGCAGCTTACCATGGATGTGATGGTGGATGTAACCATTCTGGTCCTGGGCCGAACAGATTCATTTAGCGTATCCAGCCAGGTCGTGGTGGCCGAAACCATTATTGTAGGGGATGTCCCAGATACTTTTTTACAAACCGGAGGCTATTATGGAACCCAAAGAAAAAATAAGGCTCCTGACGGAGCAGCTTAACGCTGCCAATTATCAATATTATGTCTTAGATAACCCGCAAATGTTGGATTTTGAATATGACCATCTTTTGCGTGAGTTAGAAGAATTGGAAACAGCGTATCCGGAACTGGCTCTTCCGGAATCCCCCACCCAGCGAGTGGGAGGGCAGGCGTTGAGCCAGTTTGAAAAAGTCACACATCAGGTGCCCCTGATGAGCTTACAGGATGTTTTTTCCGAGGAAGAGTTGGAAGATTTTCTTAACCGGGTAAAACTATCGTATCCTTCTGCTGCATTTTCCGTAGAACCAAAAATTGATGGACTCTCTGTGGCATTGGAATATGAAAACGGTATTTTTGTACGAGGTGCAACCCGTGGAGATGGGCTTGTAGGTGAGGATGTTACTTCCAATTTAAAGACGATTCATTCAATCCCGATGGCGATTCCCAACGCCCCTTCCAGGCTAATTGTTCGGGGTGAGGTTTTTATGCCCAAGCGGGTATTCCATGCTCTGAATGAAGAGCGTGAGTCCCTTGGGCAGGCACTTTTCGCCAACCCCAGAAATGCTGCCGCTGGCTCTTTGCGTCAGTTAGATCCAAAGCTTGCTGCGCAGAGAAAATTGGATATTCTGATCTTTAATGTTCAATTTGCGGAGGGTGTGACCTTTGAAAGTCATGAAGAATCCCTGAATTATCTTCGTGAGCGTCATTTCAAAGTGATTGATAACCAGATTCTGTCTGACCCGGCAGAGGTTATCAGAAGAGTCTTCCAAATTGACGAAACCAGAGAAGCGCTATCATGTGACATTGATGGTGCTGTCATTAAGGTGAATAGCCTTTCTCAGCGGGAGGCTCTTGGCGTTACGGCAAAATTCCCCAAATGGGCGGTTGCCTATAAATATCCCCCTGAAATTAAGCAGACTGTGGTAGAAGATATCGTGATTCAGGTGGGCAGAACCGGAGTGCTGACTCCGAAAGCGGTGGTTCGTCCTGTACGTTTGGCTGGTACAACTGTCACCAACGCAACACTGCATAATCAGGATTTTATCAGCAAGTTGGACATCCGCATCGGAGATACCGTCTCCATCCGTAAGGCAGGTGAGATCATTCCGGAAATTTTGGAAGTAGATCTTTCAAAACGGCCGAAGGATGCGGCAGCGTATTTCCTGCCATCAACTTGCCCTGTATGTGGCGCGCATGTAGAACGAGATCCGGACGGTGCATTTTTGCGCTGCACAGGCCCTGCTTGTCCTGCCCAGCTAAGCCGGAATATCGCCCACTTTGTCAGCCGCGATGCCATGGATATTGATGGCCTGGGCAGTGCGATTGTGGATGCGCTGATTGAAAAGGGGGCAATTCACACTCCTGCAGATCTGTATTATCTCACGCTTGACGAAGTGAAAGTCCTCTGGAAGAATGGAACAACTGCCGCAAAGAAACTGCTGAAATCCATTGAGGAAAGTAAAACCAGAGATTTGAGCCGCCTCATCTTTGCGTTGGGCATACGTCAGGTTGGAAGTAAAGCTGGTAAAACTTTGGCGGCGGCCTTTGGAAATCTGGACGCGTTAATGGATGCATCATTAGAGGAACTGACCAATGTGGATGATGTGGGACAAGTCACTGCCCAGAATATCATGGATTGGTTTGCGGAACCTCAGGCGAAAGAAATGATTGAAAGACTGCGCAATGCTGGTGTGAATTTTGACAGCCAACGTCAAATTACGGATACGCGCTTTGCAGGTATGACATTCGTTTTGACCGGTGCCCTAACCAAGTTTACCAGAGAGGAAGCAACTGAGAAAATTGAGCTTTTTGGCGGAAAAGTCTCCGGATCTGTGTCTAAAAAGACGACCTATGTTGTAGTCGGTGAAAACGCAGGTTCCAAAGAGCGTAAGGCTCTGGAATTGGGAATTCCGATTCTGTCTGAAGATGATTTTCTTACAATGATTTAAAGATGGATTGTTTTCAGAAAAATTTCCTGATATTGAACCCCGGCATCCAGCTTTACGCCTGGATGCCGGGTTACCTTTATGTACCTAAGCATTATGCAGGCGTTATACGCACATAAGACGTTTATATTGAATCCACGTCCATTCTATCATACGATATATCGGTATATATCGGTATATCGGTAAAAATGCCGCAGCGCACATGCCCTGCGGCATTCTTTCTCTTTTAGGCCAGTTACCGGGACAATTATGCTCATTAGCAGAAATAGTTAAATGCCTGCGGCGGGGAATGTGTGAAATTTTTATGTAAAAAATGTGTAATTTCTTAAAAATATATGTAGCATCAGATGGATAATATGCTATAATTACAATGGTGTAGAGTGTAATGCTTTATGCCTATGCGGAACCACATCGTTTCCGAGAAATTATAAAAGGAGGGTAATGAAATGAAACATTTCAATGGGTGCAAACGGATGTTAGCAATACTGTTATCTGCTGCACTCTGTTTCTCACTGGTACCGGTTTCTGTTTTTGCGGAATCTGGCACCGTTAACTGGACAAAGGTGACACCTGAAGAAATTCAGTCTACCGATGTCATCGCAATTACCATGACAAGGGAAGGTACAAGCTGGGCATTGACCAACACAGGCGGAACAAAAACCGCGCCCATCGCTCCGACGGTAACCGTTACGGGCGATACAATGACCAGTATCGACAAGGATGATATTTCCTGGAATATTGAACCGGTAGAAACCGGAATGGTGATTCATCCTGCCGGAGCAACGGACACATGGCTGTATTCAACGAATAGCAACAATGGTGTTCGGGTTGGCAAGAATGATGATAATGTCTGGACAGTGGATCTGGAGACAGGCTACCTGAAACATTTGGGTACAAACCGCTATCTGGGTGTGTATGCGGACAAGCCTGACTGGAGAGCCTATGTAAACACCACCGGCAATACTGCCGACCAGATGCTGAGTTTCTGGAAACTGTCTGAAGAAGTTCAGGCCCCTGTAGAGGTCACCTTCGCTGACCTGACTCCGATGGCAGATGGCCAGTGGATTCCCGGCGGCGTGCTGACATTGTCGGTTGACACTTCTTCCATGACCGATCAGACTCAGGTTGGTGAGATCTCCTACCGCTGTCAGATTGATGAGGGAGAATGGACAAACCTGACTGGCAACCAGCTGACGCTGCCTGAGCAGGGAACTGCAGGAAACCACACTGTTAAGATTGTCGCCGCAATGGACGGCGTGGATTCTCAAATTCTGGAAGACTCCTACACCATTTCTGGCGGTGCCGTTACCATTGCTGAGGCAAAGGCTATGGAAGTGGGTACCGAAAAGATTACGGTAGAGGGAACCGTAATTTTCCTGGACGGCAAGAATGTAATTGTACAGGATGAAACTGCAGGCATCTGCGTGCGCATGAGCGCAGTTCCCGAGGATGTAGCACTGGGTGATGTGGTTCAGGCTACTGGCACCCGGGGGACATATAACGGACTGGAGCAGCTGAACCCTGTTGACACCTATACCAAGGTCGGCACCGCTGAGCTGCCTGTCAAGACTGTCACGATTGCAGAGATTCTGGCAGACCAGGAAACCGGGAACCTGGAAAGCACCCGTGTATGGATTGAAAATGCCGTGCTGGGTGAAACTGTCGACAGGAACACTGTACTGAGTCAGGATGGCAGCAGCATCAATATTTACAATGGCCCAGCCCTTGATGGCATTGCCACAGGCGACACGGTGAATGTAACTGCTGTTATCGGTGACTTTAAGGGTTACCAACTGCGTTCTGTAGAAGGCGATATTGTCGGCGTAAGTAAGGCTGCCCTGAACCTGTCCTATACCGGCGAGCTAAAAGCGGGCGCAACTCTTACCTTCGCTGTAGAACCTGAGACTGCCGGAACGGTATATCAGGTAAAGGTTGACCAGTCGGATTGGGTCACTCTGGAGGGCAATACATACACGCTGCCCGCAGATGCATCTGCAGGGGAGCATACACTGCTGGTTCAGGCCTCTGTAGGTGAAGACAAGAGCAATACCCTGAGCCTGATTTGGACGGGCAAGGATGACGCTGAAGGTGCAATTACCATCAAGGAGGCTCTGGCACTGGAAACCAACCAGCAGGCCAAGGTCAAGGGCGTTGTTACGCTGATTGACGGACAGAACATCTATGTGCAGGATACCACCGGTGGTATCTGCCTGCGTCCCAGTGAAAGCCTGGAAGGGGTTTCTCTGGGCGATACCGTAATTGCCACTGGCAAGCGCGCAGAGTTCAATGGCATTCCGCAGTTGGGTTCTGCAACAGTTGTCATGTCCTCCGGCATGAAACTGACTGCTAAGGAAACCACGATTGACAAGCTGACCTCTGCTGACCTGTGCACCTATGTGACACTGTCCGGCCTCAAGGTCGAAGAAGTCTATGACAACAACGGCGCATACACGAACCCCAATGTCAAGCTGACAGATGGCACCAATATGATTCAACTCTACAAGGCCATCATCGGCAAGACCAATGGCGAATGGAATATCAAGAAGGGCGACACCGTTACTGTCAGCGCCGCTGTGAGCGCATACAAGACTACGATTCAGCTGAGAAACACACTGGCAGAGGAAGTCGTTAAGGACGATACCCAATTCTCCGTGGATACCAGCATTGTACACTCCATCGCCCAGTGGGGCGGTATGACCAACGTCGAAAACAAGACTCAGGTATTGGGCGACCGTTATACCTCTGGCGATGAACTGGACGAAAATGCAATTTATACCGTTGTTGCAAACGGCAATTCCGCTGTTCCTTATACCAAGGGCGGCCAGGATGATGCACCGCTTTACTACATGGGCGGTGAAAAGATCGGTGCAGCTGAAGGCGACTATATGCAGATGGCTCTTTCCACTGCAGGATGGGCCGAGATGACCCTCAGTTTCCGTCTGCGTGCAACCAAGTCTGCCGCTGCTGAGTATAAGCTGCAGTATTCCACTGACGGCACAACATTCGCCGACTTCACCACCGGCGCATATAGCTATAAGTGGGAAAAGTGGGGTAAGGACGAAGAAGGCAACAGCAGCGTTGTGGATTCTGGGGTCAAAGAAGGAGATATTGCAGATGGTATTGCAAAAACTGCAATGAACCCCGGTGAGTATATTAATTTCTCCTTCGATGTACCCAAGGGTGCTGAAAATGCCGAATCACTGTATATTCGTCTGGTACCTGGAACCAACAGATGCGATGGAAAGGACAGCAAAATCAGCGGCACCACCCGTTTTGATTCCGTTGAATTGTCCGGCAGCCCCATCGTATCCGATGCGATCACCGGTTTCGTGGCAGTTACCCCGGATAATAGTGAGGCTCAGGCAGTCGGCACAGAGCTGACCATGGCCAACGCAACAGAGGGTGCTGTAATTAGCTACCGCATGAACCGCGGCCAGTGGATGACCTACGATCCAGAAAAGAAACCCGTGCTGGAGAGCCTGCCCTGTGATCTGGAAGTGAAGGCTGCCAGCGAGGGAAGAAAGGACTCTGTTGTTCTGCTGTACCATTACAGTGCCGGTACTGTAGAAACTGTAAAGATGAACCCCAATGGCGGCAGCGTGTATATCCCCGAGAATTCCATCGAGATTAAACTGAGCTGTGACACTGAGGGTGCTGTGATTTTCTATGCAATGAGCAAGGACGGTATCACCTTTAGCGAATATACCCAGTACACCGATCCCGTCAAACTGGAAAAAGGCTTTGAAAAGTGTGTTATCCGTGCCTACGGTGAAAAGGAAGGCTTTGAGACCGGTACCGAGGTTGAGCGTACCTTTACCGAGCGTGACTCGGCACAGTACAATACCTACTTCGGCCAGCTGCACTCCCACACCAACTACTCTGATGGTGCAGGCTCCTGTGATGATGCATTTGCATATGCAGATGATGTGGAGAATCTGGACTTCCTGGCGGTAACGGACCATTCCAACTCTTTTGATAACGCTGACAATGCATCCATTCTCAACGGTTCCATGAGCCAGGAGTGGGTAGAGGGTCATCAGCTTGCTGAGAAGTACACTACAGATGATTTCGTCGGCCTGTATGGTTTTGAAATGACCTGGTCCAACGGCCTGGGTCACATTAACACCTTTAACACCGATGGATTCCAGAGCCGTACGCAAAGTGAATATAAGACCTACGCAACTGCACTGCAGAATTACTACGCAGCGCTGAAGCAGGATTCTTCCTCCATCAGCCAGTTTAACCACCCCGGCACCAGCTTTGGTGACTTCAGCGACTTTGCACATTATGATACAGAGATTGACCAGCTGATTACTTTGATTGAGGTTGGCAACGGCGAAGGTGCAATTGGCTCCTCCGGTTATTTCCCCAGCTACGAGTACTACACCCGTGCGCTGGACAAGGGCTGGCATGTGGCGCCCTCCAACAACCAGGATAACCACAAGGGCCGCTGGGGTGATGCCAATACAGCAAGAAGTGTTGTGCTGGCAGACTCCCTGACCCGTGAGGGCATCTACGATGCAATGCGTAACTACCGTGTTTATGCAACGGAAGATAATGACCTGAACATCTATTACACCCTCAACGATCAGGTTATGGGCTCCCAGCTGGATGTTGCGCAGGGCGATCCAATTGCCATTTCCGTTCAGCTTTCCGATGCGACCGACGCATCCATTGGCAAAGTTGAGGTAATCGTAAACGGCGGCCTTACTGCTGCATCCCAGACGGTTTCCGGCAATCAGGACACCGTTACCTTCAATCTGAACAACAGCTACTCCTACTACTATATTAAGGTTACTCAGGCTGACGGTGATATTGCCGTAACAGCGCCTGTCTGGACAGGTGAGGTTGAAGCTGTGGGTATCTCCAGTTTTGAAAGTGACGCAGTTCTGCCTGTTCAGAATCAGCCCGTGAATCTGACACTGAACCTGTATAACAACGAAAAAACACCTCTGGCTCTGGAGAAGATCGAATTCACCATGAATGACGAGCCTATCCACACAGCCGATCTGACCGACCTGACTCAGGTTGATGCAATGGGTACAGCATCCTATCGCTTTGCGTACACCAATAAGAACATTGGTTCCGCTGAGATTTATGCAATCGTAACAGCATCTTTGAATGGTGTTCAGAAAGTCTATAAGGAAAAGCTGGACCTGACATTTGTAACTGCGGACATGGTCACCCATGTTGTTGTGGATGGAACTCACAACAATGACTATGTTTCCGGTTACTACAGCGGTAACATGAATAACCTTCCCCAGATTGCGGCTGAAAGTCATATTGAGGTCAAGGTTGTGGAAGATGAAATCACAAAGGAGATACTGGATAACTGTGATCTGCTGATTATCTCTGCTCCCGCAAGAAAGCCTGACTCCAAGGGCAGCGGCGACTATGAGGCGAAACTCTATGAGGATAGCTTCCTGAACCTGGTGAAGGATTATGTAGAGCGGGGAGGCAGTGTGATTGTAACAGGCCTCGCAGACTATCAGGACAAGGGTGCAACCTTTGGTGCAGATGGCCACACAGCAGCTCAGCAGAACAGACTGCTTGCAGCCATCGGTTCCAGTATGACCATCAACGATGACGAAGTATATGATCCAGTCAACAATGGCGGACAGTTCTATCGTCTGTATCCTGAGACCTTCAACGCTGATTCTAAGTGGACTGCAGGTATTGTGGAAGGTCAGAAGTACAGCCAGTACTCCGGTTGTACCGTAAATCCGGGCAATGGCACATGGCTGGTCAGAGGTTTTGACACTACCTATTCTGTAGACTCTGACGAGGACGGCATTGGCATCACAGACGAGATCGAAACAGATGATGATCGTGGCTACCACATCGTTACCCCCAGAGACCAAGCAGTATTCCTGGCATCTGAGGATACTGCCTACGGCGGTACCATCTTTGCAGCCGGCGGTGTGTTTGTCTCTGACTTCGAAGTGAAGGCAGAAATGGATAACATCTGGGATCTGCCCTATGCAAACCGTACCATCATCGAAAATATTATGGATGCTGTGCGTGTAGAACTGCCGCTGAGCACCGTCAGGGAAGCCCGGGATGGCAATCTGGACGATGTGTTCCGCATTCAGGGCTATGTCACAGCAGGTACCGATAACAAAGACAACACATTCTTCGACTCCATTTACGTTCAGGACGAAACCACAGGTATCAATATCTTCCCGTTCGCACAGGCTGGCGTTAAACTGGGCACTCCCATTGAAATTGTCGGTTATGTGGACGAATATCAGGGCGACAGAGAACTTCAGGTTATGTCCTATAAGATTCTGGACAAGGATCCCAAGATCTACGAACCCACCAAGATGACCTGTGATCAGGCCATGGATTATGCAAAGAACGGCGGCTACCTGATTCAGGTACAGGGTGAGGTTGTCAGTGTAGATGTGGCAACCGATGGTGTCGGCGTTTCCCAGTTTGTTGTGAAGGATGAAACCGGCAAGGAAGCAAAGGTCTTCATCGACGGCTATATTCGCTCCGGCACAACGGGTAAGAATGAACTGGCATCCACTGTAAAGGTTGGAGAAACTGTTTCTGCAGTTGGCTTACTGTATATGCATCCGGAGGGATCTTCTGATGTATCTGTTCCGGTACTGAGAGTCAGAGACTGCGATGAAATTAAGGCAGTATCCAAGCCGGTAACACCTACAGAACCCAGTGTTCCCACAGAGCCTAGTGTTCCCACAGAACCCAGCGCTCCCACTGAGCCCAGTGTTCCCACAGAACCCAGTGTTCCTACTGACCCCAGCGTTCCCACAGAACCTAATGCCCCCACTGATCCTGCTGTTCCTGAAACGCATACGCATACCATGACATGGCATACCACTAAGGAGGCAACAAAGGATACAGAAGGTCAGATGACAGGTGTCTGCCTCTGTGGATACACCGAAACCAAGGTCCTGCCGAAGTTGCCTGTCAGCGGTAATACGCCTGCTACTGGCGATCAGAATCAGACTGTTCTGTTTGCATCACTGATGCTGGCAGCCCTTGCTGTTGCCGGATACCTTGTGATGGGTCACAAAAAGAAAAGCAAAGGATAATCGATCATAATCAATGAAGGTAAACGAACTCAAAAAACGAATAGATCCCCGGAAAATTGTTGTTTTGGTCGTTTTCCTGTGCCTGTTGGCTTGGGCAATTGTCTGGGCCAACAGTGGCTGGGAGGGCTATACGATTACCGACGACAGCGGTGTGGAATATGAAACGGCCCGTGTTGTGGATATCCTGACAGATGACACACAGCAGGACCCTTCGATAGAAGGCCGTCTGCGTGGCAAGCAGATTCTGGAGTTGGAGATTCTCACCGGCCGTTACGCCGGAGATGTGGTCCAGACAGAAAATTTCTTCAGTGCAATGTACAATGTGGAGACAAGACTGCAGGACACCATAAGCGTACGAATTGACACCAACGGTGTGGGTAAGTATCAGGTATCGGTGTATAATTACAACCGGGTTCCTGCAATCTTTTTCCTGATTGCACTGTTCGCACTGTCTGTGATTATGATCGGAGGCTGGCAGGGATTCCGGGCACTTGTGGGTCTGATTTTCACGTTTGTATGTATAGTCTGGCTGCTATTGCCACTGGCACTGAAGGGTTTCCCCACAGTTCCGATCACCATCCTTCTGGTTGGTGTAACCAGTACGCTTTGCTTTTACCTGCTGGGCGGCTGGCAGCCGAAGATGGTCGGTGCAGCAATCGGCTGCATCTGTGGCATTGCTGCTGCGGCCGTACTGGGCTATTTCGCCGCACACCTAGTTCACGCATCTGCATACCAGATGGAGGAGGCAGAGGGCCTGATTCTTGCAAGAGGCGACTACGGACTGAAACTCAACGGCCTGTTGCTAAGCGGCATTCTGATTGCTGCTGAGGGTGCCGTGATGGATACCGCTATGAGCGTGGCATCTGCTATGGCAGAGTTGAAACAGAAACGTTCGGACATCACCGGAATGGAGCTGTTCCGTTCTGGAATGCATGTGGGCAGAGACGCTACCGGCACCATGGCCAATACACTGGTGTTGGCCTTTGCAGGTTCAAGCCTGAACATGATGGTACTGATTTACTCCTATCAAGTTTCATTTACACAGCTGATGAATACGGACTTCGTAGCCACGGAGTTGGTGCGCAGTGTAGCAGGCAGTATGGGCATTATCTGGACAGTGCCTTGCGTTTCAGCGGCGACAGCCTGGCTCCTGTCCAGACAGAAAAAGCAGGTCACCAGTAAATAATGGCCAATAGAAATCCCCACGGATGTTTATTGAACAGGAATGGTCAATAGACAAAACACCCCCTGATGTAGGATTGCTACATCAGGGGGTATCGTTATGCCCAAATGGGACTATACACAGATTCGAAGAACTTTTGCCCAAAATTCAGTCAATGTATGCAACAGACAAAGCATATTGGAAAATGGCAAGTTGATTTTGAGAATAAAAAAGCAGAGTGTCCATTACAAGATTTTCTCAAATCCTATAAGGACACTCTGCATGGTCCGAGTGACTGGATTCGAACCAGCGGCCTCTTGAACCCCATTCAAGCGCGATACCAAACTTCGCCACACCCGGATATGCTATTCACTTGACAACTTAGATATACTATCATAATTTCGCTTAAGATGCAAGCTTTTTTTGAAAATTGTCAGGAAAATTTTTGGTATCCATTTGGCTTGTCTGTCCCATGTTGCGAAAGAGCGATCATTATGATAAAATAGAAAAAAGAGTATATAGGAGGCACATATGATTGCAAATTATCACACGCATACTTGGCGCTGCAATCATGCGGAGGGGAAAGAAAAGGATTATGTACGCAATGGCATAAAAAGGGGATTGGAGATTCTCGGATTCTCAGATCATTCACCGTATATTTTTCCCGGTCAATATTGTTCTACATTTCGCATGAGAATCGACCAGTTAGATGACTATATCCATACAGTGCTGGAGTTAAGGGAAGAATTTCAAGACAAAATTCAAATTCCGCTTGGTCTTGAGATCGAATATTATCCGGACCTGCTGCCGAGCCTTTTGCCGATTCTGCGTGATAAACCTATCGACTATCTGTTGCTTGGGCAGCATTACCTCGGAAATGAAGTAGGCGAGCATTATAACGGGCATCCTACAGCGGATGAATCGCTGTTAAAACGGTACTGTCATCAGTCCATGGATGCAATGAATACAGGATTGTTTACATATTTTGCGCATCCAGATCTATTTTATTATGTTGGTGATTCAGATACATACAAGACCTATATGCGGCAGATTTGCCGAGAGGCGATCAGCTGCCATTTGCCGCTTGAGTTCAATTTTCTGGGGCTGCAATCGGGGAGAAATTATCCCAATCCCATATTTTGGACAGTTGCAGCAGAAGAAGGCTGTGACGTTATTCTGGGCTGTGACGCACATAGTCCAGATGCACTTTTAAATCTAACCGTAGAGCAGGAAGCCCTTCAGATGATCGAGAACCTAGGGTTAAAGTGCATTGATAAAGTGGAGTTGCGCAGGATATAATTTTTTCAGCATTGTGATGCTTTCAGGACAGGTCATATTTCTGAGACAGGTAAAGAAAGAAGTCCGGAAATTCGGATTTCTTTCTTTTTTTATTGCGCAGGAAATATTTAGATTTTATAGGTATTTATCTGTAAATTCAAATTTCTAGCAAGGTAAACGATGCATCGATTGATTTTTATAACCCCTAATGATATGATGATGCCATCAAAAACAGAAAGGTTGCGGTATTAATGGATGCTGAAAGATTTGGGGCATTTATTCAGGCAAGGCGTAAAGAGCTTGGTCTCAAACAGTCTGAGTTGGCGGAACGAATTCATGTTACGGATAAGGCCATCTCCCGATGGGAAAGAGGCGTTGGTTTCCCAGACATCAAATTACTGGAACCTTTGGCAGATGCCTTAGAGGTAAGCATTCTGGAGCTCATGCAGTCGGAACGGATTGTCAACAATGACATTCCCACAGAAAATGCAGAAAAGATCATCTCTGGCACACTGGACATCGCGTGTGCACAGCATCGTTCCCTTTACGGGCATCCGGTTTACTGGATTTCCTATTTGGGGATCTGTGCATTGATGGCATTTTTCATTGGTGTCTTCTGCTATTATGTGGATGCACTTTGGATTCGGGCAATCGCAGTCTATCTTGCCATTGTGTGTGGAAGTCTCGGAATGAGTGCCGTATCTACATTATTGCGTCGATCAATCAATCCGGATGCTCCGGTTAAGTCTCAAAGCAAGCCTTATTACCTCTTTCGGGCTATGACCTTCTTGGGTGGATTGGCTCTGATTTTAAGCTTTCCGGCAAAAGATATTATCAATCAGGGCGTCTCAGATGCGATGCGCATGGTGGGATTTGTTTTGATGATTTCCGGTTCTGCATACGATCTTTACAAAGGAAAATTGAAATAATGTTCTAAAAAGGCTGGAAGACATGATGTCCTCCAGCTTTTTTATGATTTTGAATCCTGAATTACTTCAAAATGTGCTGGTTATAGAAGACACTTTTCTTTTCCAGCTCGCTGTTTGCTTCTTCAAAGCCATATTCTTCAAAGAGTGTTTTCGCT
This sequence comes from Oscillospiraceae bacterium, assembly GCA_020025575.1. Classification (GTDB taxonomy): domain Bacteria; phylum Bacillota; class Clostridia; order Oscillospirales; family Oscillospiraceae; genus Faecousia. The sequence continues at coordinate 184,157 of JAHHRW010000001.1, read as the reverse complement.
CCGGAAAATAAGTCTGTTCCGATGCCAAGGCGATTGCCTTCAAATTTGACTCCCATACTGGATAGAATCGTCGGGAAGAAGTCAAAGTTTGCATACTGACGATTGAACAGAATATTACGGTCGCTGGTTTCAACACTTGGATCTGGATTTAAGATTACATTATAATGAGAACGATGGTAGTCCTTGTCAAATTGATAGAATTCAAAGAATTTTGTTTCCATGCTTAAATGGTCGCCTGTAATAACAACAGTCGTATTCTCATAGAATGGCTGTTCTTGTATCCATCGGACAAACTTGTAAACTTCAGAAGAACTGTATGCAATAACGTTTGCATATTGATTCTCGTATGGTGTTGGCGCATATTTGCTTAAATAGCCGTCCGGTCGGTGGGTATCTGCGGTCTCCATAACAAAATTGAAGGGCTTTCCGGTGTGACTGAGTCGTGTAATTTCATCCTTTGCAAACTCAAAAAGCTTATCATCTTCATATCCCCACCAAACTGCATAATCGGGGGGGATCAAACCACTTTCCTTTGCGTACTTATAGTCCATAATCTTAAAGTCACCGTGGGACTCGAAATAATAAGTCAGTCCACCAAAATCCGCATCCGCACCGAACATTAGGGTTTGTTCATAACCTTGTTCTGCGAGGATTTCGCCAAGGGAATAGGCTCCGGGTAGAAAATTGCCTTTTGAGCCGTATGCGTTGCGTTCCGTGGGAGCCTTCATAGGAAGACCTGTTGACATGTTGACCATGGATGCAACAGACCAGGTGGTTCCTACAGCAGCCTGTGGGCCGCCGAAGTTCTGACTGTCGTGTGAGAAACTGTATCCCTCAGCTGCCAGTTGTGTTAGCTCCGGGATCAAATTTTTATCCATAAATCCGCCCAGATCCTTGGACATATAACTGTTTTCCATGGATTCTAGATAGATATGGATGAGATTTCTCTTCTTTTCGGGAAATTGGAATTCGACATCCTGGGGATCAATATAATGGTCATCAATTATGGTTGATTCTTCAAAATACGCTTTCGCGAGGTCAAACAGGCTGTAGCGGTAGATTCCATATGATAGCCCGCCGATGAAAATGGCAACTGCAAGCAGAATGCTAAAGTTTTTCGTGAAAATATTTTTGTGGGTGGCAGTAAGTTTCCCGCGGATTGAAAATGTTAAAAGGTAGAGAATGGTGGTTGAGAAAATGGTGTGAAACAGAGGACCTTCGAAAGCTTTTACAAAATCTGCCGTATTTGCTCCCGATGCAGGCAGAAAAATGTTGATTAGGAGCTGGTCTACAGTTAATTCAGAGAATTCAGATTTCCCCCATATGGTCATAAATATGCACAGCAGGCCTAGAAATGTCAAAAGTATAAAGCCAGCTTTGTGGCCAATCGGATGGTATTTCGGTTCTATATTGTCAGATTGTGCGGATTGATTCTTGTGACAGAAAAACTGAATCCCAAGCAATAACATCCCGACAAGAAGAGCGAGAAAGAAGAATCCGATGAATTCGGTTGTATGGTATCCGTCAGCAGATAAAAAATGCTCATATCCGAATAGATATTTCCAGACAGCGATGGAAAATAAGGGAATCAGAAACGCATTTCCCATGAAATTATAAATGTGTTGTCCTAAGCTGCGTTTCTTAGGAAATACAAAAAATGAAATTGCACTGATCAAAATAGAAACGATTATTCCGACCAAAACAAACATAAACTCATCCTTTCGTGTAAAACAGTTCTATGATTCGGCAGCATCCGCATTTGCAGCGAATGATCCATTTATACCTCAGTGAATGATAGCTGAGTCTAATCCTACCATATATCATTTTTGAAAACAATATCTTTGAAAATATTTTAATATTATTCATAATATCCGCTAAAATGGGGATTGCATACCGTTTTGGCTTTACCTTGACAGGTACTTAAGGTATGATTCTTCCACGCAATGTAAGTATTATTCATCTGAATGTTGTGTCATTCGTCTCGAATTCCTATGTTGCAGATCAAGATTTGTATGGAAAATACGCTTTTATATGTGACATTCGCAACATTTTCCGTTTTGTGCAGAGGTGACCATGAATTAATATGGAAGTATGTATGGATTTTCCGTTTGTAACGTGGTATAATTACTACATATATCAAAGTCTCTCCTGTTCTGCGAAAGGAAGTGAACATCCTGTTCAATACAAAAGGACAGAAAGGGCTGAACATAATGGAATAATAGATGATTTCGTAAATTTCTATTATGGCTATGTGGAATCTTGTGAATACGGAAGGTGTAAAATCATTATGACAAAAATTGATATTTATTCCGGTTTCTTGGGTGCCGGTAAAACAACTCTGATTAAAAAAATGATTTCCGAAGGATATCAGAACCAGAAATTGGTTCTGATTGAGAACGAATTTGGTGAAATTGGTATTGATGGTGGCTTTTTGAAGGATGCAGGCATTAACATTACGGAGATGAACTCCGGTTGTATCTGCTGCAGTCTCGTTGGTGATTTTGGTAAGGCTCTTGAAAAGGTGATTTCCGAATACCATCCGGATCGAGTCATCATTGAACCTTCTGGCGTTGGCAAGTTGTCTGATGTTGTCGGCGCTGTTAAGAAGGTCATCGGCCACGATGTGGAGCTTGGCTATACGGTTGCAGTTGCGGATGCTGGAAAGGTCAAGGTATATATGAAGAACTTTGGGGAGTTCTATAATAACCAGATTGAAACCGCCTCTACCATTATTCTGTCCAGAACCGATGCGATTGCAGAATCCAAGCTGAATACGGCTCTGGAAATGATTCGTGAACATAATGACAAGGCAACTGTGGTGACCACTCCTTGGACGGAACTTACCGGCGAACAGCTGATTCAGGCCATGGAGGGTAATGCGTCTCTGGCTAAGGATTTGGCGGATCTGGAGCAAGAGCACCATCACAATCACGATGAGCATTGCGGCTGCGGTCACGATCACGAGCATCATCATGACCACGATGAGCATTGCTGCTGCGGTCACGATCACGAGCACCATCATGACCACGATGAGCATTGCGGCTGTGGCCACGATCATGAGCACCATCATGACCATGATGAGCATTGCGGCTGTGGCCACGATCATGAGCACCATCATGACCATGATGGGCATTGCTGCTGCGGTCACGATCACGAGCATCATCATGCAGACGAAGTATTCTCCTCTTGGGGGGGTGAAACCACTAAGAAGTTCACTTCCGAAGAAATCAGCCATGCCCTTGAGGAACTGGATGCTGGTGAATACGGCATCGTTCTGCGTGCAAAGGGCATCGTAGCAGGCGTTGATGGTAATTGGATACACTTTGACCACGTTCCCGGTGAGGCTGATGTTCGTACCGGGAGTGCAAGCGTCATTGGTCGTCTTTGTGTCATTGGATCACAGTTAAATGAACAGGCAATTGCAAAGCTTTTTGGCCTGTAAGGAGCGTTTTATGATAGAAATTCCTGTATATGCTTTTACCGGTTTTCTAGATTCCGGTAAGACGAAGTTCATTCAAGAAACCCTAGAGGATGAACGGTTTAATGCCGGTGAGCGGACGCTGCTGCTGGTATTTGAAGAAGGGGAGGAAGAGTTTGATTTTTCGACCTATCCCCATAAGAATGTATATTTGGAAGTGCTGAATCAGGAAACCGTTACGACAAAGGAATTGACAGCACTTGTGAAGAAACACAAGCCCGAGCGTATTGTTGCAGAGTTAAACGGCATGCAGTTGGTCGGTGACCTATATATGCGGTTTCCAAAGGAATGGGTTGTGGCGCAGGAGGTCATGTTTGCTGATAGTACAACGATTATGACCTATAACTCCAATATGCGCAATCTGGTCATGGACAAGCTGATGGGTGCACAGATGGTTGTCTTTAACCGTCTGGAAAAAGGACAGGACATCATGCCTTTCCATAAGCTTGCCCGCGCAGCCAGTCGACAGATTGATATTCTGTATGACTATATAGATGGCTCCACTGAATTTGACGAAATTGAGGATCCATTGCCCTTTGATGTCAATGCTCCTGTTGTTACCATCGAGGATGCTGACTATGCACTTTGGTTCCGGGATGTTACAGAAGATCCTGAAAAGTACAACGGAAAGACCGTGGAGTTCAAGGCTCAGGTTGCAATGCTGCGCCGGGATAAGAATGGAATGTTTGCGCCCGGTCGGTTCATCATGACATGCTGTGTAGAAGATATTCAGTTCTGTGGATTACCTTGCAAGTGGGATGATGCCAAGAATCTAAAGCCACGCAGCTGGGTAAAGGTGCGTGCAAAGGTTTCTGCCGAGAGACACTTCCTTTACAAGGGGGATCTTGGTCCTGTATTGACCGGAATTACCGTGGTCGATGCCGCTCCTGCTGTTGAGGAGGTCTGTACATTCTAATGTTTCATACTATTTTATCTGAAATTGGTATCATTGGTGGTTCGGATGGTCCTACCGCAGTTTATGTGACCGGGTCGTACAACCCTGCTGTTACTATTATTACAGTATCTGCCGTTATTGTAGCGATTGCATTCGCCGCGATCGTCCTCAGACGGAGGAAAAAGTAAATGTTATCCCTGCGGATATTCAGTATTCGCAGGGATATTTATTTTTATAATGAATATACGAATAACTATACACTAATAATTGAATAAACTATAATAGTTGTATATAAAATTAAATAAAGTTCACGGAAAATATGTATATTATCTTGGTTGACAATGAATAATATACGAGTTATAATTCATTCATAAGTAAAAATACAAAACTAGATGAAAAGGAGAAAGAGGAAATGAAAAAATATGCAGCATTATTGCTTTCTGTTTTGATGATTGGTGCCATGTTTGCAGGTTGTGGTTCCAATCAAACCGCAGACACTACCGATTATTCTGCCATGTCCATCGAAGAGCTAAAACCACTTATTAAAACCGTCAACCAAGGAAAGCTGACCATGGTCACCAGTCCTGACATGGCTCCCTATGAGTTCTATGCGCTGGACGACAAAGGCAATCCAACTTTGGCTGGTTTCGACATTGCGATGGGTCACTACATCGCAGATTTCATGGGGTTAGAACTGGAAATCATTCCCATGGATTTTGATGGAACCATTTCTGAAATTGGCAGCAAGAAAGCTGATATCGGCATGGCAGGCTATTCTCCAGATCCTAAGCGCGAAAAGGCTATGAGTTTCTCGGATATTTACTACATGGGTAATCAGTCCTTTGTAACCAATCAGGAATTGGCCGGCAAATTTACTTCTCTGGAGGATGCGAATAACCCTGAATACCAAATCGGTGTCCAGATCGGCTCTATTCAGGCAAAATTGGCTAAACAGTACGCTCCGGATGCTGATATCATTGAACTGAGTAAGCTGACCGATATCGTTGCGGAGCTTATTTCTGGAAAGCTGGACGGCGCATTCATCGAAACCCTGCCCGCCCAGTCTTATGCAAAGAATTACCCCGATCTGGCTGTTGTTCTGGACGTTCCCTACGATGCAGCCGGTAATGTTGTGGGTGTTTCCAAGGATAATGGTGCGCTGCTTGCCGCTGTAAATCTGGCAATCGAGGCAGCACAAGAGGATGGTTCTCTTGATCAATTTATCTTTGAGGCGACCGAGCTGGCTGCTGGCAATATTCACGAGGGCTTGCTGGAGAACCAAACTACCCCTAATCCATAATTTACTAAATAATTGAACGTTCCCCGGGAGTGATTCTTCCGGGGAAGTTCCACGAAAGGAGTATTCCCATTGATTTCAATTGAAGGCTTCAAGGACACCTTTGAGTACATACAGATGTTCGGCGAAGGTATGGTATGCACCATTTCACTTTCTGTGCTAACGGTTATTTTTGGTTTTGTCCTCTCGCTGTTGCTGGCGTACATGCGTATGAGCAAGTTTCTCCCATTTCGGGTCATCTCCACTGCTTATGTAGAGGTTTTTCGCGCAACCCCGTTGATGGTTCAGCTATTCATTGTCTACTATGTTATTTTAGCGGATGTATCGCTCCCGGCATTCAAACTCTTTGGATTTATTCGCTTTGAGCGTTTTATTCCCGGTGTGATTGCACTGAGTCTGAACTCCGGTGCTTATCTATGTGAAATCATTCGTTCCGGTATTCAGAGCATCGACCAGGGTCAAACCGAAGCCGCAAGAAGCTTGGGTATGAGCCAGATTGAGAATATGAGATATATCATTCTGCCTCAGGCGATTAAAAATATTCTGCCTGCTATCGCAAACGAATTTGTTACCATCATCAAGGAATCCTCTATCTGCTGGACCATCGGCGTTCAGGAGATTATGTCCGCCGTTTATTCCGTTAAGGGTGCTACTTTCTCTATCGGAGAGCCGTTGATCGTGGCGGCATGTGTCTATTTCTGCCTGACATTCCCCACCAGTAAAATCATTGAACATTTCGAAAGGAAGATGAGCCGTGGCGACAAGAGATAATTTGATTCAGGTAAAACATCTGAAAAAGTATTACAATAAGGGCGCACTCCGCGCTCTGGATGATGTATCTGTCGACATTCACACCGGTGATGTTATGGTGGTAATTGGCCCATCCGGTTCCGGAAAGTCCACCCTGCTTAGGAGTCTCAATCTGTTGGAAGTGCCAACCGATGGCGAAATCATTTTTGACCATGTAGACATTACGAAGAAGAAAATGAGGACCCCTGATGGGAAAATGGTCAAAATCAACATTGATGAACATCGGCAAAAAATGGGTATGGTGTTCCAGCACTTCAACCTGTTCCCACATAAGACCATTCTTGAGAATATGATTCTTGCTCCTGTAAAGGTTAAAAAAATGGATCAGAAGGAAGCTGAACAAAAAGCATTAGCCCTTCTGAAACGTGTTGGATTGGAGGACCGTGCTGGTGCTTATCCAATTCAGCTTTCCGGCGGTCAAAAGCAGAGAATTGCCATTGTTCGCGCCCTGATGATGGAGCCAGAGGTTATGCTTTTTGATGAACCTACCTCTGCACTGGATCCGGAGATGGTCGGTGAGGTGCTGGAGGTCATGAAGGAGTTAGCACAGCAGGGAATGACGATGGTTGTTGTTACCCACGAGATGGGCTTTGCAAGGGAAGTGGGCAACCGGGTTTTATTTATGGCAGATGGTAAGTTGCTGGAAGAAGGTACCCCAGAACAGATTTTTGAACACCCACAGCATCCGAGACTTCAGGATTTTCTTTCCAAGGTTCTAAAATAATCGGAAAACAGGCTAAATATGTTACACGGCAGGACCCGAATTGGGCCCTGCCGGTTTTTGCTACGGGGGAATTAAGTTCTTACCAGATGACTAAAAGAAGATCACATGGGATATTTCCCACGTGATCTTCTTTTTATGATAAATTATAAGTCCTTAGCTACCTGATAGCCGCATGTCACGGCATCTTTGATGTTTCCGAGCTTTGCAACATCGCCTACCAGATGGTAGTTTACACCACATGCCTTCAGGGTCTCTTCCAGCTGAGGATCAGCCTTGTATCCTACTGCAAATACCAGAGTATCGGCATCATCAATGCAGTATTCCTGACCGTTCTTGCTATAGTAGATCTTGTCTTGCTCGACACGCTCCACCTTGGCGTTGCAGATCATTTCTACGCCCTTCTTCATCATTCTCTGAACAAGCAGGCTGCGACCCGGACCAGATTCGTTCAGCATAACGCCGGACATCATTTCCAGAACAATGATCTCTCTGTTTCTGGGGAACAGGTCGTTGATCAGAGGTGCGAGGTAGTCAGCAGTTTCACAGCCTACCGAACCGCCGCCGATAACCACGATTTTTCTACCGGGGAAGGACTTGCCAGACAGAATATCATCTGCGGTCATCCACTGCTTAAATCCGGTGAAGGGCTTAATCACGACAGGGGATGCGCCAGTACCGGCGATGACCTCATAGTCCTTAAATTCGGTCTTGAGCATTTCTTCTGTAACAGTGCAGTTCAGTCTGATATCGACCTGTGCATCTTCCAGCTTTTTGGTCATGTATTTGATTACTTTTGTAAGATCCTGCTTAGCAATGGGGACAGCTGCCAGACGAACCAATCCACCGAGTGCTTCCTCTTTTTCGCACAGAACCACATGATGACCGCGCTTCTTTGCCACGTAGGCTGCTTCCATACCAGCAGGACCACCGCCAATAACCAGAACGTTCTTCTTTGTCTGTGCTTCCTTAATGTTCTCTTCGTTTTCCAGCTCCAAAGAGGGATTCACAGTGCAGGAAACACGATTGCCGAACATGATACCGTTCAGGCATCTGAGGCAGCCAATGCAGGGACGGATGCTATCGATCTGGCCCTGTTCTGCCTTGGTGACGAAATCGGGGTCACATAGGTTTGCACGTCCGATCATGCAGATATCGGTACGACCATTGGCAATCAATTCCTCTGCAATCCAGGGCTCGGTAATTCTGCCTACAGTTGCAACGGGGATGGAAATATGCTTCTTGATCTCTTCTGCCATCTTTACATGGGAACCCATAGGAGTTCCGGGAGCAGGAATAGCACTGCCACGCATGATTGTGGTACCACCGGATACATGCAGGAAATCTGCACCGGCCTTTTCCAGCTGCTTGGATACATATACTGCATCATTCAGGTTCAGACCACCGTCGGTGTATTCATCGCCGGAAATACGGACATCGATGATAAAGTCTTCACCGCAGACTTTGCGGACTTCCTGAATTACTTCAAGAGTAAGACGCAGGCGACCATCGATATCTCCGCCATACTCATCGGTTCTCTTGTTGTACAGGGGAGAGAGGAATCCGCCCAACAGACCATGTGCATGGGCTGCATGGATTTCCACACCATCACCGCCTGCCTGCTTGACGCGGCCTGCGGCCTCACCAAATTGGCGAATGATGACTTTCAGTTCCTCAACGGTTACAGCTCTGGGAGCTTCTTTTGAATAGTAAGTGCCAACATTAGAGGGGGCGATGAAACGAGGGGTTCCAGGTATGTTGAATGCCACAAATGCCGGATGGAACAGCTGAGGCAGAATCTTCGCTCCATACTGATGCACAGAATCGGTGAGCTTTTTCCAACCGGGGATATAAGAATCGTCGCAGATGGACATATCTCCGGGAAGGTATGTATATACGGGTTCAACAGTGGTTACTTCGGTAACAATCAGGCCGACACCGCCCTTTGCTCTTGCGGTGTAATGCTGGATCAGTTCCTCGGTAACATAACCGTGATCTGCCAAATTTGTAGAGATGGGGGGCATGAAAACGCGGTTTTTTACAGTGGTTTTACCGATTTTAATCGGTGAAAGCAAGTGTGGATATTGATTCATCGTATTTTTCTCCTTTTTTCTTTCTATTATACCATACCTGTATTCCGAATTCGCTCCCTTATACAGATATCAACCGCTGTTTTTTGTCCTATTTCTTTAGAATGCATGTTCGATTAACAGAAAATACAACAAAAAAGAACTGCTAAGGGAAAAATGATTCGTTTTTAGAGATCTTTAGTTCCATTCCGCCTTCTGGTGCACTTTTGATTTGTATTGGCCCATTTTTTATATTGACCAACAAATCGTCTCCCTTTTGCTGGACAGACAACTGTTCGTTTTCATATAAAATTTCTTCGCGGCCTTCCACTAGATGTAAGAGTAAATTCTTTTGTTCTTGATTTAAGACCATCTTTTGGTTTTCTTCGCCTTCGCTGTATTTCATATTTTTCTGAAACTGTTTTCTGTATGCACTGGGTACAATCCCGTAGAGTTCCCGGAATACTTCTGTATATGCTTTCGGACTGGGCATTCCGTAATCAAGAGCGATCTTTTCAATACTCTCTCTTCCTTCCAGCAGCGTTTCCAAAGATGCCCGTATCCGGACATATGCAAGATATTTTACAAAGGGGATTCCTGTAAATCGTTTCATCAATTTTGATGTATAGGAAGGGCTAAATGACAATTGCTTTGCTATTTTGCCCAAGGTCAGATCTTCTTTATAATGACTATCGATGTATTTAATTGCCTTCATATAGTTTTCATGATAATCGGTATGCAGGGGAAGATCGTCCACAGAAAATGATTCTTTAGAGGATGCGATGTACAGCATCTCCATCATGAGCACATTCATGTAATAAAGGTCGTTGCGCTCGGTCATTAACTCTGCCGCCAGTTTTCCAATGATGTTCCGCAACTGAAGATAGGATTCTCTGTTTCTTGTTTGTGTACAGACTGCTGTGTTAAATCGGGTATGCACATTGCCCGACATTGCATCCGTCATACGGCTGAAATCGATATGAATGGTTAAAATGATTCCGGGGTCGTTTGGCGATTTTTTATGGAGCATATGAATGTCATATGGTGCAATCACAATGAGATCTCGCTCTTTTAAGACGCATGAAAACTGGGTTGTGACTGCCTCATACTCGCCTTTCAGCACATAGGAAATCTCAAGGCTGGACTGCCTGGAGAAAATATTTCTGGAGAATCCGTTTATACTCAGGCTCAATGGATAGCCAAATTTCTGTCCTGAAAAATCATAATATAGGTCCATATTCTGCATACTATCATTATCCAATCTAAACTATGTTTGTAGTACGCTTTTGCAGCGTTTAAGCAATTTTTACCACATTATTTTATCACTTTTCAAACCAAATATCAATTTGGAATTATAAATCGAAGACAAAATAACGGTCTGATGATAAAATTTCAGACCATCTAATGGAAACAGGGAAAAATGGGCATAAAAACAGGCCGCTTTAACGGCGGCCTGTGCGAACCATCACTGAGGTGTTGGTAATTACATTTATCAACCACTGTCGTTTGACAAGTGCAGCAAAATTTCATCCAGCTGATTCCTTCTTGCTGTGCAGATGCCGATATGCAACAGTTGTTTCCAATTACTGGGCGTTCTTGGCTTCCTGCAGAGCCTTGGCCAGCTGGTCAGGACATGAGGTAGACTTCATGCCACAGGTGATCCCCTGGACACGAGAGATAACCTCATTTACGTCCATTCCTTCAACCAAAGCGGCAATGCCCTTCAGATTTCCGTTACAGCCGCCAATAAACTGCACATTCTTAACTTTGCCATCCTCTAAATCGAACAGGATTCTGGAAGAGCAGGTGCCCTTTGTCTTAAATTCATACATGACTTTGTTCTCCTTTATACACAATTAGATCTGCCATTTCTGCTTGAACCAGTTCAGCCAGTTCAACGGGGTTCAGGAGCATCTGATGCCCCCGCTCACCAGCGGATATTGCAATCTCATCAAACAGAAGACAGCTTTTTTCAAAGTAAGTGGGGTATTTTCTTTTCATACCAACAGGGGAGCATCCACCCCGGATATATCCGGTAAGCCCCAAGAGGTCCTTCACAGCAATCAGTGCTATATGTTTATCCCCGGCAGCCCTTGCGGCTTTTTTTAAGTCAAGCTCACAGCACACCGGAATACAAAATACGTTGATTCCCGTGCGATCTCCTCTGGCAACAAGCGTTTTGTAAACCATCTCTGGATTTTCGCCGAGTGCTTGGGCGGCATGTGTCCCGCTTAAATCACTCTCAACATACTCGTAATACGCCTCACGGCAGGAAATTCCAGCCTGTTCAACAATACGAACTGCATTTGTTTTCTTAGCCATTTGTATCACCGAAGGGTATTATACGACATTTATTCTCCAATTGCAACGAGAATTTTTTTCAAAAACCCGGTTATCCTAAACAAAAAGCTAGGAGGCAAAAATATGAGCGAAAAGGAAAACAATCAGCTGGAACCTGTCAAGGAGATGGGCAGCAATCTCACATCGTCCAAGTTGGGAAACATCTACACTTTAACGATCATCGGGCAGATCGAGGGACACCAAGTGCTGCCCGAGACGGTAAAAACCACAAAATATGAGCATATCTTACCGTTGCTGGCCATGATTGAAGAGAGCGAAGAAATTGATGGACTACTTCTCCTGCTCAATACGGTTGGTGGCGACATTGAGGCCGGCTTAGCCATTGCAGAAATGATTTCCGGGATGAAAAAGCCGACTGTCTCCCTTGTTTTGGGCGGGGGACATTCTATCGGCATCCCGTTGGCTGTCTGCACTAAGCATTCCTATATCACGCCCACAGCATCCATGACAGTACACCCGGTTCGCATGACGGGACTTGTTGTCGGAGCGCCGCAAACCTATCGCTACTTTCAGCGGATACAGGAACAAATTGCAGATTTTGTCACAAGCAACTCTCGTATCTCCGGGAAAAAATTTGAGCATTATATGATGGCAACCGGAGAAATGGCCACAGATGTAGGTACAATCTTGTATGGGAAGGAAGCTGTTGCATCTGGATTGATTGATGAATTGGGCGGGTTGAGTGATGCACTTGCTCATCTGCACAAGATGATTGAAGAGGACAAAGCTTCTCAAAAAAAATAATAATTATGAAGCATGAGATGGGGAACTTTACTGGAAAGTTGCCCGTCTTACATATTTTTCCATGTCTGTTTCAAACTGGACAATGCTTGACATCTGTGTTAGAATATACAAATGAATACATTATGGGGAGGTATGCGTATGAGCATGAATTTGTTTCAAAACCTCATCATGGGGTTCGTATCCGGCTTGACCGAATTGCTCCCCATTTCAGCTGAAGCGCATCGTTCAATTCTTCGTCTCTTCTTTGGAGTTGAGTCTGAAGATCTGATTTTTCGCCTATTGATACATATTGCCTGTCTAATCGCAGTGGTTGTTAGCAACCGAAATGCAATCATTCGCATCCAGCATACAAGACGACAGCTAAAAATTTCACCGCGCCGTCGGAAAATGCAGCCCGATACACAGCTTGTGTATACCGTTCGGCTGCTGCGGACTGCAACGATTTTGATGCTGATATTGAAACTCTTTACGCCAAAGCTTTCGCTTTTACAGAACCGGATGAATTTTTTGGCAGTTTCATTGGTACTTAACGGGATTTTTTTGATTCTGCCTGCAATTACTCGTAACGGCAACAAGGATGCCCGTAACATGCCCCGCCTGGATGGATTTCTGATGGGACTTGGTGCAGGTATGTCTGTACTGCCCGGTGTGTCTGCAGTTGGTGCCTGTGCATCCATTGGCATTGCCAGGGGGGTAGATCGCAAATTTGCTCTGCATTTTTCCTATCTGATGCTGATTCGCGTTTTGATGGTCGATATCATTTTTGATATTGTCGGAATCATAACCGCTGGTGCTGTATTTTCTTCAATGGGGCTGATCTTTGCTATCCTGGGAGCGATTTTGGCAGGGATGGCAAGTATGCTCGCAATGAAACTAATGAACTTCTTGGCCGCTGGCGATGGATTCTCTGGATTTGCTTATTACAGCTGGGGCATCGGATTATTATGTTTTGTTCTATTTTTAACTGTTTAAGGAGGGAGTTTCTTGGCTCAAAAGAAATTGACACAGGCTCAAAAAAACAGTGCAGCAAAAAATGGCACTAAGAAACAAAATGCTAGTTCCAAATCATCTAAGAAAGAACATTCTGAGAAGGAATGCACAAAAAAACTGCCTGCTCGCGCCATCGCGGCGGTGACTTATTTCCTATTGTTTGTAATGTTTCTGGTGATTGCCATGAACGAGGATGGTTTTTTACTTACATTTATTAAAAATATCACGCAGGGGCTTTTTGGCGTTGTAGCATTTTATGTGGCGATCCCCGCAATGCTTTACCTCTTTATTATCCAAGCATTCAGCGGAAAACAGCCTGCTTTACTTCGGAGCTGCTGTACCTTGGGATTCATCTTTCTGTGCGGCTGTATTTCTCATTTGTCCGCAAATCCCATTGGCCTAGGCAGTGGATTTGCGTTGATAAAGAACCTTTATTCCGGAGGTACCTCTGGCACAACAGGAGGTGTGGTATGCGGTCTGTTAACAGAATTGCTTACGTCCGCATTTGGCAGAATTTTCACTTTTATTGTGCTGATAATTTGCGCCTTGCTGTGCCTGCTGGCTGCATGTAAGATCACGATTCCTAGCCTGATACGTGCCATTGAAAACCGTCCTAGATTGGATGATGGATTGGAAGATGAGTGCCGGGAAACCCCAGAGCCTGCTGCAATAGTAGTCAATCACATTGCACATAGACATATTGCCTATGTGGAGAATCGCCGTCGTCAAGAGGCCGAGCGGGCTGAATTGAAGGCTGCAGTGGCAGAAGAGAATGCCCGCATGGAAGCTGCCCGCAAGGAAGTTGCTGCCAAACAGTCCAAGCAGTTGATTCACGAAATCGAAGACGATATTGATACTTCCGTTGCACAAGAGCCGGAAGATATCATTCACAAGACGCAAGAAGCGGAGATAGTTCCCATTGAGCCTGAATATCCAGAAATTTCTGAAGAAAGCGCTGCGCTGATTGCAGAATCTGTTGCCGAACCGGTTCAGGTTCGGGAACCTATCCCTGAGCAAATGCCGGAATTGGTCCGCCCGACTCCTGAGATAAAGAAAGTAACAGCAAAAGAGGCTGCTCAATCCGCAGCAGAGGTGGCTGACGAAATTGCCCGCACCAACGAGCAGGAAAAACCTGTCTACAGTTTCCCTCCTATTGATTTGCTGCGCAGCGCCGGCGGCAGTGCTGCAGATGGGACTCAGGAAATGCGCGAGAATACCAAGCGGCTCAACGATACGCTTGCATCATTCAGAATCGAAGCCCACATCAGCAATGTGACGCGCGGTCCAAGCGTAACCCGTTACGAGGTGGAGCTAGAGAAGGGTGTTCGTCTAAATAAACTGACTACCATGGCGGATGATATCGCTTTGAGTCTTGGTGCCTCTGGCGTCCGAATTGCACCCGTTCCCGGTAAGATATCCGTCGTAGGCATTGAGGTCCCTAATGTTGCCGTTACGACGGTTTCCTTGCGAGAAGTAATCAGTTCAGGGGAGTTTTCACGGGCAAAAAGCAAATCAAGTTTTGCCGTTGGAAAGGATATCGGCGGCAGTGCAATTGTTGGCAATATTGCCAAGCTGCCCCATATGCTGATCGCCGGTACGACCGGCTCTGGTAAATCTGTATGTATGAACTCTATCATCATATCATTGCTCTACAAAGCAAGTCCTGATGATGTAAAGCTTATCATGGTCGACCCCAAAATGGTTGAGCTTGGCATTTACAACGGCATTCCACATCTATTGATTCCTGTTGTTACAGATCCTAAGAAGGCAGCCGGCAGCTTGCAGTGGGCGGTTACCGAAATGATGCGGCGCTATCGCTCTATGTCGGATGCCGGTGTTCGCGATCTGGACTCTTATAACTCCATGATTGACGGGGGAGAGCTGGAGGGAGAGCACCTGCCTCAGGTCGTGGTTATCATTGACGAATTGGCTGATCTGATGTTGGTTGCAGCTAAGGAAGTGGAAGAATCTATCTGCCGCATTGCCCAGATGGGTCGTGCCGCCGGCATTCACTTGATTATTGCTACCCAGCGTCCCTCTGCTGATGTGATTACCGGCTTGATGAAGGCCAATATCCCCTCCCGAATTGCATTTGCAGTTGCGTCTGCTATGGAATCTCGAATCATTTTGGACACAGTTGGTGCGGAGAAATTGGTTGGCAAAGGCGATATGCTGTTTGCCCCCATTGGCAGCGGTAAACCGGTTCGGGTGCAAGGCTGTTTTGTCAGTGACGCTGAGGTTGAATCGGTAGCCAGCTATGTAAAGGAACACTACACCAACACTTATGATCAGAACGTCATGAATGAAATCGAGAAGAAAGCGGCGCAGACTGGGAACAAATCCACACCTGCAACTGCATCTGATCCCGATCCCTGCTCTGCGGAAATGGAGGGGGATGAGATGCTCCCTGCTGCGGTTGATGTGATTCTGGAAACAAAGCAGGCGTCTGTCTCAATGTTGCAGCGGCGGCTTAAATTGGGATACGCCCGTGCCGCACGAATTGTAGACGAGATGGAAGAACGTGGTATTGTTGGCCCATTTGTTGGCAGCAAGCCCCGCCAAATTTTGATTACCAAAGAGCAATGGGAACAGATGAAATCTGGAAAACCCATTACAGATCATTCAGAATGTGAAGATTCTGATTTGGACGATCCGACACAAGAAGAAATCTGATCATTACCCATCAATAGCCATCGGCAATTGCCGGTGGCTATTTTTTGTGCTACGCATAATCTCTGCTTTCAAGCATAGTCTATCCCAGGAGTTGATGCAAATGAAAGTGGTACATGCCCAATTACAATCTATTCTTCCCATTGCAATGCGTTCCTTATTGCCATCTGAGAATATAGAATCCCTTACGGAAATCCGCCTTCGTCTTTCTTACCCTGTGCAGCTGATCTATTTAAATAGGACTGTGGAGATAGGCAGACCGGTTTGCTTGGACGATTTGAATTTCTGTGTCAATACGGCCAGTCGGTATTCCCCTTGGAATGCTGTTTCTATGAAGGAAGGATACTTAACTGCTCCCGGAGGACACCGAATTGGCGTTTGTGGAGAGACTGCTGGGGATGGGATTCGTACGTTGTCCTCTATATGCATCCGAGTTGCGAAAGATCTGCAAGGAATTTCCAATCAGCTGCCAATTAGGGATTCTCTTTTGATTATCGGGCCTCCCGGCAGCGGCAAAACAACACTTCTTCGTGACTATATTCGAAAGATTTCCAATACCGGTAAAACGCCAATCTGCGTCGTGGACGAGCGTTCCGAGATATTTCCATTCTCCTGCGGGGCTCCGTGCTTTAATCCCGGAAGACAAACAGATGTCCTAAGCGGTTGCCCAAAGGGGCGAGGCATCAATCACGTCATACGGTCCATGGGGCCGGCCTGGATTGCGTTTGATGAGATTACAGATTCAAAGGACTGCGATGCCATGGTGCAGGCTCTGTGGTGCGGGGTGAAAGTAATCGCCACCGCCCACGCATCCAATGTCAACGATCTTCTGCTAAGGCCGGTCTACCAGCCCATTGTAGAGTCCAAAGTTTTTTCTTCCGTTGCTGTTATGCACCCGGACAAGTCATATCACCTGGAAAGGATCACAAGATGACAATAAAATGGATTGGCGCGATACTCATTGTTACAGGATGCGGTGGATTTGGTTTCTTAATGGCATCGGCTTATCGTGCTGAAGAAAAAACATTAGAGGCACTGTGCAGGGCACTGGAGTACATGAGTTGTGAACTATCATACCGAATGACGCCTTTGCCGCAACTATGCAGGAGCACAGCACAGCTGGTCACCGGAAAAATCAGAACCATATTTCTCCTTTTGGCGCAGGAGCTGGAGCAGCAGGTTGCCCCCGATGCAGTCAGTTGTATGCGTGCGGTACAAGCATCTGTAAATCTTCCAAATTCCATTCAGGATATTCTCACACAGTTGGGCAATAGTCTGGGCTGTTTTGACTTATCCGGTCAATTACGCGGTATTGAAAGCTGCTTGAAAAATGCCCAGAGCAATCTGCGATATCTCAGCGACCATCGACAAAACCGACTGCGAAGCTACCAAACCCTTGGCCTATGCGCAGGGGCAGCGCTGGCCATCTTATTCTTATAACCTATGGATATTGATCTCATTTTCAAAATTGCAGCAATCGGAATCATCGTATCGATCTTAAATCAGGTGCTGTCACGATCAGGACGAGAGGAACAGGCTACCATGACGACACTTGCAGGACTTGTAGTGGTACTGATGATGATTGCCCAGAAGATTTCCGATTTATTTGAATTGGTAAAACGACTTTTTGAATTCTGATGGAACTTTACTTACAAGCTTCCGCCATCATTCTTTTGGCGGTTATTTTGATCCTTTTATTGGGAAAACAGAGCAAAGATATCAGTTTGGTATTGAGCATGGGTGTGTGCTGCTTAGTATGCGTTAGTGCGAGTGTATTTCTAGAGCCTATTGTGACATTTTTAAAGGATTTGCGGAAATTAGGTGATCTGGATTCCTCTCTGGTATCTGTTCTGCTGAAATGTGCCGGAATCGGTTTTCTGTCGGAACTGATTGGATTGATCTGCGCTGATGCAGGAGAATCTGCTCTGGGAAAGGCGTTGCAGTTTTTATCCAATGGGGTCATCCTGTTTTTGAGTCTGCCACTGCTCCGCCAGCTGGTATCCATACTGGAGGAGGTGCTGATGCAGATTTGAAACGAATGATGATTTTGGCTGCCGTGATTCTGGTCTTGATCCTTCCTGTACAGGCCATGGATTTTACAGCACCGCCTGCTCCAAAATCAGTGGCAGAGGCAGTCCCTGAGGAGGCAACTTCCTTCTCCGAGGGGTTGTGGAATGTGATTGTCTTTGCTTTGAAAGAGTGGAATCCCTCACTGCATGGTGCTATGGCGGTTTGCCTGAAAACAGCCGCCATTATTCTGCTATGCAGTATCCTGCAGGAATTTACACCATCCGTATCGTCCCGTTCTGTAGAGCTGGCAGCAACGGTATCGGTTGCACTGTCTCTGATGGAGCCATCCACTTCATTGATTCAGCTTGGCGTGCAAACAGTAAACGAACTGAGCGAGTACGGCAAACTACTGCTCCCGGTAATGACCGGTGCATTGGCAGCCCAAGGTGGATTTACCGCATCCACGGCACTATATACCGGGACGGCATTATTTGATGCGCTGCTGTCAAGCTGCGTTTCAAAGTTGATGGTTCCTATGATTTACATGTATTTGACCCTGTCTATTGCCAATGCGGCCATTCACGAGGATATCCTGGGGCAGATGAAAAGCTTTATAAAATGGTCTATGACTTGGATCCTAAAAATCATTCTGTATCTATTCACGGGATATATTGCTGTGACCGGAGTGGTCAGCGGCAGTACCGATGCAGCCGCCATAAAAGCAGCAAAGATTACCATATCAGGAGCAGTCCCTGTGATTGGTGGGATTCTGTCAGATGCGTCCGAAGCAGTTTTGGTCAGCGCCGGGGTTCTGCGCAGTGCCGCCGGCGTATATGGTGTATTAACCGTTCTTGCAATGTTCGCCAGACCATTTTTGCAACTAGGATTGCAGTACCTGCTCCTGAAGGGGTTAAGCGCCCTTTGTTCTTCTTTTTCTTCCACGGGAGCATCCAAGTTGATTGGCGATTTCTCAGGTGTCATGGGGATCCTGCTGGCGATGGTCAGTGCGCAGAGTATACTGCTGCTCATCAGCACCGTTTGCTTTATGAAGGGGGTTATGTAACTGAATGCAATTGCACGATATTTGATGACCCTTGTTTGTGGCGGTATCCTGGTCAGTCTTGTCCTGTCTATTGGAGGCAGTTCCGGCTCCGGTGGACGAATCCGAAAAATGCTTTGCGGGATGTTTGTTGCATTGATTGCAATTTCCCCCTTGCGTAGCGTTGATTTTTCCAATTTAGACAATCCGCTGCAGGATTATACAGCCATGGCACAGGCTGCATCCCAGTCTGGAATTACACAAGCAAAGGATACAATGATTTCAATCATATCTGAGCAAACAGAAGCATATATCTTGGACAAAGCCGAGACGCTGGGCGTATCTGTGAATGTTGATATCGAGGTTGATTCAGAAAGCCTTCAACCGACTTTTGCGACAATCACCGGCTCCGTCACCCCATATGAAAAAGAAATGATTTCCGGCTTTTTGACACAGGAACTGCTCATCGAGAGGAGCGCACAGCGATGGAAGAATTAAATTTCAGAAAAAACTGCAAGAAAATCTGGGATAAATATCGATACGTCCTGCTAATTGTCTTGCTTGGGTTGGGGCTTATGATGATTCCATCACAATCAAAGCCAACTGCTCCGGTTGATGCAGCACCGACAGAACCCATTATCGAAGCACCTTTGGAGTCTCAATTGGCGAAGATCCTCAGCCATATTGACGGGGCAGGCAGGGTAGAGGTACTTCTAACGGAACATACCGGCAGTGAAACCAGCTTTCAGACAAATGTTTCATCTGACACACAATCCGAAAATACCAGACAAACTTCCGATACCGTTATCATTGAGGATGCATCCCGTCAGGAACATGGCCTTGTACGCAGAGTTGATGCACCAGTTTACCGTGGAGCCATCATCGCGTGCCAGGGTGCAGGCTCGGCACAAGTTCGTCTGGCCATCGTCGAAGCAGTTCAATGTGTCACAAACCTTCGAGCAGATCAAATTTCCGTTGTAAAAATGAAATGAATGGAGGAATCATTTTATGAAAACTTGGAAGAAAAATGTAGTTGCAGCAGCCGTTTTAGTGACGGTTTGCGCAGGAATCTACTTAAACTGGCTCTACACAGAGGATAACCAGCCTGTGTCCCTTACGGATAAACTGGATTCGTCAAAAATCATGGATGAAAGCATGCTGGTCATGAGCAATGATGCTGAGAATCTGGCAGCAGGTGAGGATGTGAGTGTCGATACCACCGCAACAGATTATTTTGCAGCTGTCCGCCTATCCCGTCAGGAAGCCCGAGACAGCGCAGTTTCTCTGCTGCAGGAAGCAATGGCATATGACACTTCTGCAAGTTCTACATCCGCTCAGGAGCTTGACCAGATTGTTCAGGTCGCTCTGAGCGAAGCACAGATTGAAAGTTTGGTTATTGCAAAGGGATATGCCGATTGCGTTGCTTATATGAGCGAGGACGGCATCAGCGTTGCAGTTGCTGCCCCGGAAGAAGGTCTGAAACAAACAGACGTAGCAGTCATTACGGACGTGATTCTATCGCAGTCTGCATATGAAATGGATAACATCCGTATTGTAGAAGTACAATAAGCCAATGGCGCTGCAGCAGCAGCGCCATTTTTGTGCAGAAAATAGTTGTAATTTTTCACAATTGTGGTACAATAGAGCAAAGTGGGGCACGTCGCCCTGATGCGCCCGTCGAAATAGGAGGTATGTTACTATGGCTGAATATAAGCAGTACGTCACACAGATCCAGGAAAATGGCAGTGTGATGATTTCTGAAGAAGTTCTTGTTTCTATTATCTGCCAAGCAGTTGCCGAGGTTGAAAATGTTACTCTGTCCGGTAAGCCCGGTATCAACTGGGGTAAGGGAATTAAAGTGACCATCGATGATGATGAGCAAGTTGAGGTAGAATGCTATATCAACGTTGCCTACAACCAGAGTGTTGTTACCGCAGCAAACGCTGTGCAGGAATCTGTTACCAATGCGCTGGAATCCATGACAGGTGTTAAGGTGTCCAATGTACATGTAAATGTATATGGCATTGTTCGCCAGTAAGGCAGGTATTATGACTAGAGGAAATGCCAGAGAACTGGCTGTACATCTGATTTATGGCCGGGAATTTACCGGCGATACTCCCGATCAAGTGATTACCACTCGACTTGCGCAGGAGTACTATGAGAATTTGGCTTTGGAAAACGAAGTTTATACCGAGCGCCCCACCAACCGCCAGATTCGCTATCTGGACCAGGTCGTTTCCGGCGTTGCAGAAAATTTGGATATGCTGAACGAAACCATCGGCAAGTACGCCATCGGCTGGGATGTCAAGCGTATTTCCAGACTGACCAGAGCCATTATGCAGTTGGCTATCTATGAAATCCTGTTTGTAGAGGATGTCCCGGATGGTGTCGCTGTATCTGAGGCTGTGCGTCTTGCAAAAAAATATGATTCTGATGCCGGTTCTTTTGTCAACGGTATCCTCGGAAGTTTTGTCCGCAGCAAGAATGAACCTGCTCAGGTTGAGACTGCTCGAGATTTTGAGCCCACAGAGGAAACTGAGACAACTGAGGAATCCGAAGTATCCGATTCTGAGCCTGTGGCCGAGGAAGAATAATATGAATACGATCGGCTTTGACACCAGTAATTATACCACCTCTATTGCCTGCTACAACGGCGTAGATGGTCAAAATTGCTCCCAGCTGCTGCCAGTAAAACATGGACAGTTGGGTCTTCGCCAAAGCGATGCACTGTTCGCCCACATTAGGAGCCTGCCGGAGCTGTCTGGCAGGCTATTTTCCAATGTAGCAACAGACACCATCGCTGCTGTTGCGGTCAGCACTCGCCCCAGAGCTGTAGAGGGGAGTTATATGCCTTGTTTTCTTGCAGGCATATGTCAAGCCACCCTGCTCAGCCAAGCACTGCACATCCCGCTGTTTGAGGTGAGCCACCAGCAGGGGCATGTTGCAGCAGCTCTTTGGAGCGCAGGTCGTATGGATTTAATGGATGTAGCTCACCTTGCGTGGCACTTATCCGGCGGAACCACGGAGCTTTTATTGGTAGAACCAGATGGCAGAAATGTAAAAGCCACTAAAATTGGTGGGACAACAGATATTTCTGCCGGTCAGTTGATTGACCGCACTGGACAGCTTTTGGATTTACCGTTCCCATCCGGAAAGCACATTGATGCATTAAGTCAGGGGGCGCAGGATAAGAGTGTCTTTAAGGTCAAATGCCCGGGACTGGAGTTCTCTTTGTCTGGCGTACAGAATAAAGTAGAACAGTACCACGAGAAAAACGGCGATCCGGCTGAAACAGCAGCCTATGCATTGCGTTGTGTAGCCCATGCTGTTTTGTCCGCTACAAAGAATGCACAGAAAGCGTATCCGGGGTTAGAAGTGGTTTTTTCAGGTGGAGTTGCCTCTAATTCCATGCTGCGAAGTGTGCTAGCACCGTTGAAACCGGTCTTTGCTCAGCCGCAGTATTCTACGGATAATGCCATGGGTGTGGCAATTCTTGCACACCGTCTTCTGGAGGAATAACATGGAAAAGCAAGTTCTGTCTGTGGGACAGATCAGCGAGTATATCAAATCGAAATTGGATTCCGATTCGAGATTATCGAATATTGCAGTTCGCGGGGAAATCAGCAACTATAAAGTGTATCCATCCGGCCATCACTATTTCACCCTGAAGGACGAGACTGGCGCTATGCGCTGCGTCATGTTTAAATCCAATGCCAGTCGCCTGCGTTTTCGCCCTGAGAACGGCATGAAGGTCATTGCGATGGGTTCTGTCACGGTCTATGTTCGTGATGGAATTTATCAGCTTTACTGCACCGCTATGGCTATGGATGGCATTGGTGATTTGTACGCTGCGTTTGAGCAGTTAAAAAGCAAGCTGTCCGCTCAGGGGTTGTTTAACCCAGAGCATAAAAAGCCTCTTCCCAAATATCCTGCAACCATCGGCATCATTACCAGCGAGGCCGGTGCTGCAGTCCACGATATTCTTCGAATCCTTCGCAAACGGTATCCATTGACGCAAGTTCGCCTTCTCCCTGTCCGAGTGCAGGGTGTGGAGGCACCCGGGGAAATTGCAGCTGCAATCCGGTATGCCAATCACTTTAAATTGGCTGATTTACTGATTGTCGGCAGGGGCGGCGGTTCGATTGAGGATCTTTGGGCGTTTAATGATGAACAGGTTGCCAGAGCAATTTTTGCATCCAATATCCCTGTGATTTCTGCGGTTGGTCATGAACCGGATGTAACGATTTCTGATTTTGTAGCAGATTTGCGAGCTGCAACACCATCCAATGCAGCAGAACTAGCGGTACCAGATCAGAATGCGCTGCGTCAGCAACTGGATTCATTGGAACAGGCAATGGCGCTGGCAATACAGCGAAAGCTGAACAGGGCGGGAGAACGTCTGCTGAACTTATCCAATCGTCCGGTGCTGCAATCACCGCTTGCCTCCTTTGAACAGCGCAGAAAAGTGCTGAAATTACTGGAAACCCGTTTGATTGGTGCACAAAACCAGACCGTTTCCAGATATCGCCAGCGTTTTGTGGCACAAACCGCTAAACTCGATGCGATGAGTCCGTTAAAGGTGCTCACCCGGGGATATGCTGTCGCAACAACACGATCCGGCAGTGTTATTCGATCTGCCACAGAGGTATCCACCGGTGATCAAATTACCGTTCGTGTCAGCGACGGTTCCATCCATGCAAATGTTGTAGAAGGGAAGATGGATCATGAATGAAAAAAATCAAAGCTTTGAAACCTCTCTAAGTAGGCTGGAGCAGATCGTACGGGCTTTGGAACGAGGTGACATTGCCTTAGAAGAGTCCTTGAACCTCTTTCAAGAAGGCACGCAGTTGGTTCGGTCCTGTCAAAAGCTTTTAGACGATGCAGAACTTCAGGTAAAAAAAGTCCATGCAGGTGCTGATGGAACCCCTGTAGAAGGAGATTTTATCGATGACGCAGAGTAACGAGCAGCGTATGCAGAAGTATCTGCATGCAGTAGAGGCTTATTTGGATGAAGACTGTTTTCAAAATCATACAGAACCCCAAAAGAAACTGTTCGAATCAATGCGTTACAGTCTGCTTGCCGGCGGCAAGCGGTTGCGTCCAATTATGGTCTTGGATTTTTGCAAAATGTGCGGTGGAGATGCCGAATCTGCCATGCCATTGGCAGCGGCAATCGAGATGATTCACACGTACAGCCTGATTCACGATGATTTACCCAGCATGGACAATGACGATTTTCGGCGGGGAAATCCCACCAATCATCGGGTCTATGGTGAGGCAATTGCAATCTTAGCAGGCGACGCACTGCTGACAGCGGCATTCGAATATGTTGCCAAAGCAGATCTGAACAGTGATGCCAGAATCCGTGCAATCCAGGTCTTGGCAGAGTGTTCCGGCTGCACAGGCATGGTGGGTGGACAGGTGCTTGATATTATGAGCGAAGAGCGAGCCTGCACCGAGCAGGAGATACTGGATATTCAAATCCGTAAGACCGGTGCCCTGATTCGGGCCGCTTGTTTGATGGGTGTCATTGCTGGCGGTGGTTCTGCTCAGCAGATGGATGCTGCGGTGACCTTTGCAGACAATCTGGGACTTGCGTTCCAGATTCGGGATGACATGCTGGATGTGATCGGTTCAGCAGAGAAATTGGGCAAATCTGTGGGCACAGATGCGTCTAAAAATACCTTCGTCCGTCTGTATGGGCTGGAGCGCTGTGAAGAGCTGGTACAAATGCATACGAAAATAGCAATTGATGCCCTGTCTTGTTTTGAGAATAATGACTTCATGATTGAACTTTCGAAAAGTTTGACGGATCGAGAATCCTAATAAAAGGAGGCGACTGCATCGCAGTCGCCTCCTTTTGTGTCTGTTTCTAGAATTTTCCGCTGCTTCCGCCATGTCTGCGGCCACTGCTGCTTCGATGGGTAGAAGAGGAAGAACTACGCTTCCGTTCAATCTTTGTTCTGCTTGTATGACTGTACAGGAAGAAATCCTGATTCTGATGCAGCTGCATTTTCCCATCCAGATAGCGATTTGCATTGCTCTGAGGCCGTGCAGTATTCATGTTGTAGGCCATGATTCCGACAACGATACCCGCAACAACCAGACCGATAATCAAAGAGATGAACAGGTTAGGCGAGTCATCCAACTCATGTTCCAAATTGTCCAAATATGTATCAAAGGCCTTTGCATATGCACCAGAGGATAGTTTGGGTAAAACGGAATTCATGAGGGAATCTATGGTTTTTTTGCTCAGCGGTTCCGTTTTGCTGCCGGTTGTACTGACTGCCCAGTCCCTTTGTTCCATGCTCACTAGGAGTAGGACACCGCTGTGATCAGAGCCTTGACCATAACCGTTATAATCGAAGTAGTCATCTGCATATGCGGTTGCTGTTTTACCGTCCAAACTGTCGCATGTGACAATCACAAAATCCAGATTGTAATCTTCAGATAATTTCTCACATCGAGCCTGTAAGCCTGCGGCCTCATCAGATGATAGTAAATTTGCATCGTCTACCACAAGACGATCATTTGCACTGGCACAGATACTCAGGCTGAACAATACAGCCACCAATAACAAGACTGCGTTCAATCGTTTCATTTTTCCGCCCCCCCTCACAGTAGCATTTGCACCACAGTTGCCACCAATGTTACCGCAGCGGTAATACCAGCGAACCATCCGGCAACTTGTTTGGGACAGATTGGGAATGTTCCTGTTAGTTTACCGCTCTGCCCATTCATGGCAAAAATGTAGGTTTTGTCCTTGTATCTAGAATACAGCATCCAAACAGGCAGCAATACATACCGACTTCTGGCATGATCGGTTGATACCTGAAATTGCTTTGTCGTTACCTTATTATACCCGCTGCAGGTTTCACGCAGCAAATCCTCAGCAGATTTGCGAACCCGCTCCTCAATCCGTTCATGTCCGGATTCAGCTTGGACATCATATTTATCAGCCATAAATCCGGATAGATAAGCAGAATCGAAGTCCACAATCTTGGAGTAATCGAATGGTTCAATGGACTCCATGATCTCATCGTCCATCTTGGCTGAAGCATCCATAGGAACCCCGTCAAAGCCCATGCTGCCATTTCTCATTAGCAGATAGTGGTCGGTTCTGGTATAACGATAATCACCTCTGCGCCATACTTTGACTCGAGTACCGTCAAATTTTCCGTATGCCTCGCAATCACAGTCATACAGCCAATACGGAACGTAGATTCCCGTTATTTTCTCCAAACGCTGCTGACTATGGAACCCCTTGGGCAGGAGTTTTTTCTTTTTACATAGCGCAAGAAATGCGGACTTGGCATCGTCCTTGGTCACCTGGAAGGGAATTACCCCATCAGGACGCAGTACACCAGATACCCGGCCGGAAATTACTGCCGGACTATCACAATAGGGACAAAATGTAGCCGCAGTCTGTTCATCCGCAATGATTTCGCCACCGCAGGAAGGACAAACGATTTGTCTCAGTGCCTGACTTTCATCTTCGGATAATTCCTTTATCTCCTGTTGCTCCCAGCAAAATCCGACGTTTTCTGATTCTGGTTCGTTGAACGCTTTTACAGCATCAACATCAAAGGTGTTGCCGCAGGATTCACATTTTAACTTCTGCTCTTTTTCACCGAAAGCAAGCCCTGCACCACAACAGGGACATTTATATTCCAATACTATCACGGATAACACTCCCTTTTCTTAGGCATTTCCCAGGTAATTTGAAAGTTACTATGTTAATAAAGCATTCTCACAGGTTTGTGCTTTTTCGTTCAAATATGTATTGTGTCTCAGTAGATAGATCATGCCGAAAGCAAAATCCCAATCGATCAAAATCTTTTATATCCTGAGGATTCGTAATATGACGTTCTGCCATGTAGCGAACCATTTCACCTCTTGCCATTTTTGAGAAGGTGCTTTTTTGAACGATTTTACCGTCTAATATCTCTCCAAAGATGCAAGTAATGTATGTATCAGAATCTTTAAGATACTTTTCTATGCATTTGGAGTATTCTTTAGAGGCAAGATTCAAAATGACACCATCGTGATCTGCGACTTCCTTGTAAAGTTGATCTCCCCAAAAATCGTATAAATCCCGGTGTTTTCTAACACTTAATTTAGTCTGCATCTCAAGTCGATATGGACGAACCCCATCCATCGGTTTCAAAACACCATAGAACCCAGATAGGATACGCAGATGTTCCTGAACATAATCAAGCTGGCTTGATTCAAAAACCGCTGGCGCCATATATTGATATGCAATACCCTCATAGGATACAATTGCGGGCGTTAAACGCTCATAAAGATCCATTTCATCAAGACGTTTCTTATTCTGCAGGGCGATTGTATCGTTGCATCCCCAAAGCTTTTTCAGTTCTTCATAGGATTTATCCTGCATGCAGGACAAAATCTGTTTCGTTTGCGAAAGGAAAACAGGGGTACCCTTACAGGCAAATGACTCAAGATCTGTATTCATCTTTTTTGCAGGGGATAATATAATCTTCATTGAAATCTCACCCCATCATTGGTATCGAGGAGATACCATTTATCCTCATTTTTTTCAATTATACAAGAACTTCTGACGAAAGTCTATGATCAATTACATAAAATGATACCCCTAAGCTGGGATTTTCAGCTTAGGGGTATGTTGCTATCTATTATAAATCGCCGCTATGGTTATAGGTCGATGGCAGGATTCATGCTGTAAACATTGCGTGGATTCAGCTTTTGTCTAAGCAATTCGATTGCCTCGCCAAATCGTTGGAAATGGACAATTTCTCTCTCTCTTAGGAACTGAATCACGTCGTTCACATCCGGATCGTCTGATAGTCTGAGGATATTGTCATATGTTACACGGGCTTTTTGTTCAGCCGCCAGATCTTCTGTCAAATCTGCCATAGGATCACCCTTAACCGCCATTGATGCTCCGTTCCAGGGGAATCCCGATGCTGCAGTAGGGTACACGCCGGTGGTATGATCCACAAAATATGGGGCGAATGCGGAATCTTCAATCTGGCTATCTTTTAAATTCCGCGTAAGCTGGTGTACGATTGCACCAATCATCTCTAGGTGTCCCAGTTCTTCTGTGCCGATATCTGTTAACAAGCCCTTCAGCTCGTCAAACGGCATGCTATAGCGCTGTGAGAGGTAGCGAAGGGATGCACCAAGCTCTCCATCAGGGCCGCCATACTGGCTGATGATGATAGAAGCCAATCTGGGATTGGGTTTATCAATTTTTACTGGATACTGAAGCTTTTTTTCATATGAAAACATAATTTAATCCTCCCGATTTGCACAGTATTCCCAAGGCCACGGATCATCTAACCATCGATACTCTCCCTCGCCTGGATGCATATGGTTTAGCGGGCCGCGTTCTTCCTCATATTGTTTCCGGATCCTTCCGTACATTTCCTGATAAGCTCGGTAAAGCTCCAGCGCTTCCTGATCTTCCCGATGCGTATCCAGATACAGCGCAAGTTCCGTAATAGCAAAGTTCAGCGATTGCAGCTGGTTTAGCAGGGTATCGGGCTTTTCATTCTGATTAGCCATGCCCATAAACGGAAGATCCAGTCCCGGAAACATGGTGCCGCGAACCAAACCTCTTCTGGCTTCATACTGTGGCGGATTTTCCTGTTGAAACGGGACATACGGATTTGCCAGAGGCGCCATAGGCGGTAATACGCCGTTCATTCCTTCCGGCTGCTTTTTACCCGGATGTTTCATTTTCGGTTTCAAAATTCATTCCTCCTGAAAAAGACTCAGAACTGTCGTTCCTGGTCATTCTATGCATAAACAGCGTACCCGGTTCATAAGTACGACGGACGGGCATAGAGTCTATGGGAGGGGTGATTGATGAAAACAAGAGACTTTTTAAAACGCTATGCGTACATTTATCTATATGTGGTCAGTGCGTGTTTGCTGGTTGGTTTCTTTATCGGAAATAGCGCACTCAGTGTCAGTAATCCCCAGGATTTCACAATACAGTCAACCTTGGTGATAGACGCAGGGCATGGAGGCATGGATGGGGGAACTACATCCTGCACCGGAGTCCTAGAAAGTAAAATCAACCTCGAAATTTCAAAAAGGTTAGAGCGTTTGCTATCACTATTGGGGTATAAAACAGTCATGGTGCGAACCGAAGATGTGAGTGTTGCAACGGAAGGCAACACCATTCGGGAACAAAAGCGTTCTGATTTAAGGAATCGTGTCAATCTCGTCAATGAAATGGACAATCCAATTTATATCAGCATACATCAGAATTACTACCCAGAGAGCCGATATTATGGTCCACAGGTATTCTATGCATCTTCACCAGAGAGCAAGGAACTCGCCACACAGATGCAGACCAGCCTGAATCATGCACTCACAGCATCAAATAAGCGTGGCTGCAAAAAAGCGGAGGGTGTCTATATCATGCAGCATATCGACTGCTGTGGTATTCTGGTTGAGTGTGGTTTTTTATCCAATCCAGAGGAGGAAAGCAGACTCAGGACACCAGAATATCAAAAGCAGCTATGCAGTGTGATCGCCGGGACCTTGGCAAATTATTTGGGAAAGGCGACAGTCGGATGACTGCCGCCTTACTTTCAGCCTAAAAACAGCCGAAGAATCTTTTCATAGAGGGGGTTGTACGGTTGATACCGCATCGGAAGATCCAGCCAATTTTTCTTATGGACAATGGACTTCATGTGGGAAAATGTATCAAATCCGCATTTGCCGTGATATGCTCCCATACCGCTGGCACCGACGCCGCCAAACCCCATCGCAGTGGTAGCCAAATGGATGACGGTATCGTTAATACATCCACCCCCATAGCGGACATGCTGTGTTACATAGTCGATAGACGGTTGATGACGACTGAAAATATAAAGTGCCAAAGGGGAGTCCTTCTGCTGCAGGGTTGATACGACTTTTTCTAGGTCTGTAAAGGTCAATATTGGTAGTACAGGTCCAAAGATTTCTTGCTGCATGACCGGGTCATCCCAATTGACATGATCCATTACTGTCGGTTCAATTTTCAAGGAGACCTCGTCCTTTTTACCCCCGAAAACGACTTTACGCGCATCGATGAGAGAAGAAATCCGATCAAAATGTTTCCGACTTATGATTTTTCCGTAGTTCTGATTTTCAAGAGGACAAGTTCCATACTGTTTTGCGATTTCCTGGGTAATCGCCTGTAACAGTTCCTCTTTCACGGACTTATGCACCCAAACATAGTCCGGTGCCACACAGGTCTGTCCGCAATTTAGAAACTTTCCAAAAACAATTCGTTTGGCTGCTAAGTCAATTTTAGCGGTTTTATCCACAATGCATGGACTTTTTCCACCGAGTTCCAGCGTCACAGGGGTCAAGTGCCTTGCAGCTTTTTCCATGACGATTTTGCCAACAGACTGCGAACCGGTAAAGAAGATATAGTCAAATTTCTCTTCCAGCAGAGCCTGATTTTCAGCTCGTCCACCAGTTATGACCGACACATACTCGCTGCAAAAACACGCATCAATCAGGTCTTGGATTACACTGGAGGTGGCAGGGGAGTAGGCGCTAGGTTTGACAATGGCTGTATTTCCGGCGGCCAACGCGTCCACCAACGGCCCCATGGTCAGCAGGAATGGATAATTCCACGGACTCATAATCAGCACATTTCCATATGGCTCTGGCTGGATGTAGCTCTTGGCTGCAAATTGGTGCAGGGGAGTAGGCGCTTTTCTTGATCTGGACAGACCATAGGCGAATTTGATCATATACCTCAGTTCTTCCAATACCAATCCCACTTCACACATATATCCTTCAAAAGCAGGTTTTCCCAGATCCTTTTGTAAGGCGGCATTTATTTTAGACTCGTTGGATTTGATTGCATTTTGAAGCCTGCGCAATTGCTCAACCCGAAAGATCGGGGCGAGCGTTGCTCCAGAGTTGAAATAGTTACGCTGTTTGTTTAGCACATCATGAATGGTTACAGAATCCATACCGTTTCCCCCAACTTGTATTTTTTCCATCATACCATGATTCCATATTCTGCGCAATGCCCAATCCTTGACCATTCGAACAAATGTTGGTATAATAGGGCCAAGATATGAGAAGGAGTATCCCTATATGGCTAAGACAAAAACGGTATTTTACTGCACCTCTTGCGGCAACGAAACGCCAAAATGGCAGGGACGCTGCCCCAGCTGCGGTCAGTGGAATACACTGGTAGAACATATTGAAAAACCATCTGCCCCCGGCAGAGCAAAATCTTCACCTGTGGGCATGAGCAGGACACCAAGACGACTTCATGAAGTGGATATCAACGATGAAACCAGATTTTACACCGGCATGGGGGAGCTAGATCGGGTATTAGGCGGCGGAGCGGTACAGGGGAGTCTTGTTTTGGTGGGCGGTGCTCCCGGAATTGGTAAATCCACACTGCTGTTACAGATTTGCGCCAATATCTGCAAAGATCGCAGGGTTTTATATGTTTCGGGCGAGGAGTCAGAGCGACAGCTAAAACTTCGTGCCGAGCGTCTGGGCGTGGAGTCTCAAGAACTATATATCCTTTCCGAAACCCGAATGTCAGCACTGATAGATGCTGTAGAAGAAATAAAACCGGATGTCTTAATTGCCGATTCTATTCAGACACTTTATAATGAGGCAAATGAGTCCTCTCCCGGTTCTGTTTCTCAGGTAAAAGACTGTACCATGAGTCTTATGCAAATCAGCAAACAGGACGGAATTACCGTTTTCGTTGTCGGACACATTAACAAGGACGGTGCCATCGCAGGACCGAAGGTTTTAGAGCACATGGTAGACTGTGTCATGCTGTTTGAGGGGGATTCCCATTCATCCTATCGATTGCTCCGTGCTGTGAAAAATCGTTTTGGCTCCACAAATGAAATCGGCGTATTTGAAATGGGGGAGTCTGGCTTGATAGAAGTACCCAATCCGTCGAAAATGCTATTGCAGGGAAGACCGGAAAATGCTCCGGGTTCATGTGTAGCATGTGTCATGGAGGGAACGCGACCGGTATTGGCGGAAATTCAGGCTTTGGTCACGAAGACGAGCTTTAATGTCCCTCGCAGGGCCGCGGACGGCTTTGATTTTAACCGTGCTGTATTGATGATGGCGGTGGCTGAAAAGCGCGGCGGACTGGCATTGAGTACCTTTGATGCATATATCAATGTCGTCGGTGGACTTCGATTAGATGAAACTGCTGCGGATCTTCCTCTGATTTTGGCCATAGCATCTGTTTATCGTGATAAGCCAATTTCATCTGCATTAGCAGCCATTGGAGAAGTCGGTTTGACTGGAGAAATCAGAGCAGTCAATCATTTGTCTCAAAGACTTCAGGAAGTTGCCAGATTGGGCTTTAAACAGTGTATTATCCCAAAATCCGGATCTGATAGCGTTGAAATGCCTGAGGAACTGGAAGTATTTCGTGTCCGTAATATACGGGAGGCAATTGAATTTGCATTATAAAAACAGTCTGCCAGAATTAAAGATAGGGAAGAGGGGAGCTGCATATGCAGCTCCCCTCTGTTCTTAAAGTAATGATCCCAATATCAGGCCTAAAATAAAGAAAAAACCGGCAAACCCAATCCAATAAACAGGATTTAAACGTAGCTTTTGTTTCACTATGATACGTTTTGGTACTTCTTTTACGACTACTCGATCTGGTTTTTCTACGAGGTTAATCACAATTGGAGCAGGTTGGTACACGTGCTGCCGTCCGGTTGCGAGATACTCAACATCTGCCTCCAACACATCTGCCAATCTGATAAGATTCAGTGTGTCTGGGCTTGCCTGATCGTTCTCCCATTTGGAGACAGACTGGCGACTGATATCCAGCAATTTTGCCAACTGTCCTTGAGAAATATGATGTTGTTTCCTTAACTCTGAAATTCGACTTCCAATCGACATTCTGCATAAAACCTCTTATTTTTTTGTCAACTATCAGTTGCATTATACAAAACTCAAAACATTTCGTCAAGGAATTATTCGTTATCTTTCTTCATATCCAGATGAGAAATAGGATTCGCCTCAGCAGCGATTTTCAATTCTGTGCTTTCGATATGGGTATAAATCTGGGTTGTGTTCAGGTTCTCGTGGCCTAACACCTCCTGAACAGTCTTAATATCAACACCACTAGAAAGCATCAATGTGGCAGCGGTATGTCGGAGCTTGTGCGCAGAAAACTGTGTAGCGTCCAATCCAGCTTTCAGCAGTGCCTTTTTTACCAAGCGATGTACAGCCGAAACACTGATGCGATTGCCGTCTCTGGAGCCGAATAGTGCCCGATTGTCCGAGAGGACTTTCTGATTGCGTTCAATGAGGTAATCATCAATGGCCTTGCGGCAAGCTGTTCCAAAATATACAAAACGCTCTTTATTTCCTTTTCCCACAACACGAAGTCTGTCGTCATAAATATCGGATAGATTCAGTCCTACAAGCTCACTGCGACGGATACCGCAATTCAGGAATATCATTAAAATCGCGTAGTCACGAGTCTGATTCGGCCCTGAAACAGACTGTAGCAGCGCAGAGGACTGTTCCAGTGTTAAGTATCGAGGTAAGCTCTTGCGAATTTTCGGATACTCCAAATCTGCAACAGGATTTTCCTGCAGCTGTTTTGTCCGTACGGTAAGGTATTTATAAAAGGACTTTATTGCAGATAATTTTCTGGCTCTGGCTGCGGCCTCAATTCCTGTTTGTGAATATTTGTTATCTGGATTTGGATTTCTGTCATTGGCCAAATAGGAGAGAAACTCAAAAATATCAGATGTCGAAATATCACGAATAAAATCTAGATCCACATCGGTAATGTCGATCTCATCTAATCGGGTTGTTACACTCATATTGCTGCGCATGAGTTTTATGAACCGTAAGAACATTCTCAGATCCAGATAGTATTCTGAAATCGTCCTTGGTGACTGTGCCTTAATGTTTTCATGATATGAAAGAAAGTCTCGCAAGACCGGTGGACAATCCTTGTATTTGCGCATGTCTGATACCTCCCAAGTTCACTTGATTATGTCTAACGCAACGACTATGATCTACAAAGCGTTGATTTATGCAAATTTATAGAGATTGATCCCTAATCTGACCTTATTATACCATATATCCCTCACGAACGCAACAAAATTTTAATTTTGTTGCGTTCGGTATAAACACGTTTGCCATCCCCTTCAACAGAATAGCAACCCCCTGTCCACAGAATATGCCGTGGACAGGGGGTTCGTTCAGGGTTTTTCTGATAATTCTCCATTGCGGATGTAATAGGTTTTGCTTTCGTTTGCACCATTATGGTATTCTATGGAAAGCGAATGGCTGCTATCTTGCAGCTCTCCGGTAATTTCTATAACGTCTTCTTGACCCATCTCATTTAAGGATAACAACAACTTTTGGGATACCGGCATGTCATTTAACCAGGTAACGTCAGATAGACGAACTTGATACACAGTTCCATCAGTGCCAATCGCAACAGGAGAACCTTCACCAATCTGTACAGATATCTTTTGACAGTTTTCCAATTCCCCTCTTACGATCAAATCTCCAGAACCATTTTTTGAATCTTCAGGAAAGTATTCGTCTCTCAATATTCCATCAAGTTGGTTGTAGGGAATTTCAACTTTAATAATTCCGGCGGCATACGATGCAATTTCGTATTGATTAAAATAAATAACAAGTCCGTTATGATTCAGATACCAATAAGGCGTCAAATGACCGTATTTCATTAAATCATGTATAGTTTCCATGTAATCTTCGTACAGAATACCGCCT
The DNA here is from genome assembly GCA_020025575.1 of Oscillospiraceae bacterium. Lineage (GTDB taxonomy): Bacteria > Bacillota > Clostridia > Oscillospirales > Oscillospiraceae > Faecousia. The sequence goes on along the minus strand of JAHHRW010000001.1, from coordinate 149,317 downwards.
CCGAGGTTTGTAAAGTCATTTTGCAAACCGGATAACACCAATCGATACATTTCGCCGGCCGAAGACTCTGTAATAACGTCTTCTAATTTTAAGCACTGCTTGGACACCATATCCAGATTATAGGATGATTGCAGTGTAACGGGATGCGCACCACCTGAATACACAGAATTGACAGCTAAGACTGACAAGACACGATTATCGTGCCTCGCAACGTCCATACTCAGATAATTAGAATATGTATAAAAAGTATCGTTACTATCCTGATAATGCGCCCGGGCGTTTTTCAGCAAGTTAGAACTATTGTCCTGATAGTTCTGTTGAATCTCTTCTAACTGAGAATTTACCCACATATCGAGTCCCGGATCCTGCGCCTTAAACGCCACATCATCGTAGCTTTCGTATAGCAGTTCTGTACCATCGTCTGCCAATGTTATATTTGTTTTTGGAAAGGATTGCAACACATTGCAATCGACAGTGGTATCCCCTATCATCCGACTTTTGTTTTGCGTATCTTCCAAATGATCATGTTCTATAATTGCGTGTTCTATATCAGATTGTAAACGATCCGTTCCAATGGGATACGCCTCTGAAATTGCATTTCTTTCGTCAATTTGAATGATATTATCATTTGAACGATCATAAAGTGAGTCCCTATTACCGGCACCACAGCCGGTCAATAATACTGCAACAAGAATTAGCATCGTCGATTTTCGATGCACTGCGTCACCCCCTTTTTTTATTTCATGATAACATAGCAGTCATTTGATTGCAACAAATCTATAATGATTTAATTTCTTAAAACTTTCATTGAAAATAACCTTTACATCTCCCGAAATATTGGATAGAATAAGGAGTGAAAATTGTCATATGTGACAGGAGGATATCATCATGACTATCAAGCGAATTGGCGTGCTTACCAGCGGCGGCGATGCCCCCGGTATGAACGCCTGTGTCCGTTCCGTCGTCCGTACTGCACTCTACCATGGCATCGAATGTTACGGCATTCGTCGTGGATGGAACGGTTTAATCAGCGGAGATATTATCCGTCTGGACGAAAAAAATGTTTCGCATACCATCAATCGTGGCGGCACCATTCTCTTTACAGCTCGCAGTAAAGAGTTTATGACAGAAGAAGGACAGAAAAAAGCTGTCTCGACCTGTAAGTTCCTGGGATTGGATGGCATTATTGCGATTGGCGGAGATGGTACTTTCCGGGGTGCTCAAGCGTTGTCTCGGCACGGCATCAATGTAATCGGAATTCCGGGTACAATTGATAATGACATCAGCTGTACCAACTACTGTATTGGCTTTGACACTGCTGCTAACACGGCAATTGAATGTATCGATAAACTTCGTGATACCATGCAGTCCCATGAGCGCTGCTCTGTTGTTGAAGTTATGGGCCGCAATGCCGGTTACCTGGCTATGTATGTTGGACTTGCAGTTGGTGCAACGGCAGTCTTGGTTCCTGAAGAACCCATCGATTTTGAGCGCGATGTGATTGAGAAGATTCGTCAGGCGCGTTTCAACGGTTTTACACATTACATGATTGTAGTAGCAGAAGGTGCCGGATCTGCAGCAGACATTGCTACGCAGATCAAAGAGGCAATTGATTTGGATCCCCGTGTGACTGTTTTGGGTCATATTCAACGCGGTGGTGTCCCCTCTGGCCGTGATCGTGTGAATGCTACCAAGATGGGATATCTGGCTGTCGAGCTGCTCCGAGCTGGTAAGAATAATCGTATCGTATGCACACACAATGGTGACTTTACTGATGTCGATATCGAAGATGGTCTGAATATGACCAAGAGCATTCAGCAGATGGAAGTGGATGTTCTGGCTGCAATGACTGGTATTTGATATTAAATTGCTCCCATGGAAGTTACTTTCCATGGGAGCATTCACATAATAACGGAAACATACCAAAAAAAGAACTGCACCCCATCTGTTAGACAGCATGCAATACCGCCTAACAAATGGGGTGATTATTTATGCTTTTGGGTGGCATCTTGCATAGACTTGTTTCAAATGCTGATCCACCATATGGGTATACATCTGGGTGGAAGAAATATCGCTATGTCCTAGCAGCTCCTGAACAGAACCAATGTCCGCTCCGTTTTCTAATAAATGTACCGCAAAGCTATGCCGCAAAGTGTGAGGCGTAATATCTTTATCTATATGTGCCATAGCTTGATAGTGCTTTAAAATCTTCCAAAACCCTTGACGACTCATCCGAACACCGTTCATATTCACAAATAATGCTTGCTCACTCGGATTTGCAAGCATTACATTGCGTGCATTTTCAAGATATGCTGACAATGCACGAACAGCATCCTGATACAGTGGAATCAAACGGACTTTCTTGCCACTGGAACACTTGATGATAGCCGCCTGTATATTAACATCTTCAAGATTTAGGTTTATTAGCTCACTCACGCGAATACCTGTGGCGTACATGACTTCCAGCATAGCTTTATCTCGAAGTCCTTTGGAATCAGCTGAGGACGGCTGTGCCAGCAGATTCTCAATCTCTCGGTTGGTCAAGATCTGGGGGAGTTTCTTCTCTTCCCGCTCAACCTTAATATCCTTCGCTGGATTTTCATTCAAAAATCCGGAAGTAACCAGATAAGAATAGAAATTCTTCAGGCTCGCAATCTCTCTGGATTTTGTTGCGCTGGAACGCCCCTCTTGATCCAAGTGAGCCAGGAAGCCTGTGATATTCAGTTGCGTAGCGTCCACAACATCAGCATCCTCTGTATCACGCAGCCATGCAGCATATTGCCGAATGTCTCGCATATAGGATGCCACGGTATTGTCTGACGCCTGTTTCACCTTCTTTAGGTAATTCTCATAGGCGCAGATCAAATCTAACATTCCCTGCTCGTACCTTTGCCTTTCTAAAAGATTACAACATCCACCAAAAATGGAGAAATGAACCAATAATCGATTAGTCCAATCACAATGCCGACTGCTGCACAAACAAGTGTGTCTGCAATAAAATTATCCATCTGTAAGCTCAGCCTCCTCCACCAATACCATAAGAGCACAGGGCTGAACAACATACAGGAAAATAACAAAAATAATGCAGCAAGATATATACCACTGTCATAGCAAGCGGTCAACGCCTGCAACATCATGGCCAATATGATTCCACGAACAAAACAGATGGCATAAAGAAAATTGGGATGTATTATAATAACCGCTAATGCGGATACCAGTAAAGGAAATAACGTTACAAGAGGCGTTGCAAGGGTGGCTTGCGATCCGGCCGCCAGTGATAGACATGACACCAATGTATCCCCATAGAATCGAGCGGCAACAAAGCCCAGGGACAATCCTGCAAACCATACACCGATCAATGTAAGGCCCAGAACTGTATTTCTACTCATAGCGTACTTGTGAATTACAATTCGATGCATAAACCACAGTCCTCCTTATAGCAGTAAATGACTGAAAAACGGAGTATGGCAATGCACATTTGAAAAGATACACAAGTACAATCGCACCAATACGCATAGATACTATACTCCAAAAGCCATGAAATTTCAAGGTGATTTATCAGTTTTAACTTTTTTTGTAAATTATGCCAATTTTTATGTAAACATTTTTATGTAAACTATAATATGAAATAGATCTATCTTCCTTATCATTTTCAATTATATTTCTACATATTGTGCATATGTTCAAATAATATACACAATATGTAGAATATGAAAGATATGTTGCAAAAGTATCTTTAATAGGTAAATTGCATTTACCTTATTATTTTTTGTACAACTTAACGATTGTGATATTTATGCCTTTTGCGCTTGGGTGCACGATTTCCTCTGTGTAGCACCAGCAGTGCAGCTCCGCATCCGCCAAGAATGGCAGCTAATGTAGGCCATAGTCCGCTTAAATTTGCGTCAAATAAAGTTGCGTTAATTGCAAGCAATATAATCCAATACATGATCCCGACTGCAAATTGGTTAACTACCTTTCCCCTACCCCCGGCAATTCCGGCACCTAAAAATGAGGATAGCATGACAATTCCCAGTGCTGCATATTGCATGACGTTTTCTTCCAGCATCTGACTGGAAACCAACCCTGCAAACGCTCCTGTTAACGCCATTGTGATAACGAAAGAAATTCCTGCACCTGTAAAAATATTTTTCCAGCGTACGTCCATCCATTCATATTTCAGATCCTTTTTCATGTTCCCCCTCCTTTTTGCTAAAGACTATGTACTCTTTTTGAAAATAGAACAAAAGGAACCCTCCAACCAATGGTTGGAGGGTTCCTTTTCGTATATACGTTTAGTCCAGATCCTGAGTGAAGGAATTCTGGGTTGCTGCTGTTGCAGCAGAGTCCGCTCCTGCAAGGCTTTGGAATTTAGCCCGGGTTTCACGAACTTCGGTGAGGGCCTTGAGAATGCTCTCCTCGGTCTGACCCAGAGCGTTGTCAACAAAGCCATTGCTGACACGTTTCAGTTCCTGGATGCGAGCCTGTGTCTGAGCCACCAGTTCCTCGCAGCGCTTGCGGGCTTCCAGATATATTGCTTCATGCTGAACCAGTTCATTCGCACGATCTTGTGCATTGCGAACAATCGTCTCAGCCTCACGACGGGCCTGACTAACAAGCTCCTCACGGGACTGGACAATCGTGCGAGCCTGCTTAAACTCAGCTGGCATCAGCGCACTGATCTCGTCCAACATATCCAGCGCACGGTCGCGCTCTACGATGCACTTATCTGCGCCCAAAGGCAATGCCTTGGCATCCTGAATCAAATCATACAGAGCTGTAATTAGTTCCTCAATATTTCCATTCATGATTAACGTCCTCCTTGACTAATATCCTGTATCCTTGCTTTAAAATCCGGAATGATTTCCACCGGCAAAAACTCCTTCAAATCAACATCATAAAACCCTAATTCTTTAACCATACTGGAGCTTAAGTACATGAACTGATGCTCAGAAGTTAAAAACAAGGTATCCAGATTTGGATTAATCTTATGGTTGATCTGAGCCATCTGAAACTCATTTTCAAAATCAGATCCGGCACGAAGACCCTTTACAATCACGCAACCATCTTTTCTCCTGGCATAGTCAGCCAGAAGTTCGCATGAACTGTCCACTTCCACATTTGGAATATGAGCCGTTACCCGCCTGATTAGATCCACACGCTCCTGCTGAGAGAACATGGGATGTTGCTTACCTGCATTTACCATGACACACACAATCAGTTTATCAAAGATTTTTGCTGCACGCTCAATAATATTCAGGTGTCCGATTGTAACCGGATCAAAACTACCGGGGTAAATAGCTATTCTCAATATGACTCCCCCTGCTGATCTTCTTTTCGAAATATAGTGACCAGCGTCTTTCCGTATTTATAATCACGAGAACGGCTAAAACCTGTGATTTCAAGGGGTAATTCCTTACCCAGAGGCCGTTCCGTGACTATTATACCACCTGTTTGAAGAATGTCAATTTCTGATATGCTTTTTAGGGCATTTTCTAGGAAAATTTCCGCATATGGTGGGTCTAAAAACACAATATCAAATGTTTCGCTGCACCGTTCCAGATATTGTAAATAGTCACTTCGAACCACTTTCGCCTGCTGCGTAAAATGCGTCCTTTTGAGATTTTCTTGTATCAGGTTCACAGCATCTTGCTGATGATCCACAAAAACAGCACTTTTGGCGCCCCTGCTTAACGCCTCAATCCCCAGCTGTCCGGTACCACCAAACAGGTCCAGAACCCTTGCGCAGGGAATATCAAACTGGATGGCACTAAATAACGCTTCCTTCACGCGATCCGCAGTGGGGCGAGTGAGCATTCCGTCCGGGGTCTTCAATGCAATACCTTTTGCAGAGCCTGTAATGACTCTCATTTTTCTTCCTCCTTATGAAAATGGGAATAAACCGCCGCAGCTGCATCTTTTGGTAAGATCCGCTCCAGCTCCATCAAATCTGCTGCACGAATCGCCGTTAGTGATTTGAATTTCTTCAAGAGCTCCTGCTTGCGTTTTGGACCAATTCCAGGAATTCCATCCAACTCAGAGTAGTGCAGGCGTTTGCTGCGGAGCTGCCGGTGATAGGTGATCGCAAAACGGTGGGTCTCCTCTTGAATCTGACCAATAAAAGAAAAAATGATCTGATTGTGATCGATACGGATTTCATCTCCATTAGGCGTCACAAGCGCCCGTGTACGGTGACGATCATCTTTAACCATCCCGAACACTGGGATGGTTAATTTCAGTTCTGTTACAACATCCAGTGCAACATTCGCATGAGTCACACCACCGTCAATCAGAAACAAATCAGGCAATATATCAAACCCGTGATCTCCCTGCTGATAGTGTGTGAGCCGCCGTGTGAGTACCTGTCGCATGGATGCATAATCATCCTGCCCCGCAAGCCCTTCCAGTTTGTATTTCTTATAATCCTTTTTAGAAGGTTTACCATCTACATAAACAACCTGACTTGCAACAATATCGGTTCCTGATATGTTGGAAATATCATAGGATTCAATTCGTGCAGGGGGTTCTATGCCCAGCATTTTTCCAAGCAGTATCAGCGTGCCAGAGGTTTTTTCCTCACGGCTGGTTACCCGTTCTGCCTCTTCCAGCGCATTTTTCTTTGCCAGTTCCACTAGACGCAGATTATCCCCACGCTGCGGAATCCTGAGTCGTGTCTTGCGGCCAAACTCCTGTTCCATGAGCTGCTGGAACAGCTCTGCATCTTCAAGCTCAAAGGGCAGCAAAACGAGCTTTGGAGCCAATCCTCTGCTCAGGTAGAACTGCTTGAGCAAACTGGAAACTGCCATCTCCGGATCGTCAGGAACCGGGAACACTTCGTATTCCTTATCCAATAGATTTCCACCGGAGAAGTGAAGTACGGTAAAGCACGCTTTTGCCTCCGTCTGGGCATAGCCTACCACATCCGTGTCAGCCAATGTACCTGCGGTCACCAGCTGTTTCTTGCCCAGCGCCTCTACTGCATTTAATCGATCTCTGAGTCGAGCTGCAAGTTCAAACTCCAGATTTTCAGCAGCCCGGAGCATTTGGGCCCGAATTTCACCCGCCGCCTCTTTATAATTTCCCATCAGAAGTTGTCTAGCTTGTTCCATTGTCTGCCGGTATTCTGTACAGGTTTTGTTGGTTTGGCACCAGCCCTCACACTGATTCATGTGGTAGTTCAGGCAAGGACGGTCTTTTCCAACATCTCTGGGAAATTGTCTGGTGCAATCCGGTAGCTTGAGCGATTCCCGAATGGCTACAATAACTTGATTCGTCATCGCTCGGCTTCCGAATGGGCCAAAATACTCCGCACCATCCCGGTCTAATTTGCTGACCATTGTGATGGTGGGATACATGTCTTTCATATTGATTCTCAAATAGGGGTATCCCTTATCATCTTTCAAAAGAATATTGTATTTTGGCATATAACGCTTAATCAGCGAACACTCCAAAATCAGCGCTTCAAACTCAGATGCTGCAACAATTACATCAAAGTGATCAATTTTACTGACCATGATTCTTGTTTTAGGCGTATGAGAGGCCGTATCCTGAAAATACTGGGACACACGATTTTTAAGTTTTTTTGCTTTGCCGACATAAATGACCTTATCGGTCTTGTCCCGCATGATGTAAACGCCGGGCTCATAAGGAAGACTCAGCGCCTTATCCTTCAATTCATCAAAGGTCATAATCCACCTCAAAGAAAAAGCCGCCTCAATGCGCTTTGAACAGGCATTGAGGCGGTAGATGTTCATGAATCAGTACACATCCCGCAGAAGCAGAACTTCCAGAGCGTTGATAGCTTCCTCTGCGTCAGGACCATCAGCACTCAAGGTCACAGTTGTACCGGTAACAATCCCCAAGGACATAATGCCAAGCAGACTTTTTGCATTCATCTTACGGTTTTCATTCTCCAGCCAGATGCTGCTTTTGAACTCATTCGCCTTCTGAACAAAGTATGTAACCTGCTTGTTATGTAGCCCAGACTCACAACGAACAACAATTTCCTTATTGACCATAGCAAACAACTCCTTCACTGCCGTACCACTTTTGTGGAAGCAACCTCTTTCTATATGATAGCAAATATGTGGAAAATGTCAACTAATTTTCAGCAATAAGTAACAAGTCATGAAAATTTACCAGTGATAACGAGCCAATGACATTTTATATTTACCAAGTTAGTCGAACTCGGCAATGGTAACACCGTCTTCGCCTTCCCCATATACGCCCAGACGGTATTTTTTTACATACTTATTGCGTTTCAAACTGTTCTGAACCGCCGCCCGAAGAACACCTGTGCCCTTACCGTGAATGATTCGGACAGATTTCAGGTTTGAGCGCATCGCTTCGTCCAAATACCGATCCAGGACACAAATTGCTTCCACAGAGTCCATTCCCCGAAGATCGACCTCGTTGGACATGGCAGCCATCTTCATTTCTCTGCCCGAATGCTTCGGGCGACCCTTTTGTACGTAAGGATTCTCCTGTTCAAGCAGATAGATTTCGTTCTTCTTGGCTTTCAGTTTCATGATGCCGGCCTGCAGCTCATAAGTCCCGTCTTTGTTGATGGCGATAACACTTGCTTTGGTGCCGAGTTTCAGCAGTTCCACGGTATCGCCAACCAGAATCTCCCGTTTCGGCTCCGGACGGCGTTCCTGAGGCTGATTCGCCCGAAGTTTACTCTCTGCTTCGTTCAGGGTTCTTCTCAGATCGCTCTGACGCTGATTCACTCCTGTTGTATCCGCAGATGCTGTTATCTGTTTGCGCAGAGCTTTCAGCTCTGCACCCACACGATTGGCTGTAATTCTGGCATCTTCAATGATTTGTTGAGCCTCTTTTCGAGCCTCTGACATGGCTTTTTCACGCTCTTTTTGCAGCTGGGCGTTAAATTCCTCACTCTGTTGCTTGATTTTTGCAGTCTCCAGGCGCAGGCGCTCTGCCTCGTGGCGAGCAGACTCCATCTGCTGGCGCTGATGCTCCAACTGCGTGAGCACATCTTCAAAGTCTTTGTCAGACTTTCCAACCAAGTCATCTGCTTTTTTCAGAATATGCTCAGGAAGTCCGAGCTTCCGAGAAATTGCAAAGGCATTGGATTTTCCCGGGATGCCGATCAGGAGCTTATAGGTAGGCTGCAAGGTTTCTACATCAAATTCACAGGATGCATTGATGACACCATCGGTGCGCATCGCATAGAGCTTCAATTCAGCATAGTGGGTGGTTGCCACAACCCGACTGCCCATCGTACGGCAAAACTCAATGAGTGCAATCGCCAATGCTGCGCCCTCAGCAGGATCTGTTCCTGCACCGAGCTCATCAAACAGTACCAGCGTTCTGCTGTCACACTGATTCACTACATCCACAATGGTTCTCATGTGGCTGGAGAAGGTAGAAAGACTCTGCGCAATAGACTGCTCATCGCCGATATCTGCCAAAATAGAATCAAAAGTAGATAATCGGCTGCCATCACCTGCCGGAACATGCAGGCCGCACTCTGCCATCAGTGTCAAAAGACCGATGGTCTTTAATGTGACGGTCTTACCGCCGGTGTTAGGACCGGTGATAATCATGGTATCAAAGTCCGTTCCAAGGCGCAGCGAGATGGGCACAACTACCTTAGAATCAATCAGCGGGTGGCGCGCTTTTCGCAATTCAACCCTGCCTTCTTCATTCATCTCCGGTGCCCAGGCACGCATATGATACGCAAGCTTTGCCTTCGCAAAAATCACATCTAGCTGGATGAGCAGCTGGTAATCTGTGTTGATATCTTCCTGATGAGATGCTGCCTCTGAAGACAGCTCTGCTAAAATGCGCTCAATTTCCTTCTTCTCTTTCAGTTCCAGTTCCCGCAGTGCATTATTAGCATTTACAGCGGACATGGGTTCTACGAAGAAGGTTGAACCAGTTGCGGAAACATCGTGTACGAGGCCGGGAACGTCATTGCGGCACTCACTTTTCACCGGAACCACATACCGCCCATCGCGGATGGTGATAATTGGTTCCCGGAGAAATTTAGAATACGCCGGAGATGAGATGATTTTTTGTAGAGAATCCTTAATTTTTCCGCTTTGAATCCGTTTATGCCGGCGAATATCAGATAATTCAGGACTTGCATTATCCGCGATTTCTTCTTCGGATAGAATCGCGCCAAAGATATGGTCTTCCAGATATTTGTTTGCGGTCAAGCACTTGAACATTTCGTCCAAAACCGTAGGGTCTTCGTCATCGGCAATATAGGCTTTCACCGTACGGGCACATCGCAGTACGCCTCCGATGGCCAATAATTCTTTGGGAGAGAGCGTACCGCCACGGTTTGCCCGCTCCAGAGACGCTGAAACATCTTTTGCATCACCAAATGCAGGATAACCCTTTCGGGTAGACATATCACAGGCTGCACTCGTCTGGTCGAGCAGAGTCTGTACCTCTTCTAAATCAGAACTGGGCCGCAAATTTCGGCAGGTTTCTTTCGCTCCCTCACTGCCGGCGCGTTCTGCCAGCATATCAAGAACCTGATTTAGTTCCAATTTTAGTAGAGATTTTTCGTATAAATCAGACATGATAATCTCCTATTTTTATGTGTACAGTATGGTCTTATAGAAATCCAGCGTAGAAAAACCTCGCTCTAACTGGGTGGTCAGATAACACTCCGTCACCTGGCACAGCTGCTCCATGGCATCCGCCGGCAATTGAAACGAGAATAGTTTGTGACTATCGCACTGTGTAATATAGCGCATGGCCTGCAGAACCCCCGGCGTGATGGGCATACGGATGCCGTGCGATCCTCCATCTCCACACCTGGCACATTCCACTCGGCCTTCAGAAACGTCGAATCTGTCAGGCCACGGATTGCCGCACTGGCTGCACATGGACAGATCCGGATAAAAACCGGAAATACAAGCCGCTCGAAACTCAAAGACCGCTTTTACCTTTGGCTCGTCCTCACCCAGATTTGAAAGTGCAAACAGGCAGTTCAGTACCAGTGACTGCAAATCAGGTGTGGGAAGATCCTCCTGGCTCAGTACCTCAGATACCTGCGCAAAATATGTACCCAAACTCAGCCGTGTCAAGTCCCGTCTGAGATCGTGGAACAATTCAATGGAGCTTGCCTCGTTTATGGTGTACATACCACGGTATTCAAACAGTGTAAACTCAGAAAAAGCCAGCAATTGACACTGGGCTGTCAGCGGAGAATTTTTCCGCCGCAGCCCTCGTGCTTTTGCTGTGAGTTTTCCATGATTCTTTGTTAGAATTGTCAGTAATACATCGTGGTCATTGTATTGCGTTTGCCGGAGTACAAGTCCCTGTATTTTCAGATACATTCTCGTCCTCCTGTCGCTTGGCTGCCTGAAATGCTACATAGCATTCCGGGGCACCCGTTTCCAAAAATAAACTCCAATAGTCTCCGGATTTCATTTTTCATTCCTCCCACTTCTAGCATTTGCAGGAAAGAAGAAAGATAACCCTGTAAATTATTCGCTATAACCGAAGTTACGAACCAGAAAATCACTGTCACGCCAATTTTCCTTTACCTTGACCCAAGTGGTCAGGTAAACTTTTGTACCCATGAAACGTTCGCAGTCCGCTCTCGCCATAGAAGAAATCTTCTTGAGCATAGCCCCCTGCTTACCAATAATAATACCCTTGTGGCTTGCCTTCTCGCAGTAAATGGTTGCATCGATATCGATGATCCCGTTATCCCGCTCCGAGAAGGTGGTGATTTCAACAGCAGTACCATGGGGAACCTCACGATCCAGACACCACAGAAGTTTTTCACGGATAATTTCTGCCATAACCTGACGCTCGGGCTGGTCGGTGGTCATATCCTCAGGGAACAGGAACGGGCTGGGAGTAGCGGCTTTTTCACATTCTGCAAGCAGTTCCTCCAGACCATCTCCATTCTTGGCTGAGATGGGAATAATGGCCTGAAAATTACCGGCCTGAGAATAAGCGGCAATCACGCCAAGCAGAACATCCTTTTCAACGGTATCGATTTTATTGATTAGCAATACCACTGGACACTTTTTCGCAGCCAGCTGCTCGATCAATGTCTGCTCCTGCTGGCCCACATTGGCAATAGGCTCTACAACCAGAATTGTCATATCCACATCTGCAATGGAATCCTTTGTTACATTCACCATATAATCGCCCAGCTTGGTTCTGGGTTTATGGAATCCCGGCGTATCCATAAATACATACTGGGTATCATTACGGGTTAAGATACCAGCGATACGATTTCTGGTAGTCTGAGGCTTGTTGGAAACGATGGCGATTTTCTCACCAATCAATTTATTCATCAAAGTGGACTTTCCCACGTTGGGCCGTCCGGCAATTGTAATCATAGCGGTTTTTGTAGCCATGTGATTCTCCTTTTATCTATCTAAGTAATTAGTCACGGGACATCCCGTCAATGGTTGCGGCGATTGCCTCTTCTCTTGCACGCATCTGAGCCTTCTGCGGGCCTTCGTCCAGATGGTCGTATCCAAGCAGATGCAGCATGGAATGGATGGTCAAATATCCGACCTCACGCTTTACACTATGACCAAATTCCTTGGCCTGTGCCTTTGCCCGCTCCAAAGAGATCGCCATATCCCCCAGTGGGCAGGTATTGGTTTCCGGATCTAAATATTCCGTCCAATCAGCAGGTGGATTTCCTGCCTCCAGCTCAAACATCGGGAAGGATAGGACATCTGTTGCCTTGTCAATATTTCTGCTGGCAGAGTTGATTGCGCGGATTCCGGAATCATCTGTAACCAGCACATTGATTTCGCAACAGGCTGTTATGTTTTCTGCATCTAATGTTGCTTCGATGCAATGCTTAATGTTCTTTGTAATAGGAACATTCAAAAGAGACGGTTTGTCATAAGTCAAATTGATTCTCATTTTAGCCATGTTTACTTCCTCTTGTACTTTCCGTCAAATTTTCTGTTCTGATAAGGTGCCTTGGGCAGTTCCTTTTTGGCTTCAGCCTTCTCATATGCATTGATAATCTGCTGCACCAGTGCATGGCGAACCACATCGGCAGAAGTCAGACGACAGATGGCAATGTCTTTCACACCATCCAGTACCCGAACTGCATCCTTCAGACCTGATACCTTTTCATCCGGTAGGTCGATCTGAGTCACGTCGCCTGTAATCACGATTTTAGAGCCGAACCCCAGGCGGGTCAAGAACATCTTCATCTGCTCCCTGGTGGTATTCTGGGCCTCATCGAGAATGATGAAACTGTCATCCAGCGTACGGCCTCTCATATATGCAAGAGGTGCAACCTCAATGGAGCCGCGTTCTTGATACTTCTGGAATGTTTCTGCACCCAGCATATCAAATAGGGCATCGTATAGCGGACGCAGATACGGGTCAACCTTATTCTGTAAATCACCGGGCAGAAATCCAAGACGCTCACCAGCCTCGACCGCCGGCCGTGTTAGAATAATCCGGTTCACAGTCCGCTCCCGGAACGCTGCAACCGCAGCAGCAACTGCCAGATAAGTTTTACCCGTGCCGGCGGGGCCAACCCCCAATGTAATGGTATTTTTCTGAATGGCTTTCATGTAGTTCTGCTGACCAACAGTCTTTGCCTTGATTGGCTTTCCCTTAGCAGTTATGCAGACCACATCTTTTGCCATTTTCTGAACTTGTTCGTCGTTTCCCTCTTGGACCAAAGTAACCAGATAACGAACCCGCTGCTCGTCAATGGTCTCACCCTTGGCAGCCAGCATCAGCAGACCCTCCAGCGTGCGCACAGCTTTATCTGCGGCCTCTTCATCACCAGATACTCTGAGCTCATTTCCCCGATTTACGATTTGAACGCCTAGAGCCTCTTCAATTCGTTTGATATTCTCGTCAAAGGAGCCAAAGACCGCAATCAGGTCCTCTACTCGCTCTGCATTAACTGTTCTTTCCGTCATCGTTTGTATCACCTTCAATATATACTCCACTGCTTTGTTTGCCAATCATCTCATGGCATTCCAGCGAACCTGTCATGGTATATTTCCCCTGATCGTGGGATAGTTCCAGTTCCTGACTCAGAATTTCCCCTGCAACCAACCCCTGTAATGTCTGCCGCTTTATACAATCCAAAAGCATTTGCTGCGACTGATCTTCCGGTCTGTCAACAATCGTTGTCGTGTAATCCGTATAAGATTCTATCACAAGCTTGATGGGAAGTTCCCAGCCGCCGGGTAATGTCATCGGTTTTACTCTTGTCATTTTACCACAACTTGGGTATAAAATTCCACTATCTGAATACAAATTTATTCTCTTTTTTCCGACAATGATGCTGTATTTTTTTAAAGAATCCTTTTGGGACTGCAAATACTTGGTTTTATCCGGTAAAACTGCATGGATTTCCCTTTGTGTCACCCCATATACCTCTCCCTCTGCCTGCTCCACACGGGTACAGATTCCCATATCCATATATCCTGAGATTAAAACATCCCCTGCTCGAACCGCTTGACCGCTTTTACATAACGCTTTACCTCTGGTAACCGTAAAGGAACTCACCACCGCATCTCGCATGGCAACGATATGTCCGGGTGTTTCATCCTTGCTTTCCGGCTCGAATTTTCGTTCCTGAACAGATATGGTCGCCACACACCCCTGGGTGTTTACGCCGACCCATGACAAGGCGGGGATTGTCGAAAGCAGTTTATTCTTGATTTGTTCGCTGCGCAGTTTTCTTCGGGGCGCACCGAAACACAATCCCATTTCGGATGCCGCATTCAGGATCTGCTGGTCTGAAACGAGCTCATTTCCTTGAACCTGAATAAAAAATACCCTTGCCGGAATCAGGATGCTCGATGCCAATAAAAAAAACAGGAAACAGACGATTACTGGGATCTTCCACGCTTTTTTCCAGTATTCTGGGAGACCATACATTCCTATGATTTCCCATTTTCCTCCATCTTGTTCCATGATATCCTCAAACTCAGCCATCTTGGGTTTGGCTAGTGCGTATTCAACGCTCAGTGCTGAGGCATGGGTAATATCTCGAATTTGCATTCGTGACGACAAAACTCCGAGCAGATGCTCAGGCTGTGCGCTGGTGACACGAACCCGAACATATCCCGTTATCATCCACCAAATAAAATTCAATTCTTGCCACACTCCAATGAAATACTCTGAATCCGACCGGATATAAACAACTGTTCCCGGTTCATACAGCAAAGCCGCAGATCACTCCCGGAGAACCGTACTGAGCCAAATGTAGCGCCCACACAGATTTCATCAGTACCATAGCAAAGAATCCCACGATGGTTTTCCACAAGGGCTCTGCGGTTTCCCACAATTTCTACCAGTGTTTGAACTCCGTGGGCATTTCCCTGCTCGCGAATTGAATGTGCAATCTCCTTTACTGTTTTCAACGGCAACACCTCCTATGCAAATCCTATGCGCCGAGGTGTGATGATTTACCAATTGGAGCATAGTTTCTTGTGAGGTGAGTTTCGTGAGGAAGAAAAATTTTTCATGCCCGCTTATTTTCAGCTGCGCAGCTATGATATGTTTGATCCTGGATAGCCAATGCACAGCATCCGCCGCGGCAAATGCCATCAAGCAATGCCTGTCAGCCGTCGTTCCGTCTTTATTTCCTTTGTTCGTGGTATCAAACTACGCAATCCCCATGCTTTCGGAGATTCGTATGCCCTGGCTATCCAAGTTCTGCAATATCCCCCAAGGTGGAGAAAGTATTTTTCTTCTGGGATTGGTGGGCGGATTCCCTGTGGGCGCACAATGCATCAGCCAGACAAGTATCCCTGAAAAAGATGCTCAGCGCATGTTAGGTTTTTGCAACAACTGTGGCCCTGCCTTTATTTTTGGAATATTGGGCTGTTTCTTTTCCGACAAGATGATTCCATTGGTTTTGATGATCATACAAGCAACGACAGCACTGATTATCGCCCATCTTTGGCCTGGAAATTCCCAAAACGCCTATTATCTGCATATGAAACAGCTTACCATTTCACAGGCAGTTCAGAGGGCGATCCATTCCATGGTTACTGTATGTGCATGGATCATATTAGGAAATGTTATCCTAGCCTTTGCACAGCGTTGGTTTTTCCCTTTTTTACCAAGTCTATTGTGCATAGCGCTCTCTGGAATGCTGGAGCTGACCAACGGATGTTTCCTGCTGCCAAATATATCATCAGAGAATCTTCGATTTATCCTTGCAGCGGGTTTTATCTGCTTTGGTGGGGTTTGTGTTTTGCTGCAAATCCATGCCATAATGTCAAATCACAGCATTTGCATGACTTCATGCATCTTCCAAAAGCTCTTACAGGCCATTGTTGGCATGGCCATCGCCACGCTTTACGTTCGTGTGGGCATCGCCTCTGTATTCATAGCCATAATCATAGCGATTCCTGCAAAAAAAGCAGTGGAAAAGATGCTGGCTTTATTGTATAATGGTACAGATAAAGGGGGGATACCACATGCTATTTCGCAGACGGATTGAAAAGTCCTGTCAGTATTGCGCACACGGCACAAAGTGCAGCGACGATCAGATGCTGTGCACCAAACACGGAATTGTAAGCGTAACATACGCTTGCCGCAAATTCCTGTACGACCCCTTTAAACGGGTACCTGCCAAGCCAAAAGCTTTAGACTTTACGAAATACGATGAGGATGACTTCTCCTTGTAATGGCCATCCAAACAATATCACTTAAATATCGCACACCGATTACATCGTGTTTTCCTGCGCTCATATTTCCATCAAATCCGGTTTACCCATAAGGTTTGCCGGATTTTTTATATAGGAAATCGTTTTTATTATGATTCCCTAGGAAATAAAAACAGGCAGCACCCGCATATAAAAATGGGGCGCTGTCTGTTTTTCATAGTAATATATCCTATCCCTTATCCTTTGTACAGCGCAGAAAGGACGCTAGCACAGCCATCGATTCCAAGTGTGCTGCTATCCAGAATAACATCATAGTTGCTAGGATCGTTCCACTTATTTCTGGTGCAGAAGGAATAATAATTCGCTCGTCGACGATTGATCTTGCGGCAGGTTGCTGTTACCTGATTCTCTGGAATTGCGTAATCCTGGATGGCTCGTTTTTCCTTGTCTGCATCATTTGCGCGGATAAAGACTCGCAGCACCCCATCCATATCCTTGAGTGCCTCTGATGCGCAGTGACCCACAAAAATACCTGGCCCCTGCTGTGCAAGACTTTGAATGACACGACTCTCGGCAACATAGAGTTTTGCCTCCGGCGACAGCAGATCGGGATTTCCCGTCTGAGACTGTGTCATGACAAACATGGAATATAGGATACTTCCTGATACCCTTTCCTCATATTCCTCCAGCGTTTTTACAGACACATTTTGCTCTCTTGCTACGGTCTCCAGGATCTCTCTGCCGTAGCTGGAGATGCCGCATTTTTTTGCAACTTCTGATGCGATTTTTGTGCCGCCACTTCCAAACTCTCGTTCTATGGCAATATAGCGTACATGCATCCCGATACCTCCTTACATCGCTTTTTCAAACTGACTGTTGTATAAATCACAATAGAATCCGCCTTTTGCCATCAGTGTGTCGTGATTGCCGCTTTCAATCACATCGCCGTCTTTCATCACAAGAATCATATCTGCGTTTTTAATGGTAGACAACCGGTGGGCAATTACAAAGCTGGTACGACCCTTGGTAAGCGCATCCATGGCCTGCTGGATAATGATCTCCGTGCGGGTATCCACAGAAGAGGTTGCCTCATCCAGAATCAGCATGGGGCTGTTCTGCAGCATGGCACGGGCGATGGTAAGCAACTGTTTCTGCCCGGCAGAAATGGTGGTGCTATCGGATAGCTCCGTATCAAAACCATTGGGCAGTGAGTGGATAAAGTGTGACAGTCCGCAGGCCTTGCACACTCTTTCCAGATCGTCATCGGAAATGTTTTTCATATTATATACGAGATTTTCTCGAACAGTGCCCTCGAACAGCCAAGTATCCTGCAGCACCATGCTGAATAAATCGTGGATATGCTCTCGCCTCAGCTCAGAGATCGGTACACCGTCAATTGATATGGAGCCGCTATTGATTTCAAAGAATCGCATCAGCAGATTGACCATAGTTGTCTTACCGGCACCGGTAGGGCCAACAATGGCTACCTTTTGCCCAGGTAGAATGTGGGCAGAAAAATCCTTGATAATTACCTTGTCCGGGGTGTCAGGATAGCTAAAGTGGACATGATCAAAAGATACCGCACCCTTTACTTCCTGCACTTCTGTCTGCTTGTGGCTTTCATCGGACAGCTCTTCGCTTTCCAGCAACTCGAAAATACGGCTTGCCGAGGCAGATGCGGTCTGCAAATTGGTCATACCCTGGGCAATTTGGGTCAGGGGTGCTGTAAACAGGCGTACATACAGTACAAAGGAAATAATGACGCCAAAGGGAATGGTTCCATTCATGGTGAGGATTGCACCAACCACGCATACAACCGCATATCCTACATTGCCCATAACCGTCATGAGAGGCTGCATAATACCAGACAAGAACTGAGATTTCCAATTGGATTCGTAAACTGCTTTGTTCAGTTCCGCAAAATGACGGTTTACTTTGTTGCCGGCCCGTGAAATTCTCAGCACCTCATGACCGGAATACATTTCTTCCACATAGCCATTCAGCGCGCCAAGGTTTTGCTGCCGTGCAATAAAGTATTTCTGAGAGCGGCTCATGACCAGCATTAACGCCATTAGCCCCAAAGAGGTAACGACCAGAACGCAAACTGCCAAATGCCACTCGGTCACAAACATCATTATAAGACAGCCTAAGAACTGCGCGCCTGCACTGATGATACTGGGCATACTGTTGCAAAGTCCCTGCTGTAGAGTCTGAACATCGTTGGTAATCCGACTGAGTACATCGCCCTGGGAGATGCGATTAAAGTAGCTCATGGGAACCCGGTTAATTTTCTCCATCAGATCCCCGCGCATCCTTTTTGAGGTGTCCAACGTAATTGTTGCCATAATAAAGTGCTGTGTGAATGTAAAAATGGCACTTGCCATATAGATAATCATAAGGGAAATACCAATTTTCCCAATGGCGGCAAGGTCCATATTGCCGTAAAGTCCGGCCTCCATCAAGTTGGTGATTTCCCCGATTTTTCCAGGTCCTATAATGGTCAGTATTGCACCGCAGGCCGCCAGAACCATGGCAAATAGAATCATGGGAGTTTTACTTTTCATATAGCCAAAGACATTTCCAAGGGCTGCAAACATATTTCTTTTCTTCATAATCACCACTTCCTTCACTGGGCCAGTTCCGATTCGGAAAGCTGGGACTTTGCAATCTCACGATATACTGCACAATTCTGCATGAGTTCTTCATGAGTGCCATTACCTACCACTCTGCCTTCATCTAATACAAGAATCTGGTTTGCGTGACGAATGGTGCTGATTCGCTGGGCTACGATAACCTTGGTGGTGTCCGGAAGTTCTTTTGTCAGTCCTGCGCGCAGCACTGCATCCGTGCGGTAGTCAAGGGCAGAAAAAGAGTCATCAAAAATAAGGATTTCCGGTTTTCTTGCAAGGGCACGGGCAATAGAAAGACGCTGTTTCTGTCCGCCCGACACATTTCTGCCTCCTTGTGCAATCCGATGAGCAATACCGCCTTCCATCTTGCTGACAAATTCAGAGGCCTGTGCCTGAGAGATTGCCTTCTCAATATCCTCTGTTGTTGTTTCTTTTAAGCACTCACCAAAAGACACATTCTCTGCCACTGAGCCGGAGAACATAACAGCCTTCTGAGTAACATAACCCAGTTTATTGTAGAGCGCATCAAAGGTGTATTCCTTTACATTGATCCCGTCTACCAGCACTTCACCTTGGGTTGCATCGTAAAAACGAGCGATGAGGCTGACCAGTGTTGTCTTGCCACTGCCGGTGGCACCGATAATTGCCAGCGTTTCGCCCTTATTAACCTTAAAACTTACCTCTGTCAGATCATCATCGGCAGCATCGGGATAACGGAAGGTGACATCTTTAAATTCCACAGTACCGCTTTCAATGCCATCCTCCTTTGTGCCTTCCTGGATAACAGGTACGGTATCCAGCACCTGATTGATACGTTCTGCAGAAACCTCTGCCGGCGGAAGCAGCATAAAAATCATAACAAGCATCATGAAAGACATGACGACATATGTGGCATAGGTGCTAAATACCATAACATTACTAAACATCGTTAGTCTGCCTGCGGGGTCTGCTGCAGGCATGGCACTGAGCAGCGCCGCTCCTACCCAGAAAATACAAAGAGAAAGGCCGTTCATCCCCAGACCCATAATCGGCTGTAAGCCCGCAAAGGTGTGTTGATTCTTCAGCTGTGTGGCTTTCATTTCGGTATTGGTCTTGTCAAACTTATGATTCTGGTAGTCCTCAGCATTAAAGGCATGCACAACATGGATACCGGTAAGGTTCTCTCGCACGATACGATTGAGCTTATCCGTCAATCGCTGCACCACACGGAACCGAGGCAAAACGGATGTTACAATCAGTGTGACCGATACGCAGATGGCCACCACAAACCCGGCAGTAATGGCTGACAGTTCCCAGCTTTTGCCCAGAATTTTGAAGACTGCCCACACTGCCATAACCGGAGACTTAATAATGGCCTGCAAGCCCATGGCAATGACCATTTGAATCTGCGTAATGTCGTTGGTTGTTCGTGTAATCAGACTGGGCACTGAGAAACCCAGCATCTCCTGTTGGCCAAGCGCAGATACATGGTTAAACAGGTCAGCACGTACACCGTAGGTGAATCCGGATGCAGCTTTTGCTGCCAGATATCCGCAGGCAATGCACAATACAGCACTCGCCATGGTACATAGCAGCATTTTGCCGCCGGTGATCCAGACATCTGCCATCAGACTTCCGGGGGTTTGAATCAGGACTGTCAATTCACTCATGAAGTCAGGCAATTTCAAATCAAAATATATCTGTCCCAGAAGAAATACCGCGCAAATAAGACACATCGCAATCTCTCTGCCACGCATTCTTTTCAGCAGTTTCAGCATATATAAATCCCTCCGTTTTTACATTTTCTTTCTGCCCTGAAGCAAATCCGCATTTTCTTCTATAACCTGAAAACAGTGCTTAAATCCCTCCAAGTCCTCCACCGTCAATCCGTCCATTAGGGAAATAAAAAATTTATACTGCAGGGCACGCCCCTTTTCTATAATGGGCTGGGCTTTATCGGTACATATCAGACGAACTTTTCTTCGATCCCCCTCCACATTTCGGCGCATCAAATAACCGTCGTTTACCAGTTTGTCTACATGCAGTGAAACCACGTTAGCCTTTATATTTTTTGTGGCACTAATCTCCTTTGCAGTGTAGCGGTCTGGATTATTGGTCAAAAACATCAGAATGTCAAAGGATGTTTTTGAAAGTTCAAACTCACTGAGAATGGACTGACACATCACTTCGTAAGCGCCTTCAATCTTGGTTGTAAATGAAAGCAGGGTTGAAATATTCATATTTCCATGTCTCCTCACAACTTCAATAATAGATAGTCTATATTTGAACTAATCTATATTATACTGGGGTTTCGTTATAATTGATAAATCATATATAGATTCTTTGTGAATATTTAATGAACAGGGACGGGTTTGTGTTGGTGATGTCTAACCATAGGCTCAGACACGTACAGAAACGGACTCAGATAAAATCCTATTTAAAAGCACCACATTCAATCGAATGTGGTGCTTTTAATATTCAGAAAAACAGTGGAAAAAGTAACTTTACACGCCCCGCCGTTATGCCTTTTTATCGCTCTTAGAGGGCCGCTTGCGTTTGCATGCATGGATTAGGCGTTGTTTCCAGATCGTCATTTGTATAAAAAGACGCTGCAATGCATTTTCAATTGGGAGCGTCAGCAACAGCAGGGGTGAAAGGATCAATGCGCTATTATAGTCCAGTTTCGCAATCTGAAACCATTCCGGGATAAACGTCACCGCGAGAATGAATGCGCTGCCCATTAAGGCAAATAGGATTCCGTGCCATGTGTTCATGGGCTTACACACACGGTATAGCATCAGATATGCCGCAAATGCATACAGGAAGAAACTAACCGTTGATGCAAGCTCTGTTTTAATTTGGAAAGTTTCGGCAAACAGAAGTGACCACACCACTAAAATCACAGCGGTAAGGGCTGCCGGCAAAGCTCGATACAATACATTCCGCAAGAACTTTCCATGTACCATTTCTTCGTTTGGCTCCAACGCTAAGAAGAAGGAAGGAATGCCGATCATCAGCGCCGATACAAGTGAAATCTGGGCGGGTTTCAGCGGATAAAGTGATACAGAAATCAAGCTGATGAGAGACAAAATGAACGAGAAGATATTTTTCACCAGGAATAACGATGCAGAGCGCTCAATATTATTGATAACCCTGCGTCCCTCGGCAACTACATGAGGCATTCCAGAAAAATCCGAATCCAAAAGAACCAGATCCGATACGTTTGCAGCTGCCTCGCTGCCAGATGCCATTGCAATGCTGCAATCGGCATCCTTTAAAGCGAGTACATCGTTAACGCCATCTCCCGTCATTGCAACGGTATGACCAGATTTCTTCATAGAGCGGATCAGAAGGCGCTTTTGATCGGGTGTGACTCTGCCAAATACCGTGTATTTTAGTGCTGCATGAGCGATTTCTTCTTTTGATTTTAGAGTGGAAACATCGATATAACGATCTGCTCCAGCAATACCGGCCTTTTGTGCTGCAATTGCCGCTGTCATTGGATTGTCTCCAGAAATCACCTTTATAGATACGCCCTGATTTTCAAAATACGCAAAGGTTTCTTTGGCTTGTGGACGGATGGCATTGGAAAGGGTGATAAGTGCAAGGGGCGTTACCATCTTTCCGAGGACACCCCCGTTAAATATGTCGTCCTCACCGTTTTTTTCGTAGGCATAAGATGCAAACAACAGAACACGTTCTCCCTGAGAAGAGTGCTGCGCAATCATGTTCTGCAAATTTGCGGTGCTTTCCCGCAAAATCATCTCTGGTGCGCCCAGAATGTAAGCGTTGTCTGCTCCGAAATCAGCGGCACTGTATTTAGTGGCCGAAGAAAAGCCTTTTATCCGGACTGCTCTGTGGTTGGGGGTCGCATCTGACCAATAGGTCTTTAGAGCCTTCATGGTCTCGTTATCGGCATTCATGCTGTATACGAAATCTACAATCTGCGTTTCCCATTCTTCCAAAGAATCATTGGGAAGTGGGATGATTTCCGCTACATTCATCTGCGGTTCCGTAATGGTTCCGGTCTTATCCACACATAGCATATCCACCCGAGCCAGTGTCTCAATACACTTCATGTCATGAACCAGTGTATTTTTCTTTGCAAGTCGAATGGTGCTAGCAACCAGAGCCACACTGGTTAGCAGATACAAGCCCTCTGGGATCATTCCAATGACGGATGCTGCTGTATTTTCTACGCTGACTTTTTCGGAAAGTCCAATGATTATATGTTGGTTCCAAAACATCAATACGGCAAACGGAATAATGATGACTCCAATAATCTGAATGAGACTGGTAAGAGATTTCATCATTCCGGGTTGTTGTTTCTTCTTAATTTTCTTTGCATCATTGGATAACCGCGCAGCAAATGATTCATTTCCTACCTTATCTAGTCTTGCGCTGGCTCTTCCGGATACAACAAAGCTGCCGGAAAGCAACACATCGCCGGGGCGTTTCCTGATTTCGTCTGATTCGCCGGTTACAAGAGATTCGTTGACGGTCAGTTCACCACTACAGACAATTGCATCTGCGCAAATCTGATTTCCTGCATCGAAAATCACAATATCATCCAGTACAAGCTGGTCACTGGGAATGTGCTCCTGCTTTCCGTTGCGAATTACAATCGTTTCGGGTGCTGATACCAATTTCAGCTTATCCAACGTCCTTTTTGACTTTAATTCCTGAATAATACCAATGACGGTATTGACAAACACAACAATTAGAAATGTAAGATTATTGTATGAGCCTTCATACAATAATACGATTGCCAAAATAAAGAATATCAGGTTGAAATATGTAAAGACATTGGAACATATGATTTTCTTCGTTGTCATGGAGGACTCGTCATTCGTGACATTCACAAGCCCCTGCGTGATCCGCAAATCAATCTGCTCGGTTGACAGTCCTTTTTCGATATTCGTATCAAATCGCTCATATTCGAGCTCCGGCTCATGCTTCGGAGCTCTTTTCCTGAATTTTATGGGTTCTTTTTTTCCTTGTTCATTCATGCCGATACACACGCACCCTTCCAAAGTCAAATAAGAAACATTTAGCAAAAATCTGAAATAACCAAAGCAAACGGTATAATATAGAAATTATCCAGTACCGGTGCAATACACCCAATGGATAATGCTGAGAAAATGTCAAAGTATCCAGAAAAATGGATTTACAACACCCATATAATAGTATTGTACATCCATTGTCAATCGCGTTCAATGGTCCTGTTTTGCAGGTTTTCTGATATTTTTCGCCATTTATATACGAAAAATCACATCATACAACCACGGGCAGAGAAATATCCTTCCCTGCCCGTCCTTGCAAAATTTAAGCAAACTTAAGATTTTTAGCAATCATGAAAACGCATGGCTATTTTTCCTTATAAAAATTACTTGAAAAATCTAGTTATTTCACAAATCTGATCAGATGGTGAAACAGATGTTTATACCGATTCTATTTATCGAGTCTTTTTCTTACGTTGTTTTTCCAGTGTTTCAGACATTTCTTTCAAATGTTCCAATAGAGGGTGTTCCGATTTGAATGGGAAAAAGAAATGGTATTTCTGCGACCGTTGCTGTCGGTTGCTGAGAATGTGATATTTGATGTTCTCGTATGCAACAACCACCTTGTTTTCATCCGCAAACTGTTTCAGTTTTACTGCGATTTGAGCAGAGTGAGCCACATCAATCAAAAACACTCCAAAAAACACCCCAATAAAAAACGAGAAGGCAAGATTCTGTGAGAGCCACTGCAATGCATCCAGAATATGTGGATGCACAAAAAAATCATATACAGCTCCAAGCACCGCCCAGGCAAGGGAAAAAATCGGACAAATGATACCTTGTACATTCCCCCACTGTCCGGAGTAGTCCCACAAGCGGACTTTCATAATCTTCAAACAGCCAATACCTGCAATATACTCAATTAAGGTCATGCTCACAGCCATTGTAAGGATAATCAGTGTTTTATTCCAAAATGGGTTTTTAATAATGGAATATCCTTCCAACCTTGCAAGTAAGTAAAGAATACATAGACCGAATCCATAAAGCGGAACATATGGCCCTGTACAGAAACCCGGATTGATCCATTTCTGATGCGGTTTTCTGAGATTACGGTATAACAGTTCCAGAATCCATCCACAAACAGATCCAATAAAAAATAAATAGGCCAAAGTTAAAAAAATGCTCACAGGAACGCCTCCACATTACGCTTGCTTGTATCAGTTTTGCTTTTCTCAAGTACCGATATCACCATTGCTTATCATTCTATGATAAGCATACGCTTGTAGCGTACGATGTACAATAGTCATTTTCCCTTCTGTGCCTAAATACGACGCAATCTCACATGAATTCTATACTTTTGACGCATTTAAGGAAATCCCCAAATTCATTCTTATTTGATATCATTAGACAAAAAAGCCCTCGTGCCTAAATTATAGGCACAAGACCATTCCTTATCCGTTTAAAGATGTGAAAATTACCGTTACAATATGACTAGAATAAATTTTAGAATAAGGCGGTTGCATTCATGTTTGGATTATATCGTTGCATTTGTACCCATTTAACTTTGAGTGGATCTGCTAAAGTTAAAACAATCAGGTAAGCACGTTCGCCTTATGTTATCAAATATTGATGCGTTGTTGTAGAAATAAAGGAGTAAGATTCATGACTGTTGCAGAAAATAAAGTATATTTTGGTGGGATTGATATTGGATCAACCACCGTGAAATTGGCGATCTTGGATTGCAACGGGAATCTTCTTTATGGGGATTACAGGCGCCACCATGCCCATACCCAAGAGGCCTTGAAAGACCTTTTAAGGCAAGCAAAGCAAGAGCTAGGTGATTTCTCTATGCGGGCAAAAATCACCGGCTCCGGCGCAATCAACCTGGGAAAGGCCCTTGATATACCATTTGTTCAAGAGGTCGTGGCAGTGGCTACTGCGTTACATTTTTCAGCGCCCCAGACAGATGTTGCCATTGAATTGGGCGGTGAGGATGCAAAAATCATTTATTTCCGCGGAGGATTAGATGAACGAATGAATGGAGTCTGTGCTGGCGGTACTGGCTCTTTCATTGACCAGATGGCATCCTTACTTCAAACCGATGCAGTCGGCCTGAATGATGCCGCAAAAAACTACCATCAGGTGTATCCCATTGCAGCACGATGTGGTGTATTTGCTAAAACAGACATCCAACCGCTCATTAACGAAGGCGCAACCAAGGCAGACTTGGCAGCCTCTATTTTTCAGGCAGTCGTCAACCAGACGATCTCCGGTTTGGCCTGCGGCAAACCCATTCGTGGATGTGTTGCCTTTTTAGGTGGGCCTCTTCACTTCCTGCCAGAACTGAAAAAGGCATTCATTCGTACACTGCACCTTACGCCTGACACGATTGTGGACCCGGAAAACTCTCACCTGTTTGCAGCTATGGGTGCTGCCCTGGAAGCGAAGGATGCAATTCCCCTTCCCGCAGATCTGCTAATTACCAAGCTGGAAAAGGGTGTGCAGATCAACTATGAAATGCCTCGCTTAGAGCCCCTGTTCCAAGATGAGGAAGAATTCAAGGCATTTGAGGAAAGACACCAGAAAAGCGTTGTCCAGATAGAGCCACTTGCCAGTTACTGCGGTGATTGCTATTTGGGAATAGATGCAGGTTCTACCACAACAAAGCTCGTCTTAATTGGCAAAGATGGTCAGCTGCTTTTTACTTATTACGCGAATAATCATGGTGATCCTGTCCAAACTGCAAAGGATGCCATCAAGTTACTTAAAGATGAACTACCGCAGACAGCCAATATTGTCAGAGGATGCTCGACAGGCTACGGCGAATCCTTGCTGAAATCTGCATTCTCTCTGGACGAAGGTGTCGTTGAAACCATCGCCCACTGTACCGCTGCATCCTTTTTTGATCCAAAGGTGGATTGTGTGTTGGATATCGGCGGCCAGGATATGAAATGCATTAAGCTGAAGAACGGTGCCGTGGACACAATCCTATTAAACGAGGCCTGTTCTTCCGGATGTGGTTCTTTTATCGAAAACTTTGCTGTTTCATTAGGTTTAACGGTTGAAAGCTTTGCAAAAGAGGCCCTCTTTGCCACAGCCCCTGTGGATTTGGGCACTCGCTGTACTGTTTTCATGAACTCCAATGTGAAACAGGCTCAAAAAGAAGGCGCATCAGTTGCCGATATTTCTGCAGGCCTTGCCTACTCTGTAATTAAAAATGCACTATATAAGGTTATCAAGCTGACATCGGCTGAGGAATTGGGCAGCCATATCGTTGTACAGGGTGGAACTTTTCATAATCAGGCAGTCCTGCGTGCTTTTGAGAAAATTGCAGATGTCCAGGTTACTTGCCCCAGCATTTCCGGTCTTATGGGCGCTTTCGGTGCAGCATTGGTTGCAAGAGAACATGATGACAAGCAAAAAAGCACCATGCTTTCTCTGGACGAGATGCTGAATCTCACTTATACCTCTCAAAGTGTTCACTGCGGGGGTTGTACAAATAACTGCATGTTGACCATCAATAAGTTCTCCGGCGGGCGCAAACATATCAGCGGGAATCGTTGTGAAAAAGGCGCCGCAGCGGATAAGTCCACCGTTAAAGGGGCAAATATGATGGCCTTTAAGATGAAAAGGATATTTGAGTATGATTCTCCTTTGCCAGAAAGCGAAGCACCCAGAGGTATCATTGGAATTCCCAGGGTGTTGAATATGTATGAGAATTACCCTTTTTGGGCAACTTTTTTCAAGGAACTTGGTTTTCGTGTTGTTTTGTCTCCAAAATCTACTCGAGAGATTTATGAGCTTGGTATGGAATCCATTCCTTCTGAATCAGAATGCTACCCGGCAAAGCTCACCCACGGGCATGTTCAATGGCTAATCAATCAGGGCGTTAAAACCATCTTCCATCCATGTGTATTTTATGAGCATCAGGAAACAAAAAATGCACAAAACCACTATAATTGCCCAATGGTAGTGTCTTATGCAGAGAACATCAAGAACAATCTGGAAGCGGTGACCCAGGGAAATGTCCATTACATTCGTCCTTTTATTGCATTTACCAGCGAAAAAACAGCGGCTGATCGATTGGTAAAGACCGCAGCAGAAGAATGGTCAATTCCCGAAACAGATGTACGAGCAGCTGTTCACTTGGCATGGGTGGAACAGCTTCGTGCAAAGGATGACATTCGCCAAGAGGGAGTCAGGCAACTGCAGGAAATGGAGCGCAACGGAAATTGTGGAATTGTATTGGCAGGAAGGCCCTATCACATTGATCCGGAAATCAATCATGGCATTCCGGAATTGATTGCATCTTATGGATTAACGGTATTTACAGAGGACAGTCTGCCTCTGGAATCCTGTCCGGAACGTCCCTTGCGTGTGGTAGACCAATGGGTATATCATTCCAGATTGTATAGTGCAGCTGAATTTGTTGCGAAACGGAATGATCTGGAGCTGATTCAGCTGAATTCCTTTGGATGCGGGCTGGATGCTGTAACATCGGATCAGGTCTGCGAAATTCTGGAAAAGAGCAATAAGTTATACACATTGCTGAAAATCGATGAAGTGAATAACCTTGGGGCGGTTCGTATTCGGATTCGCAGCTTGCTTGCTGCCATGCAGATGCGCCGTGAAAGGCATATGAAAGCAAAACAGGTGCCCCAGCAGTATGTGAGGGCTGAATTTACCAAGCAAATGCGACTGGATGGGTACACGATCCTGGCCCCCCAAATGAGTCCCATTCATTTTGAGATCCTAGAGCCAGTTCTGCGAAAACACGGGTATCATGTGGTAGTATTGGATAATGACAACCGCGCAGCCATCGATACAGGGCTAAAATATGTAAATAATGACGCATGTTTTCCTTCCATTACTGTTGTTGGACAGATCATGCAGGCGGTGCTGTCTGGAAAGTACAATACAGATAAACTTGCAATCATTATGACGCAAACCGGAGGGTGCTGCCGAGCCAGCAACTACGTTTCCTTTATTCGCAGAGCTTTGGATAAGTCCGGATTATCCCATATCCCCGTAATATCGCTAAATGCCAACGGTATGGAGAGGAATGGCGGTATGCATTATTCAGCCGGACTGCTGAGCGATGCAATTCAGGCAATCGTATATGGCGATTTGCTCATGCGCTGCCTGTACCGGGTGCGGCCTTATGAAAAGGTTCCGGGCTCCGCCAATGATCTGCATACAAAATGGAAAAATCGATGTGTAGATGCCTTAATACATAAGCACAGTATCCAAAAGTATAGGCATATATGCCGGGAAATTGTGGCGGATTTTGACCGCTTGCCACTGGATGAAACCATCAAAAAACCGCGTGTGGCCATTGTCGGTGAGATTTTGGTCAAGTACATGCCTCTTGCAAACAACCATTTGGTTGATCTGCTGGAGAAAGAGGGGGCGGAGGTAATCGTCCCAGATTTAATGGATTTCTTAAATTACTGTCTGTATAATGGAAAATACAAAACGGAATTTCTAGGAAAAAAGAAGTCCACTGCACTGCTTTCAGATACAGGAATCAACCTGATTCGTCAAATCAGAAAGCCAGCTCTGGATGCACTTGAAATGAGTGAACGATTTGACGCTCCCCTGCCCATAGATCAAATCGCAGAACTTACAAAGCCATTTTTATCCATTGGCAACCAATATGGCGAAGGTTGGTTCTTGACTGGTGAAATGCTGGAGTTGATTACATCTGGGATTACGAATATCGTATGCATCCAGCCATTTGGATGTCTGCCGAATCATGTGGTAGGAAAAGGCGTCATTAAAGCGCTGCGCAATGCCCATCCAGAGGCAAATATTGCAGCGGTTGACTATGATTCAAGTGCCAGCGAAGTAAATCAGCTTAATCGCATCAAACTTTTGCTATCTGCCGCCAATGCCTCGTTGCGCCAGATGGATCAAGCAGAGCTTGTTAACGCCAACCAATGAAGAGGATTAGAATACTGATTTCTAAAACTTGACACCGGGGGGATATGTGGACTATGATTAAAATGCGGTGAGTTGTTATATAATACAAACCGTCTTTGCCGCACATTGTTTTCTAAAGGAGGAGATGAGTCATTAATAAGGTTTTAATCTTAACCTGCAGTACAGGAGAAGGGCACAACAGTGCTGCCCATGCGCTGGAAACGGCTCTGTTGGATGAAGGCATCCCCTGTGAGATTGCGGATCCTGTTTCTTTTCAAAGCGAACGGATGGAACACGCAGTTTCCTCTTTATATAATAATATCATCAAAAAGACTCCCTCTGTATTTGGTGCAATTTACAAGCTTGGTGATTTTTATTCTTCGAAAAAGCTGCCTTCTCCAGTGTATTGGGCCAATGCGCAGTATGCAGATACTTTGAAATCATACATTCTGGAAAATGGTTTCGATGCTGTTGTCTGCACACATTTATACGGAATGGAGGCCATGACCGCCATTCGGCAGGATGCAAATTTTAAGATTCCCTGTTATGGTGTGTTGACAGATTATATCTGTATCCCGTTCATAGATGAAACCCATTTGGATGGATATTTTGTCCCGAATGATGACACAAGGAAGGAGCTGATTCACAAAGGAATTGCGCCTGATAAGGTATTTAACACAGGAATACCTGTCAACAAGGCGTTTTCCGACCACATAGACCAAGTCAGCGCCAGAACCAAGCTGGGTATCCCTCAGGATAAGAAGGTTTTTCTGATCATGACGGGCGGAATTGGCTGTGAAAACATGTTGGGACTTTGCGACGAGCTATTGCGCTCCATGCGGTCAGACGGTATGGTCTATATTCTTGTTGGAAAAAATGATATTTTGAAAAAGAAAATGGATGAAAAGTATTGTAACAATCATCAGTTGCAAACCGTCGCTTTTACAAAACAGGTACCGATCTATATGGCCGCATCTGATGTATTGCTATCCAAACCCGGCGGTCTATCCAGTACGGAGGCAGCTGTTGCAAACATCCCAATGGTGCATGTTCATGCAATTCCCGGCTGCGAAACATACAATGCTCGCTTTTTTTCTGAAAACGGCCTGTCGTTGTATGCCCATGACAATACCGAGGCTGTCACATTTGCAAACCTGCTTGCTTATGATCGGACAGAATCAGACAGGATACGAGCCATGCAGCGTAAACTGA
Source organism: Oscillospiraceae bacterium (assembly GCA_020025575.1). Classification (GTDB taxonomy): domain Bacteria; phylum Bacillota; class Clostridia; order Oscillospirales; family Oscillospiraceae; genus Faecousia. Next base: position 117,964 of record JAHHRW010000001.1, on the reverse strand, counting down.
TCCCACAAAAAGCAGCAATTTCCATCATAAAGGAGATGAACCGTTCGTGACGACCGGCGAATTGTGTGTGTGGCTGCTATATATCATAACCGGATTTTTTTCAGGGAGTATCCTGTTTTGCCAAATTATTCCCATGTATGTCCTGAATATAGATATATGTGCAATTAGTAATGACCACAATCCAGGGGCTGCAAATGTCTTTATAAACTGTGGTGCCTTTTGGGGAATGATTTGCCTGAGTTTAGATATTCTTAAGGGATATATTCCAATTATTCTGGCATTGCAGCAACTTGACTCCGGCAATTCTTTGTTTGCGATTGTGCTGGCGGCACCGGTTTTGGGACATGCGGTATCCCCGTTTCATCATTTCCATGGTGGAAAATGCATTTCAACTGCTTTTGGAGAAATGCTGGCACTTTACACGGTCAATCGAATCGGTATTTTGCTTGCACTCATTTATATCCTGTTATCAACGATTATCCGAATCAATCCCAATCGACTGCGTAGCATGGTGGCATTTGGTTTATTTGGAACACTTTCTGCGGTGATTCTCACATACAGAGAGCAATACTCCATCGCGGTAGGGTGTGTACTGATATCACTGATCGCACTTGCCAAGCACGCCATATTTTATAATGACGAATGATTTTTATATCCCACCGATTTCGGTGGGATATTTCTATAAATACGCCAAAACATTTGCAATGCAAATGAAAACATGCTATACTACCAGCCGGAAGTTGAAAGAAATGGGTTACGCCTACTTCAACTGCCAGGTATAGTCCATTTTACGGAGGATATTAAATGAATTTTGATGTAATCATCATTGGTGCAGGCCCTGGAGGTATATTTTCAGCGTATGAGCTTTCTCGCTTGAATCCAGCTCTGAAGGTTGCAGTATTTGAAACTGGTCATGAGCTTTCCAAACGTCATTGCCCAATCGACGGTGAAAAAATTAAAGCCTGCATTGGATGCAAAAGCTGCTCTATCATGAGCGGTTTTGGCGGCGCAGGTGCTTTTTCTGACGGTAAGTATAATATTACCAACGATTTCGGTGGCACTCTTTACGAGTACATCGGCAAAAAGAAGGCACTGGAACTGATGCATTATGTTGATGATATCAACATGAACTACGGTGGTCAGGGTACCAAGCTTTATTCAACTGCTGGCACTAAGTTCAAAAAGGTATGTATACAGAATGACCTGCATCTTCTGGATGCCTCTGTACGTCACTTGGGCACGGATATCAACTATGTGGTGCTGGAAAATCTATATAAGGAATTGAAGGAGAAAGTTCAATTTTTCTTTGATATGCCCGTTGATTCCGTTGAAGTAATGGATGACGGATATTCCATCAACTGCAAGGATCAGTCCTATACATGTAAAGAATGCATCATTTCTGTTGGTCGCAGTGGCAGCAAATGGATGGAGCGGGTATGTAAGGATTTGGACATCCAAACAAATTCCAACCGAGTGGATTTGGGTGTTCGTGTGGAACTGCCTGCAGAAATTTTCTCCCATTTGACAGACGAGTTGTACGAAAGTAAAATTGTCTACCGCACGCAAAAGTATGGTGACTTGGTTCGTACCTTTTGCATGAACCCCAAGGGTGCAGTTGTGAACGAAAATACCAACGGCATTGTAACGGTTAACGGTCACAGCTATGAAGATCCCAGCAAGCAGACACAGAATACCAATTTTGCGCTGCTGGTAGCAAAGCACTTCTCTGAACCGTTCAAGGATTCCAACGGATATGGTGAAAGCATTGCCCGGCTGAGCAATATGCTGGGCGGCGGTGTCATTGTTCAGCGCTTTGGTGACTTGATTAACGGTCACAGGAGCACCCCAAGTCGTATTGAAGAATCCTTTACAACCCCCACGCTGAATGCAACCCCCGGAGATCTGAGTCTGGTTCTGCCCAAACGTCTTCTGGATGGTATCATTGAGATGATTTACGCATTGGATAAGATTGCGCCTGGTACCGCGAACGATGACACACTGCTGTACGGTGTGGAAGTCAAATTCTACAATATGGAAGTTGCAGTGGATGCAAACCTGGAAACCAAGCACAAGGGTCTTTACATCATCGGCGATGGCAGCGGCATTACGCACTCTCTGTCCCATGCATCTGCCAGCGGTATTTATGTTGCAAGAAACATTGTAAATCACACCTAATCTGTTGGTTAGATAATCTAAAAGTTAAGGCCACCGGCTAAGCCGGTGGCCTTAACGAATATTGGCGGCTACTGGATTCGAGGAAAACGAAGAATCACTTTAAAAAGGTCTCCATCTACCGTCAATTCCATGGAACCATTTTGAAGTTCCGTCAGACTTTTTGCAATGGATAGGCCTAAACCGTTTCCATCAGAGTTTCTGGCAGAGTCGCCCCGCACAAACCGCTCCAGCAGTTCATCAGGCGATAGATTTAATGGTTCACGTGAAGTGTTTTTGAATGCAATAACTACCTCATTCGCAGCAGTTTCCAGTGAGAAATAAACGCGGGTTCCGGGCTGACCATACTTACAGATGTTATTCATCAGGTTGTCAAACACTCTCCAAAGTCTGCGTCCGTCTGCCATGATTCTCACCGGATCTTCTGGTTGACTGGTCACAAGCTTTAACTGGCTTTTTTCCAATCTCTGCTCGTATTCTCCAATTGCCTGGGTCATCATGACTCCTACTTCGCAGGGAGCCAGTAATACTTCCAAGTTACCGGTAGAGGCTTTGGACGCTTCTACCAAATCTTCAATCAGACGTTTCAGGCGTTCAGACTGACGATGCAGTACGCTTGCGTATTCTGTAATCTGCGGATTGTCACTGGGCTCTTTCTCAATCAAATCAGAATAGTTGATGATCGAGGTCAATGGCGTTTTGATATCGTGGGATACATTGGTAATGAGTTCTGTCTTCATTCGCTCACTCTTCAGCCGATTCTCCACCGCGAGGGTCATGCCTTCGCCAATCTGATTCAAGTTTTCTCCGTGGGCTTTGAAATCCGGGAGCATATACTTTGTATCTACCTGATAACTAAGATCTCCAGAAGCAATTGCTTTCCCTGCTTTTTGAAGTTTTTTTAGCATAAGGGCAATATACATGACAATTGGGAACAACACGATTTTACCGAATATCCAAAAAATCGTGTAAATGTCCATTTCCCACCAGGTAATCATAATTACAAAAAATTCAACGACAGAGAGTCCAACAAATGCCGCCGCAGTTTTCCACACCAATGGTATCTTAACCATTATATGCGCAAACCGGGATAGCATTTTCCCAAGCTTTCGGAGAATTCTCCATGCTATTCGCAGTACATAGTAGAGGATGGTGTTTTTCCACCAAGATCCCAATTTCAAACGCACGGCAATGCTCATGCATAAACCAATGGTCATTACAATGATTGCGAAACCTGCCAAAAAGAGCGCAAGCAGATTTACAAACGCACTTGCCTGATACCCTGTTTCAACAGCAAATTGGGCACATAGAAAACAGGAAAGAAAATATCCTACCGCCAGCAGATCAGCAGGGACCCATGTCCCCCACCCTGGCTGTATCTCCGCAGTCCCCTGTCGGTGGCCGGCACTGCTCATCAAAAAGGCAAAGCAATATATTCCAATTGTAAATGCAATTAATCCAATAACATACACCCAATAACGCAGGGCATATGCAACATTGAGGATCATATTCTCCATGTATAGTGTATCAGATTCTGTCAGATTATACGGGAGATATACGGTGATAACAACAGGTGTATACGTTCCATCTTCATCGTACGTATAAATATTGTTATTTTCATCTATATAAAGGATTAGATTGCTTACAAAGTCACTGCCACTTTTATTTGTAATGCCGTAGTGCCATTGGAACGCATCTTCTCCCTTAACATCTATAAAAACGCCGGTAACATTCCGATATGAGCAATATGAAACCGCATCGCTGGCTTGACCGTCAAGGATGGATCCCAGCGTATAAGACGAAATTGCTTTGGCATTGCTGGTATAAATATCAGATTGAAGTTGTTCTTTTGGTGTAGTGTATAGGTTCATTCCCAGCATAAGATAGGCACCTAAAACAGACGCACTCAAAACCACCAACATCACAAGTGTTAAAACAAATGCCGTTATTTTAGCCGATGTTTTGGCTTTTAACGGCGTTTTTTGTGGATTCGTTGTTTTTTCCAGTTGCTGTACCACTTTATCCGCTGTGCTGTGCGAAAACTTTTTCATCTCTGATCCCCTTTCTCTATTTTGTATCCTCTCCCCCATACGACCTTCAGGTATCGAGGGTCTGCAGGGTTGATTTCTATTTTCTCACGCAGATGCCGGATATGGACAGCGACAGTATTGTCACTGCCAACAGGGTTCTCCTGCCAAACTTCCCGATAGATTGTCTTCGGATCGTAAACCTTACCCGGGTGGCTCATTAGCAATTTTAGGATTTCATATTCTGTGGGGGTTAGGGATACAGGATCGCCATCTACCGTTACCTGTTTCTGCAGATCGTCTAATTCAATTCCTCCAATGATAAAGGTTTCCTGGGGAATCGTCCTGCCGCCCAACTGTAAATATCTGCGCAGCTGTGAACGAACTCGTGCGGTTACTTCCACAGGGTTAAAGGGTTTTGTAATATAGTCATCCGCACCGGTATTCAGCCCTAGAATTTTGTCTGTATCTTCACTCTTTGCAGTTAGCAGAATCACAGGAACATTGCTTTTTTCCCGTATTCTCACCATGGCTGAAATTCCATCCATTGCAGGCATCATAATATCCATTAAAACCAGGTGAATATCGATTTTGTCCATAATTTCCAGTGCCTGAACTCCAGTATTTGCCTCATAAAATTTGAAATCTGGATTTGTTAGATATATTTTTAATGCGTTAATAATATCCTGCTCATCGTCACAAATTAGTATGTTGTACATGCTACCGTCCCTCCTTGGCTGTTATTATAGACGTTTGAAAATGAATAAGAAAGTAGTCAAATGATTAAGATTTTATGAATATCATAACCTGTTTTGTATCATACACCAAATGATTCAAAATGTAAAAACAATATATAGACTGCCCTTTCTTTACAGGGGACAGATTGTATGCTATATTGTATGAATCTCACCTAATGCAGAGAGGTAACACGATATGAAGGATGAAAAAAAGAAAAAAGGAATCTCTCTTCTGGAAAAGGGACAAAAGGGTGCTGTTTATGCAATCTTTAGTCGAATGGGGTTAATTATACTTTTATTGCTCGTTCAAATCCTATTATTTACATATATGTTTCGGCGATTTGAGGAATTTTTGCCCCATTTGTACAGTGCAACAATTGTTTTTTCAGCGTTTATGGCATTGTATCTATTGAATAGTCGGATTGATCCAACCGCCAAGCTGACTTGGCTTGTGGTGATTGTGGTACTGCCCGCCTTTGGGGCACTGTTCTATCTTTACACGCAGAATGATATTGGACACCGTTCTCTCAGGGACCGAGTACATCAGTTAACTATACGTACAAAGAACATTATCCCTCAGTCGCCCGAAACAATGGAACGTCTGCAAAAAACAAATCCCGGGGTTGCAGCGTTGGCCCATTATATTTGCCGCAATGGATGCTATCCAGTGTACGAAAATACAGAAGTAACCTATTTCCCCAGTGGAGAAACGAAGTTTGATGCAATGCTTGCACAGCTAGAAAAAGCAGAAAAATTTATTTACCTAGAATACTTCATTGTAGACGAGGGCACCATGTGGGGGCAGGTTCTCGAAATTCTGGTCAGGAAAGCGGCTGAAGGCGTAGATGTTCGGATGCTGTATGATGGAACATGTGAATTTTCAACGCTGCCTCATAATTATCCGGAGTTGCTGCGGCACTTGGGTATCAAATGCAAAATGTTTGCCCCCATTACGCCGTTTGTTTCGACACATTACAATTACCGGGATCACAGAAAAATTCTGGTGATTGATGGGAAGGTTTCATTTACCGGCGGAATCAATTTGGCAGATGAGTACATCAATGAAATCAACCGGTTTGGACACTGGAAAGATACAGCTGTGATGCTTGAGGGTGAGGCTACACGCAGTTTTACACTGATGTTTTTGCAGATGTGGTCTCTGGACGAAAAGAATCCAAAGTTCAAGCGCATCATGTCAATGCCTGCTGTCAGCTGCACAGGTTCCTCCGGTTTTGTAATTCCCTATGGGGATTGTCCCCTCGACCATGATAAAGTTGGCGAACAGGTTTACATGGACATCCTGAATCGCGCACAAAGGTATGTCCATATCATGACTCCCTATCTGATTCTTGATGGCGAAATGGAGAATGCTCTGATTTACGCCGCAGAAAGAGGAATTGATGTCCGCCTGATACTTCCCGGCGTCCCGGATAAAAAAGTTCCTTATGCGCTTGCACTGACCCACTATCCCAGACTTTTGGAGGCCGGCGTAAAAATATACGAATATACACCCGGATTTGTACATGCAAAGGTGTTTGTCAGCGATGACCGTGAAGCAGTTGTGGGTACGATCAATTTGGATTACCGCAGTCTTTACCACCATTTTGAGTGCGCCGCATACATGTATGGTGTCAAATGCATTCCAGATATCGAGGCAGATTTTCTCCAGACACAAAATAAATGCCGAAAGGTCTCCTTTGAAACGATTCATAAGGAAAAGCTTTCTCGCAAGATCACAGGCTTTGTGATGAAAGCCATTGCTCCCCTGCTATAGAAACAACGCCAATCATCGGAAATAGATGATTGGCGCTGTTTTTACATACTGGCGATTTTCCTGATCAGATAATCTCCGCTCTGCTTAAGAACGAGTATAAATGCACTCACCATTTTTATAAGTTTTGAGAATCCGAATGTCCTTTAGCTTGCTGTTTTCCGTTTCCAGAGGATCCGCGTCCAATACAACGAAATCCGCCCGTTTTCCAGGTGCGATGGAGCCTTTTACATCTTCCTGAAAATACTGGTAGGCACCATTTACTGTAATTGCGCGCAAAGCATCTAATGTGGAAATCTGCTCATCGGGTCCCAGATGAACACCATTTTTTGTCTGGCGGTTGACTGCGCACCATACGGTTTCCAACATATCCGGCTCAATGACGGGAGCATCCTGATGGAAAGTAAACAACACTCCGGAATCCAGCGCACTGTGGGTCGGGCTGATATGTGCCGCACGATCTTCGCCAAAGTTGCGCAGATGCACATCACCCCAGTGATAAACATGGGCAACGAAGAAGGAAATCATGGCCCCTAGCTGCTGTACACGAGGCAGTTGATCTCGCCCGATCAACTGACCGTGGATAATGACTGGACGAAGTTCGTTCAGCTGAGGATACTTCTTTTCGGCCACTTCCAGACAACGCAGGAATTGCTCTGCCGCCATATCACCGTTGCAATGACCAATCAGCTGTGCCTTCAACTTGGCAGCCTGCTCAAAAGACGCAATGACAGCATCATCCGTGAGTGTACCATATCCGCAGTAATTGTCGTCTCCCTGATACGGCTGCCGCATCCAAGCGGTACGCCCCTGAGGAGAACCATCCAAAAAGATTTTCACGCCCCCCACATGGACATGTGTCTGCGGAGGCATATTATGCAGCATCTGGACAGCAGAATCGTAAGCCTCAAGGCTTGGATAAATCATAACATCCAGTTTTAGCAGTTTTTTCTGGATAAGCAGCTGGTACAGGGGGAGCATTTCTTGCACAACCATTCCATCCTGAATGGTCGTAATGCCGTAGGACGCATATTTATCCTGGGCCAGGACAAAGGCATTCACCAGGTCATCAACACCGGGCAACGGAATCTTTTTAATAGACTCAATAAATGCATTCTCCTCCAAATATCCCGTTAGTTTTCCTTCAACAACCTCAATGCGTCCACCATCCGGGGATGGGGTATTAACTGTAATACCTAATAATTCCAGGGCAGCAGAATTCATTAGGCCCATATGTCCTGACTTGTGATAGATCACCAGAGGATTATTGGGCGCAAAAGCATCCAATTGGGCCAAAGTAGGATTCTTCAAATCCGGCATCAAATTGTTATCGTAATCCCTTACATTGACCCACTGCCCGGGCTGGACCCCACTGTTAGTAATAAATTCCTGAATTTTAGATGCAATCTCTTCAGTGGTTTTCGCACCGCTGATGGAAAGCTGGAGCATAGAGGTAGCAACCTGAAAGAAATGGCTGTGCGCATCAATGAAACCCGGCATCAGGGTCGCTCCATGCAAATCGATTTCTTCGCAATCCTGCGCAATGATGCGCAGTCTTTCCTCTGTGCCAAGGGCCAGAATCATTCCGTTTTCAACCAAAACGGCCTCTGCATACATTGGTTCCGCCATGGTTAAAATCTTACCGCCATAAAAGAGTTTTTTCATTTTAACAACCTCGCCTTTCATATCGTTAGAAAGCCCCTATTCAGATAACCTCTTTTTCAAGCAATTATAGGTAGCTAATCCGGCATTGTCAATTATTTTTGGTACGTTTTACAAAGCATTCATAATTGCGGCAATTGGATGGCAAAGACCGTAACACGCTATGAACTGCCCCAGATTGTGCAGATAATACAATCCGGGGCAGTTCAACAATAACAATTTTATAGAGAGTTTATACCCTTCCCTTAATCACAGGAGCGAGCAATACCTTGCCTGTGCCGCGATAAACATTCACAAGGCCTTCTCCGGATGCGGCAGATCCAACCAGTGTTTTACCGGATCGCTCTACCGTGAAATCAAGACTTCCGCTCCATGCGATGGCGTTGTTTCCATCCACTTTCAGGACATCATTTTCCAGTGTTATTTCGATCAATTCTTCCCTGGGACATGCAGATTCCAGACACAGAATACCACTGCCCTGAATGCCAAGATTGAATAGGCCCTCATTACCTGCAACAGCAGAAGAAAAATTGGATCGCATGACAGCTTTATGCTTTAGCTTAGAATCACAGGCGAGGAAAAGGCCATCGTCCAAAACGATAGAGCCGTTCCAGTCTGCAACATCAATTAGCAGGATGTGCTTGTAGGTGGGCTCCAAAACAAGGGTGCCGTTTCCCACATACTCCGGCTTAATGGCGGATTCTCCTGTAACGCTGCCACGCAAAGCCTTGCTAAACAAGTCCCCTACTCCCTTAACACCGGTGGTCGCTCTCACATCGCCCACCATCCACTGCATAGCGCCTGCCTGCAAGGTAATATTAGACTTGCTCAAATCACAAATAACCTGACGCTTACGAACATTCATTTCGTTGCAGTAATAGGCAAGCATTGCATCAGACGGCATTACACTCAGATCTCTCTGGTACTCAATAACCTTAAAAGGTCCCATCTCCATGAGGGTTTTGATGTCATCATTGTCAGCAAAATTTTGGATTGTGTACATATTGTTCCGCCTTTCTGAACAGAATCTTTTTTAATGAATCCTTTGAAATTATATCACACGATAGATATATATGTTTTAACGATTTATTAACTTAACCACTTCTGTCAGCGCAAAAGTTTTCGTAGAAACTAACAACCAAATCGAACACTGCTGCAACAATTTTATGAAGTATATACAAGAAATTGCACTTCTGCGGTTTTGAAAGGTAATTCTCCAGTATAAAATATAATTTTGTTGCAATTTTGAAAAAACCAGTTATAATATCCAGAGGAAAAATGCATATAGAGAGAAAGGAACGATTTTATGTCTAATCAATCCCCCGCCACCGGCATTGTAACAGATGCAAGAACCCTCGGAACATCAAAAATGTTGATCCTTGGAATCCAGCATCTGTTTGCTATGTTCGGTGCCACTGTCCTTGTCCCTGCAATTACAGGCCTCAATGTCTCCACGACGTTATTTTTTGCAGGTATCGGCACATTGTTATTTCACCTTGTTACTAAACGCAAGGTTCCTGCATTTTTGGGTTCTTCCTTTGCTTTTTTAGGCGCTTATGGCCTTATAACCGCGTCCGGTCAAGAGATTCCTCTGACATATTCCAGCATAGGTGTTGCGGTTGCAGGTCTTGTGTATCTGGCATTGGCCCTGTTGTTTAAATTCTTTGGCGCAAGACAAGTCATGCGTTACTTCCCCCCGATTGTCACCGGCCCTGTCATCATTTGCATTGGTATGTCTTTAGCAGGCTCTGCAATCAATAACTGTAATACCAACTGGCTAGTTGCCATTGTCGCCATTGCAGTTGTTGTTGCATGCAACATTTGGGGTAAAGGCATGATTAAAATCATTCCCATTCTGCTTGCTGTTATCAGTTCATATGTATTTGCTGTGATAATTGATGCAGATGCCCGTGCCATGCTCGTACAGAAGGTTTCTGAGGCGGACTGGATTGGACTGCCTGTCATTTGGGAAAATACCGGACTGTCCATCTTTAATCAGAATTTGGATTGGGGTATGCTCATCACTGCAGTCGTCACCATTGCTCCCATTTCCCTTGCGACCATCGTGGAACATATCGGTGATATGTGTGCGATCTCCTCTACGGTTCATAAGAACTTTGTTGCAGATCCTGGCCTGCACCGCACTCTGCTGGGTGACGGACTTGCAACCACTCTAGCCGCACTGTTCGGCGCACCTGCTAATACCACTTACGGTGAAAACACAGGCGTTCTGGCGCTGAGCAAGGTCTATGATCCTTTTGTTATTCGACTGGCTGCGGTTTTTGCAATTGTTCTGTCCTTTTGCCCCAAGTTTGCTGCCATCATTGTAGCAACGCCCGCTGCAACCATGGGCGGTGTCAGCTTAGTGCTATACGGCATGATTTCTTCTGTTGGTGTGCGCAATGTGGTTGAAAATCAGGTTGACTTTACCAAGAGCCGTAATGTTCTGATTGCTGCCATGATTATGGGTCTGGCAATTGGTGTGGCTTACAGTGGAGCCATTCAGATTCCCGTTGGATCCATTACCATTAGCCTGTCTGGTATGGCTGTGGGCGCACTGGTCGGCATTTTGATGAACGCAATTCTGCCCGGTAAGGATTATGAGTTTGGTGTGAACGAACTTGGTGACACATCTGTGAACTTTGGTTCCAGAACAAAATAATACATGGCAAAAATCCCTCCGACCTTGTTTGTCGGAGGGATTTTTTTCATAGATACAGCGGATATTTCTTGCAAATCTCTGCAACGGTAGTCTTAACTTCGTCGGTGGTGCCTTCAAAATCACGAGCTGTTAAAGCAATGCAGTGGGCGATTTGTTTCATCTCTTCCGCTCCCAAGCCCCGAGTGGTAACTGCTGCGGTACCAATGCGAACTCCGCTGGTAACAGCAGGCTTTTCCGGGTCGTTGGGAATCGCATTCTTGTTTAGTGTAATATGATTTTCGTCCAATCGGCTCTGCAATTCCATTCCGGTAATATGCATAGGACGAAGATCCGCTAACATAAGATGATTGTCCGTTCCGCCTGTCACAAGATTAAATCCTTCTTCCAAGAGGCTGTCTGCCATTACCTTTGCGTTGCAAACAACATTATGCGCATAGGTTTTAAATTCGTCACTCATTGCTTCCTTAAAGCAAATGGCCTTTGCTGCAATCACATGCTCTAATGGTCCACCCTGTGTCCCGGGAAATACAGCGGAATTTAATTTTTTGGCATATTCCGCTTTTGCTAGAATCAAGCCGCCTCTGGGACCACGCAGTGTTTTGTGTGTGGTTGTGGTAACAATATCCGCATAAGGAACAGGACTCATATGGGCCCCGCCGGCAACAAGACCGGCGATATGTGCCATATCCACCATCAACACGGCACCTACCTCATGGGCTATCTCTGCAAAAATCTTAAAATCAATGGCTCTGGGATAAGCAGATGCACCGGCAATAATCAATTTCGGCTGATTTTTCTTTGCCAAATCTCGTACTTCATCATAATCAATGTAACCCGTATCATGATTGACATCATAAGAAACAACATTGTAGTATTTTCCAGAGATATTTGCTGGGCTGCCATGGGATAGGTGCCCGCCATTGGCAAGACTCATACCCATCATGGTATCACCGGGCTGCAGCAATGCCAGCTGGACGGCCATGTTTGCCTGCGCACCGGAATGGGGTTGGACATTGGCAAATTCTGCACCGAAGAGATCTTTCGCCCGCTGGATGCACAGACTCTCTAACTCATCCACATATTGACACCCACCATAGTACCGCTTACCGGGGAGTCCTTCTGCATATTTGTTGGTCAGAATGGACCCCATGGCAGCAATAACTGCTGGTGATGCATAATTCTCAGATGCGATCAATTCAAGTCCGTCAACCTGACGATGCAGTTCCATGTTCATCATGGACGCTACTTCGCTGTCGTAGTTTTCGATAAAGCCAATAGAGTCAAGCAGTTTCTCGTTCATGGTGTAAATCATCCTTTTCTGTAGTATAAAAGACAAAAGAGCAGCCCGCTGAGGACTGCTCCGTAGTACGCAATACAACTCTGTCCTTTTGCCTGAGAGATTCAGCGTACGCCTTGCACCTTCGGCACACAATTTAATGTGTTCTCCAGAGAGTCCTCTACTCTTCGGTCTGGCTGAATGCTTTTCCAAAGAGTTTCAACGGTATTCTTTGTTCTTATACCAATAGTATACATGTTTCAATCCAAATGTCAACACCAGGAAAACAAGTGTAGCTCTTAAACGAATATTTACAATGGATTGTCCTTGAAACATGGGACCAAAATATACAGAATGTTCAAGATTCTCAAGGATTATATGGTAAAATGTATATGAGTCTTATTACGGGGTGCGTTTTATGCTGCAAATTCAAGATATACACAAAAAATATGTAACAGGAGACTTGGTTCAGACCGCATTAGACGGGGTGAGTCTGACTTTGCGTGACAATGAGTTCGTTGCAATTCTGGGGCCAAGTGGCTCTGGTAAGACCACATTGCTCAATGTAATTGGCGGACTCGACCGGTATGACAGCGGTGATCTGATTATCAACGGTGTTTCTACAAAAAAATATTCTGATCGAGATTGGGATTCTTACCGGAATCATACCATTGGATTTGTGTTCCAAAGCTATAATCTAATTCCGCATCAAACCGTCCTGGCAAATGTGGAGTTGGCACTGACGATTTCGGGCATTTCCGGTTCACAGCGGCGTGAGCGTGCCATTGCCGCCTTGGAGGCAGTCGGTCTGGGGAATCAGATTCACAAAAGGCCGAATCAGATGTCCGGTGGACAAATGCAGCGTGTGGCAATTGCCCGCGCACTGGTCAATGATCCTGAAATCTTGCTGGCAGACGAACCGACTGGCGCATTGGATTCTGAAACCAGTGTTCAAGTGATGGATCTACTGAAAGAGGTATCCAAAGACCGGCTGGTTGTTATGGTTACCCATAATCCAGAACTGGCAGAGGAATACGCCAATCGCATCGTGCGTGTAAAAGATGGCAAGATCATTGGGGACACCAATCCATATACTCCGTCGCATGAAGATATCATCCCGGCCCAGCATAAGAATATGGGAAAGGCATCTATGTCGTTTTTGACGGCACTGTCTCTCAGCTTTCATAATCTTCGCACCAAAAAAGGCCGCACTTTATTAACGGCCTTTGCAGGATCTATTGGAATTATCGGCATTGCTCTGATTATGGCACTGTCCACTGGATTTCAAAATTATATAGATCAAATTCAAGAGGACACACTATCCAGCTATCCGCTGGTTATCCGATCAGAAACGGCAAACATGGCAGCCGCAATGTCTTCCTTTGGACAGGCAGTAGCCAATGCAGGAACAGAACCGGACGGAACCGTTCATGAACAGCCAATGATTTCTGAAATGTTTGCAAGTATGGGCTCCAATGATCTTCGTTCTTTTAAGTCCTATATGGAGGCGCATGAAGACAACATCGGGCAAACACTAAATGCGGTCCATTATAGTTATGGCATTCGGCCCTATGTTTTCTCTGCCAATACATCCAACGGCTTACATCAAGTAAATCCCGGAAATCTATTCTCCAAGCTGATGGGTGGTTCCCCGATATCTGCATATATGGACACAGACCTCTTTCAGGAAATGGTAGATAATCAGGAGCTTTTGTCCTCTCAATATGATGTTCTGCAGGGCAGGTGGCCCGAATCTTATAATGAGGTCATTATCGTGCTAAACTCCCCGACACAAATGTCCGACTATATGGCTTATTGTCTTGGTATGCGAAACCCGGATGTACTGGGACAGGCAATTCAGAAACTCATGAATGGTGAAGAGGCAAAAGCCGATACTGAGGCGATGCAGTGGTCTTATGACGAATTGATGAGTCAACAACTTCGGCTTGTTAATTCCGCTGACCGATATCAGTACAACGAGGAATACGGAATCTGGGAAGATATGTCCGGTGATGATGCATACATGAAGAAACTGATTGATGGGGCTGAATCGCTTTCTATCGTCGGTATTATCTGCCCCAAGGAGGGTTCCGGTGCTACCGCTCTGTCCCAGGGAATTGCATATCCACGGGCTTTGACAGATCATCTGATTCAGCAGGCAAAAGAATCTAAAATTGTTCAGCAGCAATTAGCAAACCAAAATGTAGATGTATTCACCGGCGCTGAATTTGGCAGTGATGAGAAATCAGAGATCGATTTTGAAGACATGATTCATGTTGACGGAGATCTGCTTAGTTCTGCCTTTGGAATGAATATTTCCGAAGAAGATATGGTTGCTATGATGGAACAATATCTCAAAGATGCCGCAACCTCCCTGAATATAGATACAACGCCCGCTCAGAACGACTTTACCCAGGTGCTTAATAAAATGGCAGTATCGATGTTGAATGGGTATATTGCACAAAATGCAAATGAAACCGGTTCTGCAATGTTAAAACCGATAGATGCAGAAAAAATTGTAGATCAGTACTTATCATCAGAAGAATCTAAAGCTTATATTGCAGAACTTACAGAAAAATATCAGTTGCCAGAGGACGCCTTTAGGCGTGCGTATCAGTCACTGCTCATGGGGGCTGTTACCGGATATGTAGCCAATGAGCTTGCAAATGGAGTTACTCCTCCAGCACCTACAGAGCCTTCTGTACCAACTGAACCACAGGAACAGTCCGAGCCTCAGCTGCCAACCGAATCACAGGAGCAGTCTGAACCACAGCCGCCAACTGAACCGCAGGAGCCGACCGTTGCATCAGTTCCTTCTGAACCAGTGAATTCTGAGAATCAACCAGCAGTTAACGAACCAACACAACAGCCTCTTACCTCCACCCCCATAGTCCCCATTGATTTGGATCAGATATCGGCTGCAATCACCTACGAGGATGTTGCACAGTTTGTACCCAAATATATCGAAAGCTCCGTGGTTTCTGCTGCATCCAAAGCTATGGCAGCACAAATGATTCGTCCCGAGGCACAAAGGCTTTTGCAGAATCTTGTTTCTGATTTTGGAAATCAATTCCTATCCTATTTAGGAAATTCCTTTTATGTGGATACGGATAAAATTCAGTCTGCTTTTGAATTTGAGCTGAACGAGGATGAACTCATGCGTCTGTTAAATACGCTTTCTTCCAAGCGAAATGAGCAAAGCGTCGAAACAAATCTAAGTCGATTGGGCTATGTAGAACTGGATCGTCCTGAATCAATCTCAATTTACTTTGTTGACTTTGCTGCAAAAGAGGAATTTCTTCGTTTTCTGGACGAATACAATCAGAAAATGGAGGAATCAGAGCAGCAGGATCTAGTCATTCACTACACAGACATTACCGGCATGATGATGTCCTCTGTCCGTATCATTATTGACAGTGTAAGTTATGTTCTGATTGCCTTTGTAGCGGTATCCCTATTGGTTTCTTCCATCATGATTGGCATTATCACGTATATTTCGGTTATGGAGCGCACCAAGGAGATTGGTGTCCTGCGTGCCATCGGTGCGTCCAAGCACAACATTTCTCAGGTGTTCAATGCAGAGACTTTCATCATCGGACTTTGCTCTGGTCTGATTGGCGTAGGCACTTCCCTGTTGCTGCTGTTTCCCTGTAACCACATCATTCATAACTTAATCGGCAATGCAAACATCACTGCACAGCTCCCGGTATTGAATGCGATTATTTTGATTATTTTAAGCATGATCCTAACCATGCTTGGCGGACTTATCCCCTCTAAGAAAGCTGCACAGAAAGATCCCGTTATCGCACTGCGATCTGAGTAATTTTCTTTTAAAACTGCACCCGATCCCACTGAAAAAGCAGATGCTTGATTTGGGAAAACGGGTGCAGTTCGTCCTTATTTGACTTTTCTTTTTATCCAATTCCTGCTATAATACCCTTAATTGATTTTATCGGAGGAGATAACATGGAGAAATGGGAAAATCCTGAAATTATAAGCGAAAATCGACTGAAATCCCATACAACATTTCAGGAAAGCTGTCTCAGTTTAAATGGAAGATGGCGTTTCCTTTGTATAAAAGCAAATCAGGCTCTTCCTGACCGGTTCTATGAGCCCACATTTTCCAGTAAGCATTGGGATATGATTCATGTTCCCTCATCCTGGGAAACGGCTGGCTATGCAAAGGCTGTATTCTATGGGGATGGACATGCGCTTTCCTTCAAAGATAAGAAGATTCCTTCTATCAACTCAGGAAACAATTTGATCGGTATCTACCGTAAGCGTTTCCAAATTACGGATGCATGGACAAATCGCAAAATGGTTCTGCGTTTTAGCGATGTCCGCAGCTGCTTTTGTGTTTGGCTGAACGGTCAATATGTTGGTATGAGCAAAGGTAGTTTGACTCCGGTTGAATTTGATATCAGCGCTGTTGCGCAAGAGGGGTACAATTATATCTGTGTTCAGGTTTTCCAATATTCTGATGCAAATTATCTTGACCATACCGGGAATTGGGTTCTTTCTGGCTTGATTGGCGACGTATCGGTTTACACGCTGCCAGAGCAGCGCATCATTGATCTGTATGCCGAAACCACCTTTGGTGATTCTATGGACGACATTCAGCTAAATGTCGCTCTCACTACGGAAAATGCAGACGGCATGACTGCTCGAATTGCTGTCATGGAAGATAGCAAAGTCTGCTATTATGGTGAGGGGATTATTTCCAATCATCAGGTAAATGTCCTGATTCCATGTAGAGGCGCAAAACTTTGGAGTGCAGAAACCCCCAACCTCTATAAAATCGCTGTCATTTTGTGGGATGGTGTGGCGATTTGCCATACCAGACAAATTTCCTACGGTTTCCGAAAAATCACAATCGAGAGTACAGCACTGAAACTGAATGAACATCCGTTGGTGATAAAAGGTGTCTGCTACAGCTGCATGGATTCCACTTCCATAGAGGCAGATATCAAATTAATGAAGGCTTGTAACATCAACGCTGTTCATGTCACTCTGCCCATACCCGGTGAATTCTATGAGCTGTGTGATCGTTACGGATTATATGTGCTGGATGATTGCGCAACGGAGCAAAACAATATAATGTGGGAGTCTCTTCGTCAGAGTCGATCTAATGAGATGATCATGGCACACCGGAACCATACCTGCATCATTATGTGGAATCTAAGCTGCGCCCGAGATGCAATTTCTCATTTAGACAAAACGAGACCTGTTTGCGGTGAGGATATTTACTGTGTATCCTTTCCTGATTTGCAGCGTGTGGAACAAATGGAGCGTTTAGAGGACATCGTCCAAACGCCCACCGGTCTTGCAAGAGTGTTAAGTTCCCCTACCGTGATCAGCGCTGAAAGCTACAGCACCTATCCCTTATTAGCGCTGCCTTTTGGCGGTCAGAGCGGAAACAGTGCGCAGCAGTTGCTTGCCTTTGCAGATGTATTTCGTAAAAGCAAGCACTGGTGCGGCGGGTTCTTCTGCACATTCAAGGATCAGGATGTATTTGCGTGTACTGACCCAAAATGTGCGATTGGACTGGTAAACAAAGATGGTATCCCCCATCACAACTACTATGAGCTACAAAAAGCATATCAGTGGATCCGATGCAAACGCTATGACGATGGTTCCATTTGTATCAAAAATCACTATGCATTCCTTTCTACTTCAGAACTGCATTGTACTTACCAGATTACCCGGGATGGCTGTGTCATAGATGAAGATACGCTTGATTTAAACATTCCGGCCCAAGGCACACAAACCATCCGTATTCCCATGCCAGACTCCATGTATTTGTCTGGGCGATATCATTTATGTATCCGTTTTGTGTATCATGATCGGGCGATACTGCCAAGAGCGACTGCGGCGTATTTTCAGTGGCAACTTGCAACCAATCGTCACATCAATGAGCTATACCCCGGCGGAACAATTCGCGATGATGGTGCAAACATCTGCCTAAAGGCAGAGAATATTAGCTATACAGTCAACCGAAATACCGGAAATTTGGATCAAATTTTTGTTGATGACAGGCCGTTGCTGGATGAGCCAATCTCTCCTGCATTTTATCGTGCAAAGACCGATGCGGAGTTTTCCGTGACAAAGCGGTTGGACGAGTGGGCGAGGATGACGCTGAAAAATCAATTGCCGAAACCCTCTGTGGTGGAGGTGGATCATATGTCCCACCAAGTTACCGTGATGCAAAATGTAGCGTCCGGACTGATGCGTCGTTATCAGCTGAATCGAGATGGTACGCTATTGATTGAGATGCGCCTGCGAACGGGAAAGACTGCACCCAATCGGATTGGAATGCAAGGAGCACTCCCTCTAGCTTTCGATAACGTTCGCTGGACAGGTATTGGCCCATGGGATACCTATTCTGATCGGAACGGGTACGGCGAATTTGGAATCCATCAGCAAAAAATCAGCCTTCAAGATGAGCATTTCAGAGCGCAGGAGCATGGAAATAAAACAGAGGTTTTGGAGCTAGCTCTGACCGATGAACAAGGTGCTGGTCTGCTTATCAAATCGGATGAGCCTGTAGAATGCTCCGTCTGGCCTTATACACTCAAAAATCTGCAAAATGGTGATCGCACCCCTGAAAAATCCGTTTTTAATATAAACTGTTTACAAAATGGTCTGGGCGAAGTTGTGATTCAGCCACACAGTACCTATATCTATAGTTTTACGGTCAAACCGTTTGGTAAGAAAGAATCATAAAAAGTAGCTGATAAAATCTATCCTGCATCACACCATTCGTATCATCTTTCTCGCAAAGCAATAAGGAGAAATCACATGAAACTTTCGATCATTTCTGTTCATACATCTAAAAATATGATATAATGTCAATTATTTCATTCATTCTTCTTTTATGCATCATAAGGAGGCTGCCATATGGCGACAGATACAAAAAGCGCAAAGAAAATCATCCTGGTCTATGGACTGACAGGCATGCAGCTACTGACACTAAATGCCCTTTCCGCAAAGATGGGCATTATATGCAAAGCCGTGTCCGATACTCAGACTTCCCTGACGGTGGCGCAACTTTTATCCGGGGATAACTTTCCACCTGAACCTGTCCACCCACTGATTGGAAAATTCGCTCTTTTATCCGGATTTGACGGTCAAGAGCAGATTGGAACCATGTTGGTCAATCAGGTGGCAAGCGGGGTTATTAAAGCAGTTCACACAAAGCATAACAATGACTGGCGTTTTTATGATCTTTGCACGGAAATTCACAGGGAGCATCAGACCATGAAAAAGCATTAAGCCCATTTTATAGTAAAAAAGCAGTCCATCTTGTTTCCTGAAACGGAACGAGATGGGCTGCTTTTTGTATTAGAAATTTGGCCTCCTTTACCATAAACACAAGCATTTCCTCAATACTGATGGGACTACACTCCTAATCACAATTGAATCCACGCCATATGCACATAAGAAAGATCTTTTTCCTCACTGGGGAGCACCACACTTTTGTGAGTGTCCACTTTCATTTTACAGGTACACTACCGATTCGGTAAGAGGCGCTGTCCTAGATGCATGCTTACAGGTTAAGTCATGCTCATTCAATTTCAAGCGTTCTGGATTCGGGCTGTACCGTTACTCTCTTAGGCAGTGTCAACTTCAATACACCATTATCATAGGCCGCCTTGATGTTATCCACATCAATCTCAGACACATTGAACTGGCGGCTGTAGGAACCATAAGATCGCTCCATGCGAACAACCCTGCCCTTGCTGTCCTGCTCATCCACTTTGGAATGACGCTCCGCCTGAATGGTAAGCACATCACCATTCAAGTCAAGGTGAATATCCTTCTTATCAAATCCTGGTAGATCCGCCTCCAGCAGATAATGATCGCCTTCGTCCGTTACATCGGTCTTGAACTCTGCAAGATCATTGTTCTTGAAAAAGCTTCCAAAGGGATCGGCAAAGAAACTTCTTTCAAGCTCTTCCATTTCACGGAACGGATTATACGCATTCACCTGATGATTGTTATTTTTACGAGTCAGTTCAAACATAATAAATACCTCCAAATCACTTTGTCATATCAATTATGTCGCCCTTTTTTGTTTTCATCCGGCAAGGTCGGCATTAGTCGGAAATCCTTTATGACCCATGGGCCTTCATCTCCTTTTCTTGTCTATCATTATGCGCTGGAATTTTGTATTTTTTGTGATTCTATTATGAATGAACCGTGAACTTTTAGCACTCTTATCGTAAGAGTGCTAAAAGTTCATTAGGGGTTTGTTTTATATATATGGATCTGTCTTTCGATTTCTTAAAGATTTGTACCATGCAACCGTATCCCGAATGGTCTCCCGGAGATCTCGTGGCAGATATCCCAATTCAAGGGTTGCCTTGTCATGGGAGAATCGGTCATTGCTTTTAAGGGTATACAGAGAGTACTTGGTGTACAGGGGACGACACTTTTTTAGCTTAGCATACCATTGCATGGCAGGCGCAAAAGCCTTTGCCATCCACATGGGCATCACCACAAGCTTGCGTCCGCACCCCTCTGTCCGGGCCATATGTAACACATCTCTGATTTCATAGTGACGATTGGAAAGAATATAGCAACCGCCACTGGCTCCCTTGTTTAGGGCCTGCAAACACCCCATTGCAACATCACGAACATCTACAAAGTCATACCCGCCTTTGACACAGGCTGGGAGAGCACCCCTCAAATAGTCGGTAATCATCTGTACCAAATGATTACCAGATGGGTCATTGGGTCCGATAATCCCAGAAGGATGCACCACAACCACATCCAACCCTTGTCTGCCTGCATCTAACACCGCTTGCGTTGCTACTGCTTTCGTCTGTGCGTAAACACCGATCACTGCATCAGGAGAAAACTGATCCGTCTCGCTAATCACAGAGAAATGGTCCTTTTCTGGGATGGCATGAACGGAACTCACATACAAAAATCGTTTTACGCCATATTCTTTGGAAAGCCTTAGCATATTTTTGGTACCGTTGATGTTTACATCATATATCATGGGGGACCCTTTTTCCGATATGTCGATGATTCCGGCAGTATGAATTACATAGATTTCCTGTTTTTCCGCACCTTCAAACAGCGGACATAATGAGGAAATATCCCGTACATCCCCCTTGATATAATGAACGGAATCCGTATCCGGACAGCTGTCATTGGGAAGAATCAATCCGTAAATCTCCTCTTTTAAAGGAGCCAGCATCCGAATCAATGTACTCCCCAGATGTCCGTTTGCGCCAGTTATGATATAGCGTTTTTTCATACTATGCACCTCAAGTTCCTGTACACGCTGTTGATTTTCTTTTACACTTGTATTATAATATCCATACTGTTTTCTATCAACCATCAAAGATTGGTTATCTAGAATGTAAATCAACACATTTGACAGAAACTGTATGGTTTGTTTCCCAGGACAAGGAGAATTTACAAAATGTACAAAAATGATCAACGAACCCGCCTGACCAAAATGCTGATCCGGAAGGCCCTCACCTCCCTGCTGAGCCAAAAGCCAATCCAGAGTATTTCTGTAAAAGAATTATGTGAGGTGGCTGGAGTCAATCGTGGCACTTTTTACGCCCATTATACGGATATCTACAATCTCTTAGAACAGATTGAAGAGGAAATGATGCACGATTTTCAGGCGGTACTTCTTCCTCTTTTAGAAGAAGATGATCAAAACCTGACCCCTCTAAAAATCACAACCGGCATTTTCAAATGCCTCAAAGAGAATGCCGATTTGTGCGTTGTCACACTGGGACCCTATGGTGATAAAAAATTTGCTGCAAAATTACTGAGCGTTGGACGAGAAAAATGCCTTGAATGCTATCCAAAGCAGTTTGCGGATGCCTCTACCAAACAAATTGAGTATTTCTACGCCTTTGTCAGCTCCGGATGTATCGGACTACTGGAAAAATGGCTGAATGAAGGCATGACCACCAGCGCAGAAGAAATTGCTCAGGTTGCCGAAAATATTATGCTGAATGGTATACACTTCTTAAAATGATTCAACTTTGTTCTGGTTTCACCAATGATTTGCGTTTCCTGATACAACTTTTGAAAACAGGAGTGGCGCCGCTGACGCTGCGCCACTCTGCTTAAAATTTCATATTACCCTACCACAGGGCTTTTTGTGCTGTCCGTACAAACTGGGGCAGTTCAGTAGAATCTCAGGGACTGCCGCATACAGTAAAAACCATCAGCCGAAGTCATGAATGACTTCGGCTGATGGTTTTATTTTTCTAGCTGACGCATCACTATATCGGCATAATTCCAAAGCGCAGTAGTTGCGCCCCAAAGGATCCCTGCCGGAATGGCCAGTATTACAATGGTAAAAAGTGTTATATACCCAATAACAGAACTTAGGCATTTCTTCATATCCATACGCACCCTACCAGACAAAATCAATTGTTGGATGACAAATTTACATCTCTTCCTTTATGCTCAATTCTCTTTTGCACCACTGACGATCGTATAGTAAGCGTTAGACGTAATGCGATAGATCAGTGCATAAAACAATCCGAAGACGATAAAGCATCCTGCTGTTGTTTCAATCAGAAGTGTCGTGTTCCAGAGATTAAACATCCGAAGCATGTTGCTAATCATGGGAAATGCAAAGCACAGGTGAATCCCAGCTGTCACCAGTGGCAGGAAGAAAACCGTTAGCATCTGAGAGTTGATAGATTTCCGAATATCCCGTTTGGTCATGCCAACCTTCTGCATGATTTCAAATCGGTCCTGATCTTCATAGCCTTCGGAAACCTGCTTGTAGTAGATAATCTGCACAGCAGCAGTCAAGAATACAATACTCAACATGATTCCTAAGAAAAACAATCCGCCAAACAGGCTGTAAAAGTCTATCCGGTTGCCTTCCAGAGATTCAATGTTTGCGCCCTCGAAAGCAGCTAACTGTCTGATTTCTCCGGTAATAGAAACCTGATCCTCCGCCGGCAGATCCAGATTAAATCCATAGTACCATTCATAATTCAAAATAGGATCTCCTGAAAAGTCTGCCAGCTTCTGAATCGGTGCAACCGCAGCCTCCAGATCCGGTGCAAAGACAAACACTGTTGGGAATATGGTCATTGCAGAATTTCCATTATCAACAAAACTGTCTACAACAGCCTTTACCTGATAGACCTCGCCATCGTTAATTTGGAAGGTAGGTGCAGTGTACTCCATGCGGAATGGGTAAATCAAGACCTGATTTTCTTCCAGCGTCTGGCTCTCACCCATCAGTCGGTTATAGTCCGACAACGGCACAAAATAGGCAAGCACAAGTGTAGATGTTTGATTCAGATCCACGGAGAGAGTATATGCCGATTCCTCTGCAGACAGATTGCCCCCTTGCAGTATTCCAGCAGATGTAACCGCACGGTAATCATATATATCCTGAGGCTTTGTATCATGTGTTTCCAGCAGATAGTCAATTTCCGCACGGAATTGACACACATTTTCTTCCTGAATAGCCTGAATACTCGACCTGCTGAGATTTACATTGATATCTTTCGGGTAGCGAGTTCGCAGGCTATCCTCTACCCCGATAAAAAGTGCAGCCGTAGAACTGAGCATCACAAGTACCATGGTAAGCAGGATGCAGATGGAGGCTAGACCCGTTCCATTTCGATTCATCCGATAAGCCATAGATGAAACACTGACAAAATGGTTCGCTTTGTAGTAATAGCCCTTATTTTTCTGCAAGATACGGCAAAGTGTTACCGAGCCAGAAATAAACAACAGGTATGTTGCAGCAATCACCATCACAACCGCAATAAAGAACAGCATAATCACGGTAGAGGGATCCTCTAGGTTCACTGCAAGATAATAGGCAGCTGCCAAAATCACTGTACCAGCGACTGTCATCAGCCATTTTGCTTTCGGCGGCTTTTCTCCGATATTTCCACCACGCAGAAGTGCGACAGGATTACTCAAAGAGATCTGACGAAGGGCATTCAGTAAAATCAATCCAAAAACCACACCAAATATGATTAGTGTCATTCCGATGCCACCCATGGAAATGGTAAAGTCATAGCTGATTTTACCAGACATTAGATTTGCCATCGCAAGCTCAAAGAGCTTTGAAAGCGCAATTCCGCAACCAAGACCGACACCCAGAGCGATCACTGCAACAATCAAGGATTCCCAGAACAGGATTTTACTAATGTTCCATTTCCCCATACCCAAGATGTTATATAATCCAAACTCTTTTTTACGCCGGCGAATCAAGAAAGAGTTGGAGTAGAATAAAAATAGCATTACAAAAAACGCAATTACCCAACTTCCCATATTCAGTAATGCCTCAAGGGTCATGCCACCGGGGAGCTGCTGAATTACAGAACTGCCTGCAAGGAACAGGATAATGTAGTACATCATCACCATACCGATACAGGTAAGCAAATAGGGCGTATACAGCCGCTTGTTCTTCCGGATGCCTTCCCAGGCAAGCTTTGGATAAAAACCGACTCTCATTTCCGATCACCACCTGTCGCCAGCAAAGTCAGCGTGTCTGAAATCTTTTGGTACATCTGTTCGTCGCTGCTGTTTCCACGATAAATCTGATGGAACACCTCACCATCCTTGATGAACAGGACTCGGCTGGCGTGGCTTGCCGCCTTGACAGAGTGCGTCACCATTAAGATGGTACGACCGTCCTGATTGATCTGGCTGAACATCTGTAAAAGCTCATCGGTGGCTTTTGAGTCCAGCGCACCGGTTGGTTCATCCGCCAAGACCAACTTAGGGTCTGTAATAATGGCTCGTGCCACAGCCGCTCTCTGCTTTTGTCCGCCGGAAACTTCATAGGGATATTTCTTCAAAAGTTGTGTAATCCCCAGCTTTGCTGCAATGGGCTGCAATTTCTGGTTTATTTCCTGATAGGATTTTCCTGCAAGTACCAGGGGCAAATAGATATTATCTTCGATGGTAAAGGTATCCAGCAGATTAAACTCCTGAAATACAAATCCCAAATTGTCCCGGCGGAAAGCAGTGATCTGACTGTCCTTTACCTGAGAAAGATCCTGCCCATCCAGTATGACTCTGCCTCCGGTGGGTTTATCCAATGCCGCCAAAATATTCAGCAAGGTGGTCTTACCAGAACCAGATTCTCCCATGATTGCCACATACTCTCCCTGTTCCACCTGAAAGGTTACATTCCGCAGTGCCTCTACCTTATTTCCGCCAAAACGGGTGGTATAGATTTTTCTGACACCATTTACTTCCAATATACTCATAACCCAAATCCTCCTTTGGAATTTCTGTGGTCATTATAGCAAAAGGGGGACTTGCACCGCCATAGAATTGGCTTACAAATCCCCCTAGAAATCTAACAGTTCTGTAAGAAGTTATTCTACCTTCAAATTTCTCTGTGCAAGATCGATGGTAATACAGGTGCCTTCATCCACAACCGACTGAGCCTTGATCCCGTGACCCAGATTGGAGCAAATCCGCTTGCAGAGGGAAAGACCAATTCCGCTGGCCGTTTTGTCCACTCTGCCGTTGTAGCCGGTATATCCATTTTCAAAGATACGGGGCAAATCCTCTGGGGCAATCCCAATGCCGGTATCTCGAATACACAGCATCTTTTCCGGCTCCATCGAAATGGTGATACTGCCGGATGGTGTATATTTTAGCGCATTGGATAGCACCTGCTCGATAACAAAGGATAACCATTTTTCATCTGTAATTACCTTGGTATTTACAGGCTCATAATGTAATTGAAGTTTTCGATTAATAAACTCACCTGCAAATTTCTTGACTGCCTGCCTGATAATGGAATCCAAATCGTATTCTTTGATGAGATAGTCATTGCTTTCTGAGTCCAATTTCAGGAACATGAGAACCATCTCAACATACTGTTCAATGCGGAACAAATCCGACATCAGCTTTCTTGAGAGTGCAGAATCCTCATTTTGAAGATGAAGTCGCATAGATGCAATGGGCGTTTTGATTTGATGTGCCCAGACTGTATAATAGTCCACCATGTCTGTAAAGCGTTGATTCATAGATGCCTGAAAAGCCATCTGTTCCTGACAGAGTAAATCGATGATCTTCTGATAATCCTGATCTTCCACGCCGTCTACTACCGGGAAAGAATTGATAGCCGCATCGGTCACACAGTGAATGCACGCCAGCTTTTTGTGTTTCGCCTTTACCCGTCGAAAGTCCAAAAACAACAGGACAATCCCAATCAGGGTGCATAGCATCACAGGATACCAGATTGCCTCCAGGGGCAGACGGTATAGCATAAAAGAGATCAAAAAAATAACTAGAAATGCAACCCCCACAAAAAAGGTCTGCCGTCGCTGTTTGATGTATTGAAAAAATAGATTCATTTTCCATTCCCTTCTGTCAATCCAGTACCACATACCCGACACCGAATTTGGTTGTAATAAATTCCCCCAATCCGGATGCATCCAGTTTTTTGCGGAGCCGGTTTACGTTTACGGAAAGTGTATTTTCGTCTACAAAGCTGTCTGACTCCCATAGCTGCTCCATTAGTTTTTCTCGGCTGACCACTTTCCCCTTGTTTTGCAGCAAAATCAGCAAAATACGGTACTCATTTTTACTCAGGGGAATTTTTTCATCCTGATAGGTGAGTGAATTGTCCCCCGTATTGAGCAGTGCGCCACGGTGCTCAAGCACCGGCACAGCTGATGCAAAATCATAGGTTCTGCGCAGCATCGCCTGAACCTTCGCCATCAGGACGCTCTGATCAAAGGGTTTGGCAATAAAATCATCGCCGCCCATGTTCATCGCCATCACAATGTTCATATTATCCGATGCAGAGGAAATAAAAATAATCGGCACTTTCGATACCTTTCGGATTTCATTGCACCAATGATATCCATTAAAAAAAGGCAAACCAATATCCATAAGGACGATGTGTGGATCAAATTCTGCAAATTCCGTCATGATATTGCGAAAATTTCGGATGCAGTGAACCTGCAGCTCCCACATTTCCGCCTGCTCCTTTGCCGCCTCTGCAATTCCTTGATCATCTTCCACAATCAGCAATCGGTACATAACTCTTCCTCGTTTCCACAATGTATTTTTCGCGAATCTCATATTACATTTACAAGGGTACTTGTCAACAGTCCCTCAGTTACATAAACAGCCGGTCGTGACGAATCACCACCGGCTGTATCACTACTGCTTATCCTCTTGTGCAATGATTTCTTTCTGCGTATTTTCTTGATCCAGAGCAATGGGGATAAACTGATTTGCGATTTTACCTTTCCCTTTGGTCTTTACATAAAAATAACCAATGAATGAGAAAACAACTGCGCCAATCAAATTAACAAGCAAATCCATCATGGTATCCTGCAAACCCAGATCAAGATAGCCGCCCAATCCCAATTTCGTAAAGGAGCCATCAGAATACAGCAAAAACGTATCAGAAATATTGCGCACGTGGTATGGAATGTTGTGCCCGCCAGGATCAAGGGTTACAGAATTAAACGCAGTCACAATGGTATCTTTCTGCATATCCGCACCAAACCATGAATCCATCCCCCATTCAAAGAACTCCCACAAGACACCGATGGTCATAGAAAAACAAAATGCGGTCAGGGCCATATACAGGGGCGCTAATGTCAGCGATACCCGTTTATCTTCATTTAGAATATTTACCAGCGAAAAGCCGATTGCCGCGAATAGAAAGCCATTAACAGTGTGCAGCAATGTATCCCAAAACGGGAAGGCCAAATAATACTCCTTGATTTCACCCAAAATTTCCGCAGAAAAAATAAAAATCAGGATAATAATTTCCAATGTGTCCGGCAGATCCACCCGCAGCTTCCGTTCTGCAATAGACGGAATTATAAATAAAAACAGTGTCAAAACGCAAATATATACATTTTCGTAATTTCCATTCAACAGCTGGGCGATCATGACCATTACGACAAGCACTCTTAAGGTTACATAAACTGTCAAAACGAGTTTCTTATTGTGGGATGGTTGGCAGGATTCGTTGGGAATCAACTTCTTATGACTTTTCTCCATAGACCTACCTCCTTTGGTTTCCAGAATAAAACTTGCCGTCAAAAGACGGCAAGTTGACCCTCACCCGGGAAAGATGTTTGTAATCAGAATCAGGATTGGAAGTGCAAGGCTAAACAGGCAGATCAGCCATGGATATAATGTCTTCCGTGAAAGCATCATCATAAGCATGCAGGCACCTGTTAATGCCAATGGACCATACACCGCTAGGTTTTTTGAAACCATTCTGGCGTATTCCCCAGTAAGCTGTAAATTAATTCCAACCATATCTGGGAGCATATTATGATTTAAGCGGGCGATGTAGATGGAAAGCAAAATAATTGGGATTGCCATAATGACTTTCCGCAATTTCCAGGTCCAAATGCCAATTAAATTCAGAACATTCCCTGTTTTATGACAAATCCGTCCAGCTGATGCAATACTAGGCTGCACCTTCTCTGTCAACTGATTCCATTTTGTTGACCACTGTCCCATATTACGCATAAACAACCTCCGATATTCCCATATTTTGTGTCATTTTACCACAATTTCATTCCTGTTGCAAGTGTGCAGCAGTTGTATGCAAAAACTTTTAATGTGGTTGCAATGATGTCCACGTTTTCGTACATTTGTTTTTATATACTATCTCCAACATCAATTAGGAGGTACTGTAACATGAAAGCAATCCGAAACACACACCAGCGAACCACCAGAGCCTGCCGCTATCCCAATGTCGCAGACCCAAAATACTTCTGGAGCCGAATCACAGACATCATCCTATGCACTGTCAGCACGATGGGCATTGTAACTGTATTATCCATTTTAATCACGATGTTCTAGCCGGTCATTTTTTAACCTTCGGAACATATAATGGGAACATAACACACAGAAAGAGTGTTCACACGTTCCCAGACAAATCCTCTTCGTGGATGATACGGCAAAGTCCTATCCGGCCATCCGATATCTCAATAAGGCCTGCACTGCCGCCATAGTATCCACAGCTGCCGGGGTTCATCACCCATAGTCCGGATTCATCTTGGTAGCATTCAGCCCGATGGGTATGGCCATACAGCACCGCATCACATTTGCTGACTCTGGCAGCTGCCAAAAGTCTTCCTGTACCACTCTTCACATTGTGAAGATGCCCATGGGTCATATAAAACCGGACTTCACCGATACTCTGGAGCAGAATCTCCTGGGCAGACATTGGTACACGGCAAGCATCGCAATTCCCCGGAACCTGGAAGAATGGAATCTGCGGAAAATCTTCATGCAGAGCCAAACCATCATCAAAATAATCCCCCAAATGAATCATGACATCCGGCTGTAACGCTTTCACACATCTTCGCATGAACGAAAACCCGGAATGTGAGTCCGAAAGAACCAAAACACGCATAGCGCACCTACTTTCTATCAATTACAAAGCCATACTGATTTTTCTATTATAGCAAGCATCGAAACTGGAGGCAATAATATGATGAATAAAAACAATGATTTTTCATCCGCTGAATGGATGAAAATGCTCCGTCAACCACAAACACAGGCATTAATCGCAAGGTTGCAGCAGTTGGATTCTTCCACCATAGAGGCAGCTGCACAATTGGCCGCCAACGGGGACACAGAGGGGGCTAAGGCACTGCTGTCTCCCCTGTTAAAAGACGAACAGGTTCAGAATTTGACACAGCAATTGAGGGAGCAACATGGCGGAATTTGATGACAAGTTAAATTCAATTCTGGGAAATCCGGAGATTATGAACCAAATCATGTCCATCGCTGGCGCATTAAATCAACAGGGACAAAGTCCCCCACCCCCGCCGCCTCAGCAGCAGGCTCCCCAGCAGCCACAGCAAAATCCATCCATGCCATTCAATCCTGCCGCTATGCAAGGCATGATGGAAATGCTGAGTAAAACACAAATCGACGCAAAACAACGCAATCTCATTCGTGCACTGCAGGGCTATCTTCCATCTGACAGGATTCAGAAACTGGAAAAGGCAATGCAGGCTGCAAAAATTGCAAAGTATGCATCGTCAGCATTGGGGAAAAATCAAAATACCGGCAGGTGATATGCAATGTATAATCATTATATACCTCAGTCAGATGGCTCCTATCGGCGCAGCAGTATGCCCGAACAACCACACATGTCCCAATATAACAGGCCCCCAATCCCTACTCCGAAACCACCACCCCAATATTCTCAGCCGGAACCAGCCCCAGAACCATGTGAACCGCCCCACACGAAGTCTTGCGGCGAATCATTGCATCATTGCCCGCCCGTGCAAATGCATCCGGAACAAAGGGGTGGGACAGGAATTTTCTCTTTTCTAAAAGGACTTCTTCCAAGAGAAATTGACACAGATGATCTTTTGATTATTCTATTGATCATGTTAATGAATCGGGATGAGGATTGTGACGGGTTATCCCCTATGCTTACTCTTGCACTGTACTTTCTCCTATAAAAATCCCCTGCTTTCAAACTGAAAGCAGGGGATTTTTATGATACTTTTGCACCAATTTCTTGGATTTTTCCACGCAGAGAAATCAAATCATGGAATGCATCCGGTCTCTTGGATGCATCTCGGAGCAGTGCTGAGGGGTGATATGTAGCGCTCATCCAAATTCCATTTTTTTCAATCCAGCTGCCATGTTGACGGGTAATCCGGAACTCTGGATCAATCAGCTTTTGCGCTGCAATTCTACCCAAACAGACGATGATTTTCGGTTGAATCAGCGCAACCTGGTTTCGCAAATATCCAATGCATGCATCCTGCTCCGTTTCAAGAGGGTCGCGATTTTTAGGTGGGCGACACTTTACAATATTTCCAATATAGCAGTTCTGACGTCCCAAATCGATAATAGAAAGCATATCGTCCAAGAATTTACCAGCAGGCCCTACAAATGGTTCTCCACGCAGATCCTCCTGCTCTCCCGGCCCCTCTCCGATAAACATCACATCCGCATCTCTAGGGCCGACACCAAATACAACATTGTGTCTGGTCTGGCAAAGGCCACACTTATTACAACGATTACAGAGCTGTTCCAGATTTTCCCAATCAAGCATGTTTATCTTCTCCTTCTGCGCATCGCACGACGTTTTCTACGTCGAGCGCGAATCACGGAACTGCGAATGCGGATAATGGCAATCGCCAACACAAACAATCCAACAATCGCCAGAACAACGATCAGAAGTATATTCCAATTGGATGAACTCTGATTAATTAAAACTGCAGGATTTACAAGTTTTGAAGAATTGTCTGTGACCACGTTCTGCTCCACATCAACGCTGGAATAAAGCTGCTCCTGCGCAACACACTGTGACTGATACCAAACCCTGGCAACACCAATCGGATCACCCGACCGAACAGGTGCGGTGATCCCGCCGTTATCAAGCGCGATTTCATAGCGAAGAGCACTCATATCACTGTTTACAGGGAGAATGGTGCTGCGGGCTTGCTGAATATATCCCTGCGTATCCGTCACGCCGCCATTCACCTTGAATTGCTCTAAAATCTGATTGGATGACAACACCTGTGCCGGCATAAAGTTATTATAAATGTAATTCATCAAACCAACGGTCTGTTCAAAATGTCCATAACTCAACGCTGTATAGCCATCCTCAGCAAACTCGGCCTCAGCACCCATAATAACAATGACCAACTTCATGCCATTAGACTCAGATACCGTGACAAGACATCTTCCCGCAGGGGTTGTGAATCCGGTTTTACCGCCAATAACCCGAGAATCATAGTAGTTCTGATTCAGATCGTCACTTATCAAATAATTGGTAGTATGCATCTGTCTTGCCTCACTCAGGTTCGTGGCCGGAACTTCATAGTAGGTTTCAGAAAACAGCTCGCAGAAGGTTTCATTCTGGATGCTTGCTGTCATGATTTTTGCCATATCCCGAGCGGTGGTATAGTGATTATCGTCGTGCAATCCATGGGCATTCATAAAGTGCGTGTTTGTGCAACCAATCTCAGCCGCTTTCTGATTCATCAGCTCTACAAACGCTTCCTCACTTCCAGCAAGATGAACTGCAATTGTAACGGCTGCATCGTTGGCAGATTCAACCATCAAACAGTACAGCAGATCTCTCATGGAAATCTGTTCCCCGTCCTGAAGCCCTGCACCAGATCCGCTAATATCCAGGTAGGAAATCGCATCGCCATTTACTGTGACAATCTCATCCAGATTACACATTCCAAGCGCTACCAAGCAGGTCATGACTTTTGTCATACTGGCAGGATACAGTCGCTCATCTATATTGCTGGCATAAACCAGCGTATCCGTTCCAACCTCATATGCAATCGCAGCCTTTGCATCTGCCGTATAATCTGTAACTGTAACCGTGGGATACATGGCGTCAATGGAATGGCTGCCCATGCTCACACTGGCATCCCCGGCAAAGTCTAAAGGAATGGCTGCCGCTACAGTAGGTGCTGATACCGCTGTCTGCGTCGGATCCGTTGTCTGCGTTGCCACGGTAGATGTTTCCGTTTCAGCAGTCACCGTAGACTCAGACACATCCTGTTCTTCCGGTTCCTCCGCCCATATAGGCAATGCGATAGACTGCACCAGAAAAAACGATGCAAATAATATGGATAAAACTCGATTTTTTCTCATAATTCTTCTCCAATTTATGCTTACCAGACTTGTCCAGCATAAAAAAAATGTGTATAATAGGTAAAAGCAATTATAGCATTGATTTTATATATAGTCAATGAAGGAGGCCGCTTGCCCTTGAAAAAGTCAATCCCTTATATGCCCATTTTTTGCTTTATGTTATTTTTCGCTTTTACTGCTGGATTTTATCTATCAAGGGTCACGCAATCTCCCATCGTTCAGATCACTCGTACATCATCTGCGTCTGCAACCGCAGCTGCAACCCCCAATACTGCTGTATTTCCCATCGACATCAACACCGCATGTCAGACGCAACTGATCGCTCTGCCCGGTATCGGTGAAGTCACAGCAGAAAAAATCGTCACATACCGAACGGAAAACGGCCCCTTTCTCGATGTAAATGAACTAATTCGCATTGACGGCATCGGGCAAAAGAAATTAGATAACATTCTTCCCTACATTATTATAGGAGGTTCATCAAATGAAGATACTGGTCGTTGACGACGAGGCCCTGCTCGTCAAGGGTATCAAGTTTAATTTACAAAACGACGGCTATGAGGTCATCACTGGTTCCAATGGCCTTGAGGCCGTGGAGCTTGCTCAGGACCCTTCCGTCAGTCTCATCATACTGGATGTTATGATGCCGGAAATGGACGGCCTTACCGCGTGCTCTAAGATTCGGGAGTTTTCAAATGTTCCGATCATTCTACTGACCGCGAAAACAGAGGATATGGATAAATTGATCGGTTTCGATCAGGGTGCAGATGATTATTTGACAAAGCCATTTAACATTCTGGAACTCAAGGCAAGAATCCGAGCACTGCTCCGTCGCTCCGGTGCCAATGCTACCACGCAAGCCGCGAACACCTTGACAATTGGCACCATTACACTGGATTTGGATGCCCGAAACGCTTACCACAGCGGCGAACTGGCCGATCTGACCGCAAAGGAGTTTGATGTGGTTGAGTTCCTCATGCGCAATCCCAATCGTGTTTACTCGAGAGAGGCTCTTCTAGATACCATCTGGGCATACGAATACAGAAGTGATATCCGTACTGTAGATGTACACATTCGCCGTCTGCGAGAGAAATTGGAAGACAATCCTGCAGAACCAAAGTACATTATGACGAAGTGGGGCGTTGGTTATTATTTCAAAAAATGAGAAAAAGGACATCCCCAAATATAGCAGCACGCAGTTCCGCCACGGCATGTTCTATTTGCTGATTACATTTGCTGTTTTGTTCTTTCTAAATGTCTACTGTTCGGATACAAGCCAAAAATTGTTTTACCGGAGCAAAGAAAGCTCTATGCATGACAAAGCACAGTTGGTAGCACACAGCATCGCAGAATTGGATGTTGTAAATGCAGATTCCGTGAAAAACATTGTAGAGCAGCTGGAAAATCTCTCAGTGACCCGACTGATCGTTACCAACCAATCAGGTCTTGTTCTATACGATTCATTGGGCAAGAACAGCACTTATGGTATCTATACGCTTTATCCAGAAATTGTTCAGGCGCTGCAGGGCAACGATGTATTCACCTGGCGATATCACGACGGCGTTATGGAATCGAAAGCAGCTTGTCCTATTTTATCCTATAACACACTGGCAGGATCTGTTTATATGATGGAGTATGATTCTGCTCAGGGTCAATTGATTAAGTCCCTGCAGATGAATCTGTTGATTACCTCATTGATATTGGGACTGGTTCTTACATTCTTTTCCTTCGTTTTTTCCCGTGCTTTCTCTAAGCGTATGCGAAAGATTATTTCTTCGATTCAGGTCATTCGAGAGGGGGATTATGCCCACAAGGTTAAGCTGCACGGCAATGACGAATTGGCAGTGCTGGGGCGACAGTTTAATGATTTGACTGATCGGCTATGCGCATCGGAGGATCGTCGCCGCCAGTTTGTTTCAGATGCATCCCATGAGTTGAAGACCCCTCTAGCATCCATCAAACTACTCTCAGACTCCATTTTACAAAATGACATGGATATGGACACCATTCGGGAGTTCGTTTCCGATATTGGAGATGAGGCTGACCGACTGAACCGGATGAGTGCAAAACTTTTGTCTCTGACCCGCATAAACTCGGATTCTGAGGCTGATTGTGAAATCGCATACATGGGACCCACAATTGCCCGTGTTGTACGAATGCTTTCAGCAATTGCAGACCATGCCGCAGTCACCATCAAGACAAACATCATTACGGATTGTTCTATTTTGATTCAGGAAGACGATTTGTACCAAATTATATTTAATCTGGTAGAAAATGGCATCAAATACAATGTTCCGGGCGGGAAAATCTTCATTGAACTAACCCGACAGGATGACAACGCACTTCTTACTGTTCGGGATACCGGTGTTGGAATCCCCGAATCCTCAATTGGTCAGATTTTTGAACGATTTTACCGTGTCGACAAAGCAAGGGCAAGACAAACCGGCGGCAGCGGACTGGGACTGGCTATTGTCCACGATATGGTTTACAGGAATCGCGGCGAAATCCATGTGGAAAGTCAGACCGGTGAACATTCTGGTACCACATTTACCCTTATTTTCCCAGTATTTGATGTAGAGGAGGATGAACGGTGAAAAAATGGGTCTCCCTGTTACTGTCTGTAGTTATAGTACTCCTCCTAAGTGCATGCAGTCCCACGCCTATGAAAGATCCTGGAAAACTTTATTACAAACGGATTGAACCGAGTTACGGCTCCATTGACAGTGTCATTGCACCGGAAACAAAAGAAATGAGTGGAATTGGCAATGATATTGGAAAGATATTGGACTTATATTTCGAAGGGCCGGAAGACCCTTCTCTGGAGTCCCCCTTTCCAAGAAACACAACGGTTGTCAAATGGGCAACCATAGACAACACTTTGCTGCTGACATTTAGCAAGGAATTTGGTCAGTTATCTGGTGTTGACCTTACGATTGCCTGCGGGTGTATTGCAAGAACCATCACCGAATTGACATCCATTCAGCGTATCAACTTTCAGGTGGAAAATACCCTGCTCAATGGTGAACATTCCATCAGCATGTCAAGGAAGAACCTAGAACTGATTGACGACTCTATGGAACGTCTTGTTACAAATATAACTGTGTATTATTCCGATGCGAACAGAAGATATCTGGTTGGCAAAGAAATTTCCGTCAATCGAGCCGATCAAGCGGATGTTGTAGCGTATCTAATTAAACAGTTATCTACTCCGCCTAAGGATTCCGACCTGTTGTCCCCCTTGCCGGATGGTACAAAGCTACTGGACGCAACCATTGAAAACAAAGTCTGCAAAGTCAATTTCTCGTCAGAGTTTGACGGGCGAGTCTGGAGAAACGCAGAAGCTCAGCGCCTCAGTTTAATGAGTGTTGTAAATACACTAACCCAAATGGAGCAAATCGATCATGTAGAGTTTTACAGCGAAGGTAATCTTCTGACCCAGTATCGGCTGCTTCATATTCCGGGGCCCATGAGTTGGGATGATCGAGTCATCGGCCCCGTACGAACCGGTCTGAAGGAATTCGATGCATCGCTATACCTTTCCAATGGTTCGGATGAGTACCTTGTTTGTGTTCCTACAAGAGTTCAGCAAACATCGGGCATGACCAAAGCCGAAATGATCGTCCGAGAGCTCATTGCTTATAAAGGCGCAAACGGTTTTGTATCGCCAATTCCATCCAACACGAAAATCAATTTCGTGACGGTACAACAGGATACGTGCTATATTGATTTATCCAAGGAATTTATAGAAAAGCCGGATCAGGTCTCGCTGGCCGTACGCTGTCTGATTGCATCTGTATGTTCCTTGAAAGAGATTCAGAATGCAGTCATAACCGTTGATGGAACGGTGCCTGCCGGTGAACTTCGTTCCTATTTTGAACAAAATACGTTGGATCCTAATTGGATTCTCTAGCATCCATTACTCCGAAGGGAATATACCCTTCGGAGTAATTTTTCGAAATTATTTGTTTACGAATTGTAACTTTTCAACTTCTTTCCCTTGAAATTGTACAATGAGTTTGATATAATTAAGAAATATTGCTTTTGGAGGATGAAACTATGCGATTGATATCCTGGAATGTAAATGGTCTGAGAGCGTGTTTACAAAAAGGATTTTTAGATGTATTTAACACACTAAATGCAGATTGTTTCTGCCTGCAGGAAACCAAGCTTCAGCCAGAACAGGTCAGCCTTGAACTGCCGGGGTATCAGCAGTTCTGGCACTCTGCTGTGAAAAAAGGTTATTCTGGAACTGCGCTGTTTTCTAAAACCGAACCAATTCATATTTCTTACGGAGTCGGTGTCCCTGAGTTAGATACCGAGGGTCGATTGATTACGGCAGAATATCCCAGTTTTTATCTTGTCACATGCTATACGCCAAATGCGCAGCAGGGGCTTGCCCGGATCGATCATCGTCTTCGCTGGGATGAGGCTTTCCGTTCTTATTTGATGGAATTGGATCAGCATAAACCTGTCATCATCTGTGGTGATCTAAATGTAGCACATCAAGAAATCGACCTAAAGAATCCGAATTCCAATCGTGGTAACGCTGGTTTCTCCGATGAGGAACGCAGCAGTTTCCAAAAACTTTTGGATTGTGGGTTTACGGATACCTTCCGCCATCTCCATCCGGATGTGACTGGTGCATATTCCTGGTGGAGCTACCGATTTAACGCCCGTAAAAACAATGCCGGGTGGAGAATCGACTACTTTCTGGTTTCCGATCGCATTCGCGATAAAATAATTGCAACACCAATTTATAACAAGATTTTAGGTTCAGACCACTGTCCTGTTGGTCTGGAAATCAATTTGGAGGATAATGAATGAAATTTGTATCAACTCGTGTTCTGTCTGTTTTTCTGGTGATCGCTATGGTATTGTCCATCGTCCCAGCCGTCAGTGCTTATTCTGGTGTCTCTCAATGGGCCGAAGAGAAAGTTGCTGCCATGGATGAATTGGGTCTAATTCCCGAATCCCTTGCAGATGCCAATCTACGCCATAATATCTCTAGACTGGATATGTGCAGAATCGCCATGCTTGCCTACACCAAGATTACCGGAGAACACATTGAACTTCCCAGCGCTCACCCTTTCTCCGATACCACAGATCCTGATGTAGAAAAAGCATACGCCATCGGTTTGGTTTCCGGTGATGGCGATGGCAGATTCCGTCCGAACGATTCTTTGAGGAGAGTGGAATTCTTCTGCATCGTTGTAACATTTTTAGATCTAGTCGGATATCCCATTCAAGAGCAAGATAAAGCTGATTTGTCCGTCTTTTCTGATGCGTCTTCCCTGCCCAGTTGGGGCTATAATGGTGCGCAGCTCGCGGTGGGGCTTGGTGTCGTTGCAGGTACCGGTGGAGCACTCTCTTGGCGTAAAGTAACCACTTCCGAAGAGGCGCTGACGATGTTCTATAAAGCATACATTCTCGGTTCAAGCTCTTCTGTCCCCGCCCCAAGGCCAGAAGCAACAACGCCTCCTGCATCCGATTTCATCAATCTGGCAAGTTGGGCTAAGGACTCTGTGTATACGATGTCCAAACTGGGACTGATTCCGGACGAAGTCCGCGCCTCCCCCATGAACGGCAGCATCACCCGTACTGGCATGTGCAAAGTTATGATGCTTGCTTATAAACAACTTATGGGCGTAAGCGACAATGATCTTGGCGATCCCGGTGCCAGCCCGTTCAGCGATACAAATGACCGGGATGTCCTGAATGCCCATCGCCTTGGAATCGTTAACGGAAAAGGAAACGGTATCTTCGGAGCTAATGATCCTATTACACGGCAAGACTTCTTTACGGTATGTGCCAAGTTCCTGAATGCCGTCGGATACGACAAGGTTGATGATCCCAATGTTGACTTATCTGTATTCCGTGATTCTAACCAGCTCGCCCGTTACGCCATTTCTCCCACGCGGCTCTTGATCAGCATAAAAGCTCTTTCCGGCGACTCTGACAGGAACCTGAAACCGCAAAGTAAAATTATTAGCCAAGAGGCTTTGTGCATCTTCTACAAGATTCACAATTTTGTTACATCCATGGGCACATCTTCCCCAGAAGATAATCGCAACGAAAACGCCAAGAAGATGGCTGCTGCAATAGTAGAACTTGCAAAGAATTACGAAGGTTATGACTATGTCTACGGTGGAAAAGATCCTGAAACCGGTTTTGACTGCTCTGGATTCGTCTACTATGTTTACAAGCAGTTCGGGTATAATCTGGTTCCCGGTGCATTGTCTCAGTGGGAAAGTTTAGATATGACTGTCAATCGCGATGAGCTGCTCCCGGGTGATTTGATATTCTTCTCGGATGATGGCACTCCTTCTGGAATGTTCCATATCGCAATTTACATCGGCAAAGGCGAGATTGTCCATGCATCAACCCCTTCTACGGGAGTCATCATTTCTGATTTGAGCGAACCATACTATGAGAGAATGTACTTAGGCGCAAAGCGGGTTGTAAAATAACTCCAACATAAGGGTCTGCTGCAGTATTTAGAATTCTGCGGCAGGCATTTCCTTTATAGCTTTGTTTAGCTGCCGAAAGGGCTTGCCGTCTGCATTACGCAGCCAGCAAGCCCTTTGATTTTGTCTTGATGTGTCCTCTTGCAATTATATTCGAGGCACATAATCAACTTCGCATTTGATCTATTTTGTACCAGAGAAATCCACCGATTTACACTTCTGTATCTAGAATATTTATGTTAACACCGTTGACTTCAACACTTTCATCAGCGCATATCATAATATATTTAACCCCACCGATAACCCGTGTCTCAATCAAATCACTACGCTCCGGATTGACCTTAATGGTCACATCCGGGGTCTTAATTTCAAACTGCTTTTGGTCAATCACATTTTTGGGATGAAGCTGCGCTTCAAAGCCAAATGTTTCATCATAATCAATGCTGAATTTAGCCAGTTTCTCTTCGGATATACCAGCCGTTTGCAATACAGACTGAACCGTCCCCTTGTCCAGAAGCAGTGGCTCATCAACCTTGCTTTCCTTATGCATCTGAATCATTTGACCTATTTCGCTGTGTACCGCCTGAACCACATCCAGACTGCACTCTGTATCCAGTGCATTCCCAATCAATGCCTCAAATGACCGTTTTTGCTCTATTGCTGCCATAACCGGCTGAGTGTTGAAAACAGAGCTTACAAAGCTCTCGTGATTATCCCCTGCGTCTTTTGAATACAGCAGCACATTATAGATATTGGTACTGCGATTATCAAATGCGGGGAAAAGAAATCCCAGAACCGGGGCAGATAACTGCTGGGTAATGGAACTATCATGAAATTCCTGTTCCGTTGCCTTATATTCAAGCACGCTCTTGCTCAATTTGACCGGACAAATACCGCACAGCAGATAGCGGTAAGATTCATTAGAGCCATCGGCTTGCACGGAGTCATCCTTGCCGCGGAAGGGTACATCATAGCTGTCACAGCCAATCAGAATCAGATAACTTGAGTCCATGGTAACAGAATCAATAATTTTCTGATAAAGGCTCTGCAGCGCCTCCTCATCCTTTAGCTGGCTTTCCCGCAGCTGCATCAGCAGCTTATGTTCCGGACTGTCCACCACCTGTTGGGTACGGAATGTAATATCAATCAGATTCTTGCCCAAAGTACCGGACAAGTTTCGTCTTAAAAGTGCAAAGAACTTATCTCCCTCATTCTCCGGCATGATTCCAACACTCTGCCGGAACTGAGAAATAATCTCTTTATTATCATTTACAAAGCAGCCATAAAGTGCTGTCATATTTGAGCGATCCCGGCGGGTATGCCGGCGAATTTCGCTAATTTCCTTTTCGTTCATAAGATACCTCTTTGTATTGGATTACCATGCAGGCTACAAAGATTATATCATAAAACAACCCAATAATCCAGCAAAAAGAAAGGCTCCACGAAAGCGTGGAGCCTTTCTTTTTTACTCATCTAATCCCATAACTTGCTGACGATACTGCTTAATTCCCTTGCCCAGCAGGTCAATTGCGCGAACCAAATCTGATTCTTTTAAAACATAAGCAATCCGGACTTCGTTGATTCCCTTTCCGGGGGTTTCATAGAACGGTGCACCAGGGGCAAACATGACCGTCTCGTTCTGATCGTGAAACTCTTCCAATAACCAATACTGGAATTTGTTTGTATCATCAACCGGCAAAGTTGCCATCACATAAAATGCGCCCATAGGCTCTTCCACCATAACGCCGGGAATCTGTCGCAGCAAGCCGACAACGGTATCACGACGCTTACGGTACTCCTGCTTGGAGCGCACAAAAAATTCATGATCGACACTGTAAAGTGCCGCTGCACCGATTTGGTCAATGGTAGCCACTGATAGACGGGACTGGCAGAATTTTAACAGTGCCTGTTGCAGCTCCTTGTTTTTTGTAACCACACAGCCGATACGCGCACCGCAAGCAGAGAAACGCTTGGATACGGAATCAATGATTACAAGATTATCTGCAATATCTGCAAATCGTCCCATGGTAGGGACGCCACACTCCTCATCATAGCAAAATTCGCGGTATACTTCATCGCAAATCAAATAAATGTTATACTTCTTTGCGATATCCGCAATCATACGCATTTCTTCCTCTGTCAGAACCACGCCAGTGGGATTACCAGGATTTGTGATCAAAATAGCACGCGTATTCTTGGTAATCAAGCTCTCGATTCGTTCTTTATATGCGTATCGATAGCCATCCTCCGGAGAGGTGGGCAGTGCCCGAATAACGCCACCAGCCGCATGAACAAAGGTAGTATAGTTTGGATAATATGGCTCAGGGATGATTACTTCTGTATACGGATCCAGAATGGACAGGCATGTCAGCAGCAGCGCTTCACTGCCGCCAGTGGTGACAAGCACATCCTCCTGAGATAACTCAACACCCAGTCGGCCATAGTAATCCCGAATCTGATCAATTAAAATTGGCATACCGGGAGATGCCGCGTATTCCAATGTCTCCTCGTTGTATTGACGAATGGCTGCATAGTATGCCTCTGGAGTCTTCAGGTCAGGCTGGCCAATATTTAAATGAAAAATCTTTCTGCCCTTCTTCTCCGCTTCCACTGCGTATGGGTGAAATTTTCGCATAGGAGAAGGTTCACAGCGATTCGCATTGATAGAAATTCTCATAAGTACAACCTCCGGCAGCGATTATCCGCTGCATTTGATAATTCTATATTCTGAGGTAAGTCGGATAAGTTCCGGCATTAAAAACAGCAAAGCAATAAGATTGGGAATCGCCATGAGACCGTTCACCAACTCAGATAAGGTCCAAACAATTCCAGTATTCAGTACGACCCCGAGCATCACGCCAAATCCTTGGCAAAGCGCGAAAATACGCCATCGGATCCTACCGAACAGAAACTCCACACATCTGCCAGCATACAGGCCCCACCCAAGAATCGTACCCAAAGCGAACAAGCACAGGCATGCACACAAAAATGCAGACACCCATGGCCCAAAACTGGCACTGAGCGCCTTAGCTGTCAGCTCTGCACCAACCATCGTCCCGAAAGGGATTTCCACACCGCTTGTCAAGATGACAAATGCCGTCAACGAGCATATAACAATTGTGTCCAAAAACACTTCCATGATGCCCATTAACCCCTGCTCCACAGGGTGCGACACATCGGCACTTCCATGAGCCATAGATGCGGTACCCATACCGGCTTCATTGGTGAATGTTCCTCTGGATACGCCGATACGAATGGTTGAAAAAGCACTGCCGACGATTCCACCGGTAACTGCTGCAGGAGAAAAAGCCCCCAGAAAAATCTGGGACAACACACCGGGCAACTGGCTCGCATGACGTCCAATGGCAATCAGGCAAAGTAAGATATAAGCCACAGAAACAACAGGGATCAGATATTCCGTCATCTGGCCTATCTTACTCGCGCCACCAGATACAAGAATCATCACAACGACAGCCATAATCCCCCCGACAACAAGGGCAGTATAGGGGTGCTGGACATACCCGTATGCAGATGCAGATTCCTCCAACGAGCATATAACCGCATTGATCTGGGTGGCATTTCCCACTCCGAATGCTGCAACCACTCCGAATGCAGCATAAACAGTCGCAAAAAAATGCCATCTGGACGGAAGGCCATTTTGAATCATATACATCGGGCCACCAATCCATCTTCCGGCAGAATCACGCTGCCGAAACCGTACGGCTAATGTGCTTTCAGCATATTTTGTCGCCATGCCAACAAATGCACTCATCCACATCCAGAAGACAGCCCCCGGCCCGCCAATCGCAATTGCACCAGCAACACCTGCAATATTTCCGGTTCCAACCGTTGCCGCCAAAGCGGTGCATAGCGCACGAAACGGACTGGTCCCGGAAGTAGATTCCTGTCTGGTAAAGAGCTTTTGAAGGAACTGACAGAGCGCAGTCGGAAAGAACCGAACTTGTGGAAACAAGCAAAAAATTGTTATGCAAATGCCCGTCCCAAGGATGAGGATCAGTATGGGAACGCCCCACATAAATCGATTTATTCCATCCAGAATTTCGGAAAAATCTAAGATATTATATCACCCTTCCATAAATATAGCAAGCAACATTTCGTTTTTTAACAAAAACAAGGAAAAAAGCAGTCTCTTTTGAAAGAAACTGCTTTCGTATATTACTTCCATTGCGCCCAAATTTCCGGGCAAAAGCCAACAGTGGCATACTTTCCATTTCGTACAATCGGCGCTTTCATTAGTTCCGGGGAGTCAAAAACCTTGTCCTCTTTTGCACGGGTATCATCCATGTATTTCATAAGCGTTACTTCCGGCGATTTACTGTCCCAGTCGATCAATTGATCAATTCCGCCAACAGCCCGCAAAACGGAATCAAACTCTTTTCCGGACATACCATAGCGAACCAAATCAATTGATTGGTAGTTGATTCTTCGTTCCTTAAAATAGCGCTCTGCCTTTTTGGTGTCAAAGCTCTTACTTTTTCCAAAGATTTGAATATTCAATATACTACCTCCTCTAAGCAAAGGCCCTTGGCCGGTGCAAGGAAACCGGCTTTTTCCCGTTTCTCGCCAAACAGAGATGGGATTGACTCTGCACTGCGCTCTCCCCTGCCAACCTCAATCAGCGTCCCGACCAAAATGCGAACCATATTGTGCAGGAATCCATTCCCCGTTACTCGGAACCGAACTTCATTGTCCGTTTGCAAAATCTCTAAGCGCATAATAGTCCGCACCGTAGACTTTTTAAAATGACGATTGGCACAGAATGCCGAAAAATCGTGAGTTCCCTCTAACAAGTCCGCAGCCATTCTCATGGCTTTCATATCCAGATTTCCCGCTGCCTGAGCCACAAACTTTCTTTCAAACACACATGGGGAATCAGAATACCACAAACGGTACTCGTATGTTTTTTGATGTGCATTTAATCTGGCATGGAATCGTTCTGAAACCTCTTTACAGGATATTATGCCGATATCCTCCGGTAAATACCGACGAAGTTGTGACAAAATCTCATTGGTTGGCATATCACTCTTACAGTGGAAA
This sequence comes from Oscillospiraceae bacterium, assembly GCA_020025575.1. Lineage (GTDB taxonomy): Bacteria > Bacillota > Clostridia > Oscillospirales > Oscillospiraceae > Faecousia. The sequence continues at coordinate 73,540 of JAHHRW010000001.1, read as the reverse complement.
TTTGCTACCTGTCCTTTGGCATGGACTCCGGCATCGGTTCTGCCACTTCCGGATATCTCAACCATCTCGCCAAGAATCCTGCTCAGTGCCGACTCCAGCTTTCCCTGAATGGTGTTGTTCGCCCCTGGTAGTCGCTGCCACCCCTGATAGCGGCTACCGTCATAGCAAATATCAAGCCGTATATTCCTCATAATCCTCCAGTTCCTCCCTTGCTTCCCGTTCAGAGTCAGCAGAAAACAGGAAATTGCCGCGCAGATCATAAACCTGCACATGACCACGGACAATTTTCAGAGAATACATAGTCAACACTCCTTCTGTGTAAGTGACTATATTATAATCTCTTGTATATCCATTAAAGCGGACATTTGCTCTCAGAGTGTATCCCCGAGAGCAAATGATTTAGGTTTCTTTAATTGATAATATCCGTGACACAGCGTGTAATCAGTGTGGCTCCCTGTGCTCTGGTCAAATTCCCCTTGGGCTCCAGATAAAGTCCACCATTCCGTGAATCGCCTGCCATCATTTTTGTAGCAACAGCCCACTGCACAGCTTCCTTAGCATAGTCTGCAACTTTGTCTGCATCGTCAAACTTTGAAAGGTCTGCGGTCTTTTTATTGCTAACCTTCAAATAGTCTACACACATCTTATAGAAGATCAACTCTGCATCCTGACGAGTTACATGGTAATCCGGTCCAAAACGTCTTTCGCCGATGCCGTCTACAATTCCATTTGCCTTGGCCCATGCAACTGCATCTGTATAATATTGATCTTGTGTGTCCACAAAGTACCCTCTCTGGGCATCTGTCACAGAAGGAGATCCTGCAATTCGATACAGAACCATTACAAGCATAGCTCTTGTCATCGTCCAATTAGGGGAGAAAGTTGTTTCAGATGTACCGGCCATGTATTTGTTTGCGTACACAAACTCAACCTTATCCCGATACCATGCACCTGCGGAAACATCGATAAACGGGAATGCCGCCTCAGGCTTGCTGGGATTAGGCTTGCTTGGTTTGTGTGAAATTGGTACCCACTGGGCAGCAAGCTCCAGATTGTTATTTACAACAGTACTGGAGGATGCCGGTCTTGGGGAGATATCGTGATTATTTTCTGCAACAATTGCCCATCCATCAAAGGTATAGTCAGAAGAATGAGGCGTTGACAGGGGCCCGATCACATCCCCCAGCTGCTTGTATCTTGCACGTTCTCCAGATATGTACTCGGTTGGTGAATCATACTTTAAGTAAATACCGGCATAATATGGCAGCGAACCGTTGGGTTTCACATAACGCGTAGGATTCTGTTTAAATTCTTCCGTTTTGATGAGGTGCTCACGGCTGGGTCTTGCCGGCAAATAATATTCGCCTTTCAGAAAGATAATCGCCTCGCGAATTCTTCTCTGCATGAGGCCAAAGAGGACTTCACCGCTTGCGCTGCACCACTGGCCCATTGCATCCACAAATTCTATTTCAGTAGTAGGATTCCTTAACCAATTGGCCATTCGACTGTTAAAGAACCAACCGGTGCCAAGGTTATATACAAGACTGACCAGTGCATCAAACTGGTTTTGGTTTGGTTGTTTTCTCAAAGAATTCCTACAGTAATTATTGACCAGTTCCTCGCGGCTTTTGATGTCATCAATCAATCTTCTTTCAGCCTCAGCATAGCCAGCCTCACCATTCGGAAGAATTTCGTTCTGGTGGTTGGCTCTGGTGCCATAGCCAATGGAATACTGCTGATGGTCCCAAAATGCTTTCTGGCTATATCCTTCCATAATCTTTAGAACGTCCAGAAGTTTCTGGCTGACTCTCAATTTCTGATAGCCGCTAGGCGCAATTTCTGCCAGACCAGGTTTCCTCTGGACCCGTGCCATTGGATCCGGCATTGGAGCATTTGATGCAAAAGCCTGCATAGGAAACAGACCAAGCAGCAGCACAATGACCAAAATCATTGACATAATTTTTTTCATGAACGAATCTCCTTGTATAGATTGTGTATAAAGTTCTATACAATTATAACAAAATGTAACTTTTTGTCAATAGTAAAATATTGTATGCCAATTAGACTGCACCATATTGGGGTAGAGATTATGAATCGCAGTACCCCATGAGCCATCTGTATATATAATCATAAACTTCATTTCGATTAAGTTCGTTCAATATCTCATGTCGGCACAGAGGGAACACTTTGCTTGTTACATCTTTCATTCCAACAGACCGGAATTTCTCGGCCGTTAGGCTTACACCTTTGCCATAATTTCCAACCGGATCATCGCCTCCCGACACAAACAGAATAGGCAGATCCTGATTCATTTTTTCCAAATTTTCCATCCTTTGATTATACATCATGCCGACAGACATGTCCCGCAGTAATCCGCAGGAGACGGTGAATCCACTCATGGGATTGGCTATGTATTCTTTTACAATGGCAGCATCTCTTGTTAGCCAGTCAAAATCTGTTTTTTGATGTTCCACACGTTGATTATATCCAGAAAACATCATGGACTGAAGGTGCTCATCGGGATTACGTTCGCCGATTGCTGTGCATACTGATTTTGCAGTTAAATACCCCATCATCACGGCCCCATCCGGCATCCAAGCAGTGCCACAAAGTATGCAGCCTGTCAAGCCTAAATCTGGGTACCAGCACAAAATCGTTCTGGAAATAAACGAACCCATGGAGTGGCCAAACAGGAAATAGGGCTTATCGCAGAACTCTTCCCTTGTAGTCTTCAATAGTTGAACCGTATCATTCACCGCAGCCCGCCAACCGCCATCAAAAAAGCCCTTGGTTCCTCCGTGTTCAATGGACTTCCCGTGTCCCATATGATCCCCTGCTACAACGACTATCCCATGACGATTGAGGAAGACAGCAAAATCATCATAACGCTCGACATACTCTGCGATACCGTGGACGATCTGGACAACGGCTTTCACTTCTCCATCCGGGGTCCAGCGACATCCGTGAATTTTTCCCACACCACAGGATTCATAATAAAAGTCCGTGCGCATTTCTATTCCTCCTTAAATTGTGACCGGGTATGAAAGCTTTCAGGGGGGAATCTCTTTTATCATCATAACATAAATCAGACAATTGGCAAGCGTATATGGCCTTTTTATATCAGATATTTTTGACAAAACACTTGTAAATGGTTTGTTACATTGTTATACTGTAAAACGCTGAATATGTATCAGAAAGGGGATTTCTTATGCGCGACCGATTACTGCTGGAATTGGCAACCAATTTAGGATATAATCTAGCCATGTCCGGCGCTGAGACATATCGAATTGAAGAAAGCATTGTCCGTGTACTGAAGACATACGGGTATGAGGCCGAGGTGTTTGCCATTCCAAATTGCCTAACCGTAAGTTTGATTACAGCTGACGGAAATCCGATGACACGGATGCGGAGAATCGGCAGTCACGGAAATAATTTGGACGCAGTGGAGCGATACAGCAACCTGAGCCGACACATCTGTGCGCAGGCCCCCGATCCTCATGTCGCTCTGGAGTGGCTGCAGGACACAAAGAGCCACTGCCTGCAATATAACAATTACATCAAAGCCATGGGATATTATCTGGGTGCTTTTGGATTTTCTATCTTCTTTGGTGGAAATTTGCCCGAGGCCATTGGTGCAGGTTTTTGTGGATTACTCATCTTTGCAATTGACCTTTGGATGGATCGCCTGCAATCCACCCAGTTTTTTAGAACAATCATCGCAGCGTTCTGCTCTGCACTGCTGGCATACGGATTTTATAGTTTTGGATTCATTGACAATGCGGATACGGCGATCATAGGCGCACTGATGATCCTTGTCCCCGGACTCCTATTTACCAATGCCATGCGTGACATTATGTACGGAGATACCAATTCCGGTATCAACAGAATTGTTCAGGTTCTTTTAATCGCTGTGGCAATTGCGCTTGGTACTGCCGGAGCACTCAATATCGTGCAGAATTTGGGGATCAACCCTATTGGTAACGAGGCTCTGAACTATGCCCCTCTGATACAAGATATCGCATGTTTCGTCGGTGCTTTCGGCTTTGCAATCTTCTTTAATGTTCATGGTCCCGGAGGGCTGTTGTGCTGTTTGGGCGCAGTCCTGAGTTGGAGCATGTACTTGATAACGGTTTATTTTACCAATAATGTGATCTGGGGAAATTTTGCAGGCGGTATCGCCGCCTCTGTATATGCAGAAATCATGGCTAGAAAACGGAAATACCCCGCGATATCCTATTTGGTTATTTCCATTTTCCCTCTCATTCCCGGTGCTGGCGTATATTATACAATGACCTACGCTGTTCAGGGAAATATGGATCAATTTGCAAACAAAGGTATGCAGACTGCAGCGATTGCAGGCGCAATTGCCCTTGGAATCCTGCTCGTATCATCGGCATTTCGGTTGGCTGCAAACAGAAAGAGGGCGTTTAAAGGGCGGTAGGATCTGAGCAGCGTCCAATAGCTGTGTACCATGTTTCCCTATCCAACAAATCTGATTTCTGTTGTAATTTCATTTCTATTACTTTTCAAAAAGACGATAAACAGGCAGTACCTTGAGAACACCTCTTGGTACTGCCTGTTTTGTTTGCGCTTCTGTGTCAGATCGCAAATAGAGATCTATATAGCTTATTGTAGTGCGAATGCCAACCACATGAGCGGTTATTGTTATACATCACTTTTCATCGCTCGGAAGGAATTTAGAATACACAAAATGGCCACACCTACATCAGCAAATACCGCCAACCACATACTGGCAATACCCGGAATGCTGAGCAGCATCACGCCAAATTTGACCGCCAGCGCGAAAATAATATTCTGCTTTGCAATAGAGAGGGTTCTTCTTGCAATGGTGACCGCCTTCGGCAGTCCTCTCAAATCATCCTTTAACAGAACCAAATCTGAGGCCTCAACTGCTGCATCTGAGCCAACACCGCCCATGGCAACACCCACCGTGGCCATCGTCAGTACTGGGGCATCGTTCACTCCGTCACCAACAAATGCCACATGATTACCGCTGCCCAGCATTTTCTGAACTGCGGCAAGCTTATCCTGCGGCAGTAAGCTATGCTGATACGCATCCAGCTGTAAACGGTCTGCCACAATTTTTGCCGCTGATTCACGGTCGCCGGTTAGCATACAAATGTTGGAAATGCCAAGTTTCTTTAATGCCTGCAGAGATTCCCCTGCCCCAGCTTTGATCGTATCCTCTAAAACAATTGCACCGGCATAACTTCCATCAATGACTGCGTAAACAATCGTAGCTCCATCAATTTCCGGAGCGCGCAATTGCAGATTTTCCAACATGCGACGGTTACCTGCCATTACGAGATAGCCGTTTACCTCTGCACGGATTCCCTGCCCCGGAATTTCCTGAATATTGACTGCCTTTGGATGCTCTGGGCAAGCATTCACGATTGCCCTGGCAATTGGATGGTGCGATACCTCCTCAGCAGATGCGATCAACTCCAGCAGATTCTCCGTCTGTGATTCGACCCGAACTACACGGAAATCACCTGTCGTCAACGTACCTGTCTTATCAAAGACAACCGAATCGATCTTAGCCAGATTCTCCAATGCAACACCGCCCTTTGCAATCATTCCTGCCTTACTCACGCCACCCATACCGCCAAAGAAGGCCAGCGGCACCGAGATCACCAACGCACATGGACAGCTGACCACAAGGAAATTCAAGGCACGGTGGATCCAGGTTGCAAAGTGAAATCCTGTAAAAAGCGGTGGAACGAGGGCAAGGATCACCGCCGCGATTACGACGCAGGGGGTGTAGCTCTGGGAAAAGCGTGTAATCAGTGTCTCTGTCTGACTTCTTCCCTCGCTGGCGGAATCCATCAAATCAAGGATATGCGCAACTGTAGAAGATGCAAATTCACTCTCAGCACGAATCGTCAGAACACCCGATAGGTTGATGCACCCGGAAAGCACCTGATCCCCAACTGTCAGATCCGCCGGCACAGACTCGCCCGTGATTTTAGAGGTATCTATTGATGCAGATCCCTCCATGATGATACCATCAACCGGAATGCGTTCTCCTGGATGTACCAGCAGCAAATCTCCAACCTGAACATCTTCAGGATCAACCTCTTCTGTCTGGCCATCTCGCAGAATATAAGCAACATCCGGACGAAGATCCATCAATTCTGCCACAGACTTTCTGGAGCGTTCTACTGCTATACTCTGGAAAAGTTCGCCGATCTGATAAAATATCATCACCGCAGCCGCCTCAGAAAACTCCCCCAATAATACAGCACAGCCAGATGCCAATGTCATCAGCAGTTCTTCATCGAAAGGTTTCTTTGCTTTGATTTTTCCAAATGCATCCAAAATAACATTGTATCCTGCTGTCAGCCATCCAGCTCCAAGCAATGCATTGCCTAAAACAAGACTGTACCGCTTGGTAATGATACCCAACGCAAAAATCAATAGTCCAAAGCCAATCTGCTTTGCAATTCTTTTCTGTTTCTTATTCATCTTACAATAGTACAGTCCTTCTCATAGGACTTCATGATTGCCTGAGCCTTATCTAGGATTTCGTTGAAATCCGCGCCGTCAGCTACAGAAATGCTCATACGGGATGTCATAAATGTAATGGTACACTTGTTCACTTCCGGAATCGCTGCAATATCACGCTCCATTTTGGCTGCGCAGTTTGCGCATTCCAGATTTTCCAATTCAAATGTTTTACGCATAAATTATTCCTCCAAATGTTCTCTAGCCATTCCAAGAATGGTTTTTACATGGTCGTCTGCTAAAGAATAGCAGATCTGTTTTCCTTGTCGCCGATTACGAACCAATCTGGCTTGCTTTAAGATTCTCAGCTGATGGCTGACAGCTGACTGTGTCGAACCGGCTGCGTCCGTAATTTCTTGTACGCATTTTTCTCCATCTAATAGAATTGTCAGGATTTTAATTCTGGTGGAGTCCCCAAACACCTTGAAAAGCTCTGCCATTTCAATCAACTCATCGTCATCAAACAAAAAATCTTGTTCCATTCAACCATCCTTTCATATATTCATATGTTTTCTTGTTCATATATTCATTATATGATTTGTAACCCCATTTGTCAAGAAAAAAATCCGAGTATCAATGATACTCGGATTTTTCAAAGCTGAGAAAACACTGTTCCCAATCCTTCATGCAAAACCAGATCTGCATGGCTGTCATATGGAGTCACATCGCGATTAATCAGCACCAAATGTTTCCCGCGAAAATAGTTGATCAGTCCTGCTGCCGGATACACCGTCAGGCTGGTTCCGGCTACAATCAACATATCTGCTTGGGATATTGCAGTGACGCTCTTTTCAACGATCGTCTGATCCAACGGCTCTTCATAGAGCACCACATCCGGTTTTACGATACCGCCGCAATTGCACCGGGGTATTCCCACAGCCTCTTTCAGATATTCCGCTGAGTAGAATTTTTTGCACTTGGTACAGTAATTGCGCAAAACACTACCATGCAGCTCATATACCTTTTTACTGCCTGCCTTTTGATGCAAACCATCAATATTCTGGGTGACGATCGCTAAAAGTCTCCCCTCTTGTTCCCACTTTGCCAAAACTTCGTGGGTCACATTGGGTGAAAATCCCAGCGGCAGCATTTTTTCTCTATAAAACCGGAAGAAATACTCAGGATTTCTCTGATAAAAACTGTGGCTTATAATCGTTTCCGGTGGATAATCGAACTTCTGGGCGTACAAACCATCTACACTTCTAAAATCTGGTATACCAGATTCTGTGGAGTAATGTTCATTAGTCCCCCATGTTTCAGCAAACAAACCATCGGCACTTCTGAAATCTTTTATGCCAGATTCCGTCGATACTCCAGCGCCAGTGAAAGCAACAATACTGTGGCTTTCTTCCAACCAGTATTTTAAAATATCAATCTTATCCATATGAAACACCCCATTCCACTTTCAGGACTTACTCAATTAGACTGTATTTCAGTTTTACTTTTAATTAAGTCATGTGTAAAGTTAAAGCAAACATCTACTTTCCCAAAATCTTTCTTTTCTGCTAGTATATCTGCGCAGCAGCAAAAATCATATCCATCTTTTAAATCCATCACTTGAAAGTAATCATCTTCAACATCAACAAAGAGGTCGTTAATAGGCTTATTTTCGGTGTTAAGTGTGGCTATACGGAACTCGTGCTGATAAGAAAACCTTTTCTCTTTATGAAAGCAGCACTCTAGAGCATACTGTCTAGATTTAATATCATCAGACTTTGGAATATAGTAGAAATCATCATAAATAATTTTTCCACTCATATATGGCAATTTCCTACTGATTAATTCATCACATATTTTAAAAACTAAATCTATGTCAAATATAATCAATGAACATTGGCTTATTCCGCCCTTATCTTTACAAATTCTCTGGAGATCGGAGTTCAAAATATGGTATCGGTACTTACCATCTGAACATTTTGTGAAGGATTTTAGGCCTTCCATAAAGAAACAAAAAGCGCATTGCTTGGCGTTAAAACGAGCATTGTTTCCAGCATTGAATCCATGGATTTCTACATATTTATTATCAATTTCTATAAATTGTTGAACATTCATTGAGAGGGATGCCTCTTTACTATCCCCGATAGAGCACCTATCCTGCTGCTCCATCTTCCGATAATCCTGCAGTAGGCCAAAATAAATCTGCCCATCCTTCACAATGTTCTTAACATACTTTTTTTCAACAATTTTATAACCCAAGATATGATCATTCGTACCGCATAGCATCCCAACATCAAACATGTTAATCAAACCCTTCTATGTAGTTTTATTTTATTATATCATATTGTATGTGGATTTATAGAGTAGACAAGTAAATATATTAAAATGACATAGCGTTCGATATGGTAATATTCCATTAGATGAGCAACAGGAAGAGATTAGTGTGGAATGTTTGGTCTCATTTTTTTACTGTAATGTGCAATATTGAGAGCTGGCCTTGAAATAGTTGTTTTACCTGACAAAAGACTGTTCGAGGCTTCCCCTCATCGTCATATAGGAATGCTGATACATCAGTCTATATTCTGAAATTCATTTTATATTATGAAATGTCGTTGTCACTTTTCAAAGTGAAAATGCTTATGAAATGCAACTAAAACGACATAATTCCCCTCTCCGGATTTGACTCCAGAGAGGGGAAATTTTTATACCTTATACAGGAAGCAGACCATCTGCGCCCGGCTGCAGGGTTCGTGGGGTGCGAACTTGCCGCCGCCCACACCGGCGGTAATGCCCTTGGCCTTCGCCCATTTGACGGCCTTGGCGAAGTAATTACTTTCCTTTACATCGTCGAAAGGCAGATCACCGCCCACATCAGGCCGACCAGCTGCTGCCCACAGCATGGTCACGATCTGGGCACGGGTGCAGGGAACATCAGGCCCGAACTTGTTATCCCCCACACCGGCGGTGATTCCCTTGGAACGTGACCACTGGGCAGCCTTGGAGAAATAGGCCGTAGGAGCCACATCCGTAAATGCCTCATACCCAGCAGGCTCAGGCTTGCCATACCGCGCCCACAGCATAGTGACCGCCTGGGCACGGGTGCAGGGCTCGTCCGGAGAAAACTTGTTCTTCTCCGTGCCCTTGGTGATACCCTTCTTCACTGCCCATTCCACCGCATCAAAACAGTATGCTTCCGGTGCCACATCATCGAAGGTGCGCAGCCGCTGCAGACCGTACATCTTTGCCAGCCGGTCAGCCACGGCATAGCCAACCGCCGTTGTGTACTCCTGGGTCAGGATCACCGGCACATCGGCGGGACTGTCCATGAAACCGTATTCGATCAGCACAGCGGGCGCATCCGTGTTTCGCAGCACATAGAAGTTTTCCGTCTTTCTGGGCTCCGATCGATTGCCACGCAGACGCCCTGTTTCCACCACAGCCTCGTACAGGTTATCCCGGTACCGCTCAGCCTGCCCGCCGGTAGCAACGCAGAATGCCGTTACACCGCCGCCATAGCTACCGCCAATGCCTGCATCAAAATGATTGCTCAGGTAGAAATCAACGCCTGCAGAATTTGCCCGTCTGACGCGCTCCCCAAGTCTGACATCCTCGTTGCCTGTGACATCGTCCACCCGGATGGTCTTGAATCCCGCGTACAGCTTTGCTCTTTCAGCAATCGCTCTGGATACCCTGTCAGCCAGAACCCATTCCGCCGTCTGGTTGGGGTCCAAATACTTCACGCACCGGTTGCCACCTACGTCTCTGCCGTGACCTGCATCAATTGCCATCAAAAAAGTCTTAGCCATTATGTACACCCTCCTGCTGTTCTTTCTTCTTTAAAATCTCGATTGCGTTTTTCATTGCCTTGGGGATGGGCAGCCCCATCAGCCCGGCATTTTCCAGAATGCTGATCAGCTCGTTTGTGCAGAAGGCAATGATGACTGCATCCCGGACGTAATGCACACCCACCAGCACATCGATCTGGTTTGCCGCCAGCACAATCAGCAGCATCATAAACTTCCGGCACAGGCCCTTGAAACCTGCCTGGGATTCCAGACCACCGCCGCTGGTCTTGGGGCTTGCGTGGAAGATCCCCGCCACCATCAGCCCCGTGGCATAGTCAATCCCCATGAAGATCACCAGCGCCTGCAAGGCGGCGTTCCAGCCTCCCATGGCGGTGGCGATTGCACCGCCCACTGCGCCAATGACAGTGCAAATCTTTACTTTCAACATCTTTTGTTTTCCTCCTCTTTATTTTTAATTTTTCCGTTTGATTACCCCATCAGGAATCATTACTCCAACGGCTCTTTACTCCTGTATGGAATAAATGGAACATCCAAGGTAGAAGTTGTATATTGGATTAACACTTTTACCTATTACCATAATTTTCTTTGCCACAGAAGATTTGAGTCTATTTTATACCATCGGATGGTATACGTTATAATCTTGCTAATTATCAATCAAAAATTAGGGTCAGTCCCATCTTCGCATATAAACCATCTGAAGATATTTCAATACTATCAGAGCCAATATATCGAACAAAAAAAGTATCATCACGGGAAGATTCAGATAAAATAGCTGTTGAATAATTGGAATAGGTTCTTCTAAAATAAATATCCTTTATGACATATCCAAAATTCAGTTTTACCGTGAAAACTACATCGTCTTTATTTAAGGTGAAGCCCTCACCATTAGCACTTTTCGCTATAAACCATATAGTTACTTCATACTTGCTTACATCTGTTTCTAAGCCTTTAACTTCCGCTGTAATATTCACGCCTTCAATATTAGATGTAACAGTAAAATGACTCAAAAACTCATCATATCTATTACTATTCATTTTTTTAGGCTTAAATCCTCTTGCAAAATGGTTATCTAGGTTAATAATATTACAGGAATTTAACGAAATCCCACTTAAATCAATATTCGGATAGTCTAAGTAGGATTGAGAACCGTTCCAAGACCCTTGAATATTTTCAATACTAAACTGTGGTGTCGATTTACGTAGATTAGATTCCAGCTTGAATAATCTTGAATTCTCATCAATTGCAGATGGAGCATTCGTATTATTGTAGAGCACCATTCTTCCAACTGCAAAGACAGTCTCAGGCCCAAATAAAATACCTATATGGTTTGTATCATTAAAAAATTCCCCAATACTAACCTTTGTAACCCCTTTTGGTATATAGATAGCAGTTTGTTTTACACGCCAACTCCACGGATGGCATGATACAATCGTTGTAGAGCTACTACAAACTATACCAATATTGCAATCTATTGGAGTTAACATTTCATGCGTTGTATCTGTAGTATCAATGCTAAATCCAGTACCGCATTTTTTGGCAATGCATTTCTCAAATGATGTTCTAACCTTACCAGTAGAAAATCCTTTATTGACCGCATTGATAACTGAACAGTTTCTTATTGTTGCTACAAAATTAGTATCAGAAGGTTCTGCACTACTGCCTGTTATTCCAGCTTTGGCCAAATTCTTACAATCTATATTTATATTCTGTAAAACAGTACGCCTATTTCTATATTCAATACAGCTTTCCATTTCTCTCAATGCTAAAATATTTAAGTCACTGACAGAATTTGAACGATCAACAAATAATCCGCTTGATATAGCATAGACTTTACCTGACTTTCCAAAAACACTTAGACCAGAATTGAGCATATTCTGTAATGCTGCACTATCATCAGTAACACCATCACCAACTGCCCCGAACATTTCCGGCGTTACGTAACACCTCATATCACCAAACTGCTTACGAACAGCCTCACCTGCGGATGCGTAGGTTTTTCCGTCAGCGCCTACTCTGATATTAAGAAGTTCTGCATTTCCATCTGTCGATGATTCCGCTGCACGCTCTGCACGGTCTGCAGCTTCCTCCGATTTCATTGCCGCGCCCTCTGCACGCTCTACCATCTGCATAAATACCAGGAACTCACTTATGCTATCCGTTTTCGCTCCATCTGGTACAGCATCAACATGTATTACAAAACTGACGGAAGATAGGATTCCTCCATCAACGTCCGTCAAAAAAATGTCCGCAATTACATCGCCACGGACAGCTAATGCCTGCTGTGTGAGTTCTATGGTTACCGTCCCATCACCATTTACAACTGCCGGATTGAGAATCATGGTGCCGTCTGGCTTTTGCGCTCTAAAGTTTGCAGTTACCCCAGCAGGCGGCGTATAAATTGCGCCATTATTGGTCAGCGTGATTTTCACAAAACGGCTGCTATTGTCCCCCTGCTTGGCAGAGACATATTGGAATACAGACCGCTTCGTTAGATCCAGTGTTATGTTTTGTGTGATGTTCATATCACATTCCCCCTTCACTTGTATATTAAAACGCAGATTTGTTGCATATTCTCGTCTCACCCTAGGCAACCTTTTGTGAAATCATGCGTTATTTCATGTCACACCTCCTTTGTTGTCTTGATGATATCCCACGCTCTTATTGTTCCGTTTACCGTTAGATCACCATCCACAAGGACATTACACGTGAATTTGCCGGTGCCTTTCTTTGTGATATGGAAATTATAGTCACCAGCTTTTACGGCTACACCTGCATCGGTAGCGACAACATAGCAATCTGAATTTGCGTTGCTTACCCCAATTCCGTGTGTGTCCTGCTCGCCGGTACTGCCAGCCATATAGCCGATATGTCCGCCTTTTACGCCATCCCCATACACCTCAAATGCACCTAGCAACTTAATCAGCGCAGCTTTCAGTGTGCCGGTGTCAATAACGTCAGCGTTAAAATGCCCATCAAGCGTAAAAGCATAGACATACGGTCCATTCACACCACTGTGAGAGAATCCAATACCTGACTGTCCAATCCTCAGGACATTTACAGCAGTGTTGATGTCAGGCGTATCCAGATACAGGGTATCAATGGTATTTCCATTGTCATCCCTGCGCTCTACCTTGTAGCCCTTTCCGTTAGTCAGCCACGCTGTGGCAGCTGCTTGTGCCTTTTCAATATCTGTCATAGTTGGTGCCTTTTCAATCTGGTGTTGCTGATGGACAATCGTATCCGTAATGTTTGCCTTAACACTTCCGAGATAGAGGCGAACATATCGCTCCAGAATAGAATCATACTGAATCTTGACAACCCTTGCCTTTGCATCAACCCCTATCTTATCAAAGGAAACTGCAACCGTATCGCCAATAAGGACACGCTCCAACAACGCCAAACCCTTATACTCATCCGTCTGATCCAGTGGCACAAATTCAACCTTCAGAGATACTTTTGGCACGCCAATATCATTGTCCTTGATATACCGCTCTGCTCTGGTTCTCAGCTGCTCTTCTGTAGGCTTTTTATCCCACTCTTGAGATAGATCCAGTGGCATAACTCGTTCATAGGTGTATGTACCTGGAGCTTTGACAATTCTATCCGGCAACATTGCCGTGTCACCTTCGTAGCTCGTCCAGTACGGGCAAACACCGGTATAACAATTCGCACAGTTTTCATCCTGTTCCAAACTGGTGAGGTTCTTACCATACCGAATTGTTACGCCTCGGTCTGTTCCACGATGATTCCAAAGACGAACAAGGAAACGATCAAACTCCCACTCGCCTCTGTACACATCAAGCACAGAACCTTCCGAGCCCCCCAACATGGACCAAATAGATTTCGGGACCCGAACAGACATATTCGCAGTCGTAGACTTATCTGTAAAGAAAGAGAACGGGCAAGGTGTGATAGCGTTAGACTTCAACGCTTGCAGAGCCAACTGAACCCCTGTGGCTTTGAATGGGTTGACCAAAACACCCATCAGATCATAGGCTATATGCCTGGCATATACTGTCACAATGCCATTGATTGGCCTGGTAATTCGATATATTCGGAACGGCTGGGTCTTCCTAACAGGATCCGGTTTAGCAAGAAGAATGCGACGCTGAGCGATGTCGCCGTAATGGATACCTGATATCGGATAGGTCATCATCAGCTCAAATGGTCCATTTTGTTCTTCTGTAACGATACACTTCATTGCATCGCTCAGAATACCAATACCATTCGAGTCAAATGATTTCTCAGATTCATCATAAAGAATTGGTTTCATAGGCACCAGCCTCTCTTCACAATATCAACATGCGTTATTCCACCGGTCCAACTGATCTTGGTTCTGCCACGCAAGGCGGGAAACTCCGGAGCAGAAATTGTGCGATTTTTATTGATCATTGTTCCATTCAGAAGCCGGTAGGCATTCTGTGTTTCGCTGTCTAGCGTAAGCTGGTCGTCCAGCTCTTTGATTTGAACTGTAGTGTTACCAACCGTGAGCGTCCCTGCACCGGTGCCATACACCGTGATCAAAGGCAGCGCAGGATATACATCACTTACAACGACTTCAAACGGCTCATTATGAGTCACATTTTGGAAACTATCCAGATCATACACCTGTGGCATGCAGCTAAATGTAACATTACATCGGCCATACCGGTTCAGTACGTTCTCAATATCCATTGGCCCGATGAACATTGCACGGCGAATTTTATTCCGGTCATATGCATCCGTCAGCTCGTGATACCCGGAAGATCCTGCAAGCCAGTTCTTAACCGCATGTGCAACCGCCGGCATAGGTTCGCATCCGTGAAAATAGCATACATATGTTTGGATCGTGTTTTCGAATGCATCCTCTGAAAAATGCAAATCGCCGTTTCTCCCAGGTACCGAAACCGTTGTCATTTTCCTCTTTGGCGTCATCTGTGATGGATATTTCTCGACATACATATGAAACTCAGACGTATGTTTGCCGTTGAAAGAAAATCCATTCCCTCTTGTTCGATTCAAACGCTCAATTTCAGATTCAAATGTTGTAAGCACCGACCGAAACCTCCTTTTGCATTGCTTCCAAATTCATAGCGTCCATAACTTTCTCAACCACCTCATCAGAGCTCTCTCCGGGTTGCTGATAAATATTGATAACATTCCCGCCATAGTTATTTCTATTGGTAGTAGTCGCGATATGATTAGGCTGAATAGGCATGATATTGGGGAAATTTTCAGCTGCATGCAGTTGATGCTCTAAGAAAGCATCATTGCCCGCAATTGCAAGGTGTTCCATTGATTGTTCGAATTTTTGAATCTCTTCATCGACACCTTCAACAGCCCCTTCAACTGTCCATTTACCGGATTCTCTCATTTTCCTACTAGGTGAATTGATTTCCATATAACGGTCGAACCTTCCACTACCAGTAGCTGCTAGGCTCTGCATAGCATTTCCAAATCGCCAACTATAGTTCTCTACGCCAACAGCAAGACCCTCAACAATGTAGATACCATCCTGTTCGGCAGCAATTTTTATTTTGCTTGCACCTTCATCATATTCAATCCAAATTCCTCCCATTGAGTTTGCCATTGCATCTCTTGATTCACTCGTTCTTCGAAACTGTGCGTTGATTTCATCGACACTGATGCCTGTACCATTTACAAGCGCATTCAGAATCTGCATTGACTGTTCCGAGCCATCAGATAGCTGTTTCACAAGAGCCTCATCCAATCCCATATCTACAGCCGCTTGCAAATTCGCACTGTAATTATCAAAGGCTGCCCGCTGGTTTTCCCAGTTTTCAATAATTTTCTGAGCCGTCCAGTCACTCTCTGTTTCCAATGCATCAAAGCATCCGATTTGTGCATCGATAGATGCCCGAGCCGTTTCCGTAGCCTCAGAATACTCCAGATTAAGCTGGTCTATCTGAGCTTGAACATCTGCAATAGTCTGTTTCAGCTTTGCATTCTTCCCGGAAGACTCCTCTGTTGTCAGAGTAACCCCTTTGAGCTGTTCATCATACTGTAAAACCGTAGATTTGCCCTGTTCAATGGCTTCTGAAAGCCTATTTTGCTCATCTTTATTGGCACTTACTTGATTTTGCAAGTTAAGATACTCCAGCCCCAAACTGTTAGCTGTTTGACTCAATTTCCCCTGTCTGTCAGCAAGCTCGGCAGACGCTTGAGACGCAGCGGCATAGCTGGAGGCGTTCCGTTGTTCGATTTCGCCCCGTTCTCGCTGCACTTTAGAAAGTTCCTCGCCAACCGTTTTTAGCTTTTCCGCAAGATCCTTACCCTCTTGTTGGGCGTTATTTAAGGACATCTCAGCATCTTCCAGTTCTACAACAGCTTTTCCGCGAGCCTTTAGGATATCCGTATATTTGTCCTGCCGGGCTTCAAAAACAGCCTTTTGTTTGAGTGCTTCGATGTTGTTATAGATAGACTCGGTGCTTTGATCCAGAAGACCTGTTTGCTCATCTATTGTCAGATTTAATCCCGGCAGCAGGCCATTCAATTCTGCTACAATAGCGGCATAGGCCCTTTGGGATTCCGCTGTTTTAAGACCCGCACTCTCCAAATCTTCAAGCTGCCGAACATAAATCTCTGCAGCGTAGGCATTGGCTTCCGTGTTTTTTGCAACATTTTCAAAGCGGCTTTCAGCGCTTTCTACTGAGTTGGTGAACGCATCAATTCCATCGGCCAACTTCTCAAATGCAATGTCATATTCGCTCTTTTCCAACAGTTCATAGATCGACTCGGTTATACTCTTGATAACTGGTGCAGCCAAAGCTATTGCCGGTTTTCCCACTTCTGCCTGCAACATCCGCATTGCCTCAGATAGTTCGCCTGTAATATTGGTCCATTCATTTGATTCTCGGGCAGCCTGGCCAATCGCACCGGATGCCGCATTACCGGATTCAACCATTGCGAGCAATACATCAACCTTTTGAGATTCACTTAGCTCCTTGAAACTTTTTGCATAAAGTTCATTGGCTTTGGCGTTTCTGGTGGTTTCGGTTGCGGATATTCCGAGGGCAGCATCATTTTCGTAGTTACCCTTCAGGAAGGATTGTAGCTGCTCTGTTGCCTGCTCAATCGATTTATCAAAGTATGCCGCATTATCGGCAGCAGCAATCATAGCACGTCCTGATAGATTCAACGCATGCTCTGACTCCGTTCCGGCCGTTTTCATGAAGGCATACATCTTCGTAAAGTCACCCTTCATTCGAGTGGTGGCAATATTGGTATCATCAGATATACCCTGCAGAATATTTTCAGCTTCTTTCTGAAAATCACCGAATGTTTGTTCAAACTGAGACTTGGCGGCCTTGACATTTGAAGCTGTTTCCAGACTGCCTGTGCCGAAATCAACAAATAGGTCAATTGCCTTATCCAATGCAGACATGGCAACATCAGATATAAAGTTGGCGCCTAAAATTGTCTCAAAGTCTACCAGTTTTTCATTGACATCATCGGTGCTCTGCTCAACGTCTTCCATTCCATTCGCAAACTGCTCTAACCGAGAATCTGCGCTTCTCATTTCAGACTCGAGCTTTCCCACAGTGGCCTGCGCATCGTACAGAGCGCCCCGGAGACGGGTTGCCTCAATAGATCCGTCGCCATATTTTTCAGATGCCTTTTGAACAGCATCCCCAAGTAGCGATATTTTCTCTTTCTGCTTTTCTATCTGCTTTTCCAGCTGCCCAGACTGAGCCTTTAATTTACCCTGTTCATCGCCATTTGCTTCAAATGAGGAGGTCAGCGCCCTGGTTTCAGCTTCCAACGCCTTATATTCATCATTGATCCGTCTGATTTGAGATCTAAACTCTCCCTCGCCCTCGATACCAATTTTAGGCCCGATATTGTATCCCATAGCACTCACCTCACATTTATCGCATCGTCATAATCGTATAGTGATTGATTTTTAGGGTCCGCACCATTGGCAATCGCATGGCAGGCCAGCATATCGAACATCTCACCGATGCGAGTATGCATAACCTCGTTTTTGCACATTCCCAAGGTACGACCCCAATATAAAAACCACGCAGAGCACAGTTTTACTTTTGCTCTGCGTTTTCCCCGTTTTTTGGGTTCTCTGCCTCAATGGTTTGTACCAGCGATTCATTGACCGCCTTCCAGACATCTGCTATATATCGCTTTGCACTGCCAGGCGTCAGCAGGTGGGAAAGTGCTTCGGAGTCAGGGACAAGTTTTCGCTCCGCCTTGCTGCTTTTTACGAATCGTGCCTCAATGAGACGATTTTCTTCGCCTTCCTCAATCATCACACCGAGGAGCCATGCTGCATTACAGATTGCTGCTGATGTGCTGCCATTACCACCCAGCCACTCATGCAGTCCATTGAGGCCGCCACACTTGGCATTGATTTTATCCAGTGCTGCCACCGTAAGGCAGAGGGGGAATTCCTTCCCCCGAATTGTCACCTTAACCATATGTCTCCTCCCTGGTCAACGCGGCAGCATGCGCTGCTGTAACATTCATAATACCCTCCAAAACCTCGATTGCTGCAGTTTCTGTGGTCTGATCCTCTCCGATCCACTTCCAATCGGCAGCCGCCGTATCATCTCTGAGTACATCTGCTGTCAGCTCCTGGGTCTGCCATTCGCTGCCCTTCTCTCTGGTTTTTGCATTGGAGCTGGGCTGCTGAAATTTGCCCTTGCGCAGAATCGTAGGTACATAAATCTTTTTGCCGCCAGAGGTGTACTCTGTGACATAGCCAATACCGACATATGGAGCCTTAGCCGCAGCTCCATATTTTGTCACTTTCGTTGTCTGGCTTTCCCCGTATGTGATCTGTTCGGGTTCCGGAAGCCCGAGCACTAATTGCTCCGCCTTCGGATGCATACCATCCACAACCAGGTTTGCAGTACCGCCAGAAAACTCTCCGCTCTCGGTTTCCGCCAGGCCATTGTCCGCATAAAAATCATTGCTTTCCGAGGTGTTGACACTCAACTTTACGCTGACACCTCTGGCCAATACCATTCCCTGCGAATATGCCACTTCAGAACCGCTGTAGTCATACTTTGCAACCACAGGATGGGAAAAACCCGTGACTACTCTGCCATTTGCATTTTCCATAATGTTTCCTCCTAAAAGATTTTCTTTAATTCATCATCGATGACCTTTTCCATAGCCTCGATCGCTTTTTTGCGAGATGCTCTTACCGCCGGCCGAACAAAAGGTATTTTCATTCGAACCGATGATCCGCTTTCAATTGCCCTTGCCAACAACTGATTGGGTACACCCTTTGGATATGACTTGGTCGGAAAACTGCCGTATCCGTCAAAGCCTGCCTTCGTATGAATAAATCCGTTGCGATCCTTCTCAATTTTGGTTAGGCCGAAGCTGTCTTCCAAGTCCTTCTTCTCTGATTTGGAAATACCTACAAACATATCACCTTCAGACAGGTGTCGATACTTTTCGGTTGGCAGTTTTGACAGGCCAGTCCGTATTGTATCTGTAACAATACCTGCGCCTTTATGAACCGCTTTCTCGATTACATCATCCGTTGCAAATGTATCCTCCAGTTTTTGGAGTCGAAGCCAATATTCTCTATCATTTGAAAATGTGATTCTAGCCATAGCTAAACGCTCCAAACCCACTCATAATGTATAAAACCAGTTTCCTTTTCGTGCTGGATTGAATTCAGTTCCCAAGATATACCGAATGCATCGAAGGATTCCCCAAGCTGTTCGGCCCATGGGTCAAATTCCATTTTCGTAAACAAATCCGTTGTTCCGGTCATGTGCCGCTCACAGTGGCGGTTGTCTGCATTAAAATCGTCGGCACCCTCTTCCTGCCAGACAAAATATCTGTCAGACTTTAGCCGCTCTAGATGGCTTACATTTTTTGTAACGGCAACATGGGCCGCAATGATTTTTTCAGACCATGTCACACGACCACCTCACACTTTTCGTACTTCTGATCGATTTTAGAAAGTGTGATATCAACACTTTCGGGAAAAACCCCGGGAACTGTCTGTACCAAGTTGACTTGATACCTTGTGCCGTCTTCTGTGATTGCAACATCCTGCGTGCTGATCATTTTGCAGTTCTGGCATCTCACAACGCGCTGAATTTGCACCTGATTCTGTTGTCCTGAATAATACCTTTGGATTCCAAGGCGTTGTTCCTCGTATGGCAACCTAACCTTTTGAGATAATTTCTCTTCCGGACGAAAGCCAGGAGAGGCGACATCAACAACGGAGCATACCGTCATTACTCCATCATTATAGGTCTGGGATATCTCACACTTCGGTCTGTACGGTTTTCTCCACATAAGAATTCACCGCCCTTTCAGTCTGCATTGCAAGGATCATGGATTGATAATTGTTTTCAAATACATCAAGTGCAGAATCCCGCAAATACCTCACATATTCCATGAGCAGCGTCCGGGGTAGACCATCTACGGTATAATCGGCCGCTTCGCCATATTTACCATTCAGATACACCATACCGGAAGCAATGAATCCACTGATTTTTTTGTCAGTGGATTCATCATTCCATGTTATACCGAGATACTGTTTTACGTCATCTAAAAGGGATTCAGGCAATTCAAACCTGGTAGTCATCAGGATTTCGTGACAGTGACGGTATATGCCTTTTTCGTCTTACTATCCGCAGCGGTGACATTCACGGTCACCGTATTGGAGCCGGTTTCCCATGTAGCTGCAGCGCCGTTGCTGATATCATCTTCGCCGACCTTGATCTGGATCTCTGCGCCTGCATCAGAGGGCGTTGCAGTGATGGTATTGGTAGCATTGGTGGTGGTTGCCGTATAGCTTGTGGTTTCTTTGTTGAACGCAGGGCTCAAAGTAAGGCCGCCAATTTTCAACCCAGACAGCGTTGCCTCACTGGAAGGAGCTGCAGGAGTTACGTGCTCCACCTTCCAAATAGCGGGAGTAAGCTTGGAAATATCCAGCAGCAGGAAGGAGTTGTTGTCCTTAGGCATACCGTTGGCATACGCCTTGACGATGTAGGCACGCTCATCCTCGATGAACCGATAATCATCAGAGTATTCGATACGGCCTTCCTTAGCGGTTCCTGCGGCGGCAAAATAGCGCTCTGCAATGCCGATAATAGCTTCACCACGATTCAGCGCAGGAGAAGGAACCACACTCATGGGATAGGGCATCACATCATTACGATAGGTGCCATCGGGTGCCATAATTGTGGTGGCCGGCATGACCTTCTGGTAATAGTCCTGAGGATTGCAGATGAACAGTACATCCTTGATGATTCTGGGCTTGCCGTTTGCATCCACCGCCATCATGGACAGCAGGTTACCTACAGTGTCAACAGACAAATCAGAGACAGTAATAGCAGCTTTCTTCGGATATGCACCGGAAACAACGGAAACGCCATCTCCAACCTGACGATTCATGCCAATGGGCTTATCCTTTCCGTCACCTGCAACGATACCCGTCTCCATGCCACAGGCCAGCATCTCATACAGGGACTCACGGACGAAGCGATCCAACCATTCAGGACCCAGATCCAGCATGGACTTGCAGACCATCACAAATGCAGAAAGCTTCATCAGAGATGTGGAAACCTTCTTAAAGCCGGCAGTCATATCCTGGGTGATTTTTGCGGTCAAAGGCCCCCATGCAGCCTCCTGATGACCGTTGGTGTTCATAATCATTTCGACAGCGCCGCCGGCAGGAATGAAGTTGATCTTGGACAGCAGCGGATGGTTTGTTCTCAGATCCTCGAACACGCTGTCAATGACAGTCTTCGGCATAACCACATCCAGATTCGCAACCGCCTGCTTGGGGTTACGGTCCTTCATCGCCTCAGAAATCTTCTGGTAGTAGTTGTGCTCCTCGCTGGTCAGCTGACGCACACCACGGGCCGCCAGGATCCGGGAATCCATCTCCTGCTGCAGGTTGTCAAACTTCTGCTGGTATTCGGCGGTGACATCACCCTTGATGCATTCCATCATGGAGTCAAGAGCCTTGCAATAGCCCTCAGTGTCATTGTCCTTGATGGCCTTCTGCATCAACGCACGAATGTCATCACGATTCAAAATATCATTGGATTTCATTTATAATTTCTCCTTTCAAAATTAGGCATTATAAAAACCGGCAAGCATCTGCATGACACTTCCGGTTTTTTCTGTGGGATTTGTGGTTTTCTCCGGTTTTCCTTCAGGATTCTTACATTCCGTAAGCTCCTTTAGCTGAGCAGCAAGGCTCTTCTGGATCTTGATGCGCTGTTCGATGTTCAGATTGGCCTTCTGCAAGACCGCGCTGGCATTCTGCATATCTGCATCCTTTTCGGCATACTTATCAGCCAAACCATATTCGATGCACTGCTCAGCGGTCAGCCAGGTTTCTGCATCCATCATTTCAATCAGCTTGTCCTCAGCTAACTTCCCGCCGGCCTTTTCCATATATGCCGCTCTTCCGGCAGTATTGATCACATCCAGATCGTCGGCAGCCTTGCGAAGTTCTGCTGCATTGCCGCAGGCATGCATCCACATGTTGTGGATCATCATCAAAGCATTTCTAGGCATAATGATTTCATCGCCAGCCATTGCGATGACAGAGGCAATGGAGCATGCAAAGCCGTCTATATAGACCGTTTTATGTGCCGAATGGCGCTTGAGCTGATTGTAGATTGCAGTCCCCTCAAACACACTTCCACCATAGCTGTTGATGTAGATGTTGATTTGCTGTGCATTTGGATATTTAGCCAGTTCCTCACGGAAGTGGTTTGCACTGGTTTCACTTTCGATTACCTGATCTGTCCACCAATCATAGCCATCACCTTCCACATCACCATAGATGTACATATCAATTGTGCCTTCGGATACAGCATTCTGCTTGATTTCCCATAGTTTCTTCATTCATTTCCTCCTTTCTGGTTTTTGGTGATCACATTCACAGACTTATCCATTGGCACAATGTTCAAAGTCATAAAATGTTGATCTGCCCAGTCTTCCTTAATGGTTGCCTGGTTCGCCGCACGTCTAATATCGTTAATTGTATAAACGCCAGAGCCAACCAGTTTTTCTATGTTGGTTGCATTGGCGAACAGGTCAAAATGAAGCAATGTGGAAGTATCGACAACGACAAAATTGCCATTCTTCCATTCTTCCAGGCCGTATCTCTTTCGAGTAATCTCCTCTTGGAGTTGGTCTGCAATAGGGTCGATGCAAAATGTGAGAAATCTTGCATTTGCATCCCCGACGGCCTCTACCTTTCCATTTACTAATACGGCAGGAATGAGGAAAGCCCGAGTGGTAAAGTCAAAGATATCTTCAACCAGCGCTTTAATATCCCTGGTGTCGACTTTTGTCCCATTCTTATTGCTGGTGACTTCTTCATATTGATAGCCGTCAAATTCAGGCAATATGGCACCATTGCTTTCTAAGAACGGTTTAACCTGATCCTGAATCATCTCCTGAAATTTCTTAGACCATCCATCTTCACCTGAGGCCATTTGGTTAACATGGACTTTCCAGTGTTGCCCCTGACCCCATGTGTAGGCCCTAACAGCAGCATCGTACATACGGTAGTAACTTTGATACATGCCGTTTACAACCTCTTTTAGGTTCATGTGTGTAAGTGCCAGGTGTAGCACATCCTGCTCCTGGAATGTTTTCTTGTATTCAACCTCGCCGACCCTGACACCCTTATACTCACACTGTTTTGCCGGGTAGATTTGCGGTGTTATAAAAGCATCGGCTACAACAAGCATCTCCTTGCCCTTTCGACTTTTGGTATCTATCACCAGTGTCTCCCCATCGTTCATCAGCTGATAGATGAGCTTATGTAAAAACTGGGAGCTATTCTGGTTCAGGTTTGGTTCAACGTTCCATAGGTAATACTCATCACCTTTGATTTCCTCGTGATTTCTGTATGTGCGAATCTCACATCTTCCAATGGAATTGGCAATCATATCAACGCATATCATCCAACATAGGTTTCTGATTTGATACTCTTGCGCAGCTTCATAGAATTCCCGAACCACCACTTCAACGCTGGTTGTTTTTCCATTTATTGGCCTAAAGAAATCAAAAAATTTCAATCCCATACTTTCACTTCCTTTCTTACAGAGCAATCGCACCTAAAAATGGTATTTCAGCTGTCTGCCCAGTACCTAGGCATGATTCAACTGCCACACTCGCCACAAGAGCCATCCATGGGTCCGTTTTTCTGCTTTTTGCTTCTATTTTTGCATAAATAAAGTTTCCTGTATCTACGCCTTTGCTCTTTGAACTTCTAACCCTCTTAGTGTTATTCACAGCCCACCTGAGACACGGGTTGTCCCCCCATGTAAACCATCCACGGTTAAATATTTCTTGGATAACTGGATCTGCCTGCATAATATCCGATGGTCTTATCAGCTTGACCTTTGTCTTATCCATCGCATCATATCCAATTTTTTTCAATGCCTCAGAAAGCATTGTCCACCTGAAATGATCAAGTGCCAGCATCTTGATGTTGTATTTTCGGCGAGCATCCCGGATGTAGTTAGCAATAAGGGTTGGGGATATGCTCACATCATCAACAAAGGTGCAAATTTCTTGAGTTACCCAGTCTTTCCACGGTGCCTTGACCCGAGGTAACGTCCGGGATTGCGAACA
The DNA here is from genome assembly GCA_020025575.1 of Oscillospiraceae bacterium. Lineage (GTDB taxonomy): Bacteria > Bacillota > Clostridia > Oscillospirales > Oscillospiraceae > Faecousia. The sequence continues at coordinate 48,683 of JAHHRW010000001.1, read as the reverse complement.
GATCCATGTATGATTGATATCATAACGCTGATCTCCTTTGCGAAAGTGTAGGTTTACCGAAGCCCAGTCGCTTAATTCTGCATAATCAATCCCTGCAGTACACGACCATCCAGTCATATCTGGCAGTGGCCTGTTTGTTGCTTTTATCTTCTGATAGTCTGTTACGCTAATATCTTTCTGCCCGGAACGAATTCCGAAACGTTTGGTAATAAAGCTTGCATTCTGATCCGGCCGCTCAACCCACTTGATGTATTCATCTCTGATTTCGTCAAGTAGCGTATGGAAGTACGGAAGAGAAGGGTTTGCTTTGGCCCAGTTTTCTTCATTGTGAACCTCAGATACATCATCAAGCCGGCAAATAAAATACAGGACTCCATTATCCGGAGCCCCGTTATGTAACATTTCTTCTGCTTGTCCTAAATAATCGTCCAAAGGTCCTTCACACACATCACCGTTGGACGTAAAAATTCCAACCCTCGGCTGGTCAACCTTGCCCATACCCGTTGTAAAGACAGTGATATTATCATAATTCTCGTATTGATGAACTTCGTTAAAAATTACCATTCCTGATCGAAGTCCGTCACGCCCTTTCGGGTTGTTGGTATGTCCCTTAATCTTTCCCTTATTCTTTTTTCCACTAACAGTTTCCTTTGTGTGGTAATAATGCTTGGATAGCTTTGCCTCCCACTTAGGTGTTTCCAGTACATCAATGAAGTCCAACATAGGTCTCTGTGCCTGTTCTTCATTGTTTGCACAAATGTCCACATCGTATCGCATAACCGGATTATAGGGCGACACCATACAGGCCAGAACATATGCGATAAGGCCATCTTTTCCAGCCCCACGCCCCACCATTGCGCAAACTGTCTTCCACCGAGGTTTCTTTATAGGGCCTTTCCAGTAGGTACAACACCACAAACCCAATATGAATTTTTCCCATGGAATCAAACGATACGGAAAATATTTTTCAAGCGACAGATACCTGGTCAATTGCTCTTCATCCGTGTATATCTGCTCGGTATCGAAGCAATTCCGTATATGTCTGCAAAGCGCTTTGACATCTTCGTTGGCACTCTGTTTCCCTTGTTCTACAATCTCGATAAACTCAAGAATTCTAGGATCAATTTTACAACTCATCGTCGTCACCGCCGGCATTCAGCTGGGCAGCGGCACTCCTTCTGACCTTCGCCTCGTCCTGGTAACCTAACCGACGGAATATATCATCCATTGATTTCAGTAATCTGATTTTTGTTCCAAGACTCTTGTTCTCAGACACACCGGATTGTGATCCATTTTGATAACTTACACGAGTCCCACGATCTTCAATGTCCATATTCAGCTCTTTAAGCTGGCACCAGCTGATCATATATTCATCAACCAGATCACGATATTTCGGTGTATCAAGGCCGCTGGCTTTTAGCCCCTGCTCCAAATCGTTTCTCAATTCTTTGTACGCCTTTGTCCTAGCCCAGTCTTTTTTCTTCGGATTTGCCATGCCATAAACCTCCTCTTTCACCGTTTACCCCCCTCCCCCTCGCGTGTGCGCGCGTAAATCTCCGGAATGTCCTGGACCCACACGAGTATACGCCTCGGAGGTTCAACCCGTTTTTTTGACCGGGGGGTATGGTCAATCCCAACGCTCTTCGGTCACAGGAATTCCAATCGGTTTGAATTGTCGTTTGCTTTCAGGGTGATAGTCTTCGTGGCACTGTTTGCACACGCTTTCCAGTTGTCTTTCCTCTCCATCGAAGAGTGACAGGGCAAGATCTGGGCGATCTTTCAGATGCTTGATGTGGTGGACTATGACTGCACGCCGGTATCGACCTTTACGCTTGCACGCCTGGCATTCGAAGTGATCATACTTGAGGGTCTGTACTCTTGCGCCGTTCGGACCTCTCCACTCTGGCCAAAGGTAGAATTCGTGTTCCCGGCCAGCCTTTATTAACTTGACTAAATCTTTAAGTCTTAACTCTGAAATCATTTTAACGACTTGCCTGTATTTGATTTTGAACTGTGGCTGATGCTAGACTCGAACCAGCGACCCATGGCGGTACGACACCGCACCGGCTCTACCAACTGAGCTAATCAGCCATATGGTGGTGCGAGGCCGACTTGAACGGCCTTCCGTTGGTGAAGGACTTAGAAAACCAACTCCCCACTGGCGCACCATGTCTTATCTTTATCGAACGCTGTTTCTGCAATGGTTTTCCAATCGCTTGGGAATTTGTTGCACTTTGCATGCTATTATTAAATCATACTTTGATGGCTTTTTAGTGCAATCTTTTTATAAACCATCTAACCAACCCATATTCCCACCAACTGTTCGGATAAATTCCCCATGCCAATTCTGAGCTGTTGAATAGCTGATATTCAGTTTCAGGGCAGCGCCGGTGAGTGTATGAGTCTTTTTGAAAAAGACCAGGTCAATCAACCTAAGGCAGTCTTTTCCATACGGTAATCGCCTAGTTGATTCAATTGCTTTAGTTACAGCATCATACTGCCGTTGCTTGCACAAGGGTAGTTCTCGTATTGCTATATCCTCAAGAGCTCGGCCGCTACCCGATCCGCTCGGCATTCCGCTGTAGTTCTGCGCCATCTTTTGTCTGTGAAGATCATCATACTGCTGCTTTAACTCTGGGTACCCCCTGATGATGGACTTTGCATGTCCCCACCAGATTTCTTTTGGTCTACTCATTGTATCTTAACCTCCTGTCGGCACTGTGGTTGTCAAACTTTACACATTTACAAGGCTTACCAAACTGATCATGAGATCAGCTGATTTGTTTTCTTTTTACGTTTCTGTTTGGGCGGCTCCATCACATATCGGAAGTACAGATATCCGTATTGATTTGATTTGGTTTCCACCAATATATATCCCTTAGGAGCTCGAGGCGGCTTAGACTCAGAATATTCCCTAATGCATAGTGTCGGATCTTCAATGTCTGGTTTCCTGACCTTTCCACACTGTTTCCATCGGTGACCACCCTGCTCCGGTGTCCAGTGGTTAAATAAGTAATTTGCCAATCCGGAATAGTCCTGTCCCCGGTTCTTACCATTAAAATAGTTATGTTCCCGCAGATGTTCCGTTCTGAGGATTGTACCTGATACCCACTTTTGACGGATGACATCCTCAGGGATTCCTTCTGATACCATGTGAAAGTGTATTCTATGTGTGGACTTGCCGCGCCCCATGTAAATGAATATGACTGCATTTGGGTAAGCACGAAGGAGCCGCCGGCAGTAATTGTCTCTGATCCGGCGTGCCTCAGGAAATGCATGTACTTCGTATTCATCGCTAAATGTTAATGTGGAGTAGATAGAGCTTGGAGAGAAGTTTGCCTGAAATTGCCGAGCGTGTCTTCTTCTGGATATCTCCAGTTTATGTTTCTCCCGTTCCTCCTCTGTCTTGAATCGAATCCGGGGCTTTGCTGTTTTGATATCCATAACTCTGTCAGACACATTGCAGACGATCTGTTCGCAGACAGGCCCTGCAAAAATTCTTCTCTTAATCCTTTTCATCTATATCCCTCCATCTACAAAGGCTCTTTTCTGCCGTCGGCGTTCGGCAGCAGAAAACAAACTTCGTCGCGGTCCGGTCATAGGTAGGCCGGACCGCCTAATATTAACTGCAATAACTTTTAAATTGACACTTCAAACCTCTCTGATCTCATAACCTTGGTCTTCCATGAGTTTCTTTTTTATAATGTATACCTTCGTTTTGGTACCACGTGTTTTGGTATCTTCCACTATGAGCCTGGCATCTAAGCAGCTAAACCAAAAATCAAGGTCAGCTGCAGAGAAATCCAAAAGAAACTTTTTATTATTTAATATAGTAGGACGAACATCTTGATCAACCAGATATGTAAAGTCTGCCTTATACCTGATCGCACGAACACGCTCCCCATCGGGTTTTGTATATGCTTCCTGCAATGTGAAATCATGCTGCAGCCTCAGATCACAGATAATCCCTTGCTCAACTGCCCTCATTAAATATGAATAACGACGGGCCTCTTTTTTGCTGTCAAAAACGATATCTGAAACCGTTTCCTTGATATTGTTGTACTTCGACCTTTTGGCTGCCACGGCTTGTTTTTCACCACACAGTTTCGCAGCTGCCTGTTTCTGCATATTCGCCGGAAGATCTGCCAGGCTGTCATAATGCAATCCCGCCATAATTTACACCCCGCCGGCATGGTAAAAATATAAACAGTAGTATCCACTCACCGGTAAATCCTCCCACTTTTCCTGTCACGCAGCTCAATACGATTGAGCAATTCGAAACCGGTTAAACGGATTGTATTTTTCAGAATCCGAATAAGCTCATTCACTCGTTCTTCTTCCTCTGAAACTGCTTTGGTAGCAGCATAAGCTGTAGGATCGCTACAACCGCTGTTATTCTGCCAGGGCTTTGACATTATCTATCACTCCTTTATCATCTTGTATTGAGGTGTTAGGGGCAGCCCCTAAGTAGTCCCCCTTTGGCAGCCGTGGCTATCCAAATGGGATGCTCGCTATGCAGATGCAGACACATGTCACGATCTTCTGCCCTTCACCAGCAAGGCAATCAGATTTGCCTCATTGCACTGTACCCCTTCGCCATCAGCAGCTTAATAAAACGTTTCCGGGTCATCCTTCTCCCTCTCTTTCCGTTCTTCTTCTCTACTGCATTCACCAGCTACCTTGCAACAAGAGGCGACTACAAGGATATCGATGATTGCGAGTAGCACAACTACAGCGATAATGATTGCTTTTAGCATTGTTCTTCCTCCCCATCCATCTTTGCGCCGCAGTTAGGGCAACGATCAAACCATTTCTTGAAATCTTTGCTCGCATGCATGCAAGAAGAACACCTTTCAGCAGTCCCTCTTATTTCTACTTCTCCATGTTCAAGCACTCTGTTAGGGACCGTTTCCCAATGTGCACGAACAACAGGCTCCCAGTCTTTAACATTCTCAGCCTGTTGATTCAAAGCCGCAACCGCTACATCGTTATTGTGTTCCAACATCCGGACATACTCAATCAGTTCAGACTTTTTCATATTCTGCAATGTGCCGTCTGCATAAGGCTTGCAGGGTTTCATTACAGAATCTAAATCAACTAGAATTTCCCTCATCATAATCTCCCCTTCTCGAATAGTGTCATTTGTTTGGATGGCTCAAAATTCATCCACTTCGCACCTGGATATTTCAGTACGGTTCTCACACCCCCACCCATCCACCATCATCCGTCAGGATCAGGACCCTGTGGCACACCTTGCACCGGCAGTGCCGACGGTCTCCCTTCAACCAGACATTGCGATCATCCGGAAGATGAAAACCCAGCCAGTCATGAAAGAACCGCTTGAATAGCCTGAAGCTTTCGTACATGGCGTAGGCAAAGGCAATGCCACACCAAACGACCAGGAGCGTGAGAACCACCCAAATTAACACCGTCATTTATCATCATCCTCCTTACTACCTTTTCCCATGATGCCTTTTCCTTTCCACGACCTTCATTTCCGGTTTCAGATCTTCCAGGGCAAAGCACTCCCGGACCTTACCCCAAACCCCGTCAAATTCCAGCACTGCAAATCTGCCTTTCGTGTGGATCTCTATGACCCTGCCCTTGATTGCTTTGGAAGAATCCTCCTGCCTGCCGCAAAAGGCAGGCTGTACCATATAACAATCATTTACCTGTACACTCATAACTGCGCACCCGCTTTCTCCTGTTCTTCTTTGTACTGCTCGATCAGCTTCTGGGCTTCCACAAACTGCATACAGCCGCCGCCGGATGCAGACTGTTCTTCCGATGACATCTCATATCCCAGACTTTTCAGACAGACATACAGCAGATCCAACTTCTTATTAGGTTCATACACCGGTACACAAGCACGAATCGAACTATTCCATTCTCTTCTCCACCAACTATTACGTCCATCCTCTAACAGGATATATGCCAGGCAAAGCAGCACCTTTTCCGGGCACTTCCAAAGCTGTTCATTCAGCTGCTTCGGCTCCAGTTTTTCATCTTCCGTACACGCAATTTCCAGCATTCCTGCCAGTTCTTCCATGTCGAAGTAATGATAACCGCCATCCAAACGATAAAGCATTGCTTTCACCGCAAAAGCCTGTATCTCCTCCCGGTACCGATTAAAGGCACTGAACTCTTCAATGAACGTCTCCCGCAGATCCCTGAAGTCCTGATCCTGATATTCCAGTTCCTCAATAATGGTATCCAACCTTTCTTTCAGCTGTCGCCGGCGTTGTTCCTCCTGCGATATTGGTGCTTCCTCAGCGGTCTTGGTTCGGTACAGATCCACCTGAGTTTTTCCGATAAAGTAGTAATACTGCACCCGGTCTGCGTCCGCTGGCTTCGCCAACGCATACTTATTCATTGCGCTATAGTTCCTTTGGTATTCAATGGTAGAACCTTTCAGCGTGTTCCGCTCCGTTGCATCGATCTCCTGACACCATCCGGATTCCCGGAACTGCTCAACGATATGCTCAAACCACTCCCTGTCTTTTTCCTCCCGGACAGCGGTCTGCAGCTTCTGGTTAAAATCAGCCGTGCCGATGTAGCCCAGCACCTTGTTTTTTGTTTCGGGGTCCTTGACCTGATCCAGCTTTGCGTAGTCCTGCAATGTGGCGCCACGCTCCTGAGCCTTTTTCATCTCGTTCCGATCCAGCTTCGTGAGACTGAGCCGCCGGCGAACTGTACTTTCAGAGATGCCAGTCTGCTCTGCAATAGAGCTGACAGATTCGCCCATGTCAAGCATCATCTGGAACCCGTCTGCCTCTTCCAGCAACGTTAAATCGGAGCGCTGCATGTTCTCGATCATCATGGTGCGCACCTGTTCCTGGTCTGTCATGTGGGCTATCACGCAGGGCACCTTTTCGATTCCTGCCTTTTTGCAGGCCGCCAATCTCCGGTGACCAATAATCACCGTGTACAGCCCCTCTATTTCCCGCTTATGTACCTGGGAGTAATAGGGCACCACAGTCAGGTTCTGCAGTACGCCGTTGACCTTGATGCTTTCTGCCAGCTCCGATACATCCCCCACATCCTTCCGGGGGTTTGCCGGGTGCTCGTGCAGATTCCCGATTTCGATGTAAACCAGATTTTCTACTTCATTCATTTTGGATTCTTCCTTTCTTGCCTCTGATTGGAACGTGTGCTATAATACACATATAGCATTATCTTATATTGCTTTGGCCACCGCTCCAGATCTTTCCACGGATGGGGCGGTGGTTCTTTTATACCCATTCAGAATCATTTTCGATTCACCTTCCTTTTTATCCTCCAGGAACGCACACCGTCAGCGATATCCGTTACGGCAACAGCTGTTGCGAATGCCCCAAATGTCAACATTCCCGGAAGGGCAATGAAATGTGGTAAACCGATTCCCTCAAATCCGTACAGCGCTGCTGTGCATAACGTGCAGAAACAGACATGCTTCACAGCAACCCACTTCCTTTTGGACTGTCTTTTATTGGCATACATTTCAGCTGCTCTCCTGCGCATTTGAATCTCCATTTCTGCGTATTGGCGATTCTGTCGGGCTTGCCGGTTCAGCTCTTCTAGCATTTCCTCGGTCTGTTTTTCCTCATCGACAACAGACATTTTGCAAACGACTAATGCATTCATATCACAATACCTTCCTTTCTTGCTGCATCCTCCAGCAAACCCGCGGCCTTTGTCATAATACGATTGATGCAATCGTCCCCAGCGCAGGGACAATACTTGCATTTCTCTGACATTTCTCCACGATCCATCGCAACGCACTTTCTCATCCAGTTTGCAGTGTACTTTGCATCGTAGGCATCGAATGTTGTCTTACTCTTTGCCATAACCTCACTCCTTACTTTTTAACTTTGGAAACCCGAGTGACCCTTTGCCGAGTCCCCCAGGCGCTGATCCATCCGGTCATGGCTAAACCCCGGACAGTTCAGCAAGGAGAACCAATATGCCACGGACAGCGTGTCCGTGTGGATGGCAGTGCCGGATTCGAACTCAGCTGCCTCCCGCTGTGCATGCGGGTGTGCTTCCTAAAGCACCTACTGCCCATATGCTCCACCCGGGATGCCCCGGGTGGTTTGTTTTGCAAATCACTCCACGATGTACCAATCTTCTGCCAACATATCTGCCTGAGATGCAAGCCACCCCAGCTGCACGCCGGATGCCCCAACAAAAGCAAATGCCCGGTTGCCAATGGCCTCATGATCGCAGTTCACGATGTCACCGCCGTGATTCTTGTAGGAAATGCCGTATGCAAGCTCAATGTACTGGCTTTTCCCATTCCAACCCATCCGGGCAATCTTCTTGCCCACCTTTGCAGCCTCAATCGCCTGACCAAAGCTCATGCGATCGGTTTGGAAATAGGCCTTCTCAAATTCAGCTTTGGGACACCAGCTTTTGCTGCCATCTGCATGGTGCAGCTCATATCCTCTTTCCTCAATTGTTCTGTAATCCAAGGCAAATACACGCTTGTCGCTGTCCGGCTGGATCAACACAGCCCCATTGGGCAGTTCATACCTTGTAGCTGGTTCCGCCTTTACGATCTTGGTTTCCATATACTGTTTCATGATTCATTCCTCCTAAATGATGTTTATTTAATCATTCTCATAATCCGCTGGGCCTGCTCCTCGGTCAGGCTGTCAAATTCTTCCCCGGCTGTTCCCACCAAAATCACAGGGCCGCCAAATTCAACGCCCAGAAGTTTCATATTCTTTTTCATGCCCAGGTATCTCCATTCCTCATTGCAGATCACAGAGCAGTCAGAGAAAAACATTACCGTTTCAATCTTGCCGCCCACAAACTTCTGAAAGCTTTCAAGGCTGTTTTCCATCAGCATTACCGCCGGCTTGTGTCCCGGGAGCTTAATCACAGTCCTGATCTTCATTGTGATCATCCTCCCACGTCTTCCGGTATACAGCTGCCACTCCCTCGGGTTCTCCGACCATTCGCCGAATCATTTTTAATACGGCCCCGTTTCTGTGGGCTGCAAGCTTTTCCAAAACGATTCCTCTGACTGCTGCACCTGCGGCCAGCTCTACCACATCGCCCTCGTGCACGTCAATTTCATACGGACACACCGCCATGTAGTCCTCAGTTGGCCCTTCAACCAGCAGCAGATTGACATATTCATGTTCTTCCATGAATCAGTCCTCCTTTCATGGTTTCTAAATTTCTAAAAGGGTCAGGATGCTATTTGCTTGATTTCTTTCTCCGAATATCCAAGAAACCTTAATACCACCTTCGGATCCAGATGTAGCTTTAAAAGGGATAATGCAATCATATACATGGAAAATCGTTTCAAAGATGGAATCAGCGCATTTTTCAGTCACCTGGAACATCTTCGGGCCATCCTTCCGTGGTAGTGACAGTCCAGTCGTCTGCCATTAAATCCTCTGCATCTGGCTCCCACCGTGGGCATGGGGCATGGTTTTTACTATACACAAGACAACAATTAGAAGAGTTGGTTGGCCGGATTTTAATTCTACCGGCCCATTTTTTAGGTACGATATAACCGCCACACTCCACGGCTTTCTTAGTTGCTTCTTGTATGTTCATCAACAATTGCCTTCTTCCTAGATATGTTATTTCAAAAATTCATTGACTGGTTGTGCAAATCAGAATAGTGCACTGTTAATGAAATACATTAAAACAAAAACAAATCCAGCCATTACCAGCACCGATATTAATTCCTTTCCGTTCAAACCCAACACCCCCTATTCTGCTTCACAGTTTCTTTAGAGCAATTGAGTGGTTAAAAATCAACTCGTATACTTACATCCTTCTTATCTGAAAGCGAATCGATAATGTCTGAAGCTTCTCGCAAAAGCTCAGCCAGTCGATTCACTTTTTCTATTGCAGTATCCAACTCACTACAATCGACCAATACCTTGATATGCGGTTTCTTGCTTTCGATCATGGTTGACTTCTTTCATGTTCTTACTTGAATGCCCCCGCCTCTTTTGATAGAATCATGTCGGGAGGAGGTGATTAAATTGAACCATGCGAATAACAATTTCAAATTAACCCGCAATGATTTTGATGCAATAATTGCTGCTTTACCTCTTGTTGCTAGTGCCAACATTGGGAGTCCAGACGAGATTGCGCATAATCAGTTCGTATGCGAATGTATCATAAATAAACTTCTTGCCCACATTCCAACCTATAGTGCGGAGGAGATGTTTCTTATCTGTGATGCTATAGGTGCAGCTTTGGATTTCCTTACTGGTATACCTAATGAGTATCTTTCAACGTCCATCATTGATGACAAATGGAAAAATGAATTAACCCAGCATCTTTTCACATACAATCGGCTTTACCCATATTTCGATAATTTATGTGATGAACTAGAAATGAAGTTTAAGTAAGCAATTCACATTTGCATAATTCCTCAGGTACACTCTTGTACGATTGGATAAATGCAGCCTTGCAGGTAAATTACACTTAGTACGTTTTGGGCGCTGAACGTCTAACTTTCTCAATGTATTTACCGATAGTCCTAAACCGTCGTTTTTGCTTGGCATTATAGGTCTATCGGCAAGAAATCGTATGCGTTTCGCATACTGCTGTCTTAATACCGCTTCCCGTTCTTGGGGAGCGGTATTCTTATCCTCGCCTATGTACAATCCATCTTTCATGAATCAGACCTCCTTTTCCCCCGTCAGCAACCTGTTACTGCGTATTTAGGTTGATTTTCCAATTCTTCTTTCCGTATAGCTGTAAAAGTGATCTTGGCACCGTATTTCTCTGACATAATCTCAGAGAGTTCTTGCATTAACCGTTCAATGTTGATTTCTCCAACCATTGCCACTTACCTCCCATACCATCCGATATACCCTCAGCAGCTTATCCTCCATTTCGCAATCGAGTACATATAGTGCACTTAATCGCTATAAAAAATAGACCCTACTGATTCGTTGAAATACTTAGCGATACGGATCTTTACTTCATCTCTCGGAACCCTTTCGTTTTTTTCATACATAGCCCAAGCAGACTTGCTGATTCCAAGGTCTTGTGCCACCTTTTGCTGCGTTTTTTTACCGCGCAACGCTCTAAGCTTCATTCCAACACTCATGGTCAATCCTCCTTTCGTGCACTATTTGTGCTCGTATAAACATGATACACAGTATGTGTAACTTTGTCAACTTTCATTGAACACAAAAAGTGCACTAAATCATCGAGCACATTTTGTGTATTATGTCGATTGTTAAAAGTTCACATTTTGTGTATTATAAGATTACTTGGAGGTATAATTATGGCTAAATTTTCAGATCGGCTTAAATCCCTGCGGACTTCTTGCGGAATCTCCCAGTCGGACTTTGCCAAAATGATTAAATTATCAAAGAGTAGTGTTAATATGTATGAGCGTGGTGAACGTGAGCCAGGCTTTGAGACATTAGAAACCATTGCAGACTATTTCAATGTTGATATGGATTATCTTATGGGAAAATCAGACTTCCCCAATAAATCTGCGTGGCTTGCAAGTGTTTCAGATTCTCCTATTGCATCTGCGTCCAATATCATCCCTATGCCTAAGATGACTCAGATCCCTCTGTATGGTGCTATCGCTTGCGGTGATCCAATCCTGGCACAGCAGGACCCCAACAACATGGTAGACCTCCCATCGCATGTCCATGCCGACTTTGCTCTGACCTGCAAAGGGGACTCTATGATTAACGCGCGCATTTATGATGGAGATGTGGTCTATATCCGCCGGCAAGAATTCGTTGAGAATGGAGAGATTGCAGCGGTTCTTATTGATGAGGAGGCTACTCTAAAGCGTGTCCGCCTGTTTGACGATCACATTGTCCTAGAACCAGAAAACCCCACATATCGCCCCTTCGTTTATTGGGGTGAAGAAATGAACAATGTCCACATTCTGGGCAAGGCTGTCGCTTTTACCAGTGCTGTCATTTAAGCAAAATAATAAGTTTCTGCATATCTGGATGGTCCCCCTTGCCATATGGTCACGTTTGAATACGAGAGAGATAATGTTTGAATTATATATTGCAAGCTAATCAGACTTTATAAAGTAATCAACGTCTCTGTTGATGTACCAGAGACGATAAAAAGGAGAATGTTTATGAAAAAAATTGTCAGTCTACTCGTAGCAATGGCGATGCTGTTTTGTATCATTCCATCTGCCTTTGCATCAGCACTTCCGTTTACGGATGTGCCATCCGATGCCTGGTATGCATCCTATGTGGATTATGCATACAGCCACAAGTTCATGTCAGGAACCTCTGACACTACATTTGCCCCAAACACTACCATGACCCGAGGAATGCTTGTCACTGTTTTACATAGCGTTGCCGGGAAACCCCAACACAGTGGAAACAATCCCTTCTCTGATGTAGGTGATTCTTGGTATAGAAATGCTGTCATTTGGTGTTATGAAAATAAGATTGTAGCAGGTACTTCTGCAACTACATTTTCTCCAAACTCAACTGTAACCCGTGATCAGATGGTCGCTATCATGTTTAAGTATGCAGCTGCCTGTGGACTGGATACCACTGCCCGTGCTGATATTTCCAGCTACAGTGATTATGGCAATATCGAATCCTACGCAAAAGATGCTTTTTCTTGGTCAGTTGCAAACAATATCATCAGCGGAACAAGCAAAACCACTCTGTCGCCAAAAGACGGAGGCACACGAGCACAGTACGCAGTTATTTTGCAGAGATTTGATGAATTTAGTAAGACTCCAACTGAGCCGGATGCCAGCACCCCAACTGAACCGGGTATGACAAACGAGCAGAAGAACGCATTAGAACAGGCCGATCAATATCTTGCATTCACCAATTTCTCACATGACGGTTTGGTAGAACAGTTAGAATACGAAGGCTATTCCCATGATGTAGCTGTATTTGCTGCTGATAATTGTGGAGCTGATTGGAATGCGCAGGCTGTAAACACGGCAAAGGGATATCTTGAAATCTCCGCTTTCTCCTATGAAGGTTTGTATGATCAGTTAATCTTTGAGAAGTTCACAGAGGAACAAGCTAGACACGGTGTAGATAACTGTGAGGCTGATTGGAATGAACAGGCTGTAAAAAAGGCAGCATCCTATCTAGAGCTCATGCCTTTCTCAAGGGATAAACTAATCGGACAACTTGAATACGAAGGCTTTACCCACGAACAGGCGGTACATGGTGTTACACAAAACGGCCTGTAATTCATAAAAAAATGCCCCTCCAGAGCGGCAACTCCGGAGGGGCAAAGTAAAAAATCCACTCGTCTCACCAAGGGGATCGTCTACCCTTTTAGGGTATCACATTCCCCTGAAAATTTCAAGGAGGAATCATACCATGAATAATGTTTTGCGCGTTGCACTATATCCTCGCGTGTCCACAGAAGAACAGGCTATGCACGGCTACAGTCTGGAGGCCCAGGTGGAAACACTGCAGCAGTACGCCTTTGATCACGGATACAAGATCGTTAATATCTATCGTGATGAGGGACACAGTGCCCGCAAGTCTGCCATGAATCGCCCCGTGATGCAAAAGCTGCTCCAAGATGTAGAAGCTGGAAAAATCGACCGGATTCTCTTTATCAAGTTGGACCGGTGGTTTCGTAATGTCCGGGAGTATCACAAGGTTCAGTCAATTCTTGAGGCACATAATGTCACCTGGCAGGCCATTATGGAGGACTACAATACTGCTACGGCCGATGGTCGTCTGAAAGTCAATATCATGCTCAGTGTAGCCGAAAATGAATCAGACCGTACCAGTGAGCGCATCAAGTTTGTCTTCGATGCCAAACGCCGTCGAAAAGAATGGTGTTTCCCAGGTGGCCCAGTACAATGGCCCTACGGATATATGCCGCAGATCATTGATGGGGTTAAGCGCTGCGTGAAGAATCCAGAGACCGAGGCCATCGTTTCCGACTTCTGGGACTATGCCACCAAATACGATAGTATTCGGAAAGCCGGCATGTACTGCTGTGAGAAATACGGGATCACACGCCATTATCGATCTTGGATGGTCACGGCTCGATGTGAACTGTACACTGGAACATGGCATGGTGTAGAGGATTACTGCCCTGCTTATGTAAGCCATGAAGCATGGGACAGACTAATAAACGGAAATATTGTAGTAAAAAAAACTCAGCGCCCGGAGCGTGTGTACCTCTTTACCAGCCTGATCCGGTGTCCATGCTGCGGTAATACCCTCAAAGCAACATTTAAGACCTACCCAAACGACCGAATGAAGGAATACAATGGGTATCGATGCAACAATTCGCGGCTTAGAATCTGTACTTTCCGACACCAATTGTCAGAAAAAAAGATTGAAAAATTCCTTCTGGAGAACATCCGTAGTAAACTTGAAAACTACGCACTTAATGTTGAAGTCAGCGAGCAAAAAAAGCAGCGCAACCAGAACATCCAGGACCTTGTATCCCTGAACGAACAGCTACGCCGTCTTAATGTAATTTTTATAGCCGGGAATATCTCGGATAACGAATATGCCCATGAGACAAATAGAATCAAGCTGGAAATAGAGCGCGCAAAACAGGCATCTACTGATAATGCGCCTATTGATCTGGATTCCCTCAAAGCATTCCTGCAGACTGATTTTCTCGGCAACTATCAGCAGCTGTCAAAAGAAGATCAGCGTCGCCTGTGGCGATCTATCATCAAAGAGATAAGAATCGACCCGAACGGGACCTCTGTTGTAGACATCGTCCCTCGGTTTTAATTCTGCCTATGCGGTGGACTAACTAACACATCTCTGTGGATACACCTGCTCCACCGAAGAAAACAATTTTATTACTTTCCTGTACCCATTGTTTGAGTTGTTCCAGACTGTTCATGATCCTCAACCTCCATCTCTTGCAGAAGTTTCCTATCTTGTTTGCTGCTCAAATCCAGTTTTTCATACATATCTGGTCTTCTTGCCTTTGTTCTCCGAAGGGATTGTTTCCTTCTCCACTGGGCGATTTTCGCATGATTGCCAGATAGCAGAATCTCAGGAACCTCTCTGCCATGCCAGACTGCTGGGCGGCTATACTGAGGATATTCCAGAAGTCCGTTATAGTGGCTCTCATCCTCAAAGCACTCTGGGTCTGCCAAAACACCGGGTACCATTCTGCAAATGGCATCGGTCACCGCCATAGCCGCAATCTCACCGCCGGTCAGGACGAAATCTCCAATGGATATCTCCTCATCTACACACTCGTCTATAAAGCGCTGATCAATCCCCTCATAATGGCCGCAGACCAAAATGACATTGTCCATCTTACTCAGACGGATTGCATCCTCCTGCTTAAAGGTATGGCCACAAGGTGACAGATAAATCGTGTGCACAGGGCCAGCTGCCTCATCACAGACGTTCTCCCAGCAGCGATACAACGGATCTGCAGTCATAACTGCACCACGGCCTCCACCATAAGGATAGTCATCCACCTGGTTCTGTTTGTTTGCCGTATAGTCACGGATTTGATGGGCTTCAATCCGGATGATTCCCCGTTCCTGTGCTCTGCCCAAAATGCTTTCGGACAGCACATCTCCCAAGGAGTCCGGAAACAGTGTCATAATATCAACCCTCATCGGTTGCCATCCCCTCAAGAAGTTTTACATCCATACGGTTTTTTTCCATGTCTGTATTTAAAATAAAGGCTTTTACTGCGGGAATCATGTATTCCCGTTCGCCCTCTACAACATATACACTATTTCCAGGGTAATCCAAAACGTCCGTAATCAAGCCAATCATTTTATCTTCACAGTAAACTTCCATTTTCTTTAGTTCATCCGCAAAGATTAGGCCTTCCTGCACCTCATCCCGATAGACCTGCACCGTTTTGCCCCTCATGGCCTGAGCTGCTTCCATGGTGTCAATCCCCTGTAATTTAATGAGGTTACAAGTCTTCTGGATTCTGCAATCCTGAATGGCATAGTCTTTGCCATCAATGCGAACTCGCTTAAAATCCAGAAGAAAATCAGGACCGTCCGTCCAAGGCAGCAGTTTCATTTCTCCCCGAACGCCATGGGTTGTGACGATTTCGCCTGCATCAACAAATTGGAGTTTCATTCACATTCTCCTTATATAAAGGGTATAAAACGAGAAATGCGTGACGCACAACGCCACGCATACCCGTTAATCGACAATTTCGACCGCGACCTTCACGCCGTCACGCTGAGCAACGGTTTTGACGATGGTACGGATTTCCTTGGCAATGCGACCCTGACGGCCAATAACCTTGCCCATATCCTCCGGCGCAACACGGAGCTCCAGCACCGTGCCGTCCTCATTGGAAATTTCATTGACAGAAACCGCGTCGGGATTATCAACCAGATTCTTTGCCATGTAAAGCAAGAGTTCTTTCATTGCGCTTCTCCTTTGCGGTATCCTTACAGAACGCCAGCCTTCTTCAGCAGACCACGGACAGTGTCAGTGGGCTGAGCGCCGTTCTTGATCCAGTTCTGTGCCTTCTCCACGTCAACGTTGATGACAGCGGGATTGGTCAGAGGATTGTAAACGCCGATCTCTTCGATGCAACGACCGTCACGGGGGGAGCGGGAATCAGCAACAACAATACGATAGAAAGGAGCCTTCTTTGCACCCATTCTTCTCAGTCTGATCTTAACCATGAGTATTCACCTCCAAAAATCATTTCTATATATCGCAAAGCAATTTGCTTTCAGCGAACCAATAAATTAGAAACCACCGAATCTGCCAAGTCCACGCATACGCTTCATTTTCTTCGCAGCGCCGGGACCGGAGAACTGTTTGATCAATGCACGCATCTGATCAAAGGATTTGAGCAGTCGGTTTACTTCTTCCACCTTAACACCAGCACCGGCAGCAATACGCTTTTTCCGATTGGCGTTAATGATGTTAGGAGTTTCTCTCTCCTTAGGGGTCATGGAAAGGATAATGGCCTCTGTATGAGCCATAGCCTTTTCGTCCACCTTAACGCCCTTGAGGTTTGCACCACCGGGCATCTGAGCCAGGATTTCTTCCATAGATCCCATGCTTTTCAACTGTACCAGTTGATCGTAGTAGTCTTGCAAAGTAAACCGATTAGAGCGGAGTTTTTCCTCCATCTCAGCGGCTTTCTTTGCATCGTATGCCTGTTCCGCCTTTTCGATCAGACTAAGCACATCGCCCATACCAAGGATTCGAGATGCCATCCGATCTGGGTGGAACGGCTCGATATCCTCAAGCTTTTCACCCATGCCACAGAACTTAATGGGTTTACCGGTAATTGCTCTGACAGAAAGTGCGGCACCGCCTCGGGCGTCACCATCCAGTTTGGACAGCATCACCGAGTCAATATCCAGCCACTCATTAAAGCTCTGAGCTGCATTCACAGCATCCTGGCCGGTCATTGCATCCACAACCAGCATGATCTCATCTGGCTTTACCGTTGTTTTAATATTTTTGAGTTCCTCCATCAGCTGCTCGTCCACATGAAGACGACCTGCCGTATCAAGGAAGACCATATCGTGTCCACGCTGACGAGCATAGAGCACTGCCTCTTTGGCAATGGTCACAGGATTCTCCTGTCCCATTTCAAAAACAGGAATTCCAAGTTTCTCGCCACAGACCTTCAGCTGGGCAATTGCAGCAGGCCGGTAGATATCGCAGGCAACCAACAACGGGTTTTTACCCTGGCGTTTCATCAAGCCGGCAAGCTTTGAACCGTTGGTGGTTTTACCAGCGCCCTGCAAACCAACCAGCATCACAACTGTGGGGCCGTTTGGATTGATGGTGATATATTTTGTATCAGAGCCCATTAACTTCGTAAGCTCTTCGTTGACGATTTTGACAATCATCTGCGCCGGGGTCAGGGACTCCAGCACATCAGCTCCAATACACCGTTCTGTAACGGATTTTGTAAAATCCTTACAAACCTTATAGCTGACATCCGCCTCAAGCAGTGCCATGCGGATTTCACGCATAGCCTCTTTGACATCGGATTCCTTCAAACGGCCTTTGCCACGCAGTTTTTTGAATGTGGCACTAATCTTTTCAGTTAAGCCCTCAAATGCCATAATTTACTCCTCAATGGAATTCACCGCAGCCATAATCAGCGCTGCAGTTTCCCGCACCTGCGGGTCTTCGTGGGAAGAAAGCTTTTGGGCGTGTTCCAGAATTTCCTGCGCCGCCTTGCGGTGCGCCAAATCCCGGCGGACACAGCCGGTCTTCTCTTCCATATTTTGAAGGAGTGACTCAGCCCGTGCAATATTATCATGCACACCTTGTCTGCTGACGCCAAGCTCCTGAGCAATCTCACCCAAGGACAGATCCTGATTAAACCGAAGATCAAAGCACATCCGTTGACGCTCGGTGAGCAGATCACCATAATAATCAAAGAGCAAAATCATCTGTAAAGCGTCCATGGATTTATCCTCCTTGTCAAGTTATTTTCCTTGACACCTGAGATATCATACAACAACAATCCTCTGTTGTCAAGTGTTTTTCCTTGACAAGGTGAAATTTCTTTCATGAGGCCAAAAACTATTCAATTGACCCGATACCATCGGCTTCGCTCTGATGTTTTCATAAAACCCATAGACTCATACAGTCGAATTGCTCGTTCATTGGTAGATGCTACTTCTAAAACGAAACGGTCGCCGCCGGCAGCACTCATCAGAGTTTCCAATACCGCCCTGCCTTTTCCGGGAAGTGAGGCTGCCACCGCAAGAATCTCTCCGTGCTCTATCCAGCCAATTCCCCACAGGACCCCATCCTTATGTACAAAATAGGCCCCCTTTGATTCCAGAATTCTCTTTTCATCAATGGATGACAGCGTGGCTGAATTATCAACGGGTCCCATTTTCTCATTATATATACTTCTCCACTGCCCTACCGTTTCCACCGTAACTGGCCAGAGACACGCCTCGGGAATTCCCATGCTTAGATTAGAGACAGACATTTCGTAGATCACGGTATGTAATGGATAGCTTTGAAGATCATCATGTCCTGCAGCAAATACCTGCTCTGCCCCTGCTGCGCGGCAGAATCCAATACATTCCTCCAACAGATCCTCCAGATGGTTCTGCTGAATGTCCTGCACCCGGATATACGCCTGGCGCTTGTAGGGAACTTCTTTCAGGATCAAGCTTGCCACACCATAGTCGGTTGTAAAAATCGGAATATCCTTCAATATCATCACCTCCAAAACATCATATCACAAACATTTCTTTGATACAAGAAACATCCTTCGATTTTTCCGCATATCTCCTGAAATACCTATAAAGTTCCAAATTCGCAGTGTTTTCTCCCCCAATCACAAAGGAATAAATTTGGTAAGCGTTTCATTTGTGAATTGTATACGATAAAAGCAGCGTAAGATATGTTTATCCATCCTGTTTTTTTATGATATATTCTGCAAACACATGTTATTTGGAAATATCTGCTTGCATTTTATGCTCAAATGTGTATAATGAAATCAACAAATATGTTGCAAAGGAGGTTTGCTCTATGAAGAAGATTATCTGCAAGAAAGAATACGACACCGAAACAGCTACCTTGATTAAGAAGACCACCGTCGGCAATTTTGGTGATCCTGCCGGTTACGAAGAATCTCTGTACCAAACACCCGGCGGTCTGTACTTCCTGTATGTCTTCGGCGGTGAGGCATCTCCATACCCCACTGAGGATATCCTTCGTCTGGCCAAAGTAAAGGTCAACGCTTGGCTGGAAAACCACTAATTGATTCGGTACTTACCAAGAGGACTGTCTATGGGCAGTCCTCTTTTTTCTTGTCTTTTCAGAATAACATGATATAATGTAAAAATCATATACAGAACGGAAGTATTACATGAAAAAGAAAGCAACCCTGTTTATTTTCCTTGTTCTCTGCGTGATTTTCACCGCATGTGTGCCTGTTGCGCAGACGCAGGTTGCCGCAACCACGCTGCCGGTGTACCAGTTTACTCTATCAATTTGTGAAGGCACTCCCATCACCGTCTCCCGCCTCATTACAGAAAGCGTCTCCTGTCTGCACGACTATTCGCTGACTGTTAACCAGATGCGAGCAATCGAAGGTGCTGAGGTGGTTGTGATTTCCGGTGCCGGTTTGGAGGACTTCATGGAAGAATCCTTGAAGAACGCCAAATTCACAATTGATGCATCAAAAGATGTTACCCTGATGGAAGGCGGGCACAGCCACCACGAAGAGGACGAAAAGTCGGAGCACCATCACGATATGGACGCACACATCTGGCTTTCCCCCACGAACGCAATCACCATGGCTAACACGATTTGTTCCGGTCTGAGTCAGCAATATCCGCAGTATGCATCTACCTTCCAAGAGAATTTGGAGAATCTGGTGCAACAGCTTGACGAGCTGAACGAATACGGAATGGCTCAGCTGCAGAATCTGTCTTGCAGGGACCTGATTACCTTTCATGATGGTTTTTCCTATCTGGCCGAGGCTTTTGATCTGGAAATTTTGGAAGCCATTGAGGAGGAATCCGGCAGCGAGGCATCCGCAGATGAGATAACCCACCTCATCAATCTGGTTCAGCAGCACCACATTCCTGCTATATTTACTGAAACAAACGGCTCAGTATCTGCAGCGTCCGTCATTTCCGCTGAAACAAAGGTTCCTGTATTCACCTTAGATATGGCAATGTCCGGAGATGACTATTTCACATCTATGTATCACAACATCGACACTTTAAAGGAGGCATTGCAGTAATGAGTTACTTTCACACTGGCGGATGTAAGGATTCCTGTTGTCTGAAGGTGCAAAATGTCTCCGTTAAAATTGGCGAAGACAATGTCCTGCAGGATATAAACCTACATGTTCACTGTGGCCAGATGGTCGCCCTGATTGGCCCCAACGGAGCCGGAAAATCGACGCTTTTGAAGGCTCTGCTGGGTCAGCGGGATTATGATGGCGTAATCATCTTCTCCGTCCCTGGTCAGCGGCGCGTTAAGGCACGAATTGGCTATGTCCCCCAGTCCCCTGCCTTCGATCCCGGCGATCCGTTATCCGTCGCAGACCTGTTTGCCTGCTGTCTGAGCAAGCGCCCCGCCTTTTTGGGCTTAACGAAGTCACTTCGGACACAGGTTTTAGAATGCCTAGAGCGTGTCCATGGAGTAGATTTGATCGATAAACGAGTCGGAACCCTATCCGGCGGCGAGCTCCAGCGTGTACTTCTGGCTCTGGCACTGGAGCCCATCCCTAATATTCTAATTCTGGACGAGCCATTATCCGGTGTGGATATTGAAGGCATGACCAATTTGATGGATATGCTGGATGAGATTCGCAAGAAATTTGACCTGTCTATTTTGATGACCACTCACGATTTCTCCATGCTCCCCAAATATGCTGATACTGTGGTTCTCATGGATCACAGGGTGCTTATTCAGGGTGATCCCCAGGAAGTACTGGATTCAGAGGAATTTCGCAGAGCATTTCACATGAAGGAGGATTGCTAATATGCAAATATGGTACGCCTTTTGTGATTTACTTCCATTTGAAATGTTACACTGGGATTTTATGAAGAATGCCCTTTTGGCATTGCTTTTCATGGCTCCCCTGTTCGGCCTCATGTCCACGATGATCGTTACGGGCCGGATGAGCTTTTTCTCTGACGCATTGGGACATTCTGCTTTTACTGGAATCGCCATTGGCTGCATCTGCGGTTTGGCTCCCACCCCTGTCGCTGTTGCATTCTCTGTGGCATTTGCGCTGTTGTTCAGCTATGTCAGAAGTCATTCTAACCAGGCCGCCGATACCCTGATTGGCGTATTTTCCAGCACAGCTGTTGCACTCGGCATTTTCATTGCCACTTTAGGCGGTGGCAGTTTTACCAAATACAATAAATATCTCATTGGCGATGTACTTTCCGTAACACCGTCAGAAATTGGCCTGTTGCTGCTGGTACTGGCCGGTGTCATTCTCTTCTGGTTTCTGAGGATGAACCAGTTGACACTGGCATCGATCCATCCGCAACTGGCATCTTCCCGTGGAATCAAAGTAGAATCCATGCAAACCTGCTTTACTGTGGCCATCGCAGTGGTTGTTACGCTGGCAATCAACTGGGTCGGACTGCTCATGCTCAATTCTCTTCTGGTGCTCCCCGCAGCAGCGGCAAGGAATGTATCCCGGAACCTGAAACAATATCATCTTCTATCCATTCTGTACGCCTTAGCTGCATCCATCACGGGATTGGTGGTATCCTACTATCTCGGTACATCCACCGGAGCGGCGATCAGCCTAATTCTGGCACTGATTTTCGGCGTTTCCTTCGCACTTCGTAAGAAAGTCGCATAAATCAATACAACGAGCCCCTATTGTATCACTCATACAATAGGGGCTGAAATTATGATATCATTTTAGATCTCTCTTAATTCCATCAATGATCTCCATCGCCTGATCGACGGAAGAAATACCGGAAATCTTTTCTTTATAGTAGCTTGCATAAGCCACTCCACGCAGATACCATGCAAGATGCTTTCTCGCCTCCAGCGAGGCAATGTGCTCACCTTTATCCGCCTGGGCGATGAGAATTTGCTTGCGAGCAATCTCCATACGTTCCGCCAGACAGGGTCTCTGGCGTGGTTCTTTTCCTTCCAGCGCATCATTGATCTGACCAAAGAGCCATGGATCTCCAAAGCTGGCCCTTCCAACCATCAAATAATCCGCCCCGGTTCTGCGAAGGCACTCCACTGCCTTCGGCCCATCCACAATATCGCCATTGGCAATCAGAGGAATAGAAAGCTGGCGTTTCACCTTGCCAATGGTGTCCCAGTCCGCAACACCTGTATAGAGCATGCTTCGTGTTCTGCCATGAACGGTCAATGCCGCTGCACCGTTATCTTCCATTCGTTTAGCGAATGACTCCACATTGATACTGCCCTTGTCCCAACCCAGGCGGCATTTCACCGTCACCGGAATCTTCAGCGCATCGCTGACAGCACGGGTGATTTGACCCGCCAATTCCGGAGTCCTCAGCAATCCGCTGCCGTCACCATTATTGGCAATCTTTGGCATGGGACAGCCCATGTTGATATCAATAAAGTCACAACCGGAGATCTCCGCCGCCATCACCGCTGCTTCAGCCATGATTGCCGGATCATTTCCGAAAATCTGCGCACCGCAGATACTATTATTGTTTCGTTTGAGCAGTGCCCTGCTCTTTTTATCCTGGTACACCAAAGCTCTGGAAGATACCATTTCCGTTACGGTCATACTGGCGCCAAGATCCGCACAAACCGTACGAAACGCCAGATCCGTCACACCAGCCATTGGTGCCAAAGCAACCATACCGGGGACTCGCAAAGACCCGATCTGCATACATATCGCCTCCTAATCGGGCACATTGTAACATAAATCGAGCCTATTCGCAAGTCACCAAATAATTGTCATCAGCCAGACAAGCCCCGTCATGACAGCGCCACCGCAAGCCCATACAGGTCCGGCATGAAACCACTTGGCCTTTTTCCTGACTGGCTCCCGAATAAAATGCTTTGCTTCTTTTAACAGCGCCTCATCCGTGATCCCATCTTTTCCGACTGCATCATCTTTCAAAATAAAGATTGCCTGTTCAAACAATTCCTGATCTGGTGAGTGCACCACGATTACCTGTTTGGAGTTTCCTTTCACCATAGAAAACCGCCTCCTTCTGCCAAATCATAGCCAGAAAGGGGCGATTTTATTCAGTTCATCCCTCGATTTTCGGAGGCTTGTACCTTCCCTTTGGTGCCCACTCCGCCAATGGATAGCGCTGCATAGCTCCAAAAACCCGATTTTTGAAATCCGGATAGCGACCGGACAATTCATAGACCAAATCCTTAATTTCTTCTCGCTTCGTATGCTTGTCCACAGGGCAGCGATTGGCTAAAACCGGCAGTTCCATACGCTTTGCAAAATGATCTACCGTTTTCTCAGATAGGTACAGCATCGGACGAATTTGAACCACGCCCATGCGATCCAGATTTGTCACCGGCTGAAAACAGCTGATTCTTCCTTCATACAACAGACTCATCACGAAGGTTTCAACTGCATCATCATAATGGTGTCCCAGCGCAAGTTTATTCAGGCCACGATCCTTCAAAGTCTGGTTCAGCGCACCTCTTCGCATTTTTGAACACATAGAACAGGGATTTTTCTCTTTCCGGTAGTCAAAAATAATCGGACCGATTTCCGTTTTTACTATCGTATACGGAACATTCAGTTCGTCACACATTTTCTGAATCCCAGAATAGTCCATTCCCAGTCCCATGTCGATGGTAATTGCCTCTAATTCAAATGGCTTATTATGATACTTTCGAAGACCTGCCATTAGCTTTAACAGCACAAGGGAATCCTTGCCGCCGGACACGCCAACAGCAATTTTATCACCTTCTTCAATCATTCCATAATCCTCTACACATCGCCGAAGCAGGCCCATAAGTTTTTGCATTGTTGTATTTTCTCCTTATTTTCCCCAAAAATTGAAATTTAGGAAATACGAGCATTTAAGAGCATTTACGAGAATACAATAGTTTATATAGTATTACATAAAAACAAATCAAAAAGTCGTTGACATTTCATTTTGGGTATGATATAAAAGTCTAGCGTTCGAGAGATATTTTACTCTGAACGACCGAATTTGTCAAAATATTTTAACCTATCGGAGGAACTTATAATGACTAGTACTTTAGCCAAGAAGGAGACCCTGCAGCGCAAGTGGTATGTCATCGATGCTGCCGGAAAGCCCCTGGGCCGCACCGCTGTCATCGCTGCTAACCTGCTGCGTGGCAAGCACAAGACTGATTTCACCCCCAACGTTGATTGCGGCGATTACGTAATCATCATCAACACTGACAAGGCTGTTCTGACCGGCAAGAAGGCAGAGCAGAAGATGTACTACCGCGTTTCCGGTTGGATCGGCGGCCTGAAGGAGACCAAGGCTCGCGTTATGATGGAAAACCGTTCCGACTACGCTATGGAAGTCGCTGTTAAGGGCATGCTGCCCAAGAACACCCTGGGCCGTAACTGCATGGGTCGCCTGCACCTGTACAAGGGTGACGAGCATCCCCACGCTGCCCAGAAGCCCGAAGCTTGGACCCTGGACTAATTGGAGGTATAAATAATGTACGAGAGCAAGAAGAAGTATTTCTACGGCACCGGTCGCCGTAAGTCCAGCGTCGCTCGTGTTCGTGTATATGAGAACGGCACTGGCGCTATCACCATCAACGGTCGTGATATCGATAACTACTTTGGTCTGGACACCCTGAAGCTGATCGTTCGTCAGCCCCTGGTTTCCACTGACATGCTGGGCAAGGTTGATGTTGTTGTCAACGTTTGCGGCGGCGGCGTTACCGGTCAGGCTGGTGCTATCCGTCACGGCATTTCCCGCGCTCTGCTGACTGCTAATGCAGAGTACCGTCCCACTCTGAAGGCTGCTGGTTTCCTGACCCGCGACCCCAGAATGAAGGAAAGAAAGAAGTACGGCCTGAAGGCTGCACGTCGTGCACCTCAGTTCTCCAAGAGATAATCCATCTCAAGAACTTCTCCAAAGTGCATCAAATCCCCGGGAACTTCGGTTTCCGGGGATTTTCGATTTATTATGCCTTCATAAATCCACAGCAACCATACTCAGGCATTTGCACAAATCCCTGAGATGTAAAAAAATGGTCTTTTCTATGTTATCCGTGACAAGAATCATCTGACGATAAATATCCCCAACAAATTACTCCGATACAATTGGAACGGCACAGGCATAAACCAGTTCTTCACCCCAGCCGCTCATTCCCGCTTGAAAGCCTGCTTCCTCCGCCGTGTATATCGAACAGCTCCTGCTGGAACAAACCTTCCTGATGGCATCCAGATAACATTCGTATAAAACAGTTTTCCATGTGTGTAAACCTGCGGTTCCACCCCTTTGAGGCCAGTCACACGTGATGCATGACCAAGTATGGCGCTCTTTCCTTTTACAGTAATTCCAAATTGATGGACTTTTCCGTAAACCCAAACTTTTCATACATCCTTCTCGCAGCAGTGTTGCGGGCGTTTACCTGCAGCTCCAGACCATTCAGATGCTCTGCCTGAACTTTTTCTTTCACATGATTCAGAGGTTGGGTTCCAATCCCCTGCCCCCGGCATTCTTCTGTCACGGCCAGATCGTCTATGAAGATTACATCTCTTGTGACCTGCTTATCAGACTCCACATGTCGATATAAAAAAGAAAGGAGCCCTAACACGGTATCTTCCTGCTCTGCTACCAGAATGCGCCTTTCTAAGACCAGATGTTCAAAGTAATCTCTGGAGTACACCGTATCCGTTTCCTTATAAATGTCCGGTCTCCAGCCAGCATGAAGTTGCTGCACTTGTTTCATTATCACATGTTTCCGCACACCGGATTAAACACTGTGCCTTTTTTATCTCCTTCCTATATTACGTTCCATGAAAAGAAATCAATCTAAGATTTTTTTCATTAGAGACGGTTTGTATTCCACATATCCATGTTTCGGATAAAAACTGTGAGACTCAAAATATTCTTTTCCGCCTAAATGAACATAGACAGCGGTTTTTCCTTGATTGCGGATGTACGCTTCAGCTGTCTGTAGTAGGGTGGTTCCAATTCCCAGACGCTTGCGATTGAATTTCACATACAGGCGATGGAGCGTCACTTCAGTTGTTCCAGGAATGGAATTGAAGCCAATACAGCCAATCACGCGATCATTCGCATCCAGTGCAAGCCAAAACATATCTCCCCTATCCAGATAATGTCCCTGTATGTCCAGCAAATCCTCATTCAATCGAGGTGTCCGGCCTAGAGCGTTCTTGGCTTCCAGAACCATGAAGATCATGTCATCCCGATACCTTTCGTTATAGGGGATGATCGTACATCCTTCATATTGAAGTAGCGCATGGGTATCCGTTCCTTCAAACTGAACAAATCCTAACCGCTGATAAAAGTTGCGTGCCCGCAGATTTTTCTGAAAGCAGCCAACCCGGATTATTTTATGGCAGAGTGTTCCCTCTGTCATCATTTTCTTGAAAATATCCGATCCAATACCCATTCCACGGAACTGCGGAATCAAATCTATTTCTGCAATTTCAATATATCTGTCATGGGAAAAACACTGTACAAACCCCGCAAATATCTCATTCACTTCAACAACATGAAAATGTTCGAGAAGTTCAAATTCGCGATTAAAATCCTTTTTCTGAAATTCTTCATCCCATCCCCATATTTCTTCTACATATGGACGAATAGATTCCGATTTCAGCGCGTAAATCAAATCATGGTCTGCCATTTTAGCTGCACGTAATTTATAATTCATCATATCTGTCCCTTTTCCAAATCACTCGCAATTCCGTTTCGTATGCGGAGACCTTTTCGGCTCACTCAAATTGGAATCCATAACGCTGATAAAAGCGAATGGTTCTATCGTTGTCTCTCAGCACCCAGCGTGCATTGGTGGTACATTCATCATTGCATAGCCAAGCCCATGGTATGCGTTCAGAAGATAAATCGCAAAAATTTCCTCGTTCAATTGGTTTATTGCCTGGTTATACTAATCTGTTTACCTCTATTCCCTATCTAACACAGAAAAGGCGCAGGCCGAAGCCCGCGCCTTAATATGCACTCATGCTGATGGTATGTTTACGGTGTGCATACAGGACAAAGCTTCTTCTAATATCATGAAAACGTAATACATATACATGAATCTTTGCCCCTTTCATCTAAGTACAAGTTATCATATCACCCTGATTCTTTTATGTCAAGGTATGAACTCACTCAGGAATAATGACCACATCGTTGGATACATGATTGTCAAAAGGGTCCTGATTTCTGCAACAAACTTCAAGCCATCTGGAAGGAACCCTTTAGTCCAGAACATCCTACCGCTGTGTGATGCAGCAATATTACCTATATCTGGGCGTATATCCGACCAGTATCTTGACATGGGATCATTGATTTACAATCCGTGGACTGATTTTTCGTTTACTTTCAACCCCTCTATTTTCTCTATATACTTCTGAAATACACAATTCAGCATTTTACTGTTTATAAATGCGATTGTGCCAAATAGAAAGCCGACAATCAGTGGCAGCAAATATAGAAACAGTTGTAACGGCAAAAAGAGAAGTGCAACTGGAATCATGTTCATGCCCATCAGCAATACTGTCCACGGCAGCAAGTTTCCAATCCCCACCGTAAGAGCGTTTTTAAACGTATCTTTTACCTTATTCTCAAACTTACTTTGCAGAGGAAATACATAGCTAAAGATCATTAGATACACAAAACCGAAAATATAAAATAAGGTATTTAAGATAACAACAGGCGTTTCCTGGCTGCCTCTTACAACATACAGGTCAACACCAAGTACCACACCTATCACAAACATAATACCCCAGATTGCAGTTGCCTGACGAAAGTTATCTCTGAATGCCTTAAAAAAATCACGCACGATATGTCCTTCTTCATGTTCTGACAACTTTAGGGTAACCGTATATAGCGCTACTACAGATGCCCCAAGTGTAAATACTGGTATGCTGCATACCACAAACTATATACTCAGGATGGAAATATCCGCAATTGTAGAAAATTTACGCCATAACCAACTGTCCGTACGAAACATAATTGCATCTCCCCTATTCTGCAACTTGAAATCCTTTTTCCTGAAGCATTTTTCTGCAGTCGCAGTCCAGATGCATACACGTAACCCTGCATCTTTCTTTTTCAGGTATCGCAGTTTCAAGTTTACCCACATAAAGATGGGTAGGATTCGCTGAATTGTGTGTCGAGGTATCTTGGTATATCCTCTCTATCTCACCACACAGAAATTTTCCCAATATCTCGTTTGGGAGTTCTGCACTGTCTCCACTATAATAGATATGTCCTTCCGGTCCCTCAATCTCGTATCCGTAACAATTCATGTTAGGCACATGATAAACCTTATACGGAATAACTGCAAGATCTTCGATTTCATCTGTAAGTTTATCTATATAATAATAGAAATCATCATCAATGCCGAGCAGTTGCAATAATTTACATACTGTTCGTTCCGGATGAACAATCGTAATCCTCCGTTTTAAGATACATCTGCAATATGACAGCAAAGAGCCAAGGCTGCCTACATGATCGGCGTGCAGATGTGTCAGAATAACATAAATATTCTTATATTCATTTAGATTTTCTCTTTTTAACAGCCTTTCGTACACTGTCTCACCGCAATCAAGAAGGATGAGACTATCTTTATGTACAAAATATGCGCTTGTATTGTGCATATCAGGATAAAAACATGCGCCGTTTCCAAGAAATCTTAATTTCATAATTTTCATCTCCTAAATCATTTTGAAAAGTTCCAACAACCAAATCACGGATACACTAAGAGATAATGAGCTATGTTCCATAAATATTTGATTCCAGTCAGGTGAAACTTTGCCCCTGTCCTTGTATAAAAAGGCAAAAAGCTGAAATGCGAAAAGCCAGTTTTCCGCACAACAGCCTTTGCGCAGGGGTCTTATATGGGATATAGACGAATTGCTTTAGGCGTCTACCAAAGGATATTGATGTGAATTTTCCCGTTCTTAAACCAGTTCAGCAATCCGTCTATATTCCCACTTTCTATACGAGATGTACTTTTTTGAACTGTTCCTTATTTGATACCCGCCCCAACAAAGCTCTCCATAAACTGTTTCTGCAAGATAAAGAAAGCAATCAGCAACGGTAGAATGATAATAAAAGTAGCTGCACAAACATTTGCCCACTGCATATTGGCTTCTTTGGATGTTGCAAAAATAGCCAAACCAACAGTTAACGTTCTATTCTTTGGAGAATTGGTAACGATCAGTGGCCAGAGGTAGTTATTCCAATGATAACTTACAGAAATAACCGCAAAGGAAAGATATGCAGGTTTTGCAGTCGGCATATAAACGCGCCAAATTGTCTGCCATGTAGTTGCACCATCCAGT
Source organism: Oscillospiraceae bacterium (assembly GCA_020025575.1). Classification (GTDB taxonomy): domain Bacteria; phylum Bacillota; class Clostridia; order Oscillospirales; family Oscillospiraceae; genus Faecousia. Next base: position 18,821 of record JAHHRW010000001.1, on the reverse strand, counting down.
CTCGCTGCTTCAGCAAGCGCCTTGGGTACACTCTTAAAATGTTGTCTTAACAGGAAAATAGCCAGTGCACTTCCAAAGAACGGTAACATAACACCAAGTTTCGTATCGGTGAGTCCCATATCAGACAATGTCATGTAGTTCGGTGTAATAAGAACATCATTGGGAATAATGATCTGCATAAAGATCACTGCAAATATCAGTGTCTTTCCTTTAAAATCTATAACCGCAAGTGCATATGCTGCAATAGTAGATGTTACAAATTGGACGCAGAACGTAACTACAACAAGCGTCAACGTATTGATATAGTACTGACTAAAGGGTATTGCATTCCAAACATATTTAATATTGTCAAATGTGAATTTTGTGGTCGGCAGGAAAGTCATATTAAACGTAGGCTCTGAAAATGCTGTACCAATCAACCAGATCAGGGGTGCCAGCATAACCATTGCAAGCAAAATTGAGAACAGCGTAATTAAAGACTTTTTAATTTTAGTTGCATTCATCCTACTACCCCCTTAATTATAATGCACTTTCTTATCCTGACTGATAAATCTAGGCAAGGATACCACCAGCAGTAATACAAGCATGATAACAGTCAGTGCCGAGGATAATCCATAGTTGAAGTTCGTGAAACTCTGCTGATAAATATAGTAAAGCAAATGCGTAATAGTCAACCTGATACATATTACTTAGAGCTTTCTGATCCAAAATACCTAAATTCGTTTTCAGATGAATTCCAATCGCGTGATATCTCATTGCATATCATAAAAGCAAAGAGTGGCATTCAGGCGCACGTAGGTGTATTGTTGGTGCTGAATTTTCCAAAAGACTCCGCGGCATTGCTGCAGGAACTTCGGGAGCTGGATTATGTTGTAATCGCAATTCCGCAGTCTTTATAAGTATGCACATCAAAAGCAATCAGATAAACAGAACCATCATATAATACTGGGGCTTATTTGCAAGTATTGTGATATTTACTTTGCTTTCATTGAGGTTGACTTTTCATTTGTGGTCTTCTCATTGTAAGAATATTATGATAGACATATCGGTGTAATATGTTATACTGTATCAAGGAAATAATCCGGCAAATGGCAGATATATCCCCTCATCCGCACAACGATTCAAAAACATAGGAGTCCTGAAATGAAAAATATATTCTCACCTGATTCAAAAGTGTTTTCCTTTATGAATCGGGCAGCAGACCTCGTAATATTAAATCTGGTCTATATATTCTCTTGTGTACCCATTATTACAATTGGTGCAGCTACAACCGCAATGTACACAGTATGCTTTCGTATGGATAGCGAAAATGAACAAGGGGTTCTTATCACATATTTCCATGCTTTTACAGCAAATTGGAAACAATCTACCGGGATCTGGATTCCCTTATGCTTGCTGCTGTGTTCCGGTATTTTTGATATTACCCTGATTTACAACTCCACCGGAATCTTCCGCAATGCTTACTGGCTGATTGCCCCGGTGATTATGGTTGACTGCATGGTCATAGCTTTGGTTTTCCCGTTGATCAGTCAATTTGAAACGTCATGGAAAATCACGCTGAAGAATGCGCTGCTGCTTAGTGTGGGGCAACTTCCAGTTGCACTGCCGCTTGCCATTCTGGAAGCGCTGCCGCTTGCTCTTTTCTTTATGAACCCTGCCCTGTTTTTGCGTCTTGGATTCTTATGGATCTTGATTTATTATTCTTTGCTGGGTTATGTAGGGGCAAAGATTCTAAGGAGAGCATTTATACCGCTTTATCAGAAAAGCGTATAAAACCCCTGTCTTATTTTCTCATATCTTCTTTTTTATTCACAAAAGTGGCTCCGGTGGAAATCCACCGGAGCCACTTCATATATAAGAGGAAAAGCAAATCATCTATGTTTGGCCCAGGAAACCACATCAATGGGCATTCCACCCTGCAGACGGCTTTCCTCTGCAGCAAGGGTAGCCAGATGACTCTCAACGGAAGCTGCTGCGCCAGTCTTACTGTCGGTTGCACCATTTGCAACAAGCTCCACGAATTCACGCATCATAGAAACATCGCTGCCGCTGTGAGATCCACCTTCGGGGATTCGGACAACCAGCGTGCTCTTTAGTCCAGAGGCAAAATCATAGACCTCCAGAGTATTGCTCTCCATGTCACCCTTAATCTGACCACGACTGCCCATAACATTGATGATGCGCTCACAGTTCTCACCAAAAGCACTCATAGTAAGAGAGGCGCGAACTCCATTCTCAAACTCCATGTTCACCAGCTGATTATCCACAACATCATTGCCGCAGGCATAGACGCAGCGGCCATATGGGCTGGTTTCCAAGGCCTTCAACACAGCCTCATTGGAGGTATCCAGACTGACAACCTTCCGGAATCCGTCAGTAATGGCCTTGGGATGCTCCAGATAGAATCTAGGTGCATAATATGGGCAGGTATCACGGTGCGGACAACCATCCAGACAGCGGTCAGGTGCGCCCTCAGGACGATGTGCAGGATTAAAGTGGCTGAGGTCACCGAAACTGGAAACCTTAACGCACTTGCTGCCTGCCAGATAGGTCAGAATATCCACATCATGGCAGCACTTAGCCAGGATCATGGGGCAGCTCTCTTCAGATTTATTCCAGTTTCCTCGGACAAAGCTGTGAGCCATATGCCAATAACCGACGCTCTCCATATGCTGGATATTGATCAGCTGACCAACTGCACCGCTGTCGATCAATTCCTTCAACTTTACAAAGAAGGGGGAGTACCGCAGAACATGGCAGATGCTAAGCATTCTGCCCTGCCGCTTTGCCATCTCACCCATTTCAATCAGTTCCTTGCGATCATAGCTCATAGGCTTTTCGCAAAGGACATCATACCCCTTCTGAAGGGCAATCATAACGGGCTCATAATGCATTCTATCCTGTGTGCAGACGAAAACACAATCTGCAAACTTTGGACGGTCCATCAGTTCCTTCCAGTCGGCGACAGCATTTTCGGGGGCAATCTGGTGCTGATCTGCAAAGGCTTTGCGGCGGTCCTCACGAGGCTCAGCCACACCAACCATTTTCAGCTCATTGGGGAAAGACAGGCCATAATTTGCGTAGACTTCACCACGCTGACCCGCTCCCAGAAGAATTGCAGTTACTTGTTTCATGTTAGCGACTCCTTCAGGGTAATTTCAAGGACCGTATCAATTGGATCCGGTAGAGGATAGCTGAAGTGGGGCAAATCCCCGAAACTTACAAAGGGAATATGATCATATGACTTCGTGATCCAGCTATCCCCCTGCTTGACCTCAGCCCCATCTGCAAGACGATGAATCGAGGCAATCTCGTCCTTGCTGATACCAGTTAGTGCCAGAGGTCCAATAGGAGCCTCCAGAACGTGGGCATAGATCTTATTGTCCTTAGCGGTATACCAGCCCCATTCTGGCTTGGGACGATTGGCATTACCGCAGCCATAGATACTTTCGCCGTTGCGCTCCATCCAGGCACCGATCTCTTCCAGAACCTTGCGGCTCTTTGCATCTACACGACCACGGGCATCGGGACCGATATTCAGAATCATGTTTCCACCCTTGCTGACGCACTCCACCAACTTACGAATCAGCATGGGGGCAGTTTTATAAAGGAGATCGGATGGATTATATCCCCAGTTATTATTGATGGTTGTGCAAAGCTCCCAAGGAACAGGCTGCCCCAGCACATTCCGAATGCCTTCAGGGGGAATGATCTGCTCAGGACTTGCAAAGTCACCACAGAACTCCTCTGGAACCTCGTTGATAATACTTCCAAAGCCCTCACCACTGGTCTCCAGGCGGTTATCCATGATAACATCGGGTTGATATTTCCGAACCATGCGAACCAGCTCAGTCGCCTTCCATGCCTCACCCCGAAGGTTTTCGTAAGAGTAATCAAACCACAGTATATCGATCTTACCATAGTTGGTTACCAGTTCCTTAATCTGGCCATGCATGAACTTTAAATAATTGTCAAAGTCGATCTTCTCATCCTTGTATGCGGGATTTCCTCGCATAGGATGGTTGATGTCATCGTACTTAGGGAAATCTTTGTGATGCCAATCGATCAGTGAATAATAAAGACCAACCTTCAACCCCTCTGCACGAACAGCATCTACGAACTCCCGAACCAAATCTCTGCCACAGGAGGTCATGCTGGTATAGTCCGTCAATTTGGAATCAAACAGGCAGAACCCATCATGATGTTTTGCAGTCAAAACCACATAACGCATACCCGCCTGCTTTGCCATCCTGGCCCAAGCTCTGGGATCATAGGCAGTAGGATTAAATTCCTTAGCATAAGGCGTGTACTTTTCGGATGGAATCTGTTCCATACTCTGGACCCACTCGCCTCTTCCGAGAATGGAATAGACACCCCAGTGAATAAACATACCAAAGCGGTCGCCCATATACCAACGGACACGCTCGGCTCTTTCTTGTAATTGTTTGTTCATATAGATTATCCTTTCACAGCACCGCCGGACAGTGCCTCGATGAAGAATTTGTTAAAGCAGCAGTAAAGCAGAATGGGGGGCAAGATGATGACCACCATTGCAGAGAACAGTCCGTTATAGTTCGTACGGAAAGAAGTTGTAAAGGTGGACAGCAGTGCCGGCACAGTCAACTTATCACGGTCAATAATGACCAGAGATGCCCAATAGTACTCATTCCAGTTATTAAGAAATGCCAGCACGGCAGCAGTCATAATGCCGGGGCGAGCAATGGGAAAAATCACATGCCAGAAGGTCTGAATGTGATTACAGCCATCAATTCTGGCTGCATCCTCTAGTTCTACAGGGACATGGTCATAGTAGTTCTTTATCACAAAGAAGCTGATGGCAATGCCACTGCATGCATAGATCAGAATCAGCGCTGCACGGGTATTGTAAATTCCAAGACGGTTGATAAGGTTGTAAACCGGGTAAGTCAGAGCCGTGGGCGGAATAAACAGTGTAGTCGCCAGCATCATATTCACAAGACCTTTGCCCTTAAAGTTCATTCTTGCGACAACATAAGCAGACATAGAAATCATGACAATGCTGATGGTGACTGAGACAATTGCAATAAACATGCTGTTGCCGAAATAACGCATAACATGCAGATCTCGGAATGTAGAAATGTAACCGTCAAGGCAGATAGACTCAGGGAGCTGGAAACCAGGACGTGCAAGAGGATCGGACTTCAAGCTGGAAATAAACAACCAGACAATCGGAAGCAGTGCAACGAGAAGTGCCCATGCAAGGCAAAAGATCGTAACGATTCGAGTACCTACAGGCAGCTGGCGCAAGCCTTGTAATTTACTTTTTTTCATTTGGAACCACCTACCATTCTCTTCCACAAGCTGGGAAGCTCGTAAACCAAATTAACGAACAGGATAATCAGCATACCAGCAATGATCTGAATAAAAGCTACAGAGTTGGCACGACCAAACTGCGTTCTTGGGCTGGTGATTGCCAGTTCACGAATCACATAGCTGATAGAGTAAGTTCCAGCTGCGCCTCTGGTCAAAAAGAAGACCTCATTATAGAGCAGGAAACCAGAGGTAGCTGCCAAGATGGAAACAGTCTTTAGCGTATTCTTGATCATGGGTAATGTGATGTAGAAGTCCTGTTTCAGGCCACTGGCACCATCCAGTGTTGCAGCCTCGCGGACTTCTTCGGACACAGCCATGATGTTTCCTAAGATCATGAGCGTTGTTGTGCCGGTGAAGAAGATGTAGGCAGCAGTCATTGCCCAGAATGCAGTGCCCTTTTGCAGCAAAATATTTTCAGAATACCCAGGCTTAAACAGGGATATCACAGGATTGACAACACCATAAAGCGGGCTGTACAGCTGGAGAAAGATCATACCTAGGGCTGCGGAGGAAATCATACAGGGAATAATATAGATATTTCGAATAACCTTTACACCGCGTACTTTTCTGGAGAATGCGAGCGCTATAAGTGTTGCAACAGGAATCTGGAAGAAAACACCCAGCAGAGCCCACACAGTAGAGTTGCGCAAAGCTTCCCAAAAATAGGGATAGGTTTCAAAAATATATTTATAGTTGTTGAAGAGCTGGTCCCAGTCCCAGAATTCTGGCTTGGTTATGTTCGTGTAATCCCACTTACAGAAAGAGGTAAAAAACACCGTTACTAAAGGATACAGATAGAAGGTGCAGAACGCAATCAGGGTAGGAGCCAGAAAAAGGACGATAAAGATCTTACGATCCATGCCCAGTTTTCCTCTTCTGGGAGTGGCTTTTTTATTTTGTTTTTTCATTTTGGCCTCCTTGAAAAAGGAGGAGGCGTGCAAATCGCCTCCTCCGTGAATCATGCCAGTGTTCGAATTAGCCGATCAGGGCGATCAGTTCCTTCTGCAGCTGCTCGAAACGTGCGTCGATGTCAGTACCAGCATTTGCGCACTCCATCAGAGCATTGGTGATGGCATTGCCAACATCGCCGCCCCATTTGTAGGAGACATCACTTACGACCGTCTCAGCGCCGTTGCACTGGGAGCATGCCTCAGCCAGTTTCATAACGATGGGATCACCGGATTCCTTAGCCAGTGCATTCAGATCCAGAGTCGTGTTGCAGGGATTCGCCTGAACACCCAGGAAAATCTTAGTCTGAACTTCAGGGCTGGTCATGTACTTCAGGAACTCCAGAGCCAGAGCAGTCCTCTCTTCGCTCATACCACTGGCGATGGACAGGCCAGTGCCGGCGGTAGCCATAGCAACATTGCCGGGGAATACGACAGGATGGATCTTTTCAGTCAGCTCAGGAGCAATGCCAGAGGCATTCCAAACACCGTTAGAAAGAACAGCAGCCTTACCATTCTGGTTGAAGTCAGCCATCAGGTTGCCAACATCGGGAGTGGTGTACTGAGAGCCGTTAACCTGATCCATCTTAGCAATGGTCTTGAATGCAGTAGCAAAGGTCTCGGAGTCAATCACATTGGTGTCGATTGGAGTTGCGAGAATTGCGCGACCTTCTTCCGTAGATGCCAGGTAGGCATACATCATCTTCAGGGAACCCTGACCTGCAGCGTATCCATAAATGTCACCGCCAACAGCAGTAACCTTACCCATAGCAGCGGTGAAGGAATCCCAGTTCTTGAGATCATCGGCGGTCACGCCAGCCTTCTCCAGGACATCCATATTTACCCACAGGCCACGAGTCTCAATCTGATCGTGAACTGTGTAGATACCACCGTCAATCACATTCTGGGTGTAGTTTAGACCAACAGCCTCCTGCAGGCCATTTTCATCAATATAGGGTTTCAGATCCAAAATCAGTTTCTGGCTCAGCGCTGCCTGAGGAATGGTGCCATCCATATCGACCATGTCAGGGAAGCTGCCGCCGGCGACCTGTGCGCTGACAATTTCTGCTCTATTTTCAACAGCAATAGGCTTGAAAACAACAGGACCATCTGCATGTGCAGCGACAAACTCATCATAGATGTCACGCATGACCTTAGCTGCGGGCCACTCGGACTCTTCATGATAATAACCGTGGTAGAACTCCAGAACCTCTGCATCTCCCTTTGCGTCAGTAACGGGCGCATTTGTCTGAGTCTCTGCTCCAGGTGCGGACGTTTCCCCCTTTGACCCGTTGCTGCCTCCGCAGGCCACCATGCCAAAGGCCATCACCAGTGCAAGGAACAAAGCAATGATCTTCTTCATTTCATTTCCCTCCTAAATTTTTTGTTTGGTTGTACCAAACTGATAGCATTATTTTACCCAATATCTTAGCAAATTGACATGTTCTCTATTTACCCATTTCTGTGACTATATTTACTTTTGCACAATACATCACTGTCTATAATTCTTGTTTTTGTGTATTTGCACAATACGCCATAATTCTTTTAGTTATAAATCACAAGGGCCACTTTCCAAATTTCTTTCCGTAAAAAAAGGAGAACCTACTCCAATCATAGGTTCTCCAGTCAATATTCCGGCATCATCTTCACTTATCTAATCATATCGATCAGTGTCTGTTTCTGCATCTGCCCGGACAGCACCTCCATGATATGATTTTCAAAAACATCGAGCTGCTGTTCGCTCCAAAGCTGCTGGGGAATCTCCAGCTTAAATCTTGCTTTCTGCGCTGTAGCAACAGCCCTGCAAAATCTTGGCATCTTATCGGCATAATCCTCAATGTCAATATTTGGATTTGCCGGTAACTGCTGTGTACTGAGCAGTATTCTTCTCTGCACTTCTTCACTCAAAATATATTTGAGGAATTTCACACTTGCCTCCTGTTTCTCAGGATCTCCCGTATTCCCCAAAACATATCCAACGGCAGCACTTTCGCAGCAAAGTCCATCTTCTCCAGATGGAAACAAAGCATAGTCTGCATCAATCTCCGGCAGGATCATCGAGGCGCCCCATACACCGTTCACACAAATCGCCAGCTTTTCCTCATTAAACAAACTGGTTTCATCCCGGTAATTATATGCTCCATTAATATCCTTTTGATTTGAAGAAATACGATGTATTTTCTCGAGAAAATCCAAAGTCTCCCGCATTTTTGCCTGGTCAATATGGGCTTTTCCATTGCTGAAATCCATGCCCTTCTGGGTCAGGATGTGGCTCAGGAAATAGAGATATCCTTCTGAAGACAGCTGCATTGGCTGAACATCATGATTCTCGTCTACTGCCCATTGACCTATTTTCTTGCAGGCAATTTCAAACTCCGACCAGGTTTTCGGTATGCTCTTAATCCCAGCTGCATCAAATATCTCACGGTTATACCAGTAGCCGCCTCCAATCATCATCACATCAGAAAGGGTGTAGATTTGGTTATTTTCCGTAGTCCAGTATTTTAGCATCGCGTTTGGGATACAACGCCTAAATTCCGGATCAGCATCTATATATGGCATTAAATCCAACGCATAATTGTGCTCCACCATATATTGATATATGGAATAGCGGCTGTGCCCTGCCAGAAAAACAATATCAGGGATATCGCCAACCATGATGGAATCCTCCACCTTTCGGGAAACAGCCTCCATTGTTGGCAAAGAAATGAGGTTTATGTGAATTTGGGGATTTGCCTTTTCAAAATCCTGATAGATCTCCCGCATTGCTACATGATCCTCTTCTGTGCTCCCCCATCCGTGAATAAGCGTGATTTCTACTTTCTCTTTAGGCTGGGTGCTGCATCCTGACAGAACCATCAAGATGCAAATACATATTGCTAGAAGTCGTTTCATATCATTCGCCTCTGGTATTTCTGAATTCCTTCGGTGACATTCCGGTCTGCTTTTTAAACACTCTGGAGAAGTAGCCAGCATCTTCAAATCCAACATAGGCCGCAATTTCGTGTACCTTCCAATCTGTCGTATACAGGCATACCTTTGACTTTGCGATTCTTCTTTTCAATATGTCGTCAAACAAATTGACACCGCTGCAGCTCTTATAAAGGCGGCTTAAATAACTTTGATTTGCATGCAGCTCCTCTGCCAAATCAGCAAGAGAAAAGTTTTTTCTATAATTCGCCTCAACATACCGCACCATAGCCTGGTACAAATCACTGGATTCAGACTCTCCCGGATTTCTCTCAAACTCGTCCAGAATTTCCGCCCTCTGTTTCTCCAGATTTCTAACCGCCTTTTCAATCGACTTTGGGAGGTCTTCAATTAGCTCAATTTTTAAAACATAGTCACTGACTCCATACCGCATAGCCGTTCTTGCATACGCAAAATCTGAGTAGGCACTTAGCACAATCACTTCTGCCTCCGGGCAATGCTCACTAATGTATTTACAAGCCTCCAGACCATCCACCCGTGGCATCTTAATATCTGTGATGACAATATCAGGGTGCGCATTTTCTATTTCCTCTATAAGCTCTTGCCCATCACAAACGACATTTTGGAGTTCACAGTCAAACTCTTGCCAGGGCATCATGCGTTTAATCGCTTCCCTTATATATGTCTCATCATCTGCCGCAATTACTTTCCACATTTTCAGTTCCCCCTTCAACTGGGATAATGATCTCGACCCTGGTTCCCTTTCCATGAGCACCGTGAATTGTCATTTTATGGTTTTCTCCATATAAAATATCCAAAAAACGCCTGGTGTTTGCAATGCCGGTAGAGGTATGACCAGTTTTTTCCAGACTCGGACTTTCCATATCATCCGGCTGAGAAAATCCAATGCCATCGTCCTGAACAATGATGTGTAACTGACAGTTTTCTTCAAATACCTCTATACGGATATGACCCGCACCACTTTTCGGCTCCAACCCATGGGAAACCGCGTTCTCTACCAGGGGTTCAATCAACAACCTGGGAATCCGATAATTCTCAACCTTTGGATCTCCGTATACAATTTCATAGGTTATCTTATCTCCAAAACGGCTTGACTGGAGGTACAGATAAAATTTAACCAACTCCATTTCTTCCGATAGCCGAATCTTAATTTCTTTTTCTCTAAAAATCTTACCCTGCATTAACTTTGAGAATGCACGCAATCCCTGATATAGCTCTTCATCCCCTGTCATTTTGGCCCTGAGACTAAACATAGCCAGAATATTGAACTGAAAATGAGGATTAATCTGCGATTGAAGAAATTTCACCTGTGCTCTGGTTGCCAGAAGTTCCTTCTCATAAATCTGTGTTACCAGATGATTTATTCTGTCCACCATGTCATTAAAGACCACACTGATGCTATGAAATTCTTCAATTGGAAAATCCGACATGTGCATTGTAAGACTTTCGTGTCCGTAGGAACTGATTTCTTCTGCCATTTCCTTAAGCGGTTTTGTCATGCGATAACTCATACTGAGAACCAATGTCGTATCCACTATTAAAACAACAATTAAAACGAAAACAAAAGATATCATCGTTGGATTGAGCACAGCATATAGATTACTTTTTCCTATCGCAATGGAAGAGCGCAGACCAAAGCCGCTCAGTTCTCTGGTAAAGAAGGACATAACCCCATCCAGACGAACCGCTCCACCGGTGCTGTTGGATATGGCAGAAAGATCTGTAATTGCCTGCTCCCCACCGCCGGCTGCAATTCTCTGACCGTCACAGTCCGTGACCAGCCAGCAGCTGTCCTCATATTTCTGTACGCCCGAAAACAAGTCTTCGATTGCTTTATTCTGAATGGATACAATGCACGTACCCATTTTTTTCATTTCTCTATTCAGTATCTGAAAACACAGTTCCGTGCTGCGCTCTCCACGATAAATCTGGTACTGCTTTCCGCTTTCAACAAATTTCTGCTCAAGATTTCTGAAATATACATCTGTCTTCTCCGCAGCGGCCAAGGTTTCTGGATAATAACTACTTCTGATACTGTTCTGCCGATTATTAAATATGTAAGCATGTACAACGAACGGCGTTCCCTCATTTACCATGTTGCGAGGGGAAAATAGATTCAGGCAATAGGTCAACTGCGTCTCCGCCTGTTCCCGATCAAAATGATTTTTGTTAAAAAACCCGTCTACGATATTGTTATGCCGGATGGAGATGGCGCCATCCTTAATATATTGTATTTTGTCATCAAATTGCTGAAGTGTATTATCTATGTAATACTCCATATCGCTTTTCGCCTGTCTTGAGAACAAGAACATGAACATGAAGACAACGGTAAGTCCAAGAATCAAAACCGAGCCAAGGGATGTAATGATCGTCAGGGAACTGATTTCCATACTCAGTTTTTTTCGACCGTGTTTTGCCATGTCTTTTTACCCCTTTTGTTGTGATGAAATACGTAAAGATTTTAGCATTTTTAGTACATACAGTCAAGATTGTCGAAATTACGCAAAAGACTTGCTGCCGTTTGACGATTGGCAGCAAGTCCCAATCATGATCCTTAAAATGAATCACACTCTCGTAACATCAAAACTTCTGCTGACCGCCTTCCTTGCCTGCGCTAAATCCCTGTATTCTCCAGCAGCAACCATCTGAACAATCAGGTTTCCAATGGCTGTACCTTCAACGGGACCTGCATAGACGGTGAGCCCAGTAGCGACTGCGGTGCATTGATTCAAATAGCTATCTTGACAGCCACCCCCAACAATATTGATGCTGGTATACTGCCTACCTGTCAGTTCCTGAAGGTTTTCAATTTCTCTTGCATAGCATTTGGAAAGGCTCAGATAAACACACTGCATGATTTCACCAATGGTTTCAGGCACTTTCTGTTTGGTATCCAAGCAATATTCCTTAACCGCAGACATCATGCTCTCCGGAGCCATGAAACGCGGGTCGTTAATATCCACCCAGCTCTCAAAATTCTGTGCCCCTTTTGCCTCGGCAATCAGATCTGGGAAACTCCACTGTTTCTGCGCCCTAACCCGATTCTCTTTTCCTTGGACATAGGTAACACCGTTCAGTTCCCTCCGGATGGACTGAATCATCCAAAGACCCATGAGGTTACGCAGATAACGATATCGTCCCCAGGCACCGCCCTCATTTGCAAAGTTCTGCAGACGGCTCTGCTCACTGGTGATGGGCTCCATATTTTCTACACCCAATAAGCTCCACGTGCCACTTGAAATATAGACAGCGTTGTCATCCACCGCTGGGATTGCCAAGAAGGCAGAACCAGTATCGTGTGTTGCCGGCATAATCACATCAGATTGAAACCCCACCTCATCAGCAATCTTTTGGGAGAGTTTTCCGATTACCGTTCCAGGCATAGACACATCATGAAAAATATGTACCGGCAAACCGAGTGATGCAATGATTGCCTTTTCCCATGTCTTCTGCCTTGCATTGATCAGATTGGTCGTGGTTGCAATGGTATATTCATTGGTTTTGATGCCCGTAAGTCTAAAATTCCAGTAGTCAGGAGACATTAGAAGGTATTCCGCTTTTTGCAGCTGCTCCGGGTGTTCCTGCTGCAGAGCCATAAGCTGGTAGATGGTATTGTAGGATGCTTTCTGAATGCCGGTTCTGGCGTAGAGCTCAGCTGGAGAGATTTTACACTCTACCAGTTTATCCATCCCATCTGTCCGATTATCCCGATAGGCAACTGCATCGCCAATTATCTGATCTTCTTGATCCAGCAGAACAAAATCCACTCCCCATGTATCGATGCCAATGGTGGCAGGGATTTTCCCTATTTTCTTACAGGTCTTTAGACCGCCCAGAATCCCTCTCCAAAGATTGTCCATATCCCAACAGTCATGGCCGTTCTTCCTAATCTGAAGATTATCAAAGCGAAAGACTTCCTCCAGAATCATGTTTCCATTTTCCACATGACCCAAAATATGCCGCCCAGATGAGGCACCAATGTCTATTGCAAGGTAATAATTCATGTCTTTCTCCTTTAAAAAAGGGAGACACCCCCGAAAGAGTGCCCCCAATTGAAGTTTGTATAATTATTTGTACATGGGGCCATAGTTCGCGCAGGCTCTGTAGTCCTGTCCCTCTTTATCCATGCCGAAGGCATTCCAAGCTGCCGGACGGAAAATATCTTCTGCAGGAACATTATGCATACAGACAGGAATGCGGAGCATAGAGCACATGGTGATTAAATCAGCACCCACATGACCATAAGATATAGCGCCATGATTTGCGCCCCAGTTGCGCATAACCTCATAGGCGGTCTTGAAGGGGCTGCCTTCCTTGCCATCGCATCGAGGTGTGAACCAGGTGCATGGCCAGGTAGGATTGGTACGCTCCATCAAGGTGTCACTGACGTCATCGGGCAGTTTTACTGTCCAACCTTCCGCAATCTGCAGGACCGGACCTAGACCGTCGACCAGATTCAGACGAATCATGGTTACAGGCATCTCGGCACGGGTCACATAGTGGCTGGAGAATCCGCCGCCGCGGAAGTTGTCGAACCCTGCTTCGCACCAGTCGGTGGCTGCAGTCATCTTCTCAACGTCCGCATCTGTGACTTCCCACCACTTCTTCATCACAGGATTGCCATTCTCATCGCGGCATTCACCACAGGCATCCAAGCAGGCTGCACCGGAGTTCAGCAGGTGAATCAGACCACCATTTTCCAGTGCTTTTCCCTCGAGATCATAGCCGGTGGCACGCTTGGTAGCCTCAGCAGACCAATAAGTACGTACATCCGCAAAAATCTGCGCTCTGCCGGTCAGCAGCTTCATAAACAGCATCCCCAGACCATTCAGCACATCGTTCTCAGTTGCCATGATGTAGGGCTCACGGGGACCATTGTGATCAAAGGTAGAGTTTAGAATAGCCTCGGGATAATCGCAGTTTGGCCAGTGGTCGGTCCACTGACGCTGCCCCTGGAAGCCACCGGCAATTGCGTTATGTCCGAGCATTTCTTCTTCGAAACCCTCGGGGAGATTTTTGTTGCCGTTGTACAGGTCTTTGATGATACAGTACATCTTGATGGTAAACTCAAACTGCTTTTCCTTCTCCTCATCGGTAAAACGAACAAAATCAGGGTTGTCATCCCGACCCATCTTGCAATGTGCCTTAGCCCATGCCAGAGCTCTCTCAAACTCTTCGTGGTCGTAGATTCCCTCCTCCATACGACGAAGGATCTCAACCTCATCAATAGATTCCACATGCAGACCCAGATACTGCTCCATGAACTTGGAATCAATGATGGAACCCCCGATGCCCATGCATATGGAACCAATCTGAAGATAGGACTGACCACGCATGGATGCAACTGCAACAGCTGCCCTGCCAAATCGCAGCAGTTTTTCCTTTACATCTTCAGGAATCTGATCCACTTCATCACGATTTTGAACCTCATGACCATAGATACCAAAGGCAGGCAATCCCTTCTGTGCGTGGGTTGCCAAAACAGAGGCCAGATAAACTGCGCCGGGACGCTCAGTACCATTGAACCCCCATACGCCCTTGATGGTCATAGGGTCAGAGTCCATCGTCTCGGAACCATAGCACCAGCATGGAGTCACGGTCAGTGTAATTGCAACATTTTCTCTCTTAAACTGATCAGCACAGGCGGCATTCTCAGGATAGCGGCCAATGGTGGAATCAGCCACAACAACCTTCACAGGCTCGCCATTGGAATACCAAAGGTTTTCTTCAAAAAGTTTCTTTGCCGCCAGCGCCATGCCCATAGTCTGGTCTTCTAGGCTGTCGCGAAGTTTCATAGGTCCCCGGCGGGCGTCAATCACCGGTCGAATACCGATTGCGGGATAACGTCCAATCAGTCTGCTTTCTGCCATATTCGTAAACTCCTTTAACTTTATTATATTCGTTAAACAAAACCCTTCTGGAAAAAGTATCGGCCAAAAAGATGGTTGCACCGGTCGCCATCACAAGATCAGCATCCATATCTGTTCATAGAATTGATCGTGTTGACCCATTGTCATGTTACCATGCTCAGGCGATTTCTGCTGAAGGGTTCCCTTGCGCATTGGATTACTCCTCTTTCTTGTGGAGAATGGGATCATCAGGATCAAATACCTTATAGCCAGGGTGTCTTCCGGTAACTCGATAGTATCCTCTCAGATCAATGAGTTTTTGAATGTTAGACCGGCTGATATCAATGCTGCCGCCCAAAATTACAGCGTTGATGGTGATCTTAGCCCACAGTTCCAGACTCTCCATGCGATAGAATGCAGTGATCACATCGCTGCCAACTGCCAGTGCACCATGGTTCTCCAGGAGCATAACATCATGCTCGTCGAGATACGGCTCGATGGCATTGGGAACTTCAATGGTGGAGGGGGTGCCATATGGGGTAAGAGGCACAGACCCGATCACTGCAACATCCTCGATCATGTTGTACATATCCATGTTTTTATGTGCAACGGCAAACCCGGTTGCGGCTGGGGGATGGGCGTGAATGACACTGCGGACATCCGGCCGCTTATCATAGCAACGCAGATGCATTTTGATTTCGCTGGACGGACGCAGACCTTCTGCCGCCTCCAGAACATTCCCTTGGCGGTCAATCCGAATCAGCTTATCAGGGGTAATGAAGGACTTGCTCATTCCGGTAGGCGTGGCGAGAATGGTACCATCATCCAACAACGCAGAAACATTACCGTCATTTGCAGCAACCCACCCCAGCTGCCACGTCTTGTGACACACATCACAGATTTGATCTTTAATTTCATCAATCTGAGCCACGAAAGATCACACTCCTTAAAAATAACCTATTATTTCCAGATCATATTCACAATTTTTGTTGATTTTGTATCTTATCAGGAGTCATTATATAATTGTACAGTTTTATTTTGAATGATTATAATAAGCCTAAACTTGTCCAAAATAAGCTTTCCCCTTGAAGTCACTTCAAAAAAGTGTATAATATCTCATATCGATTATCCTCAGGAGAATGAGCTATGCTATTTGACTATCTAAACACTTATCATTACGGTCGATGTGTGAAGAGTAATGACTGGTACTTGAAAACAATTGGAATCAATCGAATTTATTGGATTCATCGGGGGCATGTCTCTGTATTATTGGATAATGTCCCATATGAGCTACAGGCAGGAAATATTTACCTTCTCCCACAGAATTTGAAGTTTGAATTAATCCTAAAAGAGGATACGGAAGTTGACCATTCTTTCTTCGATTTTTTTACACTTCCCGCAATCAAAATGGACACATTGATTCAGATTGATCCCAATGCGAATCCTTTGATTGGTGAGGCTGCCAAGATATTATGCCGTCTGGCTGAAGCGCATCAGACTTACCCATCCCTGGAGCGGAATGCGTATAGCGATCTAGTAGAGTCATACCTCAACAACTTGTTATACCTGATTAACTGTGATTATCCAATCTCAAGAATAGAAGATCCCAGAATAAATCGAGTTCTGGACTATATCCATAAGAATTATGACAAGGACATCTCATTAGAAACACTTCTTGAACTAACAAACCTTGAAAAGAACTATTTTATACGACTTTTCAAAAGCAGCATGAACATTACACCTTATCAATATATTAAAAAATACCGGTTCAATATTGCTTTAACCATGCTTAAGCACAAGTCCACACTTATCGAAGCGGCGCAAAAAATCGGATATGCAGATGAAGTAGCTTTTTCGCATGCCTTTAAAAAGAATTATGGTGTTGCACCTTCTTTCATTACAAGATCTGGGTTTGATAAAAGCTAAATTATGACTGAAAATTCTCGAGCGCGTTTTCCGGCTGCGTGCATTGACCGAAGTTCAGGAAAAAGTTCTTGAACATTCGTTAGGTTCATTTAGGCATAACGATACCCCCTGATGTAGCAATGTGGTTATCCTACATCAGGGGGTATTTTGTCTAATGTCCTGAAAGACAATCGTTGAGATTTTGACTAAAATGAATACAATCCTCAAAGCCATCAACGAAGTGCCAGAGGGCTAAATTATAAGGGTTCATGGATGATAACCTCAAAAATCCTTAGAACTGAAATAAAAAGAATTTTGTCAAGAAACCGCTTTATCTATCGTGTGCTGTCTGCATTGAACGAAGTATCCAGACGAACCATTGAGGATATTGAATAAGAGAATGATATTTGTTATGATTTTCAACTGACTATTCTCAATCAAAATAAATCGGTCTAATGCACCTTCGTAGCATCATCTGCTCATATCCATAGAAAGTATCTCTCCGGTGTAAAGATCTACACAAATCTCTGTTTCAGCGACAAACATTTTATCTGCATCAGCAGAATCCCGAAATGTTAGGATCCAAGCCAAGCGTGTTACATCGACATATGGATAATTCAAGTTTTCAGCATTAGGTGCCATACCATACAGATGCGGCAGACAAATACCAATTCTGGACCCCAGCTCGTAGGAATCCGCAGGTGCGAAAAGATAATTAGACTGATCGACAATTTCCATAGCCTGTTCTTTGGTCAGCGGCAATTCGTCCGGTTCGTGATCGTCCAATAACGGTACATAGAAGCAGTTAGATGATTCAAATGCACCAGTACTGGGATTTACGGTGATTCGAACCTGCTCATAGTCGCTTTGCAGGGACAGGCTTTCGTTCCCAACTTCCACAGTAATAGGCCGGTCAAAATAATACACCCAGGCCGTATCACAGATCTTTTCTACATGCCGGAAAGCATAACCCTGTGCATATGGGAGACTATTATAAAAAGCTTCTGCGATACCAAGCACTTCCTCATCAGACATGATCGGACCGTCCATATTGGGATCGCTAAAAGAGGTTACCCCAATAAGATAGCCATTCTGTGCATCAAATTTTACAGAGGGGCCAGCATGATTCTCCTGTTTCCAGAACACCTCCACCTCGTCCCGACTCACCAGAGATTTTTCTGCCGGATGACTTCTATTTTCGTGGCATCAGGTTCGTCCCGATGGACAAGCCTAAGTACCTCCCGAGCCCGAGAAATGTACCATTCATCTGGACGTTCCTGAGACCCTGTTTCCAAAGGAACAGACCCGGATTCTGTCGGCATGGAGGGCTCTGTAGAGATTGGATAGATGTTAACCTGATAAGTTTCAATATCTTTCTACCCGATATTAAAACGCGAGGGTTTCAAATATTATTAAAATATCTGAAAAATGTTTCGTACGTTTGATGAAATCCAATACACTCTACTGGATTATTTCTATAAGGCCTGTACGATAAAACAATCGTATCAGAAATCATTACTGTTCTACCAAGCTATACGATAGGGGTTTTTCAGAAATTAGGGTGCATTCCACGCAAAAATAGGGCAGACAAAGGAGATTATAATTCCTTTGTCTGCCCATATTACGTGGATGTTCAGTTCATTTTCCTGAACTTCTCGCTTTTAACCTTATATATTCTATTATTAATAACAAGTTATGCAAAAAAGTCCTAAAACCGGTTGGGCTTTAGGACTTTTCGGCTGGATAGTTTTAATATCCAATAATGGCTCCCCCTGTTGGACTTGAACCAACGACCTGCGGATTAACAGTCCGTCGC